>CANOHT010000010.1 GCA_947565865.1 uncultured Clostridia bacterium
AGGTGTTTCTGAATATTGGCCATGCCGCGCTACCGCCTGAAGGGATACAAAATGATTGTCTTTGCAGTGGAACTTGCTGTTGAAGACGAGGATCGGCTGCTGTGCGCTCAGCAGCATCTATACAAGCCGATTGCCCGGGAATTGGACTGTAACACGCACTGCGTCGAGCGCAATATCCGCACGGCGATCAATCATGCTTGGCGCAATAACCCCGATTACCTTTCCCGCCTCGCCAGGTTCCGGCTTACTCAGCCCCTACCGTTGTTCAATTTCTGGAGATACTGGTGACCGTTTCCCTGCGTGAGCAAGGTTCGGCCTCCGCCTGATGACTTTAGCCTGTCTAATATTGACGAAGAGCAGAGCATCATATATACTAATGGTAAATATACCAGACTTATAAGGAGCGATCCACATTGTCTACTGACTACACCTTCAAGGAAAACGATTTGCTTGGGCGGGAAAAATTCGCTAATTTTCTGTACAAGCTCATTGAGAACCAGCAGAATTACCGTCGCGACACAGAATCTGCGGGTTATACCATCGCCATTGACGCAGCCTATGGCGCAGGAAAAACGTATTTCCTGAAGATGTTCCAGTCCATGGTCAAGGCGGAAGGCAAGTACCAAACCGTCTACTACAACGCCTGGGAGCATGATCTATACGAAGACGCATTTACCCCCATTCTGTCACTGATCGCAAGTGACGATGCCTTTGTCGTGGCTGCGGAAGACCAGGATCACTCAGGAGTTAAGGAGAAAGTTCGATCATTCGTAGGCCACGCCGCTCCTACGATCATCCATTCCCTGGTTCGTGCTGTGGCACCTGGCACATTGGCAGATGGCGCGGCGGCAGGTTTAGGCCATTTGATTGAGAAGTGGGGCGACGCGCAATACGATGCCTACACGCAGTTGAGAAAGTCCATAGACGCCATGAAGGCCGCTCTCCAAACAGCAGTCGCTGGAACCCAGCCGCTGATCTTCATCATTGACGAGCTGGATCGCTGCAGCCCAACGTTCGCGATCAAGACGCTGGAGGTCGTCAAGCATCTGCTGAACGTCGATGGCGTCACCTTCGTGATGGCCGTGGATATGCGGCAGCTCTGCGCGGCCACCAGGAATTTCTTCGGCCAGACCATGGACGCGGAAGGCTACCTGTGCAAAATCTTTGATTACATGACGGTTATGCCCGTGCCGGACGTCAGGGATTACATTCAGACGCAGCTCCTCGCCATCGCCCCCGACTTCGCGCAGATGCACGAGCCTTTGTTCAGGTTCATCACGGCCGTCCTGACCGAGGAAGCCATCTCGCTGCGGATGATCGACACGCTGCTGTCCACCTATCGCGTTCTGAGAGACTACCTGCTCAAGGATTACCGTGACGACGCCGCAGAAGAACTATACTTTTATTGCCTGTTTTTAAAGTTTTGCCATCCAGATTTGTTTCAAAATATGGTAAAATCGCTTGATGAAAGTTCCGTAACCGGATATCTGCGCCAGCATAACAGGCTTGGGTCAGCTATAGCTGCTTTGACAAAATTCAATCAAAAGATTGAAGAATCCAACTATAAAGTAACCGGAGCAGATTTCGAGGAAACATTGTTTGATTTTTGTGACACGCCTATTAAGTGTGTATCTACATTTGATGAAAAATCGAAATTTAGTTTTATCGATAATTATGACAAACGTCACACTTATCGCTATTCAGAAAATCCTCGTATGCGCGTCAATGATCTACTGTTTATACCCGACTTGAAAAAGTTTTCGCAGATCAAGCATCTTACCTACGGTCAGTACATCCACCAGCAGCTTGAAATGTTTAATTACGTTATGCCCGCAGAGAACCCTGACGAATAACGAAAAAAGCCGAGGACGTTCCTCAGCGTCCCCGGCTTCTGTTGTTATTCTATCTTCGCCCCGTCGCTGGGTTCTCTGTCCCTCAGCTGTTCCAGAGCGCCCTTCAGCCAAGCGGGGAAGGGTACGTCCGTCAGGGCCACGTTCTCCAGGATGGAAATGCCCTCGTTGGCGATGTAGAACCAAATCACCATATTGCGGAACATTGCCGCGCCGGTGCCCAGGGCCAAGTCCAGCAGAGCACCCAGGAGCACCATCAGCAGGATAACGCCCTTGCGCAGCAGACCGCGGAAGCCGGCCTTGCTGTCCAGATGGCCGGTCTCGGTCTTGGGACTCCTGCCCATGGCGGCAACAACGAGGCCGGTGGCGTAGTCCACCGCCATCACGCCGATCAGCACCCCCAGCATCATGTCCCAGCCTCCAAACAGCCCCGCGATGGCCCCGCCAACGCCGGCCAGTGTCTTCATCATCTTATCCCACATGTTCGCGTCCTCCTTGCGTTACGCCGAAATTTCCGCCCCCGGATACAGCCCGGCCAGCGCCTCCGCTTCCTCCCGGCTCAGCCCCGGAATGGTCACGGTGTATGTCTCAGCCACGCCAGTCGCCGCCCGATCCAGCGCCGCCCAGGTCTTCGGCCCCACGATGCCGTCCGTGTTGAGGCCGTGGGCCGCCTGGAAGGTCTTGACGCACTCCTCCGTGACAGCGCCGAAAATGCCGTCCGGCTCCAGGTCGAATCCCCGGTCGTGCAAGGCCAGCTGGAGGGTCACAACGGCATCGCCCCGGCTTCCGTGCCGAAGTGTTGGGTGGGAGGCTGGCTTGTCCGCCGTGTCGGCGTCAGGCGTTCCGTCTACCACCACATCCAGCTCCCTGGGGATGGCGTAGTGCGTCCAGCGGCCCGCGCTGATGGCAGTACGCACCACCCCTGTGTCATGCCCGGATGCGTGGACAATCGTACCGTCACCCAGGGCAATGCCGGTGTGGCCCATCACGCCGGACTTATCCTCCCGAAACAGGATGCACACCTTGCCGCTTGGCATGTCCTGGATGCTGCCCTTGCTCAGCCAATCGCCTTTGCGCCACTGGCTGGTTGCGCCGGAAATGTTGACGCCCTCAATCCCCGCCGCCGCGCAGCCACGGCGCACCAGCTGGGCGCAGTCATAGCAAAGCTTGCCGTCGTATTTGCACCCCGTACAGGTCGCCTGTTTGCCCCTCATCACCGGGCAATTGCTTCGGATGGCGGCGGCGCTGTTGGGGTACTGCTCCGCCCTGGCCCTGCGGTAGGCCGGTGCGCAGCGCTGGCCCGTCCCGCCCATGACGTAGGGGCTGCCCACCTGGGCAAGGGCCCAGGAGCGGAGTTTGTCAGCTTTGGTCATCGCCCGTCACCTCCAGCATTTCGGCCACATGCGCCCGCCAGCGCTCCGGCACGTCGGTTAGGGTCATTTTCCCAGCTTTAATCCATCGTGCGTAAATTGCGGCCATTACGCATCACCTCCCATGTTGTCGGTCGTCATCATCGCCGCCAGCTCCATCATGGCGGCCTCGATCTCGTCCATGCGCTCTTCCGCCGTCAGCACCGGCACAGGCGGCGTATAGTCTGCGTCCATCTCCGCCTGGGTGCGCTCCTGCACCTCGCCGTCTACCAGCTTGTAACGGCAGACGCCACGCTCGTCCCACAGGGGGCCGTCTAAGTAATTGCCCTGGGCGTGGTGGTACTGATCGCCGTAGCCCTCGTCGATCTGCGTCCAGCCGTCGGTGTCGGCCAAAAAGGCGTCGCTGTTGATGGCCAGGATCCGGCCCTCATCGTCCTCGCGGACAAGCACCTTGTACGGTTGGCGCTGCAGGATGTCGCCAGCACCGTCCATCATGTTGTTACCATCCATGGTTTTGCCTCCTTACAAATCCGCGCTTGCGGCATAATCAAATTGGATCACCGCGCCGTTTGCACTACCGCTCAGATTAAGGCTGTTAAATCCGTGGTTATCGCCAATGTTTTTCGCCGCAGTAATGGACGCAGGCGATTGAGCTGACCATAGCTTGATATTTTTGATCGTCACAGTCGGGTTGACGCGCATCGGTACAGGATAGGTTATATCGCACAAATAAGCGGTAGGGGCGGATTCGGACGAAAACACCCACCCGAGTTTTGCTGTCCCTTCCGTATAGTACCGCTGACATGCCAACAGCTCCGCCGCGTAGCCCTTGGGGACGTAGGCGGGCAGGGTGTCGGCGGTATAGCTGCCCTTGTAGAGAGCGGCCTTTTCGATGGTGATGGCGCCGTTGCCCGCTTTGTTGCGTATGAGGACGTGGCCCCATGTGGTGCTGTATGCCGTCAGCCCCGAGGCCAACGTCTTGCCGCTTGTATCGCTGCCGATGACCAGTGACACACAATCCCAAAAGCCGCCGACGCATACGGCCAGGGTGTAGACCTTACCGGCCATATCGCTGTAAGCATCAAATTTTTGGTAGATACCAGCATAGAGGGTAGCCGTTGGCGTCAGCACAATGCCGCCGCTTGATAGGGTTATGCTTGCCGCATTGCTGGCGCTGTCCGTCTTCCATTGGTCAATGCAGTAGATGCCGTCTTGACTCCAACTGGTCTGCCCCCGCTGGTTGACCGCATTTGTAAAGTCGCTGTTATCCAGCAAATTCCGCACCCTGTCCCGCTGGATCAGCGCCGTCTGCACGTCGGTCTCGTCGGTGGCACTGACCGGGATGTCGGCGGCGGTCAGGGTGATGTTGCCGTCCGCCTGTTCCACGCCGTTGACGCTCATGGTCAGGCCGTCCTTGCCTTTGAGCAGAAGGCCCAGAGGATGCCATTGACCGTCAGCGCCCTTGTAGCATAATTGTGGCATGACGTTATCCTCCTTATAGCTCAGCGTTCAGCGTCAGCACGTCCTCAACGTTGAATACCAGGATGGCAGGGTGGGCGCTTGGGATGCCGTCGCACGTCACCTGGAACAGGATGCCGTCATCCTTGACATACACGCCGCCGATAGCGGTGGCCGTGTACTGCGTACCATTGCACAGCACGCGCAAATTGCCCACTCCCTTACCCACGGTGATGGTCGGAGCAACCCGCATGGGCACGGGCATGGGAATCTTAAACCGGGCGTTGCCTGTGCCATAGGTGACGCCATAGGCCAGAGGCGTACCGGCTGGCTGAGCAAGCCGGTTATAGTACCGCTTGCATTCCAGCAGTTCCGCCACATAGCCCTTGGAGACGTGGGTAGGCAGGGTGTCCGCCGTGTATTCGCCCGGGTAGAGCACGGCCCATTTCACCGCGTTGCCATTCGGAGTAATTTCGACAAACCACGAATTTGTAGATGGGTTACCCAGACGAATTTTACGGCCATCAGGATATGTAAAGGTGCCGTTATCCGTCCAGGATGGATTGTTGGTCACGGTGCAGACGCCTGCCATCGTTAACCCGTCTGCAAATTTGCAGGCAATGGTCACTTTCCCCCCGACAAACCCGCCAAGCCTGTCGAGGTACTGCATCATCACGCCGTCGGCAATCGTGATACCGTCGTCGCCGATTACGGGGGTAATGGACGATGCGCCAGACTTCCATTGAGCGATGAAAATTGTATAGGCGTTGATCGTGCTGCCGCTCGTCCACCCGTTCTGGATGACAATCCGGCTCGCATCCTCCCAATAGCTGTTATCCAGCAGATTCCGCACCCTGTCACGCTGGCTCAGTGCCTCGGGCAGCCCCGCCACGTCGCTGATCTGCGCCTGGGTATCCGCCGTGCCGGATGTATCGACGGCAAGGACATAGCTGCTGTCTTCTGGCAGTGTGCCGTCGCCGATGTAGACCTCCGGCTCGCTTGTGCCGCCTGTCCCGGCATCGCCGATGGCCTCCGCTAAGGTGCGGCTGTCCGTGTCGCTGACGTGGATGTCCTCGCCGGTGATGCTGATGTTGCCGGTTGCGTCGGCCGTCTGGCCGTTGACGGTCAGGCTGTCGATGCTGCCAGTCTGCCCGCGCGGGATCGTCAGGTCAAGCACCGGGGCCTCCGCTGTGCCCGTGATGCTGGCCGATGCCTCCGTGCCCGGCTCGCCCGTGGTCACCGTGCCGATGGACAGCGCGGGCGTCGCCCCGGTGTCGCCCTTGGGGATGCCAAAGCTGATGACCTTGTAGCCGTCCTCTGCTTCCGTCACAGCAGCGGTCGGCGTACTCCCGGCAGGCAAGGCCGACGCTTGGGCAGTCATGCTGTTGATGGCGGTAGCCGCCGCACTGGCCGCTGAGGCCGCGTTGCCTGCGGCCGTGGCATTGCTGGATGCCTGTTCCGCCGCCGTGGTCGCTGCCGTTGCTGCCGTGTTTGCCGCACTCGTGGCCGCCTCCATGACGGCAATCTGCTGCAGCAAGGCATCCAGGGAGGGCACCACGTTTTCCGGATCGACAATGGCGTCGGTGCGGCTTCGGGCCACGTTGCCCTCCAGCCATAGGACGGTACGCCGCGTCTGGCTGTCCGTCAGCTTGACCACCAGGCTGTACCGCCCGGGCACCGTATAGCAGGCTTCCGGTAGCCATAGGGTCACGCCATCATCCGTACCTTGCGCAGTGTCCGTTGTCACGGTAGCGCCGTCTGCCCGGATCATGTAGCCCACAGCGCCGCAGCCTGCAAGGCTCACAGGCTGTCCCTTGGAGACGGCAGTCAGCTGGATGCCATAGGCCATCTTGTCCTCCGTCACCAGCGGCTCCCGAAGGGGTGTCATTACGGCGGGCTTGTCCAGGTCAACGCGGTACGAGAGCAGGCCCGAGATGCCGTTACTCATCCCCGCCACCTCCTGGCAGCATCCGAAGCGTGACCGTATCGCCCTCCCGCGTCAGCCCGGCCAGTCCGGCTACGGCATAGGTGGTTTCGATGCCGGGCCTGTCCGTCGCGGCTATCTTGGTCGCGCCTTCCGCCTCCGCAGCAATAACGGACAGAGGCCGATCATCTCGCAGCTGTACGACGACGTGCCCAAGCGTCCGCGTGGGCCCCACAATCCAGTCAGCTTCCCAGGTCATGCCCGTGTTCGTTTTAATCGTCATGATGCTCCTCCTCACTCATGTCGTTCCACAGGCGATCCAGTTGCTGGATGGCCGCCAGCAGCAGATTGAGATTGCTCCGCCCGCACACTTCCACGTTCTCCAGCGCGTTCCGCACGCCACGCAGCAGGTCTTTCCGTTCCTTGTTCGTCATGGTTGCTCCTCCTGTCATCGTCCCAAATAGCGTATGGTCTCGCTCGCTCCACCGCTTGCCGTCGCGCCCTGCACAAGGCGAATTGTCCGCATTTGCCCGTCGCCGTCGCGGAATGTAAAATTGGTAAAGTCCAGCGCAATGGCCGGGTTACCCGTCTTGACGATGTGCTCCTGCCATGTCGCGTGATGGCCATAGGCGTTGAAGCTGTTGACGGCGCTGATGTAGCTGGTGGTGATAGTGTCCGCGCTGATAACCCCTGCGCTGGTAATCATACTGGTCAGGGCTTTCAGGTTGGCCACGTCCGCCGCCAGAAGGCGGATATCCGCCATTTCCGCCTCAAAGGTCGAGGCTTTGACGTAGCCGTTCAGCAGGATGGTGTCCGCCTTCAGCGCAATTTGGCTGTTCGCGCCGTCAATGGCGATTTCTGCAGCGCTCAGGCGCGTGCCCAGGGCATCGGTGACGATCTGATCGGCTTTCAGCAGGATAGCGGCGTTGGCGCCGTCGATTTTTACCTCCGCGCTGGTGATGCGGTGGGTCAGCTGGTCGTCCACCCGCCGCAGCTCATCGCGGTCAGCTTTGAGGAGGACGGCGGCGTTGATGCCGTCAATGTCCACCTCCGCATGGCTAACACGAGCAGACAGGGCGGTGACCACGGTGCTGTCTGCCTTCAGGAGGATCAGCCGCGCGTTGGCCTCGATCAAATCGGCCTGCAGGGAGATGGTCTGAGCGATCAGCTCCAGCCTGCCGTTGTGGTCGCCTAAGATGCGCTGAGTCTTGCGCAGCTGGGGCGCGGTGGCCACCACGTTGGCTGTCCTGTCATTGTAGACGCCGCCGACCTTCAGGCCGGTATAGCGCTGGGCCAAGCAGTCATAGGTGTAGCCGCTCACCGCCATGCGCATTGTCTCACCGTCGCGGGTGACGATCGTCACGGTGTCATAGAGGCAGATATCCTGCGGGGCCGTGGTGTGGAAATGCTCCGTGCGGCTCAGATCAAGGTAGCCGACCTCTGTCTCCGCCTCTTCCTGGTCACAGCCGCTCCGCAGCAGCTCCTGGGCGGCATCGCGCATCATGGCCAGCACGGTGGCCTCCGTCAGCGCCTGGCCCCCTTGGTTTTTCGTGCCCACCTTGGCCCCGGAAACTTTCCACATGTGTACCCGCGGGTAGCTGTAGTCGGCCAGCCGCGGGCTGTCAATGGCTACCTCGGGCAGGTACAGGGCCGCGCCGCCCTCCGTCTCGCCAACGGGGATCAGGCGGGTATACACCTGAGCGCAGCCGCGCTTCCGGCTCAGCCCGGTGAGATCTCCGCCATAGCGGATGACCGCCCCGCTTTCCGGGGCGCCCTCCGGCAGCAGGATGATGCGCTTGTTGTCTCGGATAAGCCTTGCCCGGGCCTGCCGCACCACGCCCGCCTCCTGATCCAGGAAGGCGTTGATGCCTCCGGAAAAGCGCCAGTCGCCGCGGATCGGCGTGGTACAGCTGGCCTCCAGGGTAAAACCGTGATCCGGCCAGACCATGGCAGCCAACAGTTCCCGCGCTACCTGATCGGCCGGCGTCGGCTCCGTGTGGATCACGTCCCGGACGGCGTTGTAGGCCAGGTCGTAGGAGATATGCTGGGCCCGGGCCGTCACGCCGGCGCCGTCGTCTGTCTCTTGCAGCTCATAAATACGGAACAGCTGCTCCCTTGCCGCCTCTCGCTTGGGCGCACCGGAAACCTTCACCAGGCGTTCCAGCGCCAGCAGCAGATCCTCCCGCGCTTCCGTTGCCGGCACGGTGACGGTCAGCTCATACGCGCCGTCCGCTTCCTCATTCACCTCGCAGCTTGTGGGATGGAGGATTCCCAGCCCGTGGCTATCGAAGGATGTGGCCCGGGCATCATAGATACAGATCAACGCTTTTCACCTCCTTTCGTCGCCCGCCCCACGGCCAGCGCCGCGTCGCGGCTGTCACCTCCGCTTCGCTTCGGAGCCTTTGCCCCGTTGGGGCAACTCCGCACTGCGGAGATGGCTCAGGGCTACAACGCTTGCGTTGCACGCCCTTGGTCGGCCTGTCAGCCTCCCTTGATGTCGCCCTTACGGCTCCCGTATTTTCGCCTTCCGTGCCACCTTCCCTCCCCTGGGGAAGGCGGCACGGCGAAGCCGTGACGGATGAGGTCGTACCTGATAAGGTCGGCCTCCCTTGATGTCGCCCTGTCGGTCTCCCTCTTGACGTACGTTATCCAGTACGCTATAATAAGAGTAAAGCATCCATCAAAGGAGGGATACCCATGCAGACGCCCCAGCGCCCCACCATCCAGCCTACGGGCGTGGTTCGCTGCCTGACAGCTACCGCCGCCCGTAAGCAGTTCTACCAGCTCATTGCCGATACCAACGCCGACGGCGTGCCCGTTCATGTCTCCAGCCCCCGCGGCAACGCGGTCATCGTCTCCGAAGAGGACTGGAATGCTTTGCAGGAAACACTGTTTCTGACCGGTATACCCGGCATGACCGAACGGCTGAAAGCCGCTGCCAACGCGCCGGATGAAGCGTTTGTAGACCTGTCGGAGGTAGACCTGTGAGCAAATGGGCCGTTCGTTTCCACCGCCAGGCGCTGAAGGATGTGGAGCTCTGTAAACGCGCGGGACTGTCCGATAAAGTCAAGGCTTTGGTAGCCATTCTTCAGGAAAATCCCTGGCAAAATCCTCCGCCCTATGAGAAGCTCGTCGGCGATCTGGCCAGCATGTACTCCCGGCGGATCAACCGCCAGCATCGCCTGGTCTATACCGTGGACGAGGCGCGTCTGACGGTGAATATCCTGGCGCTATGGACGCACTACGAGCGGGGGCTATAAGGCCCTCGCTTTTGCCGTTAAGGGCGCCCCGCTAAATCCATCGGTACCTCGGTTCCACCGTCGCGTCTGTCACCGTGCCGGCGAGCACGGTCATGGTCAGCGCGCCGTAGCCCACTGGCAGCAGGGGATACTCGCCGGAGGCTGTCAGCCGTTCGCCGCCGCACCAGGCCGCCTCCGCTTCCGTGTCGATCACCAGATGACCGCCCGTCGCAGGGGCGGCAACCGTCAGCGTCCGCCCCCCAGCCGTCAGCTTGACGGAGGCCCCGGCGCTGGCAGTCAGCCGCACAATGGGCGCAGCGGGCTGGTTGCCCGGGTTGCGCCGCGTCAGCCCGTCCAGCGGGTGAGGCGGCACCGGCACAGCCTCATAGCGGTAGGGCTGGCAGACAAACAGCGGCGTAAAAAGCACATACCCGCCCGGATGTCCGGGCGTCGGCTCCTTGCTTGTCCAGGCATCGGTAAGCCTGGCCTCAAAGGCGTAGTCCGGCATGGAGCCAAAACACACGCGCCCGCTGCCACGGAGCCAATCCCACACGGCGTCCCGGTCAAAGCCGGGTCGGATGGCGCAGTCCGGGCCATAGACAACCTCGTCCCAAGCGTCCCCCTGCCGGATGGCCAACGTACCGCTGCGCCCCGGCAGCGTCACCGCATCCCGTCGCTTGGTCGGGCGCTGGTAAGCGACGGGCCCCGTCACAATCACGCCGAATTCCGCCGCGCTGCGCCCCTGCCAGATCAGGTCACGATAGAGCATTTTCTGCGTTCCTCCCTCCTCGAACATAGCCAGTATAAGCCAGCCCACAGGGAGGGCAGCAAGATGGCAGCGGGATTCCCCGAAATGCAATTTTGCACTTGACAATATAGGATATATCCTATATAATGGAGGTGGTAGGAGGAAACAACAGATGCAAAAGTTTTCGGTCGAGTTTTTCTAACGGGCGGATGGGACGTATCCGGCCGAGGAGTTTATCCTTGCGCAGGAACCAAAGATGCGTGCGAAGCTGTTCCGCCTCCTGACCCTTCTGGAAGCCAACGGCAACGAGCTGCGGGAACCATACTCTAAGGCGCTGGGAGACGGCCTGTATGAAATCAGGGCCATCCAGGGAAACAATATCACACGGGTCTTATACTTTTTCTTCATCGGCCGCCGGATTATCCTGACCAACGGCTTTGTGAAAAAGACAGACAAGACCCCGGAAAGCGTTAAAGACCTTGCCCGCCAATATCGCAATGAATTCTACATGAGGGAGGATCAACCATGACCAAGAATTTCCGTGAGACATTGCAGGAGCAGCTGCAAGATCCAGCCTTCCGCGCCGAGTGGGACGCCTTGGAGCCGGAATATGCCATCATCCAGGCCATCATCAACGCCCGCGAGGCCTCTGGCATGACCCAGAAGCAGCTGGCCGATAAAACCGGCATCGCCCAGGCGGACATCAGCAAGATCGAAAACGGCAACGCCAATCCCTCCCTGCGCACGCTGCAGCGCCTGGCTCAGGGTATGGGAATGCACGTCAAGCTGGAGTTTGTCCCGGACGCGCGGGCATAGTCTCCGGCCAGTTTGTCGTCCCCCTGCATAGGAGAGACATGCGCGGGACGCCCTGGATTGATGTCGCCCATCCCAGGCTTGCGCCTGTGCTGGGTATACCCCTGCGGGATCGCCTTACGGCGCTGTCCTCGGGCTTAGTCGGCCTTCCGGCCTCCCTTGCATGGACACATGACCGACTTTAGTCGGTTTGCTTCCCACGGGGATGCGTGAACAGGAAAAACAAGAGAGGGTACAGGGCTACAACGCAAGCGTTGTTGGCCTCTCGGCCTCCCTTACTGGTAATACCGCGCACAGTAATCCAAATAAACCATGACAGCGAAAGAAAGAACCGACTTCGGTCGGTTCTTTCTTTCGTCTATCAGAATTGCTTCCGGCGAATACGCTTTGCCGTCCGATGCCCGGCACGGATACCGACGGCTGATCCTGTTGTTGCCCGCCAGTCAAGCCGCCAGGCTTAGTCGGCTTCCAGTCTTCCCGTCAGGGCATCATCATCCCCGGCAGACCGACAGCGTACAGACTGCGGTTGGTTTCCGAGTTGATCTGTTTCGACAGCACGCTCAGGTCGGTGGGAGATTTAAGGTTAGCGTTCTGCACATTGACATTGGTGGAAATGCTTACCCCACCGGAGGTATACGGCGCGCCAGCAGGGGCGGTGGCGAGGACGGCGGGAGACAGCTGCGGCGGCACCAGACCGCTGAAAACAGTATTGACGTCATTGACCAGATCGGTGGCGGCAGCTACGGTATACGGCGTGGCCGCTTCGATGCCTTGCCCCATACTCTTGGCGGCGCCATATCCCACCTCCTGCTGGTCGGCCACCGGGGCCAGCTGGTCGCCGACGGCCGCGGCGGCGTTCCCGGCGACTTCCTCCGCCTCGGGCAGCGCCTCAGTAATCCCCGCGCCGATCTGCCCCATGGCCTCGCTGCCCAGGTTTTCCTCGCCCTCCTGGAATAGCATCATCCGCATCAGATCGGCCAGCACGCCGTCCATTTGCGAGGTATCCAGGGCGCTTAGGTCAAGGCCCGCGTCAATGGCGCTCTGCAGGGCGCTCATCAGCGGCGAACCCGCCAGATCGACGCCCTGGATAATGGCGCTCAGCTGCTTCTTGTCTCCCTCGCGAGCAGCCCAGGCAAGGGGGTTGTAGTTCAAGAAGGGATGCCAGTTTCCGCTGTCGATCCCGAACTGCTTCATCAGCGCTATGCCGCGCTCAGATTGCGTCATGTCCAGCCCAGGCGTATTCATCAGGTTCAGCAGCTCAATGGCGTCGGAAGCCTTGTCAAGATCCTGGGCGCTTTGTCGGTTTGTTTCTGAGGACTGGGCCCAGCCGTCCAGCACGGCCTGCAGCTGGCGCAGGGTTTCCGCATCGTTCTCTGCAGCCTGTGCTGTCAGCCGGTCGCCCTCCTGCTCATAGAGCTGCCGGGCTTCTTCTTTTTCTTGTTGTGTGGTGCTGTTTTCCAGCCACTGCTGATAGGCCGCGTCCCGGGCGGCGGCGGCGCGAGTTTCTTCATCTCGTCGGATGTTTTGCTGGCCAACGATGTACCCCAACGCATTACCCAGAGCCGTCTCCGAGCCGTACCCGGCTACCACCTGCTGATAGCTGCTTTGCACCCGGTCTATCTCCTCTTTATCCAAGTCGGAGACCATGCCCTGCATTTCCGCCCGCAAGGCTTTAACCTTGCCCAGGGCGGCTTCCAGGGCGGCTAATTCGTCCTCGGTGGCCGTCCGGCGGCTGCGGTACAGCGCATCCAGCAGCGCCTGATACTCCGTTTCAGCGGCCAGCAGCTCCTGGGCTACGGTGTTGTCCGGGTCATCCTCCAGCACCTCGCGCGCTTCTTCCACCACGGTGGCGTTCAAGAAGCGCACGGTGGCCGTGTATTCGGCCTTGTCCACTTTGCCGTCGGCCATCATCTCATCGAATTGTGTCTGAATATCCTGGTGCACCTGGTCGGGATCTACCAGCACCCCCACCGTGATCTTGTGCTCCTTCTTGGCGGCGTTGATACCCTCATTGATGCTGGCGGTAATCCGCGCCACGCTTGCCGGGTCGGCGGACAGGTTGATATTGTCCGAGGCCCGGGCCAGGGCATCCGAGGCGTCCACAGCCTTATAGACGGCATATGTCAGCGCACCGATGCCGGCGGCGCCCAGGGCGACGACGCCCGCGGGGGAGACCAGGAAGGTACCTAACTTGCCCATGATAGGCAGCAACTTGCCCAGGGCCGAGGTGGCAGGCCCCACCGCCGCCGTCACGCCCAGCACGGTCAGCAGCGTCTTCTGCCCGCCCTCATCCAGGCCGCCTACCACGTCCGCCACCTTGTCCAGCAGGTCAGTGACGGTATCCACAGCCGGAGTCAGATTTTCCGCCAAGGTGATGCCGCTGTTCTTGAGGCGGTTCATGGCGCCGCTGAGCTGCTCGGCCTGGGAGGAGACACGGGTGTCAAAGGCGGCTTCCATTACGCCGTCAGCGCCGCGCATCTCCTGTAAGATGTCCGCGTAGCTTTCGGCCGCGCTGGTACCCAGCATCATCACGCCGTTGAGGCCCTCCACAGATCCGAAGAGCTTGGCCAGGCTGTCGCTGGAGCCGTCCGTGGCCTCCATGACGCTTTGCAGGAAGCCCGTCAGCCCCTGGGCGGACAGCGCGGCGGCGCTGAAGTCAAGCCCCAGGCGCTTGGCCTCCTTAGATGCCTCTTTGGTGGGTTTGATGACGCTGGCCATGGCGCCCCTGAGCCCCGTTATCGCGCTGGAAGTCTGGACGCCGGAAAGGGTCATGGCGGCGACGGCGGCCAGGATCTCGTCCATCTCGACGCCCAACTGCGGTGCCAGGCCCGTCACCTGGCCGATGCTTCCGGCGATCTCGCCCACGCTGGTCTTGCCGCGATTCTGGGCCACCATCATGGCGTCCAGGATGTGATCCAGCCCGCCGCTGCCTTGCTCACCCCAAGCGTTGTACATGGAGGACGCGCCCTTCACCACGGTGCTGGCGTCCGTTCGGCCGGCCTTGGCCGCCATGGCTGCCCGCTCCGCCCAGTAGACACTGTCTTCCGGGGAGATACCGGCGGAAATCACCTCATACTGCGCCTGGGCCAGATCAGCGGCGGCGGCGTGGGTCTTGTCCGAGGCGGCAAGCAGGGCGTCACTGTAGGCGTCAAGCTGGGCCGTTTGCTCCTCCAAGGAGCCGGAGACCACATCGGGTAGCGTGGCCACCTCGTACAGCGCGTCCTCAAAGTCCATGGAGAAGTTCAGCGCCGCCGTGCCCATGCCGATGATGGGGGCCGTTAGCCATGTCGACATCTTCTTCCCGGCCCGTTCCATGCCCTTCCCGGCGCTGGCCAACTTCTTTTCCAGGGTGTCCCAGCGCCCCGCGCTGTCGGCTGCTTTCTTCCCGGCGGTCTCAGTAGCCTTGCCCAGCGTGTCCTGGCTACGGGCGGCGTCTTCCGCCTCCTGGGCCAGCTGGGCTTCCTTCCGGGCGGCTTCCTCGGTCTCCTGGGCCTGCTTGGCCATGGCTGCGTCGCATTCCCGCAGCTGCCGGGCCAGTCCCGCTTCCGATGTTTCCGCCTTCAGGATCTGCAGATCAAGCTTTTCCAGCTTGGCAGCGTCGGCATCCGCCCCGGCGGCATACTGTTCTCGTACCTGCCGCAGCGCTTGTGTCTTTTGCTGCTGCTCCTCCAATTGCCGCGCCAGCAGCTGGGACTTCTGGCTCAGGTAGTCCGTGTCGCTGGAGCCGCGTCCGTAGGTGGCCTCCAGCTTTTTCATTTCTTCGCTGTTGCGCCGCATGGCCGAAGACGCCGCATCCAGTGTTCGCTGGAATTCCTCGCCGCCTTCCACGCGCAGCGACAGTCCCGCTGATCTCAGCTGCCCCGCCATCGCTCCTACCTCCCTATTTCGCCCGCCCCACGGCTAACGCCGCGTCGCGGGTACAGCCCTGCGGGATCGCCTTGCGGCGCTGTCCTCGGGCTTAGTCGGCCTGTCGGCCTCCCTCGCTGATTGGTTATGCCCCATCCTGTAGAAGCCCTCAGGGAGCCGCAGGCCAGCGGGCCGTTAGGCCATCGCTGGCCCAGTTTATCCTCAGCCGAAGGGCCCCCAGGGAGCGACGAGGGGCCGCGGCCCCTCGTCTTTTCATCGTATCCGCCGGGTTTCCCGGCGGGGCGGGTCGTTTTCCGCCAGGAAAACATACCTTACACCCGTGTGCGGCCGTGAGGCGGCCCGCTGCCGCCGAACAGCACGCGGGTGCCAAGCCTCGCCGAAAGCCTGCTTTCGGCGACACCATTTACCACCCGATTTCATCCGCGTACTCCACCCGCCGCACAGGCTGTTCCGCCGCCTTCGAGTTGCGCCATGCCACCGCTTCCGTCAGCAGCGCGTGATAGACGGCGGGCGTTATGCGCCAGAATTCCGCGATGCTCAGGCCCAGCACCTCCCGGGCCAGGAACATCATGCGCGGCCACGAGGCGGACTCACCGGAGGCACCGTTTTTTTTTCACTCCGAGGCAGCTTTTGCAGCATTTCCCGCTGAGCGGCCCTGGCCAGGCGGGAAAACTGCAGCATGTGCAGCGACTGCAGCTGTGCCTCCGTGACGGCCTGTCCGGCCTCTTCCATCAGCAGCCGCACGATAACAGCCTGCCGCTCCACGCTCATGGCCGGAGCGGTCGCTTTGCCGTCGGGGGCGATCTGCAGCATCTCCAGCACCAGGTCGCCGTAAGGCCTGCCCAAAGCCTGCTCCATCCGGGCCGCGGCCCGCAGCGTAAAGAGCAGCCGCACCTTGGCCCCGGCCACTTCAACCTCGCTGGGTTCCCATTGCTCCCAAAATGTCACCGCGTTCATGTTCTTCTCTCCTTGTTGCTCCTCAGTCGGCTTCCCTTGATGTCGCCTATCCCGGTCGAAACCCGCCCCGGACAAAAGTCCGTCGCGGGTTTCGACCTGCGGGATCGCCCTTCCGGCGCTGTCCTCGATCTCAGTCGGAGCTTAAGCCCCTCTCTCCAAAGCTTTCGCCTGTGCTGGGTTTCGGGACGCAATGCAAGCATTGCATCCCCTCAGTCGACCTGTCGGCTTCCCTTGATGTCACATCACACAAAAGCCCGCCAGCGGAAGCACGGAAACAACTCCGGCCCTATCTGGCGGGCGTTCGCCCCCCGAAGGGAGGCCGACAGCCTGACTAAGCCCGAGGACAGCGCCGCAAGGCATCCCGATCAGGCGCCGGCGGCGGCCTCCTCGATGCCCTCAATGTCGTCGATGGTCGCCAGGTGCTTGGCAAAAAACTCGTCGGGCGTCAGGGGCACTTTGCCGCTGGGCACCTTGTTGGTATAGTAACGGATCCGCCACAGCCCCTCGTCCGTGGGCAGCAGCATCACCTCATAGTCCACCGCGGGGTCGGTGGGGTTGTTGTTGCTGGTCTGGTGCTGGCGGTCGCGTTGCACCAGCTTGCAGCGGGGGTGGTAGTAGTAGGCCATGCTGCCGTCGCTCAGCTTTGCGGTGTAGCCGCAGCCAAACTCGGGCTTGATGGGCGTTACCACATCGTAGGAGGTGGCGTTCCTGGCCTTGGCGCCCAGGGCAAAGTTCAGGAAGTCCGTGGGCAGCGTCACGGCGTTCAGGCTCAGGCGGCTTTCACTGATGAGCGCCACGGCATCATAGACGATGCCGGAGGAATAGATCTCGTTGTTCTTTTCGTTCGGCTGCACGGTGATGGTCTTGATAACGGGCAGCTGGATGTCCGTACCCGCCTCCGAGCCTTCACCGGGCATGTACACAAAAAAGTTGCCGACGGTCAGCTCATAGGCCGGTTTCTGGGTAGCAATGGTCGTGGTAGGCATATCATGCTCCTTTCTGCGTCCCCGGCGTCACAGGCCGGCGGATGCCAACAGGTTGTTGAGTGCGCGTTCCATGGCGTCCACGGCGGCGTCCATACTGGTCTCAAACGCGGGTTCGATGTGGCGGAGTTGGCGGCTTTCGGAGTATTCGAGAATGCCGCCGTAGTCGGCGACGGTATCCACCTTCCGGCCGCGCCCCCGTCCGTCCGTGTACGCGAAGTGAGTGCGGCGGTTTTTGCGCACGCGGCGCTTGCTGCCCTGGTAACGGGTGACGCCCTTATCATCCACATAGGTTGCGGTGTTCCGCTTTTTGGAGCTGCTGCGCGTGACTTTCCTCTCCTCCCAGGCGACGTAAGCGCCGGCGCTCATCACGCCCGCGTAGCTGCGCGAGGTGATGGAGGACTGCAGCGCGCCGGTAGCGTGTTTAGCCTTGGCGGCTACCTCTCGGGCTGCCGCCGCGCGAAGAATTTCGATGCCCGCTTCCGGCACGCTTTTCAGCCGCTCGGGAGACAGGGCCTTTTGCACATCCTTGGCGAAATCAACATTCAGGCGACCACCGTCCCGCTGCTTAGCCGTCATCCGCATCCGCAGCGTCCTCCTCCGCGGTCTCACCCTTAACCTGCCACAGGTCGTCAACGACGATCGCCTGCAGGCCGATTTCTCGGCCCTGGGCGACGTCCCAGCCCTGAGCGCCGGAATAGCCGTCCACCAGGATCGACGCGCCGCTCTCCCGGTAGCCGTCCAGGGCGGTAAAAACCT
Organism: uncultured Clostridia bacterium; assembly: GCA_947565865.1. GTDB lineage: Bacteria > Bacillota > Clostridia > Christensenellales > Aristaeellaceae > UBA11524. The sequence continues at coordinate 17,969 of CANOHT010000010.1, forward strand.
GATCCCGCAGCGCAATCCAGTCCACGCTGTCCGAGAGGATCCACAGCGTTACCTGCAGGCCGCTGCGGCGCTGAAAGCGCTCACCGCTGGCCCATAACTCGCGCGTCCCCTCGTGCGTCCAGGTGATGTAGGCGTCGCCCTCCACGTCCCCGCGCATGGGATCTTCGCAGGCGGGGAGCGTGATCCCTCCGGCCAGGAGTGCCCGGGCCATCAGGGCGTTAATGTCGGTCAATGGTAGCCCCCTCCATCTCTACCGCCAGGCACCTGAGCTTGACAAAGCCCGGCAGCGGCGTATCGGTCGCCACGTCGCGGATGTCATAGGTCGTGCCCAGGTAGCTCAGGCGCATCCCGCTGACAATGCGGCGGGTACGCAGCGCCCGCATCACCACAAAGATCACGCTCTCGTGATACCGCGCGTCCCCGGAGGAAAACGCCTTGTCCGTTTGCCCCCGTACCTCGGCGGCGTAAGCGCCGACATAGGGCCACGACGCACGGCTTTCGCCGCCGCTGGTCGTGGGGGCGCGGTCGTACAGCGCCACGACGCTGCGCATGTTGCCGATCTGTCGCATCTGTGCCGCCTCCTATCTCAAGCTGCCACCCGCCCCACGGCCATAGCCGTGTCGCGGGTGCACTTCAGCCAATGCGAGCATTGGTCTTGTTAGTTACCCCACACAGGCTTTCGCCCGCGCGGGGCTTCGGGGGGCGCAATGCAAGCATTGCATCCCCTCAGTCGGCTTTCGGCCCCCTCTCAGTTTGCAATTTGATGGATGATCGACTGGAGCCCCAGCTGTATCGGCCCCTGCACGGCACCCACGCTGACCACCCCCCGGTTATCGTACCAGTGCATGGCCAGCATGTAGCAGGCCGTGTCGTAGAGGCTGCTGGGGGCCTCAGGTTCAGGCACGCCCGCCCCGGCCAGGTACTCCTTGGCGGCGCTCAGACACATGGCCGCTACCTCGGGCTGATAGCTGTCTTCGGCAAAATAGCCGTACTGCTTCATCATTTCAGGTACGCTGGCCATGATGGTTCACCTCAGCTCTTGCCCGTTTCATTTTCCGTTTCGGTCTGGGGCGGGGTAGGCAACGTCACCTTCGCCCGGCGGAAGGCCGCGAACATCTTGATCTGGATGTCGTAGAGGCTATTGAGGTAGAACATTCGCAGACCCTTGTCAGGATCCTTGTCCGTGTCGTACCAGGCAGGGCACGCGAAGTTCAGGTGCAGATAGCGCCAATCGCCGATGACAGGCTGCACGGCCTGCTCGGTGAAGGCCATGTCCACGCCCAGGATGCTCTTGGGCTGCGCGGCGAAGAGGCTGGCGTCGCCGGCCAGGGAGCGGATCAGCTTCACATAATCGGAGAAGCGCATCACGCCGGAGGCGCTGTCGCGGTATTCGTCCTCCAGGGCTGCCCAGGCGGAGGTGATGGCCTCGTACATGTCCGCGCCGCTGACTTCCGTGATGCCGTTTGCCTGGTAAAGGCTCATATGCTTGAGCGCTGTGGTGGGGGACGTGGCGAAGAGACACTTCATCTCCTTGCGCGTAGCCGCGGCGTCCAGCTCCTGGTTGATGGCCGCCTCAATGTTCAGGTTGGTGGTGCGCAGCACGCTCTCCGCTACACGGGCCTTGAGGCGGTATTCATTGGCACCGAAGGACACCAGTTCGCCGCGCATCTGCATTTCCTTGGCGCTCAGGCCGTCCGCCGCCAGGAAGTCGTCATCCGGCACGGTGAAGCTCATGCGGGGAATGCGCAGGTTGGGGATGGCCGTCACCGTCATCTTGCTCCGCAGGGGATGGACGGGGCGGGGCGCCAGCAGCAGCTCATTGCTCAGGGTGGTGGGCACCAGCACGGAGCCATTGCCCTGGTCGTCATTGTTCTCGGGGATCATGCCCAGCTGCTGGTAGGCCATCTGGGGCAGGCTGCGGGTGTCGCCGCCGCTCAGCGCCGTGCGGTAGAACAGACCGGCGGCTTCCCGTTTGCTCATGGCACCGCCGCTGTCCTTGCGCAGCTTAAAGGCGGCCTCGTCCGCCATGCGGGCCCGCTCGTCCTGCAGCATGTCCAGGCGGCCCTTGGCGTCATCATAGGCAGCCTTGGCGCGGCGAACGTCCTCCATATTGCTGCTCTTGTCGCTCGCCAGCTTGACGGCGCTGTCACGCAGGCTGGTCACGCTGCCCTGCAGATCCTGGATCGCTTCGTCAATGGCGGCCATCGTCTTAAAAATTGCCATGGTTCTTCATCCTTTCTGGGGGTCGGTCGTAAGAGTTATGTTACACTAAGGGAGGCCGAAAGACGACTAACTTCAGCCAAATGCTTGCATTGGTGAAGTGTACCCGCGACACGGCTATGGCCGTGGGGCGGGCGACATCTCCAGCTGCCGGAGGATCTCCGCCCGCTCCTGGTCATACCGCGCCTTGACGACGGCCCGCAGGCTTTTTTCCGTCGCTGCCATGGATGCCTGCAGGTACCCGCGCATGGCCGACGCGCCGGTGCCCGTATCATAGATGCTGTCGACAAGACCGTTATCCACAGCATCCTGCGCGCTCCAGTAAGTCTCGCGTTCCATCAGGGCCGCGACCTCGCTTTCATCCTTGCCCATGGCTTCGGCGTAGGCCGCTGCGGCCGCCTTGCCCAGCGCCTGCAGATACTCCTGTGCCCGGCGCATCTCGTTATGGTCGCCGTAAGTGCCGCAGCTGGGGTTGTGGATCATGACGGTGCCAAGGGGACTGATGGCGCGCTTGCCCTTATTGCAAGCACACAGGGGCAGCGTGGCCGCGCTGTAAGCCCGCAGCACCTCCGCCCGGGTCTCGCCCCGGCGTTTGCGCAGCGCGTCATACATGGCCACGCCCACGGCCACATCGCCGCCGGGGCTGTCGATCACCACCGTCAGCGGCCGACCGTCACAATCTGCCAGCGCATCCCGGAAAGCCCTGGGCGCACAGACGCCCTGGTCGTCCATCCAGGGATTGTCAGGCTCCAGCGGGCCGTCGATCAGCAGCCGGGCCTCGCCGTCCTCCATCCGGGCGAAACGATAAAATTTGTCCATACCTTTTAACTCCCTTCGGTGGGCGCGTTGGGTCTTTGCATGGCCGCGTCCGGCTGCCGCAGTAGCTGATCCAGCGGTACCAGGTCGCGCGATACCAGCGCCCGATTGCCGCCAGGGACAGGCCCGCGCCCCTGCTCCTGCCGGATCTCGTCAATCGTGCGGATGCCGTTGCGGGCATACAGCTGGGACATGTTGGCACGGGTCAAACCGTCTGCCACCATCAGATCGTCGATGTCAAACCGGAAGCGGTAGCCGCGCTGAATCTCCTGATAGGTCAGCAGCTTGCAGTTCAGCTCCGACTCATACATCCGCACAATGGGGACGATGGTACGCTCCAGGTACTCCAGCTGCTGCTGTTCCTGGCTGCTGTAGCTGCTGCTGGAGTAGTCGCCCAGCAGCACCGGCGGCAGGTTATAGACCCTGGCCACCTTGTTGGCGGTGATCCTGTCCACATCCAGCACATGGGGATCCACGGCGGAGCGGTTGATGGTGGTGGCCTTCATGCCGCCGGTCAGTGCCAGTACACCGTCGCCGCTCTTGTGGTACACATCCAGGAAGTCGGCGACGAGTGCGTTGCGCTTCTCAACCTTCAAATCCGCGGGAATTTCCAGCAACACCGCGCCCTTGACGCCGCGAACCTGGTCGAGGCTGAAGCGCTTGATACGCTCGTCATACTGCAGGGTTGCTCTGAGCACATCCACAGGGCTGACGCCGCTGTGCCCGGAGGCGGAGACGTGCCGGCAATGGAGCATCTGGCGGCTGGAGATGTACATCCGGGGGCCGTTTTCCGGCGTTAGGATGTACCAGAGGTCGCCGCTGTCCTGATTGACGGCCAGCTCTACCCGCTGAGGATCCAGCACATCCAGGGCTTCCACGCTGCCGTCCAGCCCCGGCACCTTGAGCGCGTAGCAGTTGCCGGAGGTATCCCGGCAGGTCTCCATGGCCTGCCAGAAGCTGTAGGGTGTCATCCGCGGCGACGGGCTGTAAGCAATCAGCCGATGCAGCGGGTGCGCCGTGTCCTCGTCCCAGCCGCGGTAGAGGCGCAGCCTCATGCTGGCGATGGTGTTGCTCAGCATGGTCACTGCGCCGAAGACCGCCTCCGACCCGGTGAGGGAATAGTCGCCGCTGGGCTGCCAGAGACCTTGATTGACCAGGGAACGCACCTGCGCCTCAGGCTTGTCCCTGGAGCGGAAACGGTTAAAGGGCCAGATCATGGGTCATACCTCCTATGGTGTCGCCTGGCTTGAGGGCATTCGTCCGTGCTGGACGCTGCCTCCTCAGTCTCAGGTAGCCCTGCGGCCTCCCGTCATGGAAAAAAACAGAATACCGGGTTCTTCCGGCTGCTCCGTCTCCCGGGACGGCAGGGCGAAGAACGAAAAGCCGGGCTCCGCCGCGATGGTTCCGGGCGCCGGACAGCGGCGCATCCAGGCCGTGTGCGCGTCCAGAAAGGCCATAAAGGCGTCGATCTTGGAATACTTGTCCAGCTTGGTGGGCACCCAGTTCTCGTTATCCCGGGTGGAAAAATCCTGCCGGAGTTTCACATTGTTCAGGTACCACTCGAAAAGCCGGTTCTGGTTGTAGCAAATCATCCCGTCCAGGAAGCGCTCTTTCAAGTCCTTCATGGGGGCGTTGAGGGTCAGCGCGCCCTGGCGCACAGGATCGCAGGTAAAAATAGGCTTGTCCTCACCCCGCCAGCTGCTCAGGGAGCGCACCAGCAGGGTCGCGTTGGCCGGATCGTAGCCGATGCAGCGGATGTCAAACACCTCCGCCCATTTCTCAAACCATTCCACAATCAGCTCCTGCCGGATGTAGTCGCCCTCGATGATGGTCAGCAGCCCCTGCATGGCATAGCTGTAATAGTCCAGCCGCTCCGCATCCCGGTCGGCGATGGATCGGGGCACGAAGGTGTGGGGGATGACCAGCATCCGGCCGTCATCCAGAGGCACCTCCAGACAGACGCTGGTGTGGTCGCCCGATACGCTGATGTCGAAGCCGCCGTAAGCCTCGCGCCCTCGCACCGTCTCCAGGTCGATCACGTCCTGGTTGCGCTGGATCAGCGACCAGTCCAGGAAGCTGGCGGCGCTGACCCGGGTGAACAGATTCAGCTGCTTGGTCAGGAAGTCGGCCCGCAGCGCGGGAACGGCCCTGCCTGCCTCCCAGCGCTCCTGCAGCTGCTCCAGGCGCAGCAGCACCCCCAAGGAGGGATTCGCCTGAATCCAGTGCTCATGCTGGTCGGGTTGGATGTCCTCGTCCAGCTCGTAGATCAGGGCGAAGCTGCGCTCATTTACCGTATCGTTGCCAATCCCTTTGAGCATCTGGTCGGCCAGCCGGTACTCGGAGACGAGCACGCCGTCCAACACATAGCCCATGGTGGAGCACATCAGCAGCAGCGGATCGCGGCACTTGTCCAGGCTTCGGCGCAGCTGGACGATCATGTCATAGGTGCGCGCCTCATGGATCTCGTCAAAGACCGCCGCCGTGGGACGCAGACCGTCCAGGGTGCGGGCATTGGCGGCGTGGCTCTGGATGATGGCGTCAGGTACCGCGCTCCTACTCTTGCCGGAGAGCCCATCCTGGTAATACTCAATGCTGGTACGCAGTGAGCGGAAACGTCTGGACAGGGCAGGGGACTGCTCTACCATGGCGCGGCAGTCGTCCATCAGTAGGGCGGACTGCTTCTGACTGTTGGCCAGCACGTCCACTTCCGCGTTGCGCACGCCATCCTGGGAGGCCAGGTACAGCGCCGCGGCAGCCACCAGGGGCGTCTTGCCGTTGCCGCTGCCCACCACCAGCAGCGCCTTGGTGTGCTTGCGGTAGCCCTCGGCGCGGTGGATCCATCCGAACACGTTGGCCAGGAAGAAGCACTGCCAGGGCATCAGCACCATGCTGTCGTAATCTCCCCGGGGACGCATCCATTTTTCCGTGAAGCGGATGGGCCGGGAAGCCTTTTCTCCGTCAAAGATCCACGGACAGCCTTCGTCGGCCTCGCGCATCAGGTCGCGGATAAAGCGCTCACAGGCCAGGCGCACCTTTCGGCAAGTGTCTTCGCGCCCGGTCAGCACATCCTCCACATAGCTGAAAATGCGTTCGTCCGCGTCAGGATGGCGGGCGTACAGCGCGGCGCGTTCCTGGGCCTCAGTAGATGTCCATGTCCTCTGCATCATCGGCCGCATCACCACCGTCAGTTGCCGGAGTCGCCGCCTGCTTGCGCTTGTTCAGACCCAGGGCACTGATAATCTTGGCTTCGGTGGCCGCCGCCCGCAGCATGATGTCCGTGGCGGGGTTCTTTCGCTCCAGGGACTGCCGGCCGTTGGAGTAGCGCTCCCGCAGCCCTTTTTCCGCCACATCCTCGGCGGCCTCCAGCCGTGTCAGTTCCACATCCTGCAGCGCGTCCAGCAGCGCCCTGTGACCGGACAGCACCGCGCCGTAATGATCCAGCACTTGCTGCTCCACCTGAGCCCGTACCAGGCACGCATCCCGCGTCAGGCGGCGCATTCGCTCCTCTCTTGCCTGCTTTTCGGTCATGGTTATCCTCCCTTGATGTTTGCCCAGCGTATGACTGGACGATGGGTTCGGTGACCCGACGGCTTCCCTCACAGGTCGATCACCCGGATCCCGTCAAGCGCCTCCTCCGCTTGACTGCGCCGCCCCTTTTCCGGGTGCTCCTGGTTGTGGCACCGGGCGCAGACACTTTCCAGGTTGTCCAGCACCAGGGCCAGCTCCGGGTAGAGATCCCGCGGGCGTCGGTGATGGACCGTTGTCGCGGGTCTCCTGCGGCATCGCTGGCACAGGTAATGGTCGCGCTGCAGCGCCATCACCCGCAGCCGCCTCCATGCGGGAGATCGGTAGAAGGGATCGGTCGGCTTGGTATCATACCTTCGCATAGGCGTTCCACAGCGTGTCGCCCTCGGGGGCAGTCGTCCTTCGCAGCCAACCTTGACGGCAGAAACCGCCGCGCCGCCCGACGTCAATCGTCAGGCGGACAGCCGCCTTAAAGCCTTGCCCTTGCCCAGGCGGCACAGCGCAGGAGGGAGACGCTGCTGACTTTTGTCCGCGACGGGTACCGCCTGTCGATGCGGTACGCCTTGGTTATAGCACAGCCCACGGGGAGGGCAGCAAGATGGCAGGGCATAAAAAAGCGCGGAGAGCCTTCCTGCTCTCCGCGAGGGTACCCGTCCCCATGGTTAAGTTGCCGCTTGCTCCGCCGCCCAGTCCACCATGATGGTGATGGTTCCTTTTTCCGCGTCCACCACCTTCATCAGTTCCCGGGAACGGCCGTCCTCCCGAAGGAAGCCCGCGATCCGGGCTTCCTTGCTGCCCAGCGGAGCAAAGTACAGGGTGACGTGTCCCTTCTTGTCTTTCCGTGGTTGGATGTGCACTTTCTTGCCTCCTTACTTGTTCCGCCGCTGCTCCAACAGCAGCGCAATGATGACAATGGAGCAGACGATCTGGATAACCGACAATGCAATGCCCATTTTCTGCTTGCGCCAATGGGGGACTTGTGGTATCATAAGGCCAGGGGAGGGGCTCGCGCCCCATCCTGGCCTTCCTGGTCACCGATCAAGTATCTGCTGTACCAGCTTCACCAGTTCGGTAATCAGGGCGATCAGCGCTGCCGCGAGAGCTATGCGAGAGCTCCTATCGCGGTCGCGCTTTTTCTTTCGTCCCATTGGCTTCCCTCCTTTCATTGATAGTATATCATAGGTATATACCTATATCAAGGGGTTTATAAAAAATTTTATAAAGAAAAATTGCGCATCATGCGGGTAAAATACCGGCACGATGCGCTTTGCGTTTTTCCGTAATTCTGTTTATCGTACTCCGCTGGCCGTTACTCTCACCTCAGCGTCCGCTTGTGCTTTACGCAGTCGCGCAGATAAGCATTGATGAGCCGCTGGCAGGGAATACCCGTTTCCTCAGCCTGACGCTGGAAGTAGGCGAGTGTATCACTATCCACCTGGATGGTCGCTTCCTCCCGAAGCCTTGCCGCATAGGGATTCCTGATGCCCTTGCTGAAATCATACTCGCGTTCCATCGTCTCACCCCTCCATTTCGTTGTACTGGCTGCTTTCCCTGCGCGTCGCTTTCCTGGCGGAAATGATCCGAATGACGGATTCTTCCTCCCGATAGCAATGGCACACGACCAGCATTCGCGCCAGTTCGCTGTAGCCCAGAATGATGAAGCGTTCTTCCTCCGCTGAGTGCTTATGATCGGGGATCACCACAGCATTCTCATCATAGAAGACCGTTCGGGCCTCCTCAAATGAAACGCTATGCTTGCTTTTGTTGATCGTGTTCTTATTCTCATCCCATTCAAAACGAAGCAACGTTCAGCCGCCTCCTTCCACCTTCATTATACCCGTATTTCTTTCAACCCACACCCATATGGGAGGCGACACAAACAGTATATCACAGACACCGATGGTGGTCAACGCCCCCGCCGCCTCAGAACGGCACGTCATCGGCATCCACATCCGTATAGCCGTCATCCGTCGCGCTCTGGACGCTTGCCGCCGCATCTTCAGCCTGCTCTCTGCCGCCTTTGGGCGTCAGAAATTCTACCTCCCGGGCCGTCACCTCCAGAGAGGCTTTGACCGTACCATCCTGCGTCGTGTAGCCCTGGGCCCGGACAGAGCCCGTCACGCAGACCTTCCGCCCCTTGCGCAGATACTGGGCGCTCGCGCTTCCCAATTCTCCCCAGGCGCTCACCCGGAAATAGTCAGCCTCCGGGTGGTCGCCGTGGCTGCGCCGGTTCACGGCTACGGTGAAAGTTGTTACCATGTCGCCGTTTGACGTCTGCCGCACCTCAGGATCCCGCGTCAGGTTGCCGATGATGATGACCTTGTTCATGACTGCCCCTCCATTTCGTCCAATCTCGACAGTGCCCGGGACTTGGCCCTGGTTACGGTGCGGATGTCCCACTTGCCGACCCGGGCGATTCCGTGCAGCGTCGCGCCGTAGATGTAGTGCTGCGTCAGCACATGCGCCTCCCGCCCGCCAAGAGGCGCCAGCGCTTCCTGAGCGGCCCGTGCCCGGTCGCGGTAGATCTGCTCCATAACCTGAACGCTCTGCCGTAGCATGGCGACCTGTTCCGCTGTGGCCTGTCGGGCCGTACCATCCTCAGGCCGTGTGCGCTCCAGGTAATTCAGCGCCTGCCGTTGCCCTCTCAAATGGGCATAGGCTTCCTTGCAGGCTTCCAACGTCTCTCGCCTTGTCATTGCTCATCACCTCCGAAAGGATTGTCAGGCAGCGTCACCGGCAGGAAGGTCGCTTGCTCCTCCCGTACCGGGGGCGGCGTGTTCTCCATCACATGCCGGGGAATAACCAGAAACCACCCCCGCATAGGGCCGCGGTTGATCTGCTGCAGCGTCTTGCCATTCTTGTCCGGGCGGCTGATCCCCTTGGCCATCAGCTCCCGCAGCAGCGAGTTTTTGCCGATATTCAGGCTGCTGCCTTGGCTCTCCAGGCTGCGCTGTACCGCGCCGTAGGCTTCGCCGGGGATCAGATAGACATACGCTTCGTCACGGTAGCCTATCAGCCCCAGCGGCTTGATCGTGGCCGTCTGCTTCAGCCCCAGGTCTCCCAGCACACACCGTCCGGCATTCAGCAGCTCCCGCAGCGTGGTCATGAAGACGGCAGTGGGGTTGTCCGCCTGCATCTGCTCCGCCTGCTGTGCCGCGCCTTCCAGCAGTGCTTTCCAGCAGGCTTCCTGCAGCTCGTCGGCGGCATCCGGCGTCAGCGCGAAGACCCCGCCCGGCGCGGCCATGTACCGGCACATCATCTGGATGCCCAGCATCAGGTATGCCACGGCGGACGGCATACGCGGATGGCGGCTTTCCACTTCCCGGGTAGCCCGCTCCAACAGTTCAGTGTAGGAGGCTTCCAGCCGTTCGGGCAGCGTCGCGCCCTGCTCGCTCAGCCATTCAATGTACCCTCGCATGGATTCGTTGAGTGCTCCTTCCCGCGCCAGCCGCCACAGCGCGTTGATTTCCCGTGTTCTCTCCGGATCGGCGTCGGCCCTGGGCACAGGCACCTCGCCCTCGTGGACTTCCACCACATACAGGCGGGCAATGGAGCTGGCCGTCACATCTGGCAGTTCTTCGCCCGTCATCAGGCAAAGGCATCGGGGCGGCCGCTCTGACCGTGCCTCCTCGCTGGAGATCATCACCGACCGCTGCGCACCGCTCATGGCGCGGATCACCATCTCTACCAGCGCCTTGCGCGTCCGCTGGCGGATGGGATCGGCTTCCCGCTTGTAGTCGTCGATCAGCAGCGGCATGTCCTTTAGCTCAAAGAGTTTCTGTGACATGGCGGGCATGGAGTCCTCGAACGATGCCGGCGGCGCGCCGTCATACGACCAGTCGTAGCCAAAATGGTTCAGCGCCAGGGTCACATAGGCGCTCTTGCCGTAGCCGGACGCGCCCGTGACGTAGGGCACAAAGGTTGGTCGTCTGCCTGCCAGGTCGAGAAAGTGCCGCAGCGGAGCCAAAAACAGGAACCCCACCACCGCCGCGCCGATTCGCAGCCCTGGGGCCTTCATCACCCGCAGCGTCGCGCCTTGGCACATCATTCGCCGCGCCTCCGGCTCCAGGGTTTCCAGCCATTCGCCGTGCTGCAGCCCGTCCACCCGGTAGCGGCCCAGCCCAAAGTTCAGCTGCACGTCGGCCTCGTCCAGGCCCACACCGCCGCCGCCGTGAAGGTACGCCAGCTGCCCGTTGATGATGCGCCATCCCGTATGCTTGTACAGCACCCGGTCGGCTGCCGCGCGGCTTCCGGCCTCCTGGATGATCCGCCGCAGCTTCCCCGCGCTGCCGTTGACGTCCGATATGTTGGCGCACAGCCCCCAACCCTGGGGCGCCCATTGCATCCCCAGGAAGTCCGCAACACCTACCGTCAGCGGGGGCAGACGCTGCCCTGTGGCGCTCCAGCCACGGATCGTCAGCTGATACTTGGGCGCGGAAAACCCGTCGTCCAACAGCGTTTGTACCACCGGCAGCGCCACAAAGTTGGCAAGCTGCCGCGTGGATCCATCCGCGGCCACGGCGAAGGTGCAGCCGTTCCCCACCTGACAGCCAGGAATAGCCTCAAAATAGTCCTTGTAATCTTCGTCGCCCACTGTTCGCGAGAGTACGGGCGCACGCTTGACCAACTCATCCAATACCTTGCCCGCGCCGGATGTCCCCAGGATGGCAACAAGATCGGATATATCCCCCTTGGCGGGCAGCGTAGCATCCTGCTGCCGCGCCAGGTTGATGATGCGCACCTCCCGGGCCGTGGTCGCCAGAGCCTTGGCCACCAGGCGGGCGTGCTTCCGCCCCGGTTCGTCCAGGTCAGGGATGATATAGACCCGCGCCCCTCGCAGCTGTTCCGACAGCTCCACCGACCACTTTCCCGCGCCGCCCTTGTTGGTGGTCGCGCAGCGATTCATGGCCATCAGGGTATCGCAGTCCTTTTCGCCTTCCACCAAATACACCGCTTCATTGGCTTTGATGGCCGCCATCACTTGCGGCAGATTGTAGAGGATTGCGTGACGGCCTCCGTCGCCCCAGTACCACTGTTCACCGTCCTGGTGGATCACGGGGAAGCTTTTTTCCTCCGTGCGGAAAACCTTCAGGACGGGCTTGCCCTCGGCGTCCAGATAGTTGTAGCAGGCGGTGATCTTCTCCCGCGCCAGCCCCACTGTTCCGTCCGGCATCGTGGCCTTGTGTGCCCATTCGCCGCCCACCTGCAGCATGGATAGGTCGGCGGGGCGCTTGGCCTGCGGCGGCGGAAGTGGTGGGGCAGGGGAGGGCGGAGGCGTCCGTGGCTTGGCTGGATGGCCCTTGGCCGGGGGCGTCCCCTTGCGCTGGCTGGCCATCTCCTGCAGCTTCTCCGGCTTCAGCAGCTCCCGCCAGTCGATGCCCATCCTGTCCAGGATGTCCATATAGTCGCAGCCAGCGAAACATTTCAGCACAATACCGTTTTGTCCCATGGCCACCGATAGGCTGGCCTTCTTGTCATCATGACAGGGGCAACGGGCTACATATTGCCCGTTGCCCCGATGTTCCACCCCAGTCAGGCGGCTTAAAAACTCCGATAGCGTCATCATCGCCTTACGCCTCCCTGGAGCAACCGTCGAAAGTAGGATACCAGCGAGGCCATGCGCTCCATGCGTGGGGCACGCGGCCAGTCGGATAGGTCATCAGGCCCGCCGCAGCCGGCTAAAAGCGCGGGGCAATGCTCCGGATCACACCCGCCGTCCATCTCCCACGCGCATACATCCAGGAGCACGTCTTCTTGGCCGCACAGCACGCCGCTCTTGCCCTGGTACTGGTAGCGGCAGATCAGCCGGGGACACAATTTTTTTCGGTCGCTTCCCATTGCGTTCGGCCTCCTCTCGTGGTATAATCAAAGCGAATCTTGGCTTTGGGATTCAGTTTGGCCCGAGAGCAGTTGCAGCTGCTCCCGGGCGTTGTTTTCCGCCTCAAACTGCTCAATCATCCGCCCAACCTTCAGCAGGTTGCTGAGGATGCCCATAAATTCTTCATCCGTGCCGTTTTCCCGGTAGATCAGGCGCACCTCGCCGGTCTCGCGGCTGACCACCGCGCCAATGGGATACCGCCCCTTGCTCATGGTTGTCCTCCTTTGTTCATAAGGGCGCTGCGCTTTTGCAGCGCCCTTTCACTGTTCGCTGCGGTTTCGCAGCACTTTTCGCTCAGCCTGCGCCGATCGGCGCCGCTTCCCAGTCTGTGGCCACCACGTCATCCAACGTGGCATACCAGGGCTTGCCGCCCTGGGCGTTCACCAGGAACGCCCGCAGCGGATTGCCGCCCACGGGGATCAGCGCCACGCCCGCCGGCATCGAGGGCCGCCGGATGCCCGTGCCTTGGCTGATGGCCAGGAGCGCCATATCATAGAATCCCATGCGGGTACCTCCTTACGCGCTTTTTCCTTCGTGCATCTTGAAGAGGCTATAGGCGTTCATCTGGGCCGTCGCGTAGATCGCCACCGCTTCCACCGCGGCCTCCGGCAGCTTGTCCACCAGCGCCATGATGTCCTCCCGCATTTGCTGCACGGTTTCGACCTTGTTTTCATTGGCCATGGTTTCGTCCTCCTTAAATTGTTCTAACAGTCTGGTTTCGCTCCTTTTGCTTGCTCTGCGTCCATTGTGGTGATACAATACAAGCATCTTTACAAGGAGGGATTTCCCTATGAAGAAATGGCTTTCCACGTTGCTTGCTATAACAACATTAGCCTTACCGCTTTCAGCATCGGCCGAAGGGAAATTAACAGAAGCCGATGCTGATTTCTTGCTGCAGATGGCGGCAGTTTATCCCGATGAGGAATTTTTCCTTGTCCCTTTTGCCATGCTATTTCAGGCGATGTCAGATGATATGTTAACAGTAGCGGAATACGGAGAGTCCATAGGCATGTTATACGGGACACTTTATCGCATGGAAGATCTCTCGTCTTCTGATGAGAACCTCCGAAGCGCTGCTATTTGCATCAATCAGGCTCTCGGAAATTTAGCCAAAATTCTTTCCACGCCTGTACTGGTCAATAGCTCGATCACGGCAGCGGAGCGCGAAAGCATCTATCAGCAAATGAATTTTACTCTGGCGGCAAAGACGCTCTATGCTCCAACTGAGGAGGGCCGGGGAAAAGGTCTTGCAACGATTCCGATTGTGGATCGTAATAATCCTGAATGGACTGCGGACTTGTTCGTTGAAATTATTACCCGAGGAATGCAGGCTTTGCAAGATGAAACCGATGAAGTATTAGCCCGGGCCTCGGATAATATCAGCCTGTCCGCTGACCCGGCAAGCGTGGCGCGGATCTCCGCCGGCATTGACGTGGGCATCGACGCGGCCAAGAAAGAGCACCGCAGCGCCGTGGACGTGCTGGCAAACCCCGACCAGGTACAGGAGGACATCCAGACCCAGTTTGACACCATGATGGCCGACGGCAAGGTGGACAAGGCCGAATACACGGCCACCGTGCGCCTCCTGAACACCACCGTGGTGGAAGAAGCGAAGGATGTGCTGAAGGACGACCCGGACAACCCCGTGGCCCAGGAGCTGATGGCCGCCGAAACAGAGTATCAGGCACTGTTGGACGCGCTGTACCGCAGCCGCCGCACTGCCACTCAGGACGAGCTGGACGCCCTGGAAGCCGCCCTGGACAGGGTCAAGGCCCTGCGGGTGGAGCTGAAGGGCAACAAGCACTAACTTTAGCCCTACAACCCATTGCCAATACGCCAAACCTCATCATTGTATCTCATCTTAATGCAGCGACAGAAATCTTGAAGACGCTGTCTTAACATCCTCATCGCCAGTCACCCGGGGCCAGCCCTAATGGCTGGCTTTTTTCTTGTCATGCACATCACCTCTTTTATCTCAATATACCATAGTCAAAGTTTAGCGTTAACTTTGCGGACTCATATATGACTACGGTAAGAATATAGCACATAAAGTGTGCCGCGTCAATAGAAAAATCTTGACTATGGTATTTTTTTGAGGTATGATGTCAAAAACAAAGAAAGGAGGTTTAGCGGATGAACGAGATCGGTGAACGGTTAAAACAGTTGCGGAAAGAGTATTTGAAATTAACACAAACAGAATTAGCCGATCAGATAGGCGTAACAGGTGCAGCTATCTCAAGGATTGAAAAAGGCGAACGCATGGCTTCGATGCAGATTCTTCGCAGCATTTGCCGAGCATTTAACGTGCGCCAGGCCTGGCTGGAGACCGGCGAGGAACCCATCTTCGAGCCACCCACAGAAGCCGATGAGCTGGCTCAGCTGCTCAAAGGTGCCAGCGAAAACCCCACCAAAGCGCTGCTGTTCCGTATCATTGCGTCCCTGCCGGACTACCTGCTGGTGGATCTTCGGCGGGAAATCAGGCAGATCATGCGCAAGTTGCCACCCCAGCCCCCGGACGAGGAATAACATAATAGAAAAGTTGTTCTACGTGCCGGAAAAAAAGCTAAATCCCGCAAAGCCTTGTCCCATAAGGCTTTGCGGGATGTCCAACCACACAGTATCGAAAATAGTTATACAAAACAGGGAGTGCCTCCCAGGGGGAGACTCCGGAGTACACACACCCTCGTAAAATATATATTTTCTTATATTTTTCTAAAAAATAGAATAGATATATCGTCTTTCGATAAACGTATATCAGATGACTACCTATTAAATGGCTATTTCCAGAATCGTATAGTTTTCTGCTGTTAAAACTTATACGGGTAGATAAAAAACCTATACGACCGCATTGCCACACAAAGGAGGCCACACCATGATTGCCCGCGGCTATATCCGGGTTTCCACCGATGAGCAGGCCAAGAACGGCGCGTCCATCCCTTCCCAGGAGAAGATCCTCCGCGCCCTGGCCGTTGTCAAGGGCTATGATGATTTCGATGTCTACATTGATGACGGCTTCTCCGGCAAGAATCTCCGCCGCCCCCGCGTCCAGCAGCTGCTGGAAGAGTGCCGTGCCGGCCGGGTGGACGCCGTCATCGTCTGGAAGCTGGATCGCCTGTCCCGTTCCCTGCGGGATCTCCTCAACCTCATCGAGGAGGATTTCACGCCCCACGGCGTCACCCTCATCTCCGCCACCGAGTCCATCGACACCTCGACGCCCGGCGGCCGCGCCATGCTGGCCGTCCTGGGTACCTTCGCCCAGTTTGAACGCGAGCAGGACGCCGAGCGCGTCACCATGGTACACCGTCAGCTCGCCAAGGATTGCCGTTACCTGGGCGGCCCCGTCCCGCTGGGTTACAAAATCATCAATAAGCATTACGAGGTTGACGAGGTCACAGCCCCCGTCGTCCGCCGCCTGTTTGATATGTACCTTGCCCACCAGGGCTACACCGAAATGCTGCGCTACCTCAACGGCACCGGCCTGAAGACCGTCACCGGCAAGCCCTTCGCGAAAACCAACCTGAACTATATCCTCAGCAATGAAAAATACGTCGGCACCTATATCCACAATCGCCTTGCCGCTGCCGATCACGAGGGTAAGCGCTCATCCTCTCGCCTCAAACCCGAGGCGGATCAGATCCGCATTCCTGGCGGCATTCCCGCCATCATTGACCAGGCTACCTGGGACGCTGCCTGTCGCCTTCGCGCCGAAAACCGCGCTACCAGGGGCACCTATACCAGCACGCCCTACCTGCTGGCCGGGCGCTGCCATTGCGCCGTCTGCGGCTCTGCCCTGCGCGTCCTTACCGGCGGCACGGATCGCAACGGCACACGCCAGCGTTATTATACCTGTCCCCAGCGCTGTATTCCCCTTATTCGCAAGGAGCGGCTGGAGGATGCCGCCTTCGATGCCATTGCCAATGCTACCCTTGACGAGGAAATGCTGATCCGTGCCTGTGACGTTGCCAACAGCTTCCTTGCCGCACAGGATGAAGACGCAGCCACCGATATTCAGGCGATCAAGCAGCGCATGGCTGAGATCTCCAAACGCCAGGCCAATATCACGGATGCCCTTGCCTCCAGCGGTTCCGCAGCGCCCGCCTATCTCCTTCAGGAGCTCACGAGCCTTGACACTGATAAAGCCGCTCTTGCCGCCCGGATGACCCAGCTGCAGCACCGCGGCCCTCACTACGATCCTCAAGCCATCCTGCACCAGCTCAATACTGTCAAGACGGCAAAAGAAAAGTCGCCCGAGCAGCAAAAGAGCATACTACAGGCGACCATTCGTGATGCCATCATCAGCCAAGGTGATTATTCATTCGTCCTGACTGCTGATGAGTCAGTGGAGCTGAGGGGAGTCGAACCCCTGTCCGAAGGCTCGCTTACGGGACCTTCTCCGAGCGCAGTCTGTGTTTTAGGATTTCCCGCCGCCGAGCGCCCGCAGACAGGCTATCGGCATTGGTAGCTTCATATTACGGACATGCTGCAAAGCTTAGGCATGTTCGTTCCCCGCGTTCATGACGCTGGTGACCGGGCACGCGGGCAACCCGGGCCAACGTCACGGCATTAAGCCGCGAAAGCGAAATCGCTATTGTCAGTTACTTTTTTTCCCCGTTTTATCGTGGTCAGGGTCCACGGCTCGCTTATCCCGTCCTCGACAACCCCCGTCGAAACCGGATCAGCCCCTTGATGCTGACAGCATTCGCTTTCATCCATGGATCAGGCGCTACTTCTGATGTTCCCTTAGTGTGCGCTGAATTTCACGATCCGTATCGCGCTTGGCGATGGCGTCCCGCTTGTCATGCAGCTGCTTGCCGCGGCACAGGCCAAGCTGAAGCTTCATCCGCCCGTCCTTCAGGTAGAGCTCGAGGGGCACCAGGGTGTAGCCCTGCCGCGCCACCAGACCGTCCAGCTTGCGGATCTCGCTCTTGTGCATCAGGAGCTTTTTCGGGCGAAGGGGATCACGGTTGAACTGGTTGCCCTGCTCGTAAGGGCTGATGTGCATCCCTTCAACCCAGAGCTCGCCCTGCCGGATCAGCGCCCAGGATTCCTTCAGGTTGACCCGGCCCTGCCGGATGGACTTAACCTCCGTTCCGAACAGCTGAAGGCCGCATTCGTAGCGCTCCTCCACGAAATAATCATGAAAGGCCTTGCGGTTTTGCGCCACGGGCTTGATTCCCTTCTGATGGGGCATGCCGCCGCCTCCTTTCATGAAAATTTCCCGGTGGTTTTCTTAGTATAACATACTCGGCAGTGCTTTGCAATCATGAGTTTTTCTGTTATAATGATGAGAATTGACAGGAGGGATGACTGATGATGGACTTGCATCATATGGCGGCGCTGGCACGGGAGGCAGCCTGGAGCCTGGCGGCAACCCCCATTGAGGCGCGCAACAGAGCGCTGACGGCCATGGCGGAAGCGCTGGAGGACAGCAAGGCGGAGATCTTTTCGGCCAACGAGAAGGATTTGGCCCAGGCGGAGCGGGATCAGCTGGCGGCGCCGCTGCTGGGGCGGCTGCGCTTTGGCGCGGAAAAGCTGCGGCAGGTCTCGGAGGGCCTTTATGCGCTGGCGGAGCTGCCGGATCCCATCGGTCAGACCACCATGGCCCGGGAATTGACGGAGGGCCTCCGTCTTTACCAGGTTACTTGCCCCATCGGCGTTATCGGCGTGATCTTCGAGAGCCGTCCCGACGCGCTGGTGCAGATTGCGTCCCTGGCCCTCAAAAGCGGCAACGCGGTGCTGCTCAAGGGCGGTCGGGAGGCGCTGCATACCAACGCCGCCCTGTGCGCCGTTCTCCGCCAGGCCGCTGAAAAGGCCGGACTGCCGCGGGACTTTGCCCAGCTGCTGGAGAGCCGGGAGGATGTCGCGGCCATGCTCAAGGAGGACGGCCTGATTGATCTGATTATTCCCCGGGGCAGCAATGCCTTTGTGCGGTATATTATGGATAACAGCCGCATTCCGGTGCTGGGACATGCGGACGGCGTGTGTCATGTTTATGTGGACAAAGCTGCCGATGTGCCGATGGCGATCCGGATTGCGGTGGACAGCAAGGCGCAGAATGTGGCCGTTTGCAACGCCATGGAGACGTTGCTGGTGCACCGGGACATCGCGGAGGCGCTGCTGCCTGCGCTCATGACGGCCATGACAGACAAGCATGTGCGCCTCCTGGGCGACGAGCGGGTTCGCGCCATCATCCCGGTGGAGGCTGCCACGGAGGAGGACTGGCGCACGGAATACCTCGACTATGTACTGTCCATCCGGGTGGTGGATGACCTGGCCGCCGCCATCGACCACATCAATCGGTACGGCAGTCATCACACCGACTGCATTGTGACGGCGGATGACGAGGCAGCCCAAGCCTTCCTGGCGCGGGTGGACAGCGCGGGCGTTTACCGCAATGTCTCCACACGCTTCGCTGACGGCTTTGTGTACGGCTTCGGCGCCGAGGTAGGCATTGCCACGGGGAAGATCCATGCCCGGGGGCCCATGGGCCTGGAGGGTCTGACGACCTACAAATACAAGCTGCTGGGCAGCGGCCAGCTGATGGCGGAGATGAAGCGCGGGGAGCGCCGCTACACCCACCGCACGCTGAACGAGTCCTGCCCGATGGATGCCTTTGACGGTGGCGGAAAGTGAGGCGTTTCCTTGGCTGACACGGCTTTTGCGCTGTTTGATTTTGACGATACCCTCTGCCTGGGGGACTCCGTTTTGCCGTATCTGCTCTACTGCGTCCGGCGCGGCGACGCCCCTTGGACGCAGCTGCCCAAAGCGCTTTCAGGCTATCTGCTGTGGCGGCTCCGGCCTTCAGCCGTGGCCCGGGCCAAGGAGTCGGCGCTGTCCTTCATCAAGGGCCGTAGCCTTCAGGAGATGGATGAGCTGGCCCGCGGCTTTTTTCGGGAGGAGCAGAGCAAGCGGTTCTTTCAGGATGGGCTGAAGGAATTGTGGCGGTTGCGGGCCATGGGGTATCACATCCTGGTGGTATCGGCCTCCGCCGATTGCTACATGCGGGTGCTGCCGGAGTTTCTGCCGGTGGACGGCGTGCTGGCCACCGAGTGCGCGGTGGACGGCGAGGGGCGCTATACGGGGCGGGTTGGCCCCAACTGCAAAGGGGAGGAAAAGACACGGCGCATCGCGGCCTTCCTGGAAGACCATGGGCTGCGCATGGATCGGGTGGCGTCACGCGCCTATGGGGATTCCGCCTCGGACGCCCCCATGCTGCTGCTGACGGACGCCCCTGTGCTGGTGAACCCCCGAAAAAGGCTGAAAGCGCGCCTGCCAGACGCATCCTGCGTCCGCTGGCGCTGAGAGGAGACTGACGATGCTGATTCGCCGTCTGGGCCCGGATGAGCTGGGTCTGCTGTGTCCCCTGGCCGACGCGAGCCTTGCGGGGGAGGAGGCCCTTTTGCGGATTGGCCGCACGGGCATGACCTTGGGCTATGCGCCTCTGCCAAGGGCGGAGTGGCGCGTCTTCCCGCCGTCTCCCACGTTTGCCCCGGCAGCGTTTGCCATCAATGAGCGTAGCGCGCTCTTCGCGGCCATGGACGGCGAAAATGTTGTGGGCGTATGCGGCGTTCGGGGGACGCCGGAGGGCTGGGCGGAGGTGGCGGACATCCGGGTGGATGCCTCCTGCCGCCGTCAGGGCTACGGGCGTACCATGTTGGAAAGCTGCGAGGCCTGCGCGCGCCAGTGGGGGATGGCCGGGCTGCGCGCCGCCTGTACGGACACCAACCCCGTGATGTGCCAGTTTCTGGAGCATTGCGGCTTCATCCTTCGGGGCATGGACAGCATGGCCCTGGCCTATACCGAAGCCGAGCGCGAGAAGCCTCTGGCCCGCCGTGCCGCGCTGCTGTTTTTCTATCGAACATTGAAAGGCTGATGAATGTAATATGATGCGTTTGCAAAAGTACCTGGCGCTGTCCGGCGTAGCCAGCCGGCGCAATGCTGAAAAGCTGATTGCCGAGGGCCATGTGGCCGTCAATGGCCATACCGTTACCGAAATGGGCGTCCAGGTGGACGAAGCTGCCGACCGTGTGACGGTGGACGGCGTTGCCGCCCATCTGGAAGAGGAGAAGCATTACCTGGCCTACAACAAGCCCATCGGAGAGGTGACCACCGTTTCTGACCCCGAGGGCCGCGCGACGGTTATGGACAAGTTTCGCGATTATCCGGTGCGCCTGTACCCGGTGGGGCGGCTGGATTATGACAGCGAGGGCCTGCTGCTGCTCACCAACGACGGCGAATTGATGAATGCGCTGCTCCACCCCAGCCGTGAGGTGAACAAGACCTATCTGGCCAAGGTATCCAATCATGTGGATGAGGACGCGCTTCGCCGCCTTCGTGCGGGCGTGACGGTGGAGGGCCGCCTGACGTCGCCGGCCAACGTTCGCCTTGTGCGCCATGAGGCATTTGACAGCATCGTGATGGTGACCATCCACGAGGGACGCAACCGGCAGGTACGCCGTATGTTCGAGGCGGTGGGGCATCAGGTGGTGCAGCTCAAGCGTGTGGGCTTTGCCTCCATCCAGCTGGGCGACCTGGCCCGGGGAAGCTGGCGCAGGCTGACCGACGCGGAGGTCGCCCGTCTGAAGGAGCTGTGACCATGGCCTACGAGCTTCGTTCCGCCCGGTATCTCGCGGCGGACTGTCTGCGCCAGGTGATCCGCCCCGGCGACACGGTGGTGGATGCTACCCTGGGCAACGGCCACGATACCCTGATGCTGGCGGAACTTGTGGGGGACGCGGGCCTCGTCATCGGCTTTGATATCCAGGAGGAGGCCCTCCGCCGCACCGAAGCCGCGCTGGCGCAGGCCGGTCTCGCGGCGCGCTGCCGGCTCCATGCCGTTGGTCATCAGGAGATGGCGGCGTATGTCCAGGAGCCAGTGCGGGCAGTGGCCTTCAACCTGGGCTGGCTCCCCGGTGGGGACAAGGCTGTTACCACCCATTGGGATACCACCCGCGCCGCCCTGGACGCCGCGCTGTCGCTTCTCCTGCCATACGGCGTGTGTACAGTGTGCGCCTATCCCGGCCATGCGGCAGGCGATGAGGAGCGCCAGAAATTAAGTACCTACCTGGCCGCGCTGCGCCCCCAGGAATATAACGTGCTGCACAGCCGCTTTCTGAACGCGGGCCCCGGCGCGCCGGAGTGCTTTATTGTTCAGCGGATGGGGTGAGGGAGGAGACGTCCCGGAGAGGCTTTGCCCATGGCCCCACGCCAAAGGGCGCTGCCCTTTGGAAACCCGGTTGGGGGCTCAGCCCCCAACACCCCCGCGAAGGGGCTTCGCCCCTCTCGACACCCGTCTCGCGACATAGCGAATGTTCTTCGGTCGGAGATGTGTGCGCGTGACAGTGGGAGGAGGAGACGTCCCGGAGAGGCTTTGCCCAAGGCCCCCGCAAAGGGCGCTGCCCTTTGGAAACCCGGTTGGGGGCTCAGCCCCCAACACCCCCGCGAAGGGGCTTTGCTCCTCTCGACGCCCATCTCGCGACATGGCGAATGTCCTTCGGCCGGAGACGTGTGCGCGTGATAGTAGGAGGAGACGTCCCGGAGGGGCTTTGCCCATGGCCCCACGCCAAAGGGCGCTGCCCTTTGGAAACCCGGTTGGGGCTCAGCCCCCAACACCCCCGCGAAGGGGCTTCGCACCTCTCAACACCCGCTCCGCGATAGGGGCAGAGGCCTTCGGCCGGACGGTGTGCGCGTGATAGTGGGAGGAGGGGCTGCGGCCCCTCCAGGGATGTCCAAAGCTATGATGGCCCAACGGTGCCAGTCCCATATGCAATCACGTTGCGAAGCCAGGCCAGACGAAAAACCGCCGCCTGCTGGACACTTGCCTGCTCCAATGGAGGTGGACGACCGCCCCTGCGAGGCAGTCTTAGCTGGTGATTGTTTATGGCTATGCACGTCGCGCTAAGCGGCGGGGGGCCTGGGGGCCGCCACCCATGCAGATTAACTTTGGCGGCCCCCAGACCTCTTTGCTACTTTCTCCGTGGAGAAAGTAGAGCCATCATGAAGCAAAGCCTTGCAAGGGAAGCGCTCCTTTACAAGGCTCCCTTATATTCAAGCGAGGATTTCGCCCTGCGGGGCGATCAAAGGGCTTTCCATTCGCCCTTTGGAAACCTTCATCCCATGGTGATGGGGGCCATTGGCTTCACTCGCCTTCACCCTGCCTCGATGAAATTTTCATACGCTCATTATGCAAAACGGGCCCTGCGACTGATCGTTCCAGCCGCAAGGCCCGTTTGCTATCTTGATTTACCCCCTCGTGGCGAACCCGACCTTCTTCTGCACCTTGCGCAGGGTCTTGTTGGCCAGATAGGTAGCCGTCCGGGCATTTTCGTCCAGGACGCCCTGAAGGTATGCCTTGTCGGCAATCAGCCGCTTGAACTCTGCCTGCAAAGGCTCCAGGGCGGCGATCACGCAGTCAGCCGCGCGGGCCTTGAGGGCGCCGTAGCCTTGCCCGGCCAACTCGGCCTGAAGGGCCTCGAGGCTGCCCGCGCCCAACGCCGACATGATGGACAGCAGGTTGCTCACGCCGGGCTTGGCTTCGGGGTCGTAGCGGATCTCGCCGTCCGAATCCGTCACCGCCCGCTTGATCTTGCGGCGGATGGTATCGGGATCGTCCAGCAGGGCCACATAGGTATCCTCGGGATCGGACTTGGACATCTTCCGGGTGGGCTCCTGCAGGCTCATCACCTTTGCGCCTACCTTGGGGATGTAGCCCTCGGGAATGGTGAAGACATCGCCGTACACGCCGTTGAAGCGCTGGGCGATGTCGCGGCACAGTTCCAGGTGCTGCTTCTGATCCACGCCCACGGGCACCAGGTTGGTCTGGTAGAGCAGGATGTCCGCCGCCATCAGCACGGGGTAGGTGAACAGACCGGCGTTGATGTTGTCGGCATGCTTGGCGGCCTTGTCCTTGTACTGGGTCATGCGGCTCAGCTCGCCCATGTAGGTGAAGCAGTTGAGAATCCAGGCCAGTTCCGCGTGGCCGGTGACGTGGCTTTGGCAGTAAATGAGGCTCTTCTTAGGGTCGATGCCGCTGGCCATGTAGATGGCGGCCAGCTCCATGCAGCGGCGGCGGAGGTCAGCTGGGTTCTGCCGCACGGTGATGGCATGCATGTCCACGATGGAATAAATGCAGTCATATTCGTCCTGGAGCTTGGCGAAGTTGCGCAGCGCGCCGATGTAGTTGCCCAGGGTCAGCGTACCGGAGGGCTGGATGCCGGAGAAGATGACCGGCTTTTTTTCGGGCCTGACGGCGGTTGTTTCGGACATGGAAAGTACCTCCTTCATCATGGCGGCGGAGACGCTGGGGACGCGCTGTACGCCGGTTGCTCAGCATAGAAAAAAGCAGCCGCCTATCCCTGTGGGGACAGATGACTGCGGTGCCACCCCTGTTGCACATGCCGGAGCATATGCCTCTTGCGGCCCTTTCACGGAGGCGAACCGTCGCGGGATAATGAGCCAATGCGCCGTTCCCCCGCACCCTCGGAGCGCCATAGCCGCGCCGTCCGCCGCCGGACTTTCACCCTCTCCGGCTCGCTGAGGACAACCCTGCGCGGCGTCTTGCTCCTCATCGGTTTTTTCTATTATACACGTTTTGACCGCCTTTGGCAAGGAAAACATCATATTTTTTGCCTTGTCCGGGGCGGTTGGGTTTTCTTTTTCGCGCGGATATGCTATAATAACCGCATTACCGATGGCTTCCCGCGGTTATATGAGGAGGAAAGACAATGTTCGGCAAATGGATGAACAACTTTTATTATGGCAAAAGCGGCAAGGGGGATTATACCCCCGAGAATCTGCCCACCAATCGCTGGCAGCTGTTCTGGGAGATGCTTCGGGTGCGGTTTTCCGCGCTGATCCGCCTGAACCTGATGTATATGGTGCCATGGCTGCCCACCATCATTGTACTGATGATCGGCGGCCTCAGCTTCCTGACGACGCTCTCCGAGGCGGTGACGGCGGCGGCGGAAATGTCCGGGACGCTGGTGCTGTCTGATCTGGCGGCGGGCATTATGGGCCCCATGCTGCTGCTGCTGGTGCCCTGCGTGGCGATCACCGGCCCCTTTACCTCCGGCATCTGCTATGTCACCCGGAACTGGGCCCGCGATGAGCATGCCTTCATCTGGTCGGACTTTAAGGACGCGGTGAAGGAGAATTGGAAGCAGAGCTTGGTGATCTCCGCCATTACGTCTCTGGTGCCGATGATGATTTACGTCTGCTGGAATTTCTATGGCGGTCTAGCCGCCCAGAACATCATCATGGTGGTGCCCCAGGTGCTGACGATGATGATCGGCGTCCTGTGGTGCCTGGGCGTGACCTATTTCCACCCGCTGATCGTCTGCTATAAAATGCGCATGCGGGATGTGCTGCGCAACGGCATGCTGCTGGCCATCGCCCGGCTGCCTCAAAGCGTGGGCATCCGCCTTCTGCACAGCGTACCTATGCTCATCGGCATCGGCCTGATGCTGGTGGTCAATCCCATGTGGTGTGTTCTGGGCCTGATGGCGTACTATGTGCTGCTGGGCTTCTCTCTGAGCCGGTTCATTACGGCGAGCTATACCAACGCCGTCTTCGATCGCTACATCAACAGCCATATCGACGGCGCCATGGTGGATCGCGGCCTGTATCATCCAGAGGAAGACGAGGATGACGACGAGGACGAGGAAGCGCAGCCCCAGGCCTGATGGTATGAAAGACAGCCCCGCGGGGCATCCTGTCCCCATCTGCGTAAAGGGAGGATGGGCCGGTGAACCAGTGGCGGCTGAGCGATAAGGAAAAGCGGAAATACGAGGCGGCGGAACGGTTTGGGCTGACGGAGCGTCTGGCGGAGGTTGGCTGGGCGGGCATCAGCGCCAAAGAGGCGGGCCGTATTGGCGGAAGCCTCCATGGCCGACGCAAGCATCAATAAAATAATCATGGTGAAGTACGAATGTATACAGGTTTTGCTGAGGTCTACGACCAACTGATGACCAATGTGAATTATGACGCCTGGGCGGACTTTTATGTTCGGATGATGGCGGCCTTTGGCATCCGTGAGGGAAAAATCTGCGAGTGCGCCTGCGGAACAGGCGGGCTGACGCTGCCCTTCCACCAGAGGGGCTTTCATGTGACTGGGGTGGATTTGAGCCAGGATATGCTCTGGATTGCCGCGCAGAAGGCCCGAAGCGCCGGCGTCGGCATTCCGTTTGTGCGCCAGGATATGCGCAAGCTGCGCCTGCACCGGCCTATGGACGCCGTGCTGGCTACCTGCGACGGGGTGAACTATCTTCTGGAGGATCAGGATGCCGCGGCGTTTTTCTCCGCCGCGTGGCATGCGCTTCGTCCGGGCGGCGGGCTGTTTTTTGACGTATCCACCCCCTACAAGCTGACCCATGCCCTGGGCAATCAGCTGATCTGCGAGGATACGGAGCGCATCACCTATCTGTGGCAGAACCGCTTTCATGACAAGAGCGGCGTCCTGGACATGCACCTGTGCATTTTCATCAAGGAAGAGGACGGCCGCTACCGCCGGGTGGACGAGGAGCAGAAGCAGCGGGCCTATACGGTCGATACGCTGACGGCGCTGCTGCATCAGGCGGGCTTTGATCGGGTGATGGTTTACGGCAACGGGCGGATGAACGCGCCCCGGGGGGACGAGCAGCGGTGGCACTTCGCGGCCATCAAGCGGCTGGACCCTGACGGCGCGGAAAGGCGCATAGAGGAGGCAACAAGCATATGATAGAGCGGCGCGAGGGCGATGAGATGCTTCGCCTGAGCCTGATGGATGGGCAGGCGCGGGTCATGCTGTGCGAGACCACGGCCATGTGTCAGCGGGCGGCGGATATTCATGGGGCAACCCCGGTCTGTACGGCGGCCATGGGGCGGCTGATGACGGCCACGGCATTTCTGGGCGTCATGATGAAAGGGGAGAACGAGTCCGTCACCGTAACGGTGAAGGGCGGCGGCCCCATGGGAACCCTGGTAGCCGTGGCCAATCACGGGGATCTGAAGGTCTGCGCGGACGATCCCCGGGTGGAGCTGCCCCTTCGGGAGGACGGCAAGCTGGATGTGGGCGGCGCGGTGGGCCGCGACGGGCGCATGAGCGTGGTGAAGGATCTGGGGCTTCGGGAGCCGTACATCGGCCAGTGCGAGCTGGTCAGCGGCGAATTGGGCGTGGACTTTGCCAACTACTTCACCGTCAGTGAGCAGCAGCCGTCCCTGGTATCCCTGGGGGTGCTGGTGAATGGAGACGCGGTGCTGAAGGCGGGCGGCCTGCTGATTCAGCCCATGCCTGGGTGCGAGGAGGCGACCCTGGAGCAGCTGGAGCTGCGCAGTCCCATGTTCGCGTCCATCAGCAGGGAAATGACCTATGCGCCCAAGGAGGAGCTGCTGGAGGACTGGTTCAGGGGCATGGAGCCTGAGCTGTTGGAGCGCGTACCGCTGCGCTACCACTGCGGCTGCTCACGCAAGCGTATGGAAAAGGCGCTGATCTCGCTGGGCCGCAAGGAGCTGCAAGGGCTGATCGACGATGATCGGGGGGCCGAATTGGGCTGCCATTTCTGCCATTCTCATTACGACTTTGATACACAGGCGCTGCGGGAGCTGCTGATTCGGGCCAGCCGCGCCTGATCCGGAGGGCGGAGGAAGGCAAACAGTCCTATCTGCTTCCGCCGTGGTAGACGCATCCCAATGGGTACGGCCCAGAATCTGCCGTCAGGAGTGAACATGAGCGAAAAAACCATGTGCAAGGTCATTCCATTCAAGGCTTCGGTTTCCCGGATCAAGCGGGGAGCGGAGGCGTATCGCAGGCGGGGAAAAATGGTAGAGGCCATCGAGCTGCTTCGCCAGGCGGCCAAGCGCGAGGATTCAGCCCGCGCCTGGTTTCGTTTGGGGCAGCAGCTTCGCCAGGTTCATTGCTATGAGGAAGCGGCGGAGGCCATGTGTCGGGCGCTGGCATGGGCGGATTGTCCGATGGAGGTCTTCGTGGAATTGAGCCATATCATGCAGATGCTGGGGCGGTGGGACGCCGCGCTGAGCTGCCTGATGAATGATCTGCAGTACAACCCGTACAGCGGCCCCGCCACGTCGGAGCTGTATGAGATGATGATGGAAGCCGATTCCATGACGCACATGGATTTCCGCGAGCCCTTCCGCCTGACAAGACTGATGCAGCGGGCGGGGCGGGCCTACCTCCGGGGCGAAACGGTGCTGGGCGAAAGACGATACAGCCGCGCACTACGGCTGACGACGCGTCGGGCAAGAATCTACCGGATCCAGGGCGCCTCCCGCATGGAGGCGGGGCGGGAGAAGGACGCGCTTCGTCCTCTGGTGAAGGCCCTGACCCTGGAGCGGAACAATGTGCAGATCATGACCATGCTGGCCCAGTGCTATGACGCGCTGGGCAAAAGGCGGCTGGCATGGGCGATGATGGCGCGTGGCGCGGCGGCGTGTCAGACGCCTCAGGATGAGCAGAGCATCTCGGACGCCTGGGTTTCGCTGGGGGATTTTCGCCGTCAGCGGAAGTTCCTGGAGGCGCGGCTGAAGCGGTATCCATACAGAATCGCGCTGATGCACCCCATGGCGGATGTTCTGTGGATACTGGGGGATGAGGAAGGCGCGCAGCGCTGGTGGCGACGGATTCAGACCATCAACACGGAAGATCTTCGCGCCCGGTCCATGCTGGTGTGGGCCAGGGAGCATCGCGGAGAGCCCCTGCTGCCCAGGGGCCTGCTGCCGGAGGAGGAGCAGGAATGGCTGAGTAAAATCGTCATGCTGGGCATGCTGGGGTCGGAGATTGAAAAGCCGGATTATCAGGAGCAGCTGGAATTGGCGCTCAGATGGGCGCTGCGTCAGCAGAGCTGGGAAGGGCAGACCATGATGGTTCGGAGCCTTGCCCTGGAGGATCGGCCTTGGGCCCGCCGCCGTCTGCGCGAGGTGTTGGCCAGCGCCACATCGCTGCCGGAGGTTAAGCAGGAAGCGCTGGAAACGCTGCTGAACTGGGGGGATGTGGCGCCCAAGTACATCAACCTGAGTGGCTATATCATCATGACCGAGAAGGATTATGCCAGGCGCAAGCCCACCCAGGGGCTTTGGAAGGTGATAGCCCTGGCGCTTCTGCGGGAGACCGGCCGCTCCGTCTATCGGGATGATCTGCTTGGATTTGCCTGGGAGATCTGGCGGGGGCTGCCCATGAAGGAGCGGCAGCGCGTGGTGCTATTCCACAGGCATCGCTGGGTGAAGGCCTTCCAGCTGTATTACTTCCGCCTGCACGGCATGGAGGATGAGGCAGCCCTGCTGCTCAGAGAGCTGCCAATTTCCCAGCGGAAGGTGGAGCGGGTCGTGCGCAGTCTGGCGCGCAGGACGCATTTGATGATCGAAGGAGAGCATACGCCATGAGAAAGTGCATTGATTTTGATACCCGGTTTGCGGACTATACCTCCAAGTGGATGACAGAGCATGGCAAGGAGTACCGCAACTTCGACGCGATGGAGGCGGATATGCCGCGGGTCTACATGACCTTCCTGAACACCCCGGCACGCTGGCTGGACGGCGTGACCCCTGGGGCCTATTTCTCGCAGTTTGAGGACGCCAAGGATCTGGTGGACTGGATGTCGGACTATGTGCGCCAGGGCGTGCCGGTGCCCGACCTCCTGCTGGATCAGATTCAGGCAGTGGGTAAGCCCTGCGAAAAGCGTCTGGTGGCGCTGCTGAAGGACGAGGGGGCGCCCGAGGAGGCCAAAATGACCGCCATCGGCCTGCTGCGGGAAATGGAATCCACCCAGCCGAAGATGCTCTATATCGAGTGGCAGCTTCAGCGTGCCCAGAAGGACGAGATGTGCGACAATGCCATGGAGTCCCTTCAGGCGATGGGCAGCGTGGTGGTTCAGCCTCTGCTGGAGGCGCTGCCCCGCGCCAACCAGGCCGGTCAGGAGGCCATGCTGGACGTGCTGGCGAATTATCCGGGCAATGAGCAGGTTTTTCAGCTTGCCCTTCGTTTATTTCATGAGAATGAATCCAGGCGGGCGCTGTTTGCCAGTTACCTGGGCAAGCTGGGGGACGACCGTGCCCTGCCGGCGCTCATTGCCGCCGCCCAGGATGACCGTACCGGCTATGTGGACTTCATCGAGCTGCGCAACGCCATCGAAATGCTGGGCGGCGTGGCTCCGGAACGGGAGTTTGACAGCGACCCGGATTACGAGGCGCTTTTCGGCGTTGACCGATGAGCAAAGGCCGCGGACGGCCGGGAGGCCCATAACGCGCGAAAGATTGGCCGCGTGAAGGCGCGGCGGCGACAGGAGGTGCGGACATGCTGTGTCCTCACTGCGGCAGCTATGCCGGAGAAAACGATATCCTTTGTCCCGGCTGCGGCGCGCTGCTGGACAAAGGCAAGCAGCTGGGGGAGGGCGGTGTGCGCAGCATCCGTCAGGGCCGGAAGGGCAGCAAAGCCACGGTTCAGGATACCCGCCCCGCCGCTGGCAAGCGGGGTGCGTCGCGGATTTACGTTGACCCTGCCGTGGGGCAGAATACCCGCGAAATTCCTATGTATGGCGATGGCGTGGCCTATCAGGCCCCCAGTCAGCCTTCGGAGGCGACCTTTGATCGTCCCCGGCGCATGGTGTACAGCGAAACGGCCCGGGAACAGACGGTGAACGTCCGAGCGCCTCGGCGCAGGCTGCACCATGTCACCAAGCATATGGTCAATTGGAGCCATGTGATGATCGCCGCGTCGGTGGCGGTGGTTCTGCTGGGCATCGGCGGGTTCCTCTATCTGCGCAATACCCACGACGGTCAGAAAATAATGGTGCGGCTGGGTCAGGCGTCCACGGCGGCAGCCAGGTGGCAGGTGGGTGAGGAAGCGCTGGATACCGGCGCCATTGACCAGGCCATCACGCTGTTTGAGCAGGCCAGGGAGCAGGAGGGCCAGGAAAGCGTGGATGTGGACAACCTGCTGCTCTTGGGTTCCGCCTATGAAGCGGCGGGCCGTGTAGCGGAAGCCGAAGCCCTCTATACGGATATTTACACCAACATTACCCCTAGCGCGCCGGATGCCTACCGGGCGGTCATCCGCATCATGCTGGCGGATGGCAGGCGTCCCCAGGCGGCGGAGCTGATGAGCCTGGCCTACGAAAAGACCGGCCTGGCCACCTTCCGCAATCAGCGTACCGAGCTGCTGCCCATCGCGCCGGTATCGGATCTGATGGCCGGCTATTATGAGCAGAAGAAAACCGTTACACTGTCCTCGCCCCAGGGGTATGATATTTATTACATCATCAATTCGCCGGACGGTGTGCTGCCGCAGGACGGCGAGCGGTATACAGAGCCCCTCTTCCTGGACGAGGGTACTTGGGAGCTTCGGGCGGTATGCGTCAGCGGCGATCTGGTGAGCGACCAGCTGGCAGTGACGTACAGCGTGTACATGCCGTCTCCCTTGGCGCCGCGTTCAAGCCTGGCGCCGGGTACCTATAAGCAGCGCCAGCGCATTTGGATCAAACCCGGCAAGCTCAGCGATGAAGCTGCCGCCAAGTCCACTCGAACCGCGCCGGAGACAGAGGAAGAAAAGGACCTTACCTTTTATTACACCATCGACGGTTCTCAGCCCGACGCGGACAGCCCGGTTTACACCGGCGAGCCCTTCTACCTGCCGTCAGGCAGCGTTAAGCTGCGCATCATTGCCGTCAATGGTTACGGCAAGCCCAGCAATACGACGGAGGTTTCCTACAAGATTGGCGCGGGCAAGAATCCAGGCAAGGCCTATTCAGTCACGGAGGATGCCGTCAACGGCCTGACGCTGAATATAACCACCCGAGAGGAGTTCCAGAACGTTTACGGCCAGGGCGACGGCGTGGAGGAAGTCTACCTTCAGGGCTATGCTGAGGCCTGCCAAAAGTACAGCTATCCCTGGGGCTATGCCGTGATGGGGAAGATTCACACCGGCTGGGTGCTGGCGGAGCTGTGCTTCACGGACACGACCTTCAAGGCTCCTCGTTCCACAGGCATCGGCAGCTCGGAGGAGAGCATCGTCAACGCCTTCCGCGATATGGGGCAGCTGGAAAGTCCCTCCGGCAATCGCGGCCTGTATGAGTATGAAAAAGGCAAGGGCAAGATCTACGTCCAGGAGGACGGCGGCAAGCTGATCCGCTACACGGCGGAGACAGCGGACGGCCATATCTGGCAGCTGGATTATCGGCTGAACAGCGCGGGCGTCGCGGTATCCATCGATATGCTGTATATCCCGTAAAATCAAAGCGCGGCACAGGGCGGAAATGCCCGAGGCCGCGCTTTTGATGTAGGTTGACCATACGGATGTGTCGAATTCTATCGGAAGCCTTCGACAACCCGTAGCCTTCTCTGTCGAATTCTGAGTAGTTGTCGCGGATTTCTCCACAAGTCCCAAATGTTTGCTATAATGTACCCATATCGGCCGCCGTCTTCCGCCGAAAAGCGGGAAGGGCGGCAGAACGCGGCTGTATCAGGCGGCGAAATATGGAAAGGAGCAAGGGACACATGGAGGATATCAAGGTGATGCTGGTGGAGGACAATGGCGAATTGCGCCGCGGCATCAAGGCGTATCTGGATCGGCAGGAGGGTGTTAAGGTAGTAGCCGAGTGCATCAACGGCCTGGAAGCCCTGGAGGCGATGGGGAAGCATTCGCCGGATGTGGTGGTTACGGACATCATTATGCCGCAAATGGACGGGTACAGCTTCCTGGAGGAAGTGCGGCGCCAGCAGCCGGAGCGCATGCCGAGGGTTATCGTGACCTCCGCCCTGGGCCGGGATGATTTTATTACCCGTGCGGTGGAGCTGGGCGCGCAGTATTACATGATTAAGCCCTTTGAAACGGCGGTTCTGTGCAGCCGAATCAAGGAGATTTCCGGCCGCGGCCTGCCGATGGCGGGGCCCGTGCGGATGACGGCGGCAAGCCAGGTGGTCAGCCTGGACGAGAAGCTGGCCGGGCTTTTCCTCACCATCGGTATTCCGGCGCATATCAAGGGTTATCAATTCCTGCGGGAAGCCGTGAAGATGGTGGTGGAAAACCCGGACGTTATCAACCGCATCACCAAGGAGCTGTATCCCGGCATCGGGCGGCGCTTCAATACCACGGCCAGCAAGGTGGAACGGGCCATCCGTCACGCGATCGAGGTGGCGTGGAGCCGCGGCCGGATTGACACGCTGAACAAGGCCTTTGGCTGTCAGGTGGCCCTGCGGGAGGATAAGCCCACCAATGGCGAGTTTATTGCCATGATAGCCGATAAGCTGGCGTTGGAGCAGCGCAGCGCGTGAGGTGACAGCAGCCGCGGTCGTGGCCGGCATAGCGGATGGAGACGGCATGGCCTGTGTGCTGCGCCGTCTCCTTTGCGTTCATGGGGGCTGGGGCGGCTGGCGTTATCATGAAAACAAAAGCGGCAGGTGTCACCTTGCCGCCGGATTCGAGCGCTATCAGGATGCGTTTGTCGATTATTTCAGGCGTCTGATTGGCGGAGGATCACATCAGCGGGCGTCGAGCAGAACCGCACGAAGCCGTTTCCCTTGTCCGCTTATCGGCGTCCCGTCGCCCGCACCCCGGGCACATCCTCGCCAAAGACCAGCGCGCGGACGGCGGCAGCCACGCCGTCCTCATCGTTGCGAAGCGTAACGTAATTGGCGGCGGCCAGAGCTGCCGGCGCGGCGTTGCCCATGGCGACGCCATAGCCCGCGGCGGCAAGCATGGATACATCGTTGGCATTGTCTCCCAGGGCCATCACCTGTGCCATGGGAATGGCAAGCTCCCCGACCAGGGCCGTCAGGGCCGCGCCCTTGGTTGCGCCGGGGGCGTTGATTTCCAGGTTGTCGAACCAGCTGGAGGTTACCTCCAGGGCCGGGCATTCGCGGGCGAGTCCGTTGCGAAGGGGAAGCAGCAGGGAAGGATCTGCGCTGGCAGTTACAACGTACTTGCTGACACGGGGCATCAGCGCTTCCACCGCCTCGCTTCCCTTGCGGATGACGGTGCGCCCGCCCGGCCTGTCCATGAAGGTGCCCCAGCCTTTGCGACTGTCCGGGGGCTGACAGAGGGCCAGCTGATGGCCGCTGAAGACCGCGTAGGGGAGATCGAGCGCCGTCAGCATGGCGCGAACCCGGCGAGCGTCGCCTTCGTCCATGTAGTGGCTGCGGAGGACAGGGCCCAGGGGTTCGTGAAGCGTTACGCCGCCGTTGAGGGCCAGGATGTGCATGGGCAGCCCAGCGTCCAGGGCGAAGAAGCCTGCGTCATCCGGAGAACGGCCCGAGGCCAAGACCAAATGAACGCCCTGGTCATGGGCGCGGCGCAGGGCTTCGGCGTTGGCAGGGGGGATGGCGCGGGGCGCGGGGCCCAGCAGGGTGCCGTCCATGTCCATGGCAATCAAACGAATGGGCCTCATAGGTACCTCCGTCATGATGGCTTCAGAAGGGGCAGGGGATGGTGAAGGTCTGTCCGTCCAGGTGGGGGAGGCGGCCGCCGGTATCCACAGTCAGGGAAGCGGAGCAGAGCATCAGCTTGCCCTGAACCTTCTGGGCACGGTTGAAGGCGCGGTCGCCGT
Organism: uncultured Clostridia bacterium; assembly: GCA_947565865.1. GTDB lineage: Bacteria > Bacillota > Clostridia > Christensenellales > Aristaeellaceae > UBA11524. Next base: position 51,935 of record CANOHT010000010.1, read on the forward strand.
ATACGTCGTCCCCCAGGAGCGGATGACCCAGTGCGGCCATGTGGGCGCGGATTTGATGGGTGCGCCCGGTGACAAGATGCACCCGCAGCCTGCTCACGGGGCCGGCTTCCATTGTCTCGTAAGCGGTGATGATGGGTTTGGCGCCCGGAGCGTCATGATCCAGCACGGTGACCCGGGCAGCCCGGGCGTCCTTGACGAGCCATGCCTTGCAGGTGGCGACGGCGGGCTTCATCATGCCCCGCACCAGGCAGATATACCGTTTGTCCATGGTGCGCTCACGGAAGGCCCGCGTCAGTATTTCCTCCGCACGGGCGTTTTTGGCCAGCAGACACAGGCCGCATGTCTGGTTGTCCAGACGATGGCAGGGGCGAGGCGGCTCGGCGGACGGGTTGCTCTGGCAAAGATACCGAAGACAAAGATCTGTCAGGCAGGGGCCGCCGCGCTCGTCTGCTTCCACGCAAACGCCTGCCCGCTTGTTCACCAGCAGCACGTCCCCGTCCTCATAGACAACTTCCACCGGCGAGGAGGACTGCTCCATGGCATACAGCTGCACCAATTGTCCGGCGCTCCCACGGACGTCCGGTCGGACGCGCTTGCCGTCGAGCTTCACATCACGGCGGCGAAAGCTATCGCGGAGGACGCTGGCGGGCACTTCCGGCAAAAAACGGCGGAGGCAGACGTCGATGCGCTGGCCCTCCGCAGAAGAATCAAGACGAAATTCATACAATGCCATGCTTATTGTACCATGGCCACGCTCATGAACCCCCAGCGCGGCGTTTGCTGATAGAGCTGCCGCACACCTTCCAGCATGTCCCGGGTGGGTTGGACGGTCAGCAGCGAGGAAAGAACTTCATTCATTTCTTTCAGGGAAACGCCCTGCTTGGCCAGCATCCGCAAATCCTCCACGGCTTCACCCTCGGTGATTTCGGGCCGGACAGCGCCCTGAAGCAGGCCGAACATACGCTCAAACAGCGGACGCTCCTCTGGAAAAAGGCCGGCCATCGCGCCCATGAGCATATCCTCATCCATATCAAAGGGAATCTCGGCGTTCCCGCTGAAGCGCCGCAGCATCCGTTCCGGCTCCGCCAGTCCCGGATGCAGCAGCAGCATATCTCCCTTGCGGTCGTAGGTGTAATCGTAGGCGCAGCGCAGGTAACGCATCGCCAGGGCGGTTTCGCCTTGGGCGTAGGTGCCGTGAAGCACCTCGTCCATGATATGGGAAAGCGGCTCCTGGTAGTGCAATAGGCCGCCGATGTACAAAAGGGCCCGGATGGTGGCGTCAAACCGATGCAGCCGATCGCGGATTTCCTCGTGAGCCTTGCTTGTGGTGATGAGCGTCAGCGGGGTCAGCAGCGCCTGGGGCAGGTGGACAAAAACTCTGTTATCATCCTGGGTAATATGGCACCACAGCCGCCGCGCCAGAGATTCCGCCGCACCGGTTTCCTCCCAGTCCATCAGCTCGCAGTGGCCCTCCAGCACAATCAGCCGTTCCAGCAGCATATGCTCCTCAATGGTCAGCAGCGCGGCCTGCGCGGGCAGCGCCGCCAGCACCTGGCCGCGCAGGGACTGCACCGTATGCAGCACAGCGGCGGCGGGTTTCTCCTGGGCGGCATAGGACAGGGTGTATAGCTGTTCAACATGAGCGTCATCGCAGCCATCGAACAGGCCGAAGTCGGGCAGGCTGGCCAGGCGGTTCTCGCAGGCTTCCAGCTGCCGCTCGCGCAGGACGCTCATGGTTTTGTCAGCCCAGGTCAGGGGTTGGATGTTGCATTCACGCAGCATGAATCCTCCTCACCCGCATGACGGAGTGTTAGCGGGCTTGAATGGCATGGAGGAAGGCCACGGCCTCCCGTTCATGCCGTAATGATGGGTCACAGGGGCATGATCCAATGATGGCTGTCCGGCAGCTTGCCCCACTGAATGCCGGTCAGGGTATCGTACAGTTTTTGGGCGACGGGGCCGATTTCACCGCCGTTGAGGGTGATCGTCTCATCCTTCCAGCACAGATGGCCCACCGGGGAGATCACCGCCGCGGTGCCGGTGCCGAAAGCCTCGGTAAGCCGTCCGGCCTTGGCGTCGGCAAAAATGTCCGCAATGGCCAGGCGCTCCTCACACACCTCATAGCCCAGCTGGCGGGCCACGGTGATGATGGAATCCCGGGTAATGCCCGGCAGGATGGAGCCGTTCAGCTTGGGCGTGACGATCCTGTCGCCGTAGGCGAACATGATGTTCATGGAGCCGACTTCCTCCACATACTTCTGCTCCACGCCGTCCAGCCACAGCACCTGGGCGTAGCCCTTCTTCGCGGCAACCTCACCGGCCAGGATGGAGGCGGCATAATTGCCCGCGCATTTGGTGAAGCCCACGCCGCCGCGTACAGCACGGACGTAGGAATCCTCCACATAAATGCCCACCGGCTTGAGGCCCTCGGCATAATAAGCCCCCACCGGGGAGAGGATGATGAAGAACAGATAGTGGTGCGCAGCATGGACGCCCAGCTGCGGGTCCAGGGCGATCATCGTGGGGCGAATGTACAGGCTGGTGCCGTCCTGATGCGGCACCCAATCCTTCTCCACGTTCATCAGCGCCTTCAGCCCCTCCAGGGCGGCGGCCTCGTCCAGCGCGGGCATCCCCATGCGCTGAGCGGAACGGGTCATGCGGGCAAAGTTGCTTTCGGGGCGGAAGAGCTGCAATCCGCCGTCGGCACGGCGATAGCACTTCATTCCCTCGAAGATGGCCTGACCGTAATGCAGCACCATAGCCGCCGGACTCATGCTGAAGTCCGCGAAGGGAACAACGCGGGCGTCCTTCCAGCCCTCGCCCTCCACATAGTCCATCAGGAACATGTGATCCGTAAAGATCGAGCCAAAGCCCAGCTTGCTCTCGTCCTGGGGCTTGTGCTTCAATGTGTCTGCCAACGTGATCCGAATCTCCATGGCGATGCCTCCGCTTCTCCTTCTGTCGGTGCTGCCAACAGCGCCGCGAACTTCATCCGTGCTATTCTTCTATTATACTGTCATCGCGGTGTATGTCAAGGGCAACAGCCGGAAATGGCAGCGGGAATGTGTTGTATTTGCGCTGTATTTTGGCAGCCCGGACGCAAAAAAATCCCGCCGGCCCATGGGGTTAGGCCGACGGGAAAAAGGCGTCAGGGGCAAGGTTACAGCTCGTCCAGCAGCTCTTCCAGGGTAAAGGGGAAGAGCAGAATGCCTTCCACAGCGGGGGCCACGGAGGCCTCCTGGAGGAAAAAGACCAGGTTGCCGTCTTCATCCATGTAGAAATCTTCCTCGGGATAGAAGCAGGCGGAGAAGGCCTCGAAGGTCAGCTCGTCATAGTAGGCCACGGCGCCCTCGGCCAGCTGCTCTTGAATCACGTCCCATACCAGGGTGCGGACAAGCTCGTCCGCCTTGGCCGTCTGCCGATCCTGCATCCAGGGATCGGATTCGTCCGCGTTCAGAATGCCCAGCAGGTAGGGCAGGCTGATGACGGAGCCCGCTTTGTCGCCATGGAGGGCGAAGGTCTGGCCGCTGAGCACAGTCGACGCCGCCGTGCCGGTCATGGTCTCCTGGCTGACCCGCACGGAGAGGTATTGGCCGTTGTTGCAGGTGACCTCGCTGGTGATGTCGGTATAGGTGCTGATGGCGGCGTCAGGCTCCAGCAGCTCAATGGCCATGGGAATGGCGAAGGCCATTGCGTCCTCTACCAGGTACTGATAGAAGCCGTTGATCTGCGCCGCTATCTCGTCCGTGCCGTTCACCTGCGGATAGGCGTACAGATAGGAGTAACGGGCTGTGGCCTCGTCCGCGCCGTCAGGATAGCGGTAGACGCCGGAGAGCGGCTCGGCCAGGGGCAGACCGGCAGGGGCCTCCGCCATGGCGGAGGGCAGCAGCAGACATAACAGCAGGCATAAAAGTTTTTTCATGGTTTTACTCCTTGCTTAGGTCTTCGGCGGCGGAAATGGCGGCTACGTTGCCTTCGCCTACCGCCTTGGCAATCTGCAGGGGCATCCCGGTGCAGTCGCCCGCGGCGTAAACCCGGGGCAGATTGGTGGCCATGCGCCGGTCAACGGTAATGAAGGCGCCGTTCATAGCCAGACCGGGGAGCATCGCGCCCGGCGATACGGCGGGGCGGAAGACGAACACGCCGTCATAGGCGGCGGAGCCCTCGGTGGTGGTAACGGTGACGCGGCCCTCCTCCCGGGCGAGGGCCTTGGGCGTCCCGGGCCGCACCGCAATGTGTCCGGGAATGTCGTGCTTTCCCAGGACATAGTAATCAACCCTGCGGCAGAGCTGGCTCAGGAAGTCGGCCTCCTCCACGCCGCCATGCCAGGAGGACAGCACGGCCACATCCTTCCCTCGGAAGAACATGCCGTCGCAGGTGCCGCACCAGCTGACGCCCTGTCCCAGCAGCTCCTCCTCGCCGGGCAGCAGCTTGGGCCGGGCGGCGCCCATGCACAGCGCCACCGCCCGGGATTCCACAATGTCATTGCCCACCAGGGTCATATAGGCTGAGCCGGCGGGCTGAATCTGCCGGGCGACGCCGTGGATGACCTCTGTTCCCACAGCCTCGGCCTGGCGCTGAAAGACCTCCAGCATTTCCCTCCCGGACACACCGGGCATACCGGGATAATTATCCACCTGACCAGCCTTGTGCAGCCAGCCTGTTCCGGCTTGGGCGGAGATGACGGCGCAGCGCAGGCCGCGCTTGCGGGCGGTGAGGGCGCAGCTCCAGGCTGCCGGGCCGGAGCCGATGGCAAGCAGATCGAACATGTGTTAACCTCCTGAAAATGCGGGCTTATTTATAAGTGTAGCGCGCGGCCAGCCAAGGCATACCGTTGTAGCTGCTGTATACATCGCCGTAGATGCGGTAGCGCTGGCCTACCTCCCACTTGGTTTTGCTGAAGTTCTCCAGCAGCACCGGCTGGCTCAGACCGTCCTCGCTGGTGTTCATGACGGCCATTTGAGGCTTCTCGCTGACGAAATACTGGATGGTGCCGATGGCGACATAAACCTGCGTCCGTTCGGCGCGCACGGTGATGTTGCTCAGCAGCTCGGCGTAGCCCGCCGCGTCCAGGGCCCAGGCTTTGGGCGTGTACTCGGTGGGGTCGGGCACATAGTACATCACATAGTCCACCTGGGAGGGCTTTTTGTCGCCGTAGGTGGCCACGATGGAAATGGTGTTGTCACCATAATGGTCGAAAAGGGCGTAGAAGTAAAACTCGCCTGTGGTGTTCAGATTGGTGGTGTTCAGGTCGGAGTGGGGGGTCAGCACCTCAATGTCCGCACCGGGGATGGTGGTGGCGCGAATCTGGATAGCTTTCTTGGTGGTGGAGGTATAGGTGTCCGCGGAAAGATCCAGCGGGATCTCCTGAGGCTCGCGGTAAAGCACCACGGTCATCTGATTCTCCCGGCAGTACTGGCTGCGCACCCGAATGTCGAACACGTTGTCGCCGCTGGGCTGCACCGTGGCGTTGTAGGAAAAGCCGCCGTCCTCGGAGTTGACGGTATCGGACACGTCCTCGCCGTTGATGGTCACGGTGGAGCCGGGCCGCACATTGAACTGCATGGAGTACATGGCCGTGGAGACCTCGGTGCGCAGAGCGTCGGGGGACAGAAGCTCAATGGGGCTCAGGGGAATGGTGATGTCATAGGAGATGGGATCCATGGGCCGCTGCTGTCCCGAGGAGGTTTTGACAAAGGGGGTCAGGGTGACGGTCATGGTTTCGCTCACATAGTCGATCAGATCATCATACCAGGTGTGATCCGCCACCTCCACCGTGGCGAAGCCGCTGGTGACGATGTAGGAGGCGTGCAGCTCACGGATATAAATCTGCGTGCCGTCCGTGCCGGGGATCAAAATGGTATGCGCCGCCATGTCGTCCTTGATGGAAGCGGTGACGGTGGGCTGATTCTGCGTCTTGCGCTCACCGGCTCTGGCCTTGAAAAACTCATAGCCGAAGAAGCCGCACAGCCCGACAACGCCCGCCATCAGCACAATGACCAGGAATCGGACCATCCGCCGAAGGCCACGGGAGCGGGAGGGCAGCTTGCCGGTGAGCTGGGTGTTTTGCGGCATCTGCCAGGAGCCGTAGACCTCCGTCTCCTCCCACAGAGGGTCGTAGGAACGGGTATCCTGCCATTGGGTGTTGACCACCCGATGCGTCTGCGTCCCACCGTCCGCCGGGGAGTCGGGCTTGCCGTCCCGCCGAAGCCGCACGGTGGCCTTGGGGTCATCCTCCACGTTCCAGAAGGTATCGCTGGTCGCGTGGGTGCGGATGGTCATGGCCGAGGGCGCGGCTCCGCGTTCGGCACTTTCCTTGCGCAGCTGACGCTGATGACGCGCACCGGCCTGCTTGCGCTTTTTCAGCTCGGCCATTTCCGTCGCCAGGCGATCCCGGTCATCCGGGGCGCGGGTAGCGTCGCCGTCCTCATCCACGCGGATGTATTCCTTGCCCGCGGCATCGTCCCGCAGGGTGGTTTTCCAGGAGGGCAGGGGCGCCGAGGCGTCATCCTGAGGGCATCCGCATTTCTGGCAGCGGGGCAGGGAAGCGCGGTTCCATTGGCCGCATTCAGGACACTTCATATGTACTCCTCGCGTTGCTGCTCAAGGACATAAGCTTGCCTTGGCGGGGGATGGGATTAGTATGGACGATGGGACGGCAAAGGATTCCGCCGTTTATTCGTCCAGCACCAGAAAGCTGTTTTCCAGGTAGTCGGCCATGACCTCGCGGCTGTGCTCCCAATCGATTTCCTGCACGGACATGCCGGCAAAGCTGATGGGCGAGGCGTCGCCGTCCTGCGGGATGCGCAGCTCCTCGATGGTCACGCCGCGCAGTCCGTAGGCGTATTCCATGGCGGTGAGCATTTCATCCAGGTTCATGTTGGTCAGCGTGGTGTTGGCCATGACGGAATCCACCAGCGCCCGGGCCTCATCGTAGGTAATGTTCCGGCACTGATCCGCCAGGGTGGAAAGCACCGTGCGGACGCGCTGGGTGCGCATGAAGTCGCCTCCGCCCCCCGCCTTGCGGATGCGCATGTAAATGACCGCCGCGTGACCGCCGAAGCGATAGGTTCCCGCGCCGGTGACGGCGGGCGTGGTGGAGGTGGGGCTGATGGCGTAGCGGGTGAGATAGCTGGCCTCGGCGCTGGTGATGGTGATGTCCACACCGCCAAGATATTCAATGATCCGCTCGATTTGCTTAAAATCGAAGAGAATGTACTTCTCAATTTTCACGCCGATATGCTGGCTGATGACCTGACACAGCGTCTCCGGGCCATAATCCTTGGCAATGTAGTTGATGCGGCCGATGCGCCCGTCGTTGCCGGGCTTGGCAACCAGGGCGTCGCGGATGAAGGAGGTCAGCATCACGCGGTGGGCGCGGGTGTCCACCGTGACCAGCACGATACCGTCGGTATTGCCCAGGTTGTGCGGTTTGCCCTCCCACTGATCCACGCACAGCAGAAGATAGTGGTGCTGGCCGTCGATGGGCTCGGGCAGCTGCTCATAAGGAATCACTTCAATGGGCTTGGGCTGATCGGCCAGCGCGGGCATGGCGGTCAGTACCATGGACATAAGGATCATCAGGCATAAAATCCGCTTTCGCATGGGTGTTCGCTCCTTTAATTCAGGATAGGGATACCATGGTAACGTATGACAAGACGGTTTTCGTCCCTGCTGATGTGATTGCCGCTCTATTATAGCATCAGCAGGCGGAAATGGGAAGGGCGGAAACAAAAAACGCGGCCCGCTAACCTCGCGAGCCGCATAAGCGTCAACATTCATGAGAGGCGTAGGAGGGTTCGCAGGCTCTCTGACTCTTGATCGGGAATCGACAACATGTGTGGGAATTTTCGGTCGATTTAGACAGAGACCGCTTCTTTTCAAGAGTGAACATCCGCGATAACAGCTCTGCCGTTCGAACAGTGAGCAAGTGCAAAACTCAAAAAAAGTGGCGTCTGCCACTTTTTTTTGACACGCTGGTCTTACTTCACCTTGGAGATCATTTCTTCCAGCTGATTCTTGGGCTGATAGCCAATCCGCTTGTCCACAATCTGTCCATCCTTGAACAGAATCAGTGTGGGGATGCTCATCACGCCGAACTTCATGGCCAGATCCGGGCAGTCATCTACGTTGACCTTGCCAACGCTTAGCGTGTCGGCATGCTCCTGAGAGACCTCCTCCACCACGGGAGAGAGCATCCGGCAGGGGCCGCACCAGGTGGCCCAGAAGTCCACCAGCACAGGCTTATCTGCCTGCTGAATGAAGCTGTCGAAGTTTTCCTGCTTGATTTCCGTTGCCATAGGTTGATCGCCTTCCTTCCGTCAATGGTTGTCGCTGGGGGGTGCCGTTTCCCTGTCGTTCCGCGGGATGATCCGCTGAAGCCGGGGCTGCCAGCGGGCGTCCTTGCGGCGATGGCGCTCGGTCAGCTTGAGAGCCGCGCAGCAGATGGCCAGCCCAATGGCCGCGCCGACGCCACCGGCCACCTCCTGCTGCTGAGGCCATAGCGCCGCGCCCAGGAACATGCCGCCCAGCAGTCCGGCCAGGGGCAGGGCATAGGCCAGCGCCGAGGCCTGCATGAAGCTGGCCGTGGGCATTTCCACAATGGCCGCGTCGCCCACACTGGCTTGTCCGCGCAGGGTCAGGCGGGTTTCCTTCCTGCCGCCGTGGCAGGCGTTGCACTTTTCACAGTCGGCGGGGCGGCAGAAGGTGATCTCCAGCCATTCGCCCCGGACGGACGTTACTTCACCAATTCTTTCCATTCGTTTTATACGCTCCTGTGGTGGAAATGGTTACGCCGTCAGTATACCACGTTTGCGGCGGGATGAAAAGTGCCGTCAGCGAAATGATACCCCGAAAGATGCTTTATGAAACATTTTCGGAGGGCTGAAAAAGTCAAAGGAGCTGTCGGAGAGCCCTCGGAGTGCTGATTGAAAATCGGCGGGCTCCGTTGGGGCGATAAAGCGGGACGAAGCTCCTGTACGGCGATTGTCGCTTTTTCGTTGGGAAAAGCTTCCTTGCACGGACAAACGGCCAGAAGAACGCCGGCGACGTTCGCCCAGCGAGGACGTGCGATGCAACGGAGCGAAGTCCCTCCAATAAGCGTCGCATGACGCTTTTTTACCTCGCTGACATGTTTAAGGCGCGGCGTCCGCCGTGACGACGCGGACGCCGGAAGGCTCCACGCCCGCGTGCGCCTTGGCCATGGTCAGCAAAAGAGCGCTTTCTCCGCTGGAAAGCTCAGCCTTGTCCGTGACGATGGTGACGCTCCCATCCGTGACGACAGCCACGCAGGGATAAAGACCGCTTTGGGTCAGGGCGCCTTCCAGGGCGGTCTGCTTCTGGCGCACATCCACAAGGCGCTGAAGCTGGGCCGCCGCGTCCTGGCGGGTCTGCTCGTCGATGGCTTCCTGAGCGCACAGGGCTTCCAGCGCGGCCATGTCCTCCAGCGCCGAGGCGTCCCGGCTTTCACGGAACTGCTCAAGGCGGCTGGTGGGCGCGGCAACGGTCTGGACGATGGGCAGCGATACCGTGGCTCCTGCCTCCTGAAGCCGCTGCTGGTTGCTGATGCAGCTTACCGCCAGGGTGACGAGCAGAAGCGCCAGCAGAAGCAGGTTGCGGTGCCTGTGAATCCAATCTCCCATGGTTAAGTACCTCCTTCACGCTTGAATACCTCCACGCGCCCGGGCTCGATGCCCAGGAGGGTGGTGACGGCCCGGCTCAGGCGGAGGCGGACGGCCACGTCATCCGCGCCGTCAGCCACCACCACCGCGCCGCAGGGAACAGCCGGGTCCGCCGGATCATAATGAATGGCGACCTCCACATGGCCCGCCCCGGCCATGGCCGAGAGCACCTGGCTCACGCGCGCCTCCTCACCGCTGGCCGCCGGGGAGGATTCGGCCAGCCCCAGCAACAGACACAGGGCCACCGCGCAGCCCATGACCGCCAGGAGCCAGCCATCCTTGCGCCAGACCTCCCGTAAGCGCTGCATGACGGTCACCTCGCTTCCTGGGCGCGCTGAAGCTGTCTGGCGTAAACGGTTTGCGCGGCGGAGAGGTCGCCGGGGTTCACCGGGGCGGAGGAAAGCACGGTGGCAGGGGCCTGCGCGGGCATGGGCCAGTGAAACAGGCCGGACAGTCCCTCCAGCCAGCACAGGGCGACGATGAGCCCCATGACCATGGCGGCTGTTCTGCGCACGGAGCCTTCCGGCAAAACGGCCATCAGGACGCCGCAGACAAGCACCAGGGCGGCGAAGCGGTGAATCAGCGTCAGCAAGGACATCTCTCCTTTCGGGGCGAAATTCGGGCCGGCTAACGGAGCATGGTGGTGATGCCGCTGACGGCGACCAGCTGGGCGATCAGCAGAAGAAACATGGCCGCGGTGCACAGCTGGATGATGAACAGCAGCATCAGCACCTTCCCGAAGTCATCGATACAGTCCACCAGCTCGCCGTCCGCCAAAGGCTGCATCAGCGCGGCGGCCAGCTTGTACATCACGGCGGCGGCCAGGGTCTGCGTCAGGGGCGTCAGGCACCAGGCGCACACCAGCATCAGGCCCGTGACGCCCAGGGCGCTTTGCACCAGCATCCCCGAGCCGATGAGCGTATCCACTGTGTCCGCGAATAGTCCGCCTACCACGGGGACGAAGTTATCCAGGGCGTATTTGGCGGTGCGTAGGGTCACGCCGTCCACCGCCGCTGCCGTGACGCCGCGGGTCATAATCACGCCGATGAAGACGGTGAAGCCCACCCCCAGCGTCCAGTTGGCGACCTGATGGACAAAGGCGGAAAGCCGCTGCAGGCGGATGCCCTCGCCCAGGCGGCACAGCATGGTCAGAATCGCCCCGCATACGGCCAGAGGCAGGGTGACCTGACGGATCAGCTCCGTCATCGCCCCGGCGGAGGCCACCACCGCGGGCTGCATCAGCGTGGAGCCCGCCGAGCCGCCCACCGCCGCCATCACCGTCATCAGCAGCGGGAAAAGCCCCTGCATGCCGCTGCTCATGCGTTCCACCGATTGCAGGCACAGGGCAGTGTGGTCGCTCAGGTCGCTGGTGAGGAAGACACAGATCATCATCACGCATACCACGCGCCCTGCGGCGCTTTTTCGGCCCAGCAGACGGCACAGCAGGCTCCAGATCAACGCGGGAGCGGCCAGGCGGCTGATGCGCCACAGGCTGCCCTTGAGGGCGGAGGCGAAGCGGCTGGTCAGCATCTGAAAGACCTGGTCAAAATCGATGGTCAGCCTGCCCGTGGCGATGCCGGTAAGGGTTTCCCGGAAGCCGCCTGTGGCCTCGAACGGATCCTCGGAGCCCCCTGCGCCTTCAAAAGCGGTCAGATCCAGGCCGTCAATAACCTGAGCGATGCCCTGCTCAAGGGTTTCGGCGCCGGCGGTCAGGGGGAGCGGCAGCGCCCAGACTGTCACGATAATCAGCGTACAGAGCGCCAGCTTTGTCGGCGTCAGACCGTGCGGTGATAATCGACGAGCCCTGACCGGCGGAGCTTCCGTGCGGCGGTTATCGCGGGATGCTGCCGGGAATGGTTCGCGGGCAAAGGGCTTGACCGTCCGACCGGGAAGGGCACGCACAGCCCCGGCAACGCGGCATAGCCGCTTGCTTGCTCCCCGGAGCGCCGCCAGCAGCGCCGTCAGCCGTCTCATGGAGCCAGGGACAGAATCTGTCCCAGCAGGGTCTGCATGGCGGGCAGGGCCAGGGTGATGAGCATCACCCGCCCGGCCAGTTCGGTCTTCAGGGCCAGGCCGTCCTCGCCGGCGTCGCGGCAGGTCTGGGCGGAAAAGTCCGTCAGCAGGCTGATGCCGGCCACCTTCAGCAGCTGGGCGAGATACCCGTCGCTGATGCCCCCCTGGCGGGAGAGCGCGGCGACCCCGCTGACCACTTGCATAAGAAAGGGGAGCGCCAGCGCCAGCAGCATGACGCCCGCCGCGATGGACACGGCCGTGCTTGCCTCCGGGCGAAGCCGCCGCAAAAGAAGCGCGGTGATTGCCGCGAGAATGGATACCCCGGCCATCCGCATCACATCCATGGCTGATCCTCCCGCCGCGAAGTAAGGCTGCGCTCTTGGACGCCGTGAGACGTCGCCGCGTTAGTAAAGCTGAAAAATGGAGCGAACCTGGGTCAGCAGGTCGGCCACCAGGCCCACGACCATGAGCAGCACGATGGCCAGCCCCGCCACGGTGGAAAGGGTCGCCAGCTCCTCCCGGCCCGCGCGGTTCAGGATGGCCGCTACCACCGTGGTCATAATGCCGATTCCCGCGATTTGAAATAGCGTCTCCAGCTGCATGGTGGATGTCCTCCTGTCATATCAGCCATAAGGTCAGGCAAGCGCCCATCAGGAGAGAGAGCTGCCGCCACATTCGGGCGTCCGTTTGGGCCTTGTCCCGGGCGGCGTCGGCCAGCAGCGCCATTTCATCGGCACAGTCCTGCAGGGCCTGGAATCTGCTTTCACGGCTTCCGCGGCTCAGGCGGCGCATCAGCCGCTGAAGGGGTGCGCGCTCTTTCTCGGTGAGGGCGGAAAAGTCGGCTAGCTCCTCGGGGCGGCACAGGGGCTGGGCGCGCATGTCCTCGGCCAGTCGGCGAAGGATAGCGTCAGGAAGCAGGGCTTCTCCGGCGGAGGCGATGAGGACGTCCGGCAGGGAGCCCGCGCCTTCCCGAACCAGCAGGGCCAGGTGGCGCAAAAGCTCCACCCACCGCTGGAGGCGCTGGTAGACGGCCTGCAGATCCCGGCCGTGGCGAAGCCCTGCCGCCGCGCACAAAAGCCCCGCGGCGACGGCCAGAATGGAGCGAATCATCATGCCTTCACCGGACTGCCGGAACGGTCGTAGAGCGCGGCGATCTGCCCGCCGCCCCGGGGGGAGAGCACGGCATAGGCGTGAAAGCAGCGCCGGGAGAGCAGCGTGGCCATGACGGGCCGGGCGGCCAGCTCCGTCAGGCCCGCGCCATGGACGCTGGCCATCACCGCCGCGCCGCAGGCCATGGCGTCCATGATGGCGGCAACGTCCCCGGCATGAGCCAGCTCGTCCGTGACGATGACCTGCGGCGCCATGGAGCGCATCAGCCAGGGCACGGCATGCTCCTTGGGGCAGCCGTCCAGTACGTCGGCGGTGGCGCCCACATCCAGCTGAGGCGCGCCGTCCACACAGGCTGCCAGCTCGCCGCGTTCGTCAATAACCGCGGTTTGCAGCGCCCGTCCGCCGGAGGCCAGCTGGCGGGCCAGGTCGCGCAGAATGGTGGTTTTTCCTGTGCCGGGCAGGCCGATGACCAGCAGGCTTCGCGCGGCGTTTCCCTGGCGGCAGAGGGGGAGCAGGCTGTCCGCCGCGCCGGGCCACTGACAGGCGATGCGGATGCACAGCGCGCCCACGTCCGTAAGAGCCAGGAGCCCGGATCGCTCCTGCACATGGCCGCACAGGCCCATGCGGTGACCGCCGCGCAGGGTGACGAAGCCCTGGCTTGTCTCCCGGTCACGGGCGTACAGGCTGTGCTCGGAGAGCGCCTCCGCCAGCTGCTCCACCTGGGACTGGGTCGGCGTCCAGGGCAGGGTCAGGGTTTGGTCAGCCGCGCACAGCATGGCCGGGCGGTTGGCCCGCACACGGATTTCCCGAAGCTGACCGGGAGCCATGAAGTCGATTTCACGCCGCACCTCTCCGGGAAAGCAGGGGCCGAGAAAGGCTCTGGTTTCATCCCAATCCATGTTTGTCGCCTCCTATTCAAACAGCGTCAGGCCAATGGCCTGGTAGAAGCCCCAGTCCACGCCGTCCTTGGCGGGCAGGTTCAAGGCCTTGCGCGCCCGGGCGACGGCCTGCTCGGTGGCCTGGCCGTACACGCCGTCCGGCCAGCCGTAGTAGTAGCCCAAGGCCCGCAGCTTGCGCTGCACAGCGGTAACGGCGCTGGAGCGGTCGCCGCTTTTGAGCGGGCGCAGGGTATTGCCCAATTCGCCATAACTGCCGCATTCGATGACGACGCGGGTACCGTTGGGCACCATGGCGTAAAGCTCCTCCGCCTGCTCGGTACGCATTCGGATGCAGCCGTGGCTGGCGTTGCTGCCGATGCTTTGCGGCTTGTTGGTGCCATGGATGCCGTACTGTCCGAAGGGGACGTTGAGCCCCAAAAAGCAGGTGCCGAAGCCGCCCATCTGGCCGGAAAAGCGGCTGTTGATGGTGTACACGCCGATGGGGGTTGGGGTCTCCCAAGCGCCGGTTGCGACGGTATAGCGCTTAACCAGCGCCTCGCCCTGCCACAGGGTCAGGGTCTTGGATTCCACATCGACATGGATGATGTAGGGCTCCTCCGCGTCGCCGGAGGAGGTAATCGCGAACAGCGCGGCCAGGATGAACATCCAAAGCGCCAGGAGCAGTTGTTTGCGCATCCACCCGCCTCCTTTCGTGAAAAAACATATGCGCCCAAACGTGCGGGAATGCGCGGGGAAAGAAAATATAAAAATCCGTCCTTGTATGGTGACAAGGACGGAAAGCGTATGAGGAAAGGCTGCTTTTCTTTTGAAGAGGATAAGACCTGGATAGGAAAATGCAAGTTGGAGAGCAGCTTTCATGGAAGTTGCGGGCCGAAGGATTTCAAAGCGTTTGGTTTAGCCTTGCGGCGTGGTTGTACATGGGAGTTGGAACCGCTGGAGGCGTTGTGCGGGGGCTCCAGGACTCTTCATGCGCGCGGAGTGTATCCGCAGGCAGACAACCGCGACGCGGAATGGGTGTCCAGAAGGGTGAACCCCCTTTGGCGGGGTTCAGGGGCGGAGTTCCGGTCAGTCCCAGAACAGAAGCCGGAAGCTGGGATAGCTTTGGGAGGATTCCTCGGTGGTGACTTCATAAGGGCCGGTGCAGACGCCGTACATGCGCTGCTGGCTGTCCACGGAGAAATTGGGTTCCTGGTCGGTGGTCACCACCACCGTGTTCTTGTATACGCCGGATTTGGTGCGGGTCATGGCCATGAAGATAAGCCACTCGTCGCCGGTCTGGCGGATTTCCTGGACATACAGGCTGTAAACCATGGTGCGCCCGGTATAACCGTCCAGCTTCTTGGTCAGGGTGGAGTAGGCGGGCTTGACGGCCTCTTCCCGCGCGCGGGAACGAATATCCGCCTCGGTCAGGGTGCGTCCCGCCGTCAGGGTAAAGCGGCGGGTGCTCATGCCCTTTTTGGAGAACACCAGGGTGATGTCGTAGTCGCCCTCGGCGGAGGTATCCAGCTTGAAGGAGAAAGCGCCCGTTCCGTTGGTCTTGATCTGTTTGAGGGTTTCGGGCGTTTCGGGGCCGGACACGATGCACTGCACGGTAACGCCCTTGATGGTGGTGCCGGAGATGACGGTCTGATCGCTTTTCAAGGTGTTGACAGCGCCTTCGGCCAGATCCAGGTCAACGCCGTCGCTCAGGTTGACGGGGAGCAGAGTCTTCTGATAGGTGGTGGTGTCGAAGACCAGCTCCTCGGTGACAACGTTGCCGTTCTCGGCCGTCATGGTCATCAGCCATACGCCCTCCTCCGGCAGCGTGACCTCCATGGAGAAGCTGCCCTTTTTGGAGGCCGTGACCTCATAAACGATGGGATCGGGGGAGGACATGCGCATCACCACGCCAATGAGGCGCGCGCCGGGGTCGCAGGTGCCCTTGACGGTGAATTTGCCGGTGTTGGTCTCCGCAGGCGGGCGGCTGGTAATGACCACCTTCGCGGCAGCGTCGGCGGGCTGATCCAGCAGCTGGGTAAAGTGCCAGGTGCCGATGATCTTATTCAGCGCGGTATCATCCGCTTTTTTGCTGCCGCGGCCATGGGCCTGATAATCCAGGGTGATGGTATAGCCGTTACGGATGGTTCGGCGGGCATAGCCGCTGACAGAACCGTCGGTGGTATCCCGCTTGTAGCGCAGCATCAGGAAGCGACCGTATTGCGTGGTCTTCTTCCACTCGGCGGAGGAATAGTTCCAGCCATCCCCGCGGGTGTTTTTCAGGTGCGCGGTGCGGTAGGAGGAGCGGGTTGCGGTCGTTTGTGCGTCAATGTTGAAGTAACGCTGCGCTTCCTCGTCCTGCACGGCGGTGATCTCCAGGCAGGCGTCGCCCTCGGGCTTCCAGGCCTGGAGCAGCACGCCGCGCTCCGTCCAGTCCGCCAGGAGCGTTTCCTTGTCGGTGCCGCGGTTAGCCAGCCACTCCGGATGCAGATCCAGGTTGTCCGGCGTCAGGATAATATAGGAATCGTCAATTTCCACCGTGGCATAGATGGCGGACAGGGTGATCGTCTCGCCGCTGGCAAAGGCGCAAAGCGCCACGCCCAGCACCAGGGTGAGCAGGAAAAGCCATTTCCGCATGGAGGGTTCACCAGCCTTTTCGTGTGGTCGTCATCAGGGCATAAAAGCCCATTCCATTATAGCATAGAAAAAACGGCCACGCAACAAAGTGTTACAACTTCCGACTGTCAAAAAGCCTGAGGAGGTGTTGAATGGCCCCCAGATCCTCTGGCGTTGTTCGTATCCGCCGGTTTTCGTCCTGAAAGGATCACAGCTTACCGGCGCTCATTCTTCCATCAGCATGGCTTGCACGGTGTCGTTCATGCGGCGGACGCACTGCTCCATGGCGATGGCGCCGGAAAGCGCGCGGTGGACGGTCTCCGTCAGGGTGGGGAAGACGGCGTTGTGGGAACCGCGGGCGGAGACGGTGAGCGGGGAAACATCCATCTGAATGGCGGGGAGCGCCAGCTCCCGATAGCGCTCAAGGGCGGGCGCGTAAATCGGCCAGTTGACGGGATCGGCGCGCAGATGCTCATTTGCTTCACGGTATGTGGTGATGAGGCCCTGATACTGCGCCTGCTCCGCCTCTTCAGCGCCATGCTGCTTGGCGGTGAGCTCGTCGATGTTCCGATCGTTTTCCGCGATGATCCCGGCGGCCAGCTGGCTGAAGAGCGGCTGCGCGTCCGCGAACAGCAGCCCGCTCTCCTCGGCGTGGCGATGCTCCGCCAGGTAGGCAAGGTAAGTAAGGGCCTGCTCCTGGTGGCGGCTGTTGGGGCTGAGCAGGTAGACATAGGCCTGGGCGGGGATGGCGCCGACGGCGTTTTCGTCCGGCCGGGGGGCGGCGATGACCGTCCAGAACTCCGCAAAATCATAGCCGCCGGTATAGATGCTGTTGACGTAGGTGGTGCTGGCCAGGGGCGCGGTCATCAGGGCGTCCTCGGTTTCCTCACGCTGGCTGGCATGGATCACCCGGCGGCTGATAAGCTCCCGCAGCCGGGTGAGCAGCGACGTCAGCCGGGCGTCGCTGAAGTTGGGGGTCTGCCCCTGGCGCAGCTGTTCATGTATGAAGGTATACAGGATGGCGTCGGCGTAATCCTCGCCGCACCAGCTTTGGTCGGACAGGCTGTCCTTGATAAGCGGAATACCGCTGTTCAGCGGGTGATCCGCCCAGGCTTCCAGCAGGTTGAGCACTGCCTCCCAGCTTTGCGGGGCGTCCATCTCCGCCAGCAGGTCGGAGCGCATCCGCCATCCGCCGACGAAGATCATATGGAGAAAGGCGTGCGGCTGCCCCTCATGGGTCATGGCGTCGGCAAACACGGGATAGAACCGGGCGGCCTCGTCCGTCAGCGTCTCGCTGCCGGAAAGGGGCGCCGTGAAGCCGCGCTCGATCAGCCGGAGCACGCCCGGGGAATAGGGGACGTAGTACAGGTCAACGTTCTCCCCGGTGATGATAGCGCTGTAAACTTCCTCGGCACAGTAGTGATCGAAGGTGGTGCGATCCACCAGGCAGCCTGTTTGCAGGCTGAAGTCGCTGTCCATGGTGGGAATGCCCGGGCTGACAACGCCGCGGATGACCAGCGCTTCCTCGCTGAGGCGCACGTCCGCGATAACCTGCGCCCGGGGCCCGTGACCGGTCACCAGCGCCACATAGCAGCCGTCGGCCACACAGGCCCGGTCAACGGCGCCGGCCCCGAAAGGCATGAGCCCCAGCGTTTCGTTCCCGCCGTCCTTCATGCGCATCAGATGACTGTCCTCCATCCAGTACACGTCGCCGGTTTCCAGGTCGCAGGCCAGACCGGCAGGGTTCAGCGCGCCCGACGTGCCGATGACGCGGACAGGGCCGTTTTCGTCGCAGGCAACAATGCTGTGATAGGCATCGCTGCCAGCGGCATTGTTTTGAAGCAAGTACACCTGGCCGTCCATGCCGACGGCCAGGTCGCGTACCCATCCGCCGATGGGCGAGAGCGTACCGCTGCCGGGATGAAAACGGTAGCCCTGCTGATGGCAGAGCAGATAGACCGTGCCCCCGACAGCGGCGGAAGCCGTGATGTCCGAATCCAGGCGGCCTTCCAGAGAGCCGAGGGTGACAAGGCTGCCGTCCTGCCACTGCAGGAGCGTGTCGCCATCCCACAGGAGCGTTCGCCCGTCGGCGGTGGAAACGGGCGCATAGGCTGTGGAGAACAGCGGTTCAATCGCTTGGGCATCGGTTATGAATTCGCCGAAGGTAAACACGCTTTGGCTGTTGACGCAAAGCGTGTAAAGATGGCCGTTGACACATTCCAGGTTATACCAGTCATTCGGTGCGGCCATGGCGGCGGAGGCGAACATGATCCCGATGAGCAGCGCGGTGAGAAAACCAAGGATGTGCTTTTTCATGGCCGGTATGCACCTCCGCTGCAAGTCCTTGTTCAGTGTGCTGTGAATCTGCCGTCATGATGGAGAGAGAGCATGCTTCGTCAGGAGCGTAATCCCGAGGCAATCACTTCGACGGGGCGCGGCCGCGTATGAAAAGCGGACGCGGACATCAGGAAACAAGACATATTGACTAACTCAATTGTACATGGAAATACAAATTATGTCAACAAATTTTAAAATTGTATAAAAAAGGCACGTCCATCATGCGGACATGCCTTTTTGCCTTCCCCCAAAGGATTCAATCGTTCTTCTTTTTCCCGGCAAGCAGCTTCAGCAGACCGCCCAGCATTTTGGGCGCCTTCACGCAAACCATACGGATACTCATGCCCTCACCTCCTATTTTATGGCCAGCCGGATCAGCGCGTAGCCCACGGCAATCAGCGCGATGCCTGCCAGGACCGCCCAGGCCCAGCCGGGTATACACAGGAACATCAGCAGGAGTCCAAGACCCAGCAGCACCACGCCGATAATGAGCAGGGTGGGCTGGGTGGGATTGCACCGCCGGGAGTTATCAGGAATTTGGTGGTAGTCATAGCGCATGGTCATCCCTCGTTTCATTCACAGCGTATGCGGCGCGGGGCGGAAGGTGAACAGCACGGCAAAAAATTTTGCCCTGCGCGTTTGATATAGGGAAATAAAAAAACACCAAAAGCTGCTGAAAATAAACGGTTTCCACCGTTTTATCTGCCGGAGAGCAAGCGTTCTGCCTGGAACTGGCGCGGTTGGTTCAAACCTCCGTCAGCGGGGGCCTGTGTAAAACTGCCCGAACGCAGCATCACGCCGCGGCCCGGAGATACGCTGCATGCTTGGAAATACGACTGTTTTTGACAATCAGAGCGGGTAAAAACAATTCTTTGACAGCGGCTTCTTGTGTGTTTCTGACTGCCGCTTCATCCGCCGCGGAAGGCCGGAGTCTGTGTTTTTTTGGAGGAACAACGCTGCTTGATTGCTGGGGAAATGACGTGAAAGCCTTGATAACGCTCGTTTTGTTAGCGCTGAGAAGGCTGCTTTGTCATAAGTTAAAATGCGTACATAGCATATTCCTCATTTACCGTGGACAAAATAAGCCTGATGACATACAGGGAGGGACGCGTGTGAGCGGAGCAGGACAGATCAGGGGCTGGCAGCCCCCCAGACGGAGGCAAAGGCGGATATGGTATCTGACGGCGCTGCTGCCGCTGACGGCGGCCTTGCTGTTCCTGCCGGTGAAGCCGAGCCGGGACGCTTTGATGCAGGCGGAAAGTCTGCCGGTACTGGCGGAAGGGGAGACCTATGCCCTGCCGTCATCGGTGATGCTGGGGCTGCCGGAAGGCCCTACCCAGCGGCTGACGGTATCCGCCGAGCGGCTTGTCAAGGGCAAGATGCTCCTCATCGACGCCGAGCATCCGCTGCCCGAGGGCGCTGAACCGGGGAATACCTTCGGCGTGCTGTCCTATGCCCGGGGAAGGATTGCTTGCCGGGATCCCCAGGCTGTGCTGGGCGAGGAGACGCTGATTCGCCTGGAATACTTGTGCGTGGACGCTCGCAACAGCGGTATGGATCGTCTGACCGTCTTCGCGGGAACCCGCAGCCAGGAGCAGCAGCGCATTTTACTCACCGATACCGTGGCGGATTTCGCCCGGGACGTGTCCATTGAGGAGGCCGTCATCCTGGCCAAGGAAAAGGTGGACGAGCCGGGATGCTCGGAGCATCAGCTGCCCTGGACGGTGGACATCCGCCTTTGCCGAACCTGGAACGATATGCCGGCCAGGGAAGCGCTGGGGGATTCGCCCCAGGGCGCGTGGCTGCTGGATAACGCCTGGCGCTACGGCTTTGTGCAGCGCTGGCCGGAGGCTGATCCGGCGGCGGACGAGCATCGCCCCTATCACTTTCGCTATGTGGGGCTGTCCCACGCGCGGATGATGCAGGCGCTGGCCCTGGACTTTGAGGCATATTTGGATTTCCTGCGCCAGGAAGGCGGGGTGACGCTGCTGGATGACGAAGGCGCCCCCCTGGTCACGGTTGTGTGCGTGAGGGCAGGGGAGCGCCATACGGTCTTTGAGGTGCCAGAGGGAACCAAGCTGGAGGACGCCAGCCTGGATAATACCGGCTGGGCGCTGCTGAGCCTTACCTATCGGTAACGGCCCGACGATGGCCGAAGGGAAAGATGACCTGCGCGACCCGGCCCACCAGCATGGAGCGGGTGATAGGGCCGATGCGCCGACTGTCGTTGGAATTATCCCGGTTGTCGCCCATGACGAAGTATTCGTCGTCGCCAAGGGTGACGGGCGGGGCATTGCGAATGAAGCGGGTGTGGTCAGCGTCCAGATAGCCTTCATCAAGGGGCTCCCCGTTAATAAGCACGGTGCCCTCGACAATTTCCAGGGTCTCGCCGGGCAGGCCGACGATCCGCTTCACGAAATATTGGCGGATCAGCTTCCAGGGGTCCGCATAGCGGTCGGGATAGTGGCAGATGACCACGTCGCCCCGCTGCGGCTCGCCCAAGGTGTAGGACAGATGATCCACCAGCAGCCATTCGCCGTTTTCCAGCGTCGGCAGCATGCTGTTGCCCTTGACATGGACTGGTTCCGCCAGAAAGCGGCGGACGAGCAGCAGCGCCGCCGCCAGCAGCAGAAAGAGGAAAAGATCCCGCATCAGCCGCCGCCAGCCTTTCTTTTGTGTTTTTGCACCGGACGAACCGGGCTGAGAGAGCGGCGTCATCAAGCTGACGGGTCAGGGCCTTGGCAAAGCACCTTCTTGCGGCGCTTGAGGAAGGTTTCCCTGTCCATCATCACGATTCGGCCGCACCCTGCGCAGCGAATCTTGATGTCCGCGCCGGTGCGGATGACGGTCCACTCGCTGGAGCCGCAAGGGTGCTGCTTGCGCGTTTGAACCACGTCGCCTAGGCGGATTTCCTGGCTGGTATCCATGGCGGATCACTTCCTTTTGCAAGTTGAATAGCGGGCTGCCTCGCCGCCATTCGCGGATAAGGGCATTATACCTTTTTTTCCGGCGGATGGCAAGGAAGAGATGCCTGGCAATTTTTGAAGGCAGGGGGCAGGGCGGGGGACGGTTGCATTTCCGGCGGCGCGCTGGTATAATGGACTTATGCTGCGGGGAGGGATGACGCATGGCCGGGCACAGTTCGCCCATAGGCGTGTTTGACAGCGGGGTAGGCGGTATCAGCGTTATGGCGGCGCTGCGCCGCGCGCTGCCCGGGGAGGACTTTATCTTCTTTGGCGATACGGCCCACGCGCCCTATGGAACCAAATCCCAGGCGGAGGTGCTGACCCTTGTCACCCGGGTGATGGAGCGCCTGCTGGGGTACGGCGTAAAGGCTGTGGTCATCGCCTGCAATACCGCTACTTCCGCCGCCGCGGCCGCTCTGCGGGAGGCGTATACCCTGCCGATCATCGGGATGGAGCCAGCGCTGAAGCCTGCCCATGCCCTGCGCCACGGCGGACAGATACTGGTGCTGGCAACCCCCACCACCCTGCGGCTGCCTAAGTTCCAGCGCCTGATGGAGCGCTATGGCGAGGGCGCGGTTCCCCTGCCGTGCCCCGGGCTGATGGAGCTGGTGGAGCGGGAAAGCTTTGACCAGGCAGGCCGTTATTTGCGGGAGCATTTCGCGCCCTATGATATGGCCCGGGTGGACGCCGTGGTGCTGGGCTGCACGCACTATACCTTCCTGCGGCCCGTGCTGAAGGATCTGCTGCCCCCTGCGGTGTCCGTGCTGGACGGCAACGAGGGCACTGCCAGACAGCTGGCCCGGGTGCTGGCGGAGAAGCAGCTGCTCAAGGCGGAAGGGCCGGGCAGCGTTCGCCTGGAGACCAGCGGCGATCCCGCCGTGGCGCTGCCGGTGATGGAACGGCTCCTCGTCCGGGCGGAGGCGCTCATCGAAGAATAGAAATTGGGTGAAAGCGCGTTTCCTTGCGGGGAGACGCGCTTTTTTTCTGGCCCTGCTATCTGGTTGGATGGAAGGCGGCTGCCCCCGGCCATGTATGAAAAACCCTGCCGCGCGGTATGTTGCGCAGCAGGGTCGTTCCTGGTCATACTTCCGCCGTGAGCAATTCCATCTCGCCCGCCAGGCTGTACGCCCCCAGGCCCGCGGGCAGGAACACGCTCTGGCCCTGGCGCAGGGCGACGGCCTGACCGTCCCAAAGCACGGCGCCTTCGCCCGCCAGGCACAGGAGCGCCCGGAAGCTTTCCCTGCCGCACATGCCGGCCATAGCGCCCTTCACCCGCAGCCTGGACACAGTGAACCGTTCGCACCGCACCAGCACCTGGCTTTCGCCGCCGGGGATCGCGACCGGGTCTTCCGCGCCGCTGTCCGCATGGGGGTACTCCCGCTTGCTGACCGCCAGCGCCTTGTCGATGTGCAGTGCCCGGGGCTTGCCGTCCGCGCCCAATCGGCCATAATCGTAGACGCGGTAGGTCAGGTTGGAGCTCTGCTGCACCTCAGCGATCAGCAGCCCCGCGCCGATGGCGTGCACCGTACCCGCGGGGATGAAGAACACATCGCCCTTTTTCGCGGGCGCCCAGTTCAGCGCCTCCGTCAGGGTGCTGGCCGCAATGGCTTCTTTCATCTGCTGCAGGGTGATGGCTTCCTTGAAGCCGTAATAGATGCCCGCGCCCTCCTCGGCCTCCGCCACATACCACATTTCCGTCTTGCCCTGGGCGTTCTCATATTGGCGGGCATAGTCGTCGCCCGGATGCACCTGCACGGAAAGGGGCTTGGCCGCGTCGATGAACTTGATGAGCAGGGGAAACTCGCCGTAGGCCAGCGCCCGTTCCCCTTGGTCGGCGGGATGGGCCGCCAGATAATCCGCCAGGGTACGTCCGGCCCAAGGGCCGTTCATGACAACGGACGGGCCGTCGGGATGACAGCTGACCTCCCAGCTTTCCGCCAGGGGCGTCATGGCCGTTTGCTTGCCGTAAGCGCCCTTGAGCTTCTCGCCGCCCCAGAGGTAGTCCTTGTAGGCGGGCGAAAGCAGCAGGGGCGTCCGCTTCTGCTCCCGAAGGCAAAGCGCCGCCGCGCCAATGATGCCCGCCAGGTTGCCAAGGCTGGCCGTGGCGATCTTCGTCACATAGGAAAGATCCCCGCCGAAGCAATGCTCGCGCACATAATTATTCAGGGGCGCCGTCAGCCTTTCACCCTGGCCGGACACGCCTCCGCCCAGCAGCAGCATTTCCGGGCGCAGCAGGTTGACCATGTTAGTGATTGCCTCCGAAAGCCAGGCTTCGTACTGTCTAACGACCTCCGCTGCCACGGCGTCCCCCTGGTCCATGCCGTCATAGACGGCCTTGGCGTCGATCTCCACCCGGTTCAGCAGGCTTTCGGGATGCGCCTTCGCCGCGGCGCGGGCCTGTCGGATCAGCGCGGTGGCGGAAGCGTAGCTTTCCACGCAGCCCCGCCGTCCGCAGGTGCAGGGTTCGCCGTCCGCGATGAGGGTTGTATGCCCCAGCTCCGCGCCGGCGCTGTCCATGCCCTCCACCAATTCGCCGTTGACGATCAGTCCGCCGCCCACCCCGGTGCCCAGGGTCATCAGCACCACGTTCCGGCAGCCTTTGGCCGCGCCCGCCACGGTTTCGCCCATGGCGGCGCAGTTGGCGTCGTTGCTGACGCGGCAGGGCCGTCCTGTCAGGCGGGTGATCTCCGATCCCAGGGGCACATGCGCCCAGCGGATATTGTTGGAATACACCACCTCGCCCGTGGCAGCGTTGCAGGTGCCGGGGCTGCCCACGCCGATTCCCGCGCAGTCCGCCGCGTCCAAGCCGCTATCCGTCATCAGACGGAGGGCAAGAGCGGCCATATCGGCCACGATCTCCTGCCAGGGGCGGTCGGCCCCGGTGGGCTGACTGGCTTTGCGCATTAACTCATACTTCTCGTTTACCAAACCGACGGCGATATTGGTGCCGCCCAGATCAATACCGATAGCGTATCGCATCATATGAACTCCTTTTTTTGTACCCGCGTATCGCTACCAGTATAGAATGTTCCACCGGGAAAGTCAAGCCGCGCCCTTGTTTCATCCCCCTCTTGCGCGGGTATGTTATCATAAGAAAAAGGCGTGAAGGCCGATTTGCGAAAGCGAGGTTATCTCCATGAAGGTTGTTATTGTCGGCGGCGTGGCTGGCGGAGCTACTGCGGCGGCACGGATTCGCCGCCTGGATGAGCGGGCGGAAATCATCGTGTTTGAGCGCACGGGTTATGTGTCCTATGCGAACTGCGGTCTGCCCTACTATGTGGGCGGCGTGAT
Source organism: uncultured Clostridia bacterium (assembly GCA_947565865.1). Taxonomy (GTDB): domain Bacteria; phylum Bacillota; class Clostridia; order Christensenellales; family Aristaeellaceae; genus UBA11524. The sequence continues at coordinate 76,823 of CANOHT010000010.1, forward strand.
CGAGGAGGAAGGGGCACTGACGCTGCAAACCCCCGAAGCCTTCCGGGCACGGTTTCGGGTGGACGTCCGTGTGCGCCATGAAGTCACAGCGCTTCATCCTGAGCGCAAAGCCGTGTCTGTTCGCAATTTGCTTACGGATGAAAGCTGGGAGGAAAGCTATGACAAGCTGATCCTCTCTCCCGGCGCCAAGCCCACCCAGCCTCGGCTTTCCGGCACGGACAGCGATCGGGTCTTCACGCTGCGCACCGTGGAGGATACCCTGCGCATCCGCCGCTTCGTGGAGACGGCGCGGCCCAAGTCCGCCGTTTTGGCTGGAGGCGGCTATATCGGCCTGGAAATGGCCGAAAACCTGCGGGAACTGGGCCTGGACGTCACCGTTGTACAGCGGCCCCGCCAATTGATGTCCCCCCTGGATTACGACATGGCCTGCTTCGTCCATCAGAAGCTGCGGCAAAAGGGTATTCGGCTGAAGCTGGGCAGCACCGTCACGGGCTTCCGGGGGGAGGATGAGGGCGTTGCGACCCTGCTGGAGGGCGAGCCGTCCCTGCGTGCCGATATGGTGCTTTTGTCCATCGGCGTGACGCCGGATACGCACCTGGCCAAGGAAGCCGGACTGACCCTGGGCGTGAAAGGCAGCCTTGTCGTCAACGACCGCATGGAGACCTCTCATCCGGATATTTACGCCGTGGGCGACGCCGTTCAGGTGACGCACACCGTTACCGGCCAGCCAGCGCTGATCTCCCTGGCGGGCCCGGCCAACAAGCAGGGTCGCATCGCGGCGGACAACATCTGCGGCGGAGACAGCCACTATCACGGCAGTATGGGCTCATCGGTTCTCAAGCTCTTTGATATGACCATCGCTGCCGCAGGCCTGAGCGAGACCGCCGCCCTGGCCGCCGGGTTCGACTGCGACAGCGTGGTGCTTTCCCCGGCCAACCACGCCACCTACTATCCCGGCGCCACGCTCCTGACCATGAAGGTGACCTACGAGCGAGGCTCCCTGCGCATTCTGGGTGCGCAGGTCATCGGCGGCCAGGGCGCGGATAAGCGCATTGACGTGCTGGCTACCGCCATCCATGCGGGTATGACGGCGGAAGACTTGAAGGATCTTGACCTGGCCTACGCCCCGCCCTACGCCTCTGCCAAGGATCCGGTGAACATGGCCGGGTTCATGATCGAAAATCTGGCTGAAGGCCGGGTCAGGCAGTGCCACTGGCATCAAATGGACACTCTGCCGGAGGGCGCCGTGCGGCTGGACGTGCGCACCGAGCGTGAATATGAGCGGGGGCATGCGGAGGGCTTTATCAATATTCCTCTGGATGAGCTGCGCGGGCATATGGACGAGCTGCCCGCCGACTGTCCCGTTTATATCATGTGTCAAAGCGGCCTGCGCAGCTATATTGCCTGCCGCATCCTGAGCCAAAACGGTTATGACTGCGTTAATTTTTCCGGCGGCTATCGCTTCTACCGCACCGTCGTGCAGGACGCTGCCGCCGCCGAGCGCGCCAAGCCCTGTGGGATGGAGCTGGATTGACCCTGCCGCGAATGCCGGCAGTCTGCCTTTGTCAGGCAGGCGAGAAAAAGTTCCAGGACGGCCTGATCCGAAGAGGCTGTCCTGGAATTCGTTTTCAGGAAGGCAGGCGGATCGGCGGACTGTCCGCGTTCAGCCTGCGAACTGACATCGTCCGTCCGATCATCGACATTTGAAACCATTCAGATTTCCGACTTCCGCCATGCGTTGTAGGGTGATGGATGATCCTCCAAAGGCCTTGCAAGCAAAGGATTGAGGCAGCGTTCCCGCTTTTTCCCTTTTTTTATGGGTTTATTGGTGTTCATGCGTTTCTGCGCCGCCTCATCGGGGCAGCCCCAAGGGAAGCAAATTCGGTGAGGAATACAGCAGGATACAGAAATCAAGGAACAATGAGCTGCACATTTCACAAGGAGAGGTTATATAGGCTATGATTTCTTTGGAAGCTTATCAAAAGAACCCTTGCGGAGCTTCTTCAATTCCGTATTGGAAAGCAAAAAGCTTAACAATCCCCTCCAATATGAAAATAGTTCACAGCGATGTGTTTGATGAAACGCTTCTTCATCATTACGCTGACAGAAGAT
>CANOHT010000011.1 GCA_947565865.1 uncultured Clostridia bacterium
ATCGGCCCTCAGACTCCCCTTTTCGCTGGCGCGAGCGTTCCTGCTTTAGGGAATCAACCGTCAGGTTTCGCTTTGCTCCCTGACTGCGCGAGGGGGGAACGGTTGGGGGCCTTGCCCCCATACCCTCGCCTGAGGGCCATCGGCCCTCAGACTCCCCTTTTCGCTGGCGCGATGTGCTTTAACGCGCTTTTTCCTTCAAATAGGTATCAATAGCGCTGGCGGCGGTTTTGCCCGCGCCCATGGCCAGAATAACCGTGGCCGCGCCTGTCACCGCGTCGCCGCCGGCGTATACGCCTTCGCGGGAGGTCAGGCCCGTATCCTCCTCCACAATGATGCCGCCCCACTTCTGGGTCTCCAGGCCCTTGGTGGTGGTCTTAATCAGCGGATTGGGGGAGGTGCCCAGGGCCATGATGACGCAGTCCATCTCCATGTCGAAGTCGCTGCCCTCCACCGCCACGGGACGGCGGCGCCCGGAGGCGTCAGGCTCTCCCAGGGCCATTTCCTGACAGCGGATAGCGCTGACCCAGCCCTGGTCATTGCCCGCGATGGACACGGGGTTAGTCAGGAATTTGAAGACAATTCCCTCCTCCATGGCATGCTCCACCTCTTCCCGACGGGCGGGGAGCTCCGCCTCCGTGCGGCGGTACACCACGGTGACCTCCGCGCCCAGCCGCTTGGCGCAGCGGGCCGCGTCCATGGCCACGTTGCCGCCGCCCACCACGGCCACCTTCTTCGCGGGCTGAATGGGCGTGCTGCTGTCGGGGGTATAGGCCTTCATCAGGTTGATGCGGGTGAGGAACTCGTTGGCGGAATATACGCCCTTGAGGTTCTCGCCGGGGATATTCATGAACTTGGGCAGACCCGCGCCGGAGCCGATGAACACTGCCTCAAAGCCGTACTCCTGCATCAGCTCGTCAATGGTGATGGTGCGGCCCACCACCACATTGGTTTCCACCTTCACGCCCAGGTCGATCAGCGTGTCGATTTCCTTCTGCACGATGGCCTTGGGCAGGCGGAATTCGGGAATGCCGTAAACCAGCACGCCGCCCGCCAGATGCAGGGCCTCATACACCGTCACGTCATAGCCCAGCTTGGCCAGGTCGCCCGCGCAGGTCAGACCGGAAGGCCCGGAGCCAATGACCGCCACCTTATGGCCGTTGGCCGCGGGCTTCTCCGGCTTATCGGTGGCATGGGCCATGTGCCAGTCCGCCACAAAGCGTTCCAAGCGGCCGATACCCACGGGCTCGCCCTTGATGCCCCGGACGCACTTGCCCTCGCACTGGGTCTCCTGCGGACAGACGCGGCCGCACACCGCGGGCAGACTGGACGACCGCGCAATGATCTGATAAGCCTCCTCAAAGCGACCCTCGCTGACCGCCTTGATGAATTCGGGGATATGTACCCGCACAGGGCAGCCGGAGACGCAGGGCTTGTGCTTGCAGTTCAGGCAGCGCTTGGCCTCGTCAATAGCCATCTCCTCCGTGTAGCCCAGCGCTACCTCGCTGAAATTGCGGTTGCGCACCTGGGCCTCTTGAGAGGGCATGGGGTTTTTCACAAGGGACATGTTCGGCATCAGTATTCAACTCCCGTCAGTAATTCGGTCGGTCAGGCGCGGTCGGCAGCCTTGAAGAGGTTGCAGGTAGCTTCATGGGCATGGCGCTCGAAGTCGCGGTAAGTGGCGCTGCGGGCAATGGCTTCGTCGAAGTCGATAAGATGGCCGTCGAATTCCGGGCCATCCACGCAGGCGAACATGGTCTTGCCGCCCACGGTCAGCCGGCAGCCGCCGCACATGCCCGTGCCGTCGATCATAATGGGATTCATGCTGGCAATGGTCTTCACGCCGAATTCCTTGGTCAGCTTGCACACAAACTTCATCATCGGCAGCGGGCCGATGGTGATGACCTCGTCATATTCCTCGCCGGACTCGATCAGCTTGCGCAGGGCGTCGGTAACCAGGCCCTTCTCGCCCCAGGAGCCATCGTCGCTCATCCGAATCAGCTTGGTGGCATTGGCGGCGAACTCATCCTCCAGGATGACCAGATCCTTCGTGCGGAAGCCCACGATGGCGTGAACCTCCGTCCCCTGCTGAAAGAGCTTCTTCGCCACGGGGAACGCGATGGCACAGCCCACGCCGCCGCCCACCACGGCTACCTTCTTCAGGCCCTCGGTGTGGGTCGCCCGGCCCAGGGGGCCGACAAAATCATGGATCATGTCGCCTTCATTCAGGTGGTTAAGCTTTTCAGTGGACGCGCCCACCACCTGAAAAATAATGGTGACAGTGCCCTTCTCCCGGTCATAGTCCGCTACCGTCAGCGGGATGCGTTCACCCTCGGCATCCACCCGCAGGATGATGAACTGTCCAGGCTCCGCCTTGCGGGCCACCAGCGGTGCATCCACCTCCATCAGCGTGACGGTAGGATTCAGCGACTGCTTCCTAACGATCTTGTTCACGGCTGTACCTCCTCGATCAGCGGGCGGCGCTTTCCGCCCGTTCAAATACGGAAAAACGGCAGCTGGCGCGTCTTTGTCAGCTGCCGTAACATAGTTTACTTCATCACAAGAAATAAGTCAACCGGGGAAAGCCTGGGAGTACACAGGAAAGACGGAATTTCGCCTGCGCAGGAGCGCTGAAGCCCTGAACGGCAGCCAAAGCAACACGGCTTTCCTCAGGGGATCGGACAAACGCCTTCGCTGCTTTGGCGATATGCTTCAGCGCTGACCGTAATAAGCGTCGGGGCCATGCTTGCGCATAAAGTGCTTGTCCAGCACATGCTGAGGAGCGGGAGCGGCGTCAGGCCTGACCATGCGGGTCAGCAGCGCCATCCGCGCCACCTCCTCCAGCACCACCGCATGATAGACCGCCTGCGCCGGGCTTTTGCCCCAGGTGAAGGGGCCATGGCTAAAGCAGATCACCCCGGGGACGTGCACAGGGTCTACCCCTCGCTCCCGGAAGGTCTCCACAATTACCTTGCCCGTGTTCTTCTCGTAGTCCTCATCCAGCTCTGTCTGACTTAGATGCCGGGCGCAGGGGATGGGGCCGTAAAAGTAGTCCGCGTGGGTGGTGCCATAGGCCGGGATGTCTTCTCCCGCCTGAGCCCAGCCCACCGCATAGGGACTGTGGGTATGAACAATACCCCCCAGGGCTGGGAAGGCCTTGTACAGCTCCAGATGCGTCTTGGTATCGGAGGAGGGATTCAGCTTCCCCTCCACTACCTCGCCCTGCAGGTTCAACACCACCAGCTGCTCCGGGGTCAGCGCATCATATTCCACGCCGGAGGGCTTGATGATTACCAGCCCCCGTTCGCGGTCGATGCCGGATACGTTGCCCCAGGTGTAGGTCACCAGGCCCCGCCGGGGCAGCTCCATGTTGGCCTCGTAAACGGCCTGCCTGAGTTCCTTCAGCATACGTCCGCCCCTCACTCACTTGATATGCTCAATCGCGGCCCGCTCCGCCGTCAGCGCCTGGCAAAACCGCTCCGTATAAGCTTGGAAGCCCGCCACATCCGCCGGATCGGGTTCCTCGCGGCTGCCCTTGGACGACGCGAACACCTCCGCCGTCAAGTACTCCTCCAGCGTCTGACCTTCCTTACGGTTCACACGATAGGCCGCCAGCAGCGCCATGCCCCAGGGGCCGCCCTCTCCCGCCGTCTCCATGACGGAAACAGGCGTGTTCAGCGCCGCCGCCAGAATGCGCTGCCCCACCACCGGGGTCTTGAAATAGCCGCCGTGACCCAGCAGCGCGTCAATGCGCACCTGCTCCCGGAAGAGGATGTCCATACCAATCTTCAGGCTGGTCATGGCGCCGCAGACCAGGCTTCGGGCCATATTCGGGAAGGTGAAGGCGCTGTCCGGCGTCCGCACCAGCATAGGCCGGCCTTCATCCAGGCCCACCACTGGTTCGCCGGAAAAAAGCGCCACATTCGTCACGCCGCCGCAGTCCTTCTCTCCCTTGAGAGCGGAGGTGAACAGCGCGGTGTACACATCGTTCATGCTCACAGGCAGCCCCGCCGCCTCAGCAAAGCCCTTGAGCATCCCGGCATAGGCGTTGATGTCGCTGGTGCAGTTGTTGCAATGCACCATGGCCACCGGCTTGCCCGTGGGCGTCGTCACCATATCGATCTCGGGGTAGACCCGGCTCAGGGGCTTTTCCAGTACCACCATGGCAAACACGGAGGTGCCCGCAGACACGTTGCCTGTGCGCACCGCCACGGAGTTGGTGGCCGCCATGCCCGTGCCCGCGTCGCCTTCCGGCGGGCAGGCGGGCGTCCCCGCCTCCAGCCTGCCCGAGGGATCCAGCAGCCTGGCGCCCTCCTGCGTGATGCAGCCCGCGTCCTCGCCGGCGTTCGCTACCTGGGGCAGGATGTCCCGCAGGCGCCAGCAATAGCCGCGCTGAGCCACCAGGCCGTCCACCAGCTCGATCATCCGCTGGTCATAATCCACCCGCTGGCTGTCGATGGGGAACATGCCGCTGGCCTCGCCCACACCTAGCACCTTTCGGCCCGTCAGCTGCCAGTGGATATATCCCGCCAGCGTTGTCAGGTGAGCGATGTCCCTCACATGCTCCTCGCCGTTCAGCATGGCCTGCTCCAGATGAGCGATGGACCAGCGCTGAGGGATATTGAAGCCCAGCAGCTCCGTCAGCTCCTCCGCGGCCTGGCCGGTGCAGGTGTTGCGCCAGGTGCGGAAGGCCGCCAGCTGCCTGCCCTGGGCGTCAAAAGGCAGATAGCCGTGCATCATGGCCGACACACCGAAGGCCTTCAGGCGCGTTAGCGGCAGACCATAACAAGCCTGGACATCCGCCGCAAGCTTAGCGTAAGCATCCTGAACGCCCGCCCAGACATCCTCCAGGCGATAGGTCCACAGGCCGTTTTCCAGTCGGTTTTCCCATGTATGGTCTCCAGAGGCGATGGGCGCGTGATCCTCGTCAATCAGCACCGCCTTGATGCGGGTAGAGCCCAGCTCAATGCCCAATACGGCCCGGCCTTCCCGAATGATCTTCGCAGCGTCCATTGATGCACCAGCTTTCTTCTCAGTCAGCCCACGAATGCGGGCCCAGATGGGATTTATCCGTAGGTTCTTTCGACATGCTTCCGCGCAATCCCTGCTGGAAGGCGCTTTTGGGCTCAAATGTATAAAAGCCGGAGCGAAGTGTCATGTTTCCTTCGCTCCGGCTCCGTCATCCGTGATAATACAGCATGAGACACGCCACAGACAGGGCGATGCACGCCAGGCCCGTGATCAAAATGGCCCACAGAGGCTTTTTGCGCTTGGCGTCCCGCTCCAGCTTGTAGTCGAAATAGCTGACATGATCCTCCGGCCTGCGCAGCAGGGAAAACAGCACCAGCAAGCTGTGGAAGGCGTAACCGAACACGTCAAAGAAGCCTGTTCCCGCGATCAGCGTCAGCCCGCCGACGCCCGTGAAGATCAGTCCGCTGAAGAAGAAGCCGTCGCTGAGGTAGCGGCAGTTCAGCGCAAAGGACGCCGTCAGGTCGGCCCCGCGATAACGCGCCACACCCAGGCTGACGGCCAGGGCCAGAACGGCGCACACGCCATAGCCCAGGGCGCGCCTTCGTGCGGTATCAGTCATGATAAGGCTCCTTTCTCCCGGGGACTCCACCCCGTTTCATCAGCGCTTCAGCCTCAAAATCAACTTGCGGCCACGGTACCTGTCCCTGTGGCCGCAAGCTCAGATCCATGCCTTATTACAGACCGAGTTCCTTTTGGTATGCCTCAAATTCCGCCTGATTGCACTGCACGAAATGGCCCGGGGACACCTCCCGCAGCGTAGGCTGCTCCTTGGAATAGTCGTGGACGGACAGCGGATCATACTTAATGCGCTGGCGCTTCTTTTCGTACATGGGGTCAGGCAGGGGGATGGCGGACAGCAGCGACTTCGTATAAGGATGGAGCGGATGCGCGAACAGCTCGTCGGAGGTCGCCAGCTCCACCAGCTTGCCGAAGTACATCACACCGATGCGATCAGAGAAGTACTTGACCACAGACAAATCATGTGCCACGAACATGATGGTCAGGCCCAAGCGATGGCGCAGCTCGTTGAGCAGATTGATGACCTGCGCCTGAATGGACACGTCCAGGGCGGACACAGGCTCGTCTGCGATGATAAGCTCGGGGTTCATGACCACGGCCCGGGCCACGCCGATGCGCTGCCGCTGTCCGCCGGAGAACTCATGAGGATAGCGGCCCGCATGCTCCCGCACCAGGCCCACCATTTCCAGAACGCTGTACACCTTTTCGTCAATGACCTGCTTATCCTTTTCCCCACGGATGACCAGACCCTCTGCGATGGTCTCATAGACCGTCATGCGGGGATCCAGAGAAGCGATGGGGTCCTGGAAGATCATCTGAATCTGCGTCATGAAGCGCTGTTTCCTGGCAATGCGCTTTTCATAGGCGTACTGCTCCTTCAGCTTCTGCAGCTCATCGCCCTTGGCAGCGGCCAGCAGCGGCTGGAACTTTTTATCCACCTCTTCCGCCACCAGGTTGGCGTACAGCTTATCGCAGTTCTTGTGATCGTGAATCGCCGCTTTCATCCGAACCCGCTGATCCGCAATGAAGCTTTTCAGCTCAGCCTTTCGAACGGGATCAGCCGTTTTCATTTCCGCCCGGGCCTTGGCGATGGCCTTTTTGTAGGAAAGAGTACCCGCGGCAATCCGCTTGCCCTTGAAGAAAATGTTGCCGGAGGTGATGTCATACAGCTTGATGATGGAGCGGCCCGTGGTTGTCTTGCCGCAGCCGCTCTCGCCTACCAGGCCGAAGACCTCGCCCTTTTTGATGTCAAAGGATACGTCGTCCACTGCCTTGTTGGTCTTGAAATACTGGCACAAATGCTCGACGCGCAGCAAAACCTCCTGTTCAGGCATGGGCTTCTTCCTCCATTCTGGCCTTCATCTTGGTGATGCGCTCCATCACCATCTTGGGCGGCTCCACCTTGGGGGCGTTGGGATGCAGCAGCCAGGTAGCCGCCCAGTGGGTATCCGTGATGGGGAAGGGCGGAGGCTGCATCTCGAAGTCGATCTTCATGGCATAGCGGTTGCGGTCGGCAAAGGCGTCGCCCTTGGGGGGATAAATCATGTTCGGCGGCGTACCGGGGATGGCTTCCAGCTTGTCCTTGCTGTCCAGGTCGGGCATGGAGGACAGCAGCGCCCAGGTATAGGGATGGGCCGGTGCGTAGAAGATTTCCTCGCTGGCGCCATACTCGACGATCTTGCCCGCGTACATCACCGCGATGCGGTCAGCCATGTTCGCCACCACGCCCAGGTCATGGGTAATGAAGATGATGGACAGGTTGCGCTCCCGCTTGAGCTTGTTGATGAGTTCCAGAATCTGCGCCTGAATGGTCACGTCCAGCGCGGTGGTGGGCTCGTCGCAGATGAGGATGTCGGGGTTGGCCGCCAGGGCGATGGCAATGACAATGCGCTGGCGCATGCCGCCCGAGAATTCAAAGGGATACTGGCGATAGCGCTTCCGAGGTTCGGAAATGCCGACCTCCTCCATGAGCTTCAGGGCCTTGTTCTTCGCGGCCCGCTTGCTGATCCGGAAGGCCATGCCCGCCGCGTTCTCCTGCAGGTAAGCGATGACACGATCCGTCTTGAGCTTCTTGTTTTCGGAGGGCTCCGCGGCGTTGCGAGCCTCGTAGTGCTCCTTCAGCCGCTCCATCAGGCTCAGCATATTCTGCTTCACCAGTTCCAGATCAATGGTGGAGGGCGCGGCGACCTTCCATTCCTTGCCGCGCTTGGCCTTGGCCTCGGAACGCCTCAGCTGCTTCTGGTACTTGGCCTCCTTGCGGCTGTTGGTGCGTACACCCAGGCCGTAGCGCTCCAGGAAGGCCTTCATGCTGCCGGCAAAGGTACAGGCGGCGCTGTCCTTCACAATATCAATGGGATCAATGGACTCCGTCACCTGCTTCATCAGCTCCGCGGCGGTGGGCTTGAAGGCGTCCACATTGCCCTCCCGAAGCTGCGTGATGGCCTTGTCCAGGGCCGTGATAACCTGCTGACGCTTCGCCAGATAGTTTTCGTCCGACCGGGCGATGCCTTGCGTCGCCACAGTCTCAAAATCCTCCAGGAAGCGCTCCTTCAGCTGCTTGTTGTAGAAGGCATTCTGCTCCGCCACGGTTGTTCCGGGCGCCTCCGCGCCGCCGTCCACCATATGGTAGCCCAAAGCGAAGAAGTCCGGCTTCGTCTTGTCCACTGCCTCCTGCAAAATGACGCGAATCTTACTCAGCCTGGCCTGGGCCTGGCTGTAATCGCCCGAACGCTGCTGGGCGGAAATACCGCTCATCAGACCGCTCACCTGCGCGGTCAGCTCACCGGCACGATCCTCCGCCACCACATAAGGATTCAGGGCGTGGCTGGAGAATTCCTTGATCTCCCGAAGGCTGGAGGTATCCTTGAAGGCGTTCTTCTCCATCAGGAACATGACATGTTCCACCTCAACCAGCGCTTCCTGCGCTGCCTCATAGGCCAGGTTGTAGGCGTGCTCCAGCGCGATGTGCTTCTGCTCGATCCGCCGGAAGAGCTCGCACTTGTGCTTGATCTCCTCCGCCTTTTCTGGCACGGCGTCCTTCATGTACTTTTCCAGCAGGGCCAGCTTCGTCTGGTAGTTGACCTTGCAGGAGCGCTGGCGGGCCTTGCCCTTGAGCAGCATCGCTTCCGTCAGCTGCTTGCCGATGCGCATGATGGGGTTCAGGCTGGACAGGGGGTCCTGGAAGATCATGGCCACCTTATCGCCGCGCAGGCGGTAGAAGTCGTCCTCGCTGATCTTCAGCAGGTCCTGGCCGTCGTAGAGAATCTCGCCGCCCTCCACAATGGCGTTGTCCGCCAGGATGCCCAGAATGGCCTTGCTGGTCACGCTCTTGCCGGAGCCGCTTTCACCCACGATGGCCAGGGTCTCGCCCTTATGCAGGTCGAAGCTGATGTTGCGCACGGCCTGCACCTTGCCGCCGTTGGTGCGGAAGGATACCTGCAGGTTGCGCACCTGCAATTTCTTTTCCAACTTTTTATCCATCTTATTCCGCACCTCTCAAAGACGGGTTGAAAGCATCCCGCAGTCCGTTGCCGAAAAGGTTGAAGGAAATCTCCAGGAGGGAGATAAACAGCGCCGGGAACAGGATGATATAGGGATCGGTGGACAGGTAGTTCTTGCCCTTGGCCAGCATGGTGCCCACGCTGGTCATGGTGGAGGAATCCAGGTTGACGATGCCCAGGTAGCTCAGGCTGGACTCGCTGAAGATAACGCCCGGAATCACAAGCACCGAGCCGGTCACGATGGTGCCCAGGGAGTTGGGGAAGATGTGCTTGAACATCAGCCGCGCGTCCTTGGCGCCCAGGGTGCGGGCCGCCAGCACATATTCCTGGCTCTTGAAGCGATAGAACTGCATGCGCACTCGGGCCGCCATGCCAAGCCAGCCCGTCAGCACAAAGGCGAAGAGCAGCGATGGAATCACGCCCACCTGCTTGGCCAGGTGCAGCTGGAACAGCGTTGTCACCACCATGAAGGGCACGCCGTTGAGCACGTCAGAGATACGCTCCATCACCATGTCCACCGCGCCGCCGTAGTAGCCCTCGATGGCGCCGTAGATCGCGCCGATAAACAGGTTAATGGCAGAAATCACCACGGCGAAAATCAGCGAGAACCGCGCGCCGGAAGCCAGGCGGGTGAAAATGTCCTGGCCGATGCCATTGGTGCCGAAGACGAAGTAGGGCTCAAACCCATAGCGGTACTGGAAATAGTTATACTTACTCACGCGCACCACATAGCCCTTGGCGTCGCTGGTACCCGTGACGCGGGCATAGGCAAGAGGATTTTCGGGGTCGTTGTCCGCGGCGATGCGCAGGCTCTGGTAGCTGGTGTCCTCAGGCGTGGTCTTGCGGTAGATCGGCTTGAAGTTGCCGTCCTTATCCAGCTGAGCCTGACTCTTGCGGTTCACCTCGTACCAGATGTTGGCGTTGTTCTGCTTGGTGTCAGTGATGGCGGGGTAGATGACCTGGATGCCTGTTTCGTTCTGCCAATTCTGAATAGCCTGGTACTGGGCGGGGGTAATGGTCATATAGGTCATGCCCAGCAGCTTGTATTTATCTACCTTCAAGTCATAAAAGCTTGATTTGGAGCTGGCCTTGGGATCCTTGTAATTCTCCCTGTACACCTCAACGACGGGCTGAATGCCAGTCTCCTCCGTCATCGCCCGATAGGTGGTATAAACCGAGTCGTTCACTGTCACATTGGACATACCGTCAAAGCCGGGTATGCTGACGCCCGGGAGCTTCGGCGGCAGCATACCGTACTGCAGGTAGGTGGTATCCGTCAATGCCCGGGTATAATTGTTCTCGCAGAACATGGGCACCAGAATGGCGTACAGCACCACAAACACAATGATGAAGAAGCCCACCACCGAGCTCTTGTTCTTCACAAAGCGGTTCAGGGCGTCGCGGAAATACCCGATGGGTTCCGTGTCAAACTTCTTGTCATGGCTCCTGCCTTCCATGGGTACAAACTCAAAAGCGGAGGCGGGAAGGTTATCGTATTTCATCTCACTCATCACTTTTTGCTCCCCATTCTAATTCTCGGATCAATGAATCCGTAGCTCAGGTCCACCACGATGCCGGAGGCCAGCGTGACCAGGGTATAAAAGGCGGACAGCAGCATGAAGAAGTTGTAATCGGGCGTAGCGGCCGTGATGGAGGAAACGTACAGCGGGCCAACGCCGGGAATGCCGAAGATCTGCTCAATAATCAGCGAACCGCCGATAATGCCGATGAACTCGCCCAGAATCATGGGGAAGATGGGCACCATGGCGTTGCGCAGAGCATGGCGCACCGTGGTCTCACCGCGGGACAGGCCCTTGGTGCGGGCCAGCAGGAGGTAATCGCTGGTCAGCACTTCCGTCAGCTCCGCGCGGGTGTAGCGGGCCAGGCCCGCTATCGTGCCGAAGCCCAGAGACAATACCGCAGGCACCATGGACACGAACATGGACCAGGTAAAGTAGTTCGTGCCCGAATTGATCTGGAAGGGGAACCACTGCAGCTTGAAGCACAGGAAATACTGCACCAGGAAAGCGTATACATAGCTGGGCACCGAAACAAAGACCATGACCGCCGTGGAAATGAAGTGATCCTGCCATTTGTTTTTGCGCAGGGCGGCGTAAATGCCCAGCACCAGGCCAATGGGCACAGCAAAAATCATGGTATACAGGTTGACGGCGATGGTAGCCGGCATCTTTTCCATGAAAACATCCCACACGTTGCGGCCCAGGTAGAGCACCTCGCTCACGCCCCAGTCGCCGCCCAGAAGGGTTCGCTGCAGGAAAATGCCGTACTGCTCGATCAGCGGCTTGTTGTAGCCCAGAGCCTCGCGGCGCATCTCAATGAGGGCCATGTCCTTGCCATACTGCTCCGCGGGCTTGTTCGGCAGCAGCTTGACCAAAACAAAGCACAACGAAATGATGATGAGGAAGACCATCAGCATTAGCGCGATTCTTTTCAAAACGTACTTAAACATGCTGTACCCCTTTTCGTAATTTATGGCGCGGCAGCATCAGCTGCGTCCGCCCACGCTGTCGAGCCATAAAGCGATCTGTTGTAGCCACAGCCGCTCATGCGAGGAAACCATTTTACTCACCACAAGAGGGCAAGGATGTGCTGCTTGAAGCTCACCCTTGCCCTCCGAAGTGGTTCAACAATCAGTCACGCAAGGTGATTGGACTGCTTAGTTGTAGTTCAGTGTACCGCCCTGGGAAGCCACATAATCAGCCCACTCCTGATCGGAGTAGTTGAAGGTCATGCGGGCGATGCCGCCGAAGGCCATGGGGAACATGTACTCGTCGGAGAAGTAGTTGACCTTCTGGCTCAGCAGCTGAGCGGCGGAATCGCCGACCAGGGGCATGTAGTTGTAGTTCTGCAGCACGGCGTTCTCCAGGGCAGCCAGGATCACGGCGCGCTCCAGGTTCTTCTCGGAATCGGTGCCGGCAGGATAGCACAGCTCAACCAGGTCCTTGGTGCCGGTCACGGTGGCATTCACCGGAATACCATTCATGATCTCGAACCAATCGTACACGCTGGCGGTGTAGGTGGTGCCTTCCAGCTCGATGTCCACATTGATGGTGCCGTAATCCACGTTGCTGTCATAGCGCAGGCTGCCGCAGTAGACCTCGAACAGGCCAAAGGCGTCAAACTCGCCGCCTTGGAAGCCAATGTTGAACAGCATGTCAACATTGTTGTTGCGCAGAGCCTCGCCAAAGCCGTTGGAGATGGTGTTGTCCTTCACGAACTCCAGCTTGCCCTCCAGCTTGGTGCCCTTCACAGCCTCAATCCAGTTATTGTTCAGGAACTCATAGCCGTCATGATAGGAAGGAAGATCAGCCGCCAGACCAATGATGATCTGCACCTTGTCATCCTCGTCCATCAGGCCCTGCTCAATGGCCTTGTCATAGGCCAGGTCGAAGCACTGACGGCCCATCTCCAGATTGTAGCCGCTGATGTTCTCAATGGCATCGTCGATGGTAGCGTACAGCTTGCCCTCACCAATCTCGTCAGCCAGGCCCCAGAAGTTGACCAGAGTCTGCTTGGCGGCGTCGGTCACACGATAGGGCGTGCCGCTCTCGGGGTCGGCAACGATGGAATCGCTGAACAGCGCGTAGGCGGGAATCCAGATGGGGTTCACGGCCATGCAGTAGCCCTGACGATCCAGGGACAGAGACAGGGCCATACGGAACTCCTTCAGGGTCAGGATGGTCTTGTTGATGTTCTCGCCGGCAGCTTCCTGGGTCTTGGTCAGGGCCTCCAGGCTGGGGTTCACGGCGAAGCCGAAGGTGGAAGCGCCGATGGAGTAGTGGGTGTAATCAGAGGAAGCGTACTGCTCAGCGTACTCCTTGCTCAGACCGAAGGTATCCAGCTGGCCGCTGAGGAACATCTCATAGCGGGTAGCGGTATCGGTGACGGGCACATAGCGCACATGCGTCGCCTGATAGCGGCCCTCGAAGCGGGGCTCATTCCAGCCATACCAGTAGGGGTTCTTCTCATGAACGATTTCCTTATCGGTCTGATAGGAAGCGATCTGATAGGGGCCAAAGGAGGGAGTGGTCTCCTTGCTGGTGCAGTAGGTGCTGTTGAACACGCCGTCGGTGACGGTGGCGCAGGCATCGTAGAGGTCAGGCTTGACAATCCAGCTGGTCATGTCCAGCTGATACTTGACGTAGAAGCCGTACACGGGAGTGTCAACGATGACAACAAACTCGTTGTCGCTCACAGCCTGCACACCGACCTTGTCGTAAGACAGCTCGGGATAGGCATAGAGAGCGGACAGCTCATCCAGGGCATACTCGATCATGGTATCGACGCTCTGGCCATTGTAGACCTGGCCCTCGCCCTTGAAGAACTCGACCATCTCGGCCAGGGTCTTTCCGCTGTCAACCAGCACGTCTTCGCCCTCGCCCCAGCTCTTGGCCTCGAAGTCATACTTCGCGCCGAAGGAGTAGACCCAGTTCACCTTGGCGGGCAGGTCGCCGTGCTCGGCCAGGAAGGAATCCAGGTCTTCGGAGCCGTACAGGCCCATCAGGGAACGAATGGAGGTGTCAGCCGTGGTGCCCTGCTTGGCATAGGCCTCGGCATTGTGCACCTTGGGGTTTCTGGCATAGATGTTGTCAGCGCGGAAGTTCTTGGCCACGGGGTCCAGCAGACGCTTGACGGACTCTTCAACGGTCTTGGCGTTCAGCACGCTGCCGTCGTTCCACTTCAGGTCGTCGCGCATGGTGAACTTCCAGGCGCGGCCGGTCTCGCCCTCGGCAATGCCCCAGTCCTCGCCGACATAGTCAGCGGTGACATCCTCGGGCTCGCCAACGGCCATGTGATTCTCCCACACGAAACCGTCCATGTTCTCGTTGTAGTCGAAATCGTACAGACCGTCACGGATCCAGGTCAGCGCCAGGTCGTTGGCGGTGGCGTCCTGGTACTTGAAAACGTTCCAGGCCGTGGGGATGGTCGGGTGCGACCCATTATAGGTGTAGGTGGGCTCGGAGCCTTCGGCAAACGCGCCGATGCAACCAAGCACCATGCACAATGCCAAAACCAAAGCAAGGGTTTTCTTCATGAAAATTGTCCCCTCCTTACAATACTCCCGTATAAATTCATACGGTTTTAATATTATAGGTCATTTAATGAAGCATTGTCAAGCGCTAAATGGCTGGAAAGCGTGGCTGCGCAAAATGAATTTTTCCGAACAAAGCCTTGCAGTTTACAAGGTTTGCATATCTTTCGTCCCCGCCCTTTGATTGTACTTTTTTTGTTTTTTTCAGAAAATATTTGTGTTTTCCGACCAGATTCATCCCTAATGATTCCTCGCCCTGCGTCCACACGCCTTTTTGACGCACAGACAGTCCGCGGTTGTCTTTGGTCAACACGGAACAAAAAAGGCCGGCAGCCTTCGCCGCCGACCCGAATAATCGTATTATGACAAACCCAGCTGCCGCAGCCTCTCCCCTTCGCCCAGGTACACGCCCTGGCGCAGCAGCTCTTTCTGCACAAGACGCACATCCACCTCATGGGTGGTAACGCCCGTGGAGGCGGCGATGGCCGCGGCCACACCGGCACCCTGGGCAGGCTTCATGCTGTTGGTACCACAGCGCATGGTGGTCTGCGGCTGGCAGGAGGCCGTCTTGCCGCTGCCTACCAGCAGATTTTCCACACCCCGGGGCAGCAGGATACCGTAGGCGATGTCCACCGTGTGCTCGTAAAGGAAACGCGCGCCGTCAGCAGTGGTCTCGCCGTTGACGGAAACCTCCTGCACACTGCCCTTGTCATCCTCGTCAAAGGGATGATCCTTCGCGCCGTCATCGCTCCAGGGCTTGGCGCACCGCACACCGATGACATCATCCAGATAGACGGGCGCGGCGCTTGTCACGTCCTCAATCCACAGCGTCTTCTCACCCTCGATGGCGCGG
The DNA here is from genome assembly GCA_947565865.1 of uncultured Clostridia bacterium. Lineage (GTDB taxonomy): Bacteria > Bacillota > Clostridia > Christensenellales > Aristaeellaceae > UBA11524. The sequence goes on from CANOHT010000011.1 coordinate 14,954, forward strand.
CTGACCCGAACGCCCATATCCTGGGAAATCTGCGAAATGTGGGCGTTCCGGAAGCCCGGCACCGTCCTGACCAGGAAGTCCGCGATGTAATAGCAGGCCTTCTGACTCTCCAATTCCGCCTCGGAATAGTCAAGGGGCGCCAGGGAGGGCAGCCGCCACAGCATGGTGTTCACGGACAGGTCGTTCAGGCCCTTGAGGCCGATCAGACACATCATATCCAGGCCGAAGAGCTTGCCCCGGGTCTTGCTGTACTCCCCGCGGATGATGGCCTCCTGCACCAGGGGGAACTTCCGTCCGCCGCGGTGAGGGAAATAAAAGTCGCCGTATTCCTTCCAGTTGGTTTCAAAGTCTTCAAAGCCGCGGATACCGTCATGGTTCTTCGGGAACTCGTCGGGATGCTCCCGGAAGTACTGGTAGAAATCCTCGCCGTCAAAGCCGCTCATTTTGAAGGCCAGGCTGGCCGTGCCCTTGGTGACGCGCATGGGGCAGCCGGTCTGGGCGGCGATATCCGCCTCGCCCGTGCAATCGACGGTCACCTTGGCCAGCACCGCCCGGCGGCCCACCTTGGTCTCCAGGAAGAGGCCCTTCACCGTCTGCCCCTCCATGATGGGGCTGGCGGCCAGCACATGGGTGAAGACCGTGACGCCCGCCTCCTGGAGCATATCAATCAATACGATCTTGAGCTTCTGCTCGTCAATGACCAGCTTGGCCTGGGGCTTGTCCCAGTCCCGGACGCAGCCGCCCATGGCCGTCAGGCGCTCAATGATCCGGCGGGGCACGCCGCTGAGCAGCTGTTCAAAGTCCGCGCTGACATGGTTGTTGAGCAGGTTCGGGATGATATTGCTGGTCAGCACGCCGCCCAGGCAGCCGTTGCGCTCCACCAGCAGCACCTTCGCGCCGGCGTCCGCGGCGCTGATGGCCGCCGTACAGCCCGCGACGCCGCCGCCGGCCACCAGCACATCCACACTGTCCAGCACCTCAATCTCGCGCGCGGTTTCCATGATATTCATCGGGGTATCCTCCTTGGCACAGGGCAGGAGGAGCCTTTTTTCCCGAAAAAGGCGCCGTTACACCTCCACGGCTTCCATCCGCCGCAGATGTTCCTCCAGCCCGGTGATATTATGCCTGCGGGAAGCCGCCTCCGCCCGGTCAGGGTCGGAGGCCTTGATAGCCTCCAGCAGTTCGCGATGCTCGGGAAGCGTTACATTCATTCTGGCTGAGGACATGGGATACAGGTTGTAGTACCGCTCAAACCGATGCCAATGCTGATGGAAGTTGTCGATCATCTGGGGAATCAGCGGCATATGGCAGTGATCCTTGATATAATCATGGAAGCGGCTGTTGGCCTGGCTGTACCTCAGCGTATCGCCCACCGGCGCGACGGTCTCCATCTCCGCGACGACGGCCGCCAGGCAGCTCTTTTCCTCCTCGGTCATCCGGGTGGCGGCGGCGCGCACCGCCAGCACCTGCAGTTCCCTGGAGATGGCGAAGTAATCCTGAGCGGACGCCTGGGTAATGGGCGCCACCACAGCGCCCACATGGGGCGTCATCTGCACCAGGCCCTCCGCCTGCAGCTGCAATAGCGCCTCGCGCACCGGTACGCGGCTGACATGGTAATCCGCCGCCAGCTCGTCCAGGATCAGGCGCTCCCCCGGCTGAAGCTCACAGCGCTCAATGGCGCTCTTCAGCTCGCTGTACAGCCATTCCTGCTTAGTTTGAAAGGGTACTCTCTGCTTTTCCGTCACTGTCTCTCAATCCTTTGGCATCTCCGCCCTCCCCCGAAAGCCGGGAGCGGGCGGAGGGGACTTTATTTCTGGCGGTCGAAGGCCGTTTGATACAGCTCGACATAGCGATCCATTCCCAGGCGCTTCAACTGCTCCAGGTAGCCGTCCCACTGCTCCTCAACGCCGCCCTCAGCAATCCACGCAGCCTCCGTGCGGAAGACGTAGTTGGTCAGGTCCAGCTGGATCAGGTTCAGCTCCTCGATTTCTTCCAGGGTGAAGCGATAGGGGAAATTGTAGGGATACTTGGTCAGGTCATCGCGGTACACCGCGCAGGTCTCTTCCTTGTAAACGTTGTTGGCGCGGGTAGCGATATACTGGTCGATGATCTCCTTGGTGGAAATCACCGGGGAGGAACCGATGGGCGCGCTCCAGGGCCAGTCGTTGGGCTGCACATCCTCGGGGCGCAGAGCGGTATTGTCCGTCCATTTGCCCGCCTCGGCATCGGAGGGCACCAGCGCCTCGGAGGCGGTCCAGCCGGCGGGCTTGAACATGCCGTAGAGCATCTGGATGTTGTTTTCCGGCTCGTTGATGTAATCCAGCCAGCGGATGGCAATCTCCGGATTTTTGCAGGCCCGGGTCAGGGCAAAGGCGCCTTCGTTCATACCGGCCATGGCGCGCAGCCAGCCCTTGTCGCCATGGGGGCCGGTCAGGGCCGGCATGATGGCGAAACGATCCTGGATTTCCGCGGAGGCCATGGAGTTCTTATAGCGATAATCCGAATAGCAGCCTACGCTGAGCTGACGGATTTTGTTGGTCAGCATGGTGCGATCCTGGGTGAAGATTTCCGGGTCGATGAGCCCCTCGGCATAGAGCCTGTGCAGGTAGCTGACCGCTTCCCTGAAGCCCTCCTGGGCCGCAGTAAATTCTACCACACCATCGTCGCTGATGGCAATATGTTTTGGATTTTCCGCTACGCCGAAGGCCTGGAAGATCCACTCGAACTCCCGCTTCACCTCACGGTTGAGGTCATTGCTCTCCTGGTAGAGGAATGTCCAGGGGATGGTGTTGCCGTCTCCGGCCATGTCGTTGTCCTTGAAGGCCTTGAGGGCCTGATAAAATTCCTCGGTGTTGGTCGGCATGGGCAGATTCAGAGCGTCCAGCCACTCCTGGCGGATGATGGCAGCGCTGAAGGAATCAAAGCCCATATCCTGCATGGCGGTCAGCGCATAGATATGTCCGTCCGTGCTGGTGATGGACGCCCGATAGGTGGGATTCTCGTCAATGAGCCGCTGGATGGTGGGCGCGTACTCGCGGATCAGCCCCTCCAGGGGGATCAGAATGCCGTCAGCGCCCAGCAGCTGAGCCTCGTCAGCGGTCAGGGAGAGGGGGCCCATGAAGCCGTCGGGCAATTCGCCCCCGGCGATGGTCAGGTTTTTCTTCTCGCTCCAGGAGGCCTGGGGAATCATGTTCCAGGTGATGCGGACGTTGGTCTGCTCCTCCAGGTACTTCATCATGTCGGTCTGGTCATAGCGGCCCACGCGGGTGCTGTTCATGTTCATGCCCATGAAGGTGAGCTCGACCGTCTCATCCGTCAGGGGCAGGGTGGTTTCCGCCATGGCGGTCATAACGCCACAGCACAGGATGAGCGCCGTCAGCAGCGCCAAAAGCCGTTTTTTCATGGATGTTCCGCCTTTCTTCATCATAATCGTCGCTTGTGGGACATGGGAAAACATAGTGGTGTTGCCGGTGACCCTTCACCTCCCTTGACGCCGCGCGGGCCTTATTCCTTCACCGAGCCGAGGGTGATTCCCTGAATGAAGAAGCGCTGCAGGAAGACATACAGCAGCAGCATGGGCAGCGTAGCCATCAGAATGATGCCGTACTTCATGGACTCGGCCGCCTTCAGCATCTCCTCGTAGGCCGCCTGATCCTCCGTGAGCATCTCAAACAGGGGGCCGGACACCTGGTTGGAGGCCAGCAGTTCCTTCAGCACCAGCTGGATGGGATAATACTGCTCCTTATCCAGGTAGATCATGGCGCGGAAATAGTCGTTCCACTGCCACACGCCGTAAAACAGCAGCATCACGATGATGATGGGCGTGGAGGTGGGCAGCAGGATGCGGAAAAAGTACCCGAAGTGCGCGCAGCCGTCGATTTCCGCCGCCTCGTAGAGGCTTGGAATGTAGGTGGAGCGAAAGTAGGACGAGGCCATCAGCAGATTCATCACCTGAATGCCGGATACGCACAGCAGCACCCAGTAGGTATTGCGCAGGTGAAGCTGGTTGACCAGGATATACTGCGGAATCAGTCCGCCCTGGAAAAACATGGCGAACAGAAAAAACAGGCTGAGAATGCGCTTGCCGGAAAAATCCGACCGGGAAAGCGGGTAGGCCGCCATCAGCGTCAGGGAGGTGCTCAGTATGGCCCCCACCACCGCGTAGAACATGGAGTTGGCATAGCCCGTCCAAAGCATGTCATAGTTGAAAATGCGCTTGTAGCCCTCCAGGTTCAGCCCCTTGGGCCAGAGGATCACCTGGCCGGACAGCACATATTCCGGACTGCTGAGCGAGGCGATCAGCATGAAGTACAGCGGATAGATCACCACCGCGCACATCAGGAGCATCACCAGCCCCGTTACCATGGTAAAGATTCTGTCGTTTCGACTCTCCTTCATAGCGGCGCTCCTTTACCACAGGCTTTCGTTGGTCAGCTTGCGGCTGACCAGGTTCACAAACAGGAGAATGACGACATTCACCACCGTCTGAAAGAGGTTGATAGCCGTCGAATAGCTGAACTGGCCGTTCAAAAGGCCGATCTTGTACACATAGGTGCCAATAATTTCGGAGGTGCTCAGATTGGTGGCGCTCTGCATCAGCAGCACCTTTTGCGTATCCACATTGAGCATCCGCCCCACCTGAAGCAGCAGCACCGTCACCAGCGTGGGCACGATGGCCGGCAGATCAATGTACCAGATTTTCTGCAGCTTGGTCGCGCCGTCCAGCGTGGCGGCTTCATACTGGGATACGTCTACCGCCGTCAGCGCCGCCAGGAAGATAATGGCCTGATAGCCCGTATGCTGCCACACATGGGAAAGCACGAACACATGCCGGAACCAGCCCGGCTCGGCCATGAAGTAAATGGGATTGCCGCCCAGCCGCTTGATGAGGACGTTGATAATGCCGGAGGAGGGCGAGCCGAACAGCGTCAGCATGCCCGTCAGCACCACCAGGGAGATGAAATGCGGCGCGTAGGTGATGGTCTGCACGGACTTTTTCACCCACTTGCCCCGGGTGTGATTAAGCATGAATGCCAGGGCGATGGGCAGGGGAAAGGCCACCAGCAGCTGATAAAAGCTGAGAATCAGGGTATTGGCGATCAGCTCCCAGCACTGCGCAGAATTGAAAAACCGTTCAAAGTACATCAGACCCACCCAGGGGCTCTCCATGATGCCCTTGCCGATGCTGTAACGCTTGAAGGCGATCACCAGCCCGTACATGGGCGCGTAATGGAAAATCAGAAAGAACACCACTGCCGGCAATACCAGCAGCCACAGCTGCCATTCCCGCTTGCCAAGCAGGCGGGAGGAGCGAATGGAGCGGGCAAGCATGTTGATTCACCTCACTTTATATTTCATGAAATATCCAGGTCATAAAGTTTCTTCCAGACTTTCCAATCCACCTCTTTTCGATCAAATTCCTGTTCTTTTTCCACCGAATGACCTTATTATACTGAACTGCAGCCCCCTTGTCAATCGCTTTTTATATTTAATGAAATATAAAATATGTCATTGTCCAATTCGTAGACCAACAGCAAAATGCCGCGTCCTCGATCAGGCGCGGCGTTTTTCCGATTGGCGAAGCATGTTTTCCTGGCGGCGATACAAACTCCTATTCAGGCTGCGCGGTCGGTTCCGCCATGGGCGCCGGCGGCTCCTCGGCGCCATGCTCCTTGAGGTAGGCAAAGATTTTTCCGGCAATGGGCGCCGCCGCGCTGCCCCCGCCCTGACCATCCTCAATGGATTCTACCAGCACCGCCGCGGCGTAGGGCAGCTCCTCATCGGCAATGTAGCCAACAAACCAGCCATGGGTCACGTCCTGGCCGTCCATGCTGCTCTCCGCCGAGCCCGTCTTGCCCCGAACGTCGAGGCCTTCCACCGCCGCCCGACGGCCCGTGCCGCTTTTGACCACCGCCTGCATGTATTCCTGCAGCACCGCCGCGTTCTCCGGCGTGGCGGCCGTGCGATAGACCTTTGTCTGCAGCGTCTCCCGAATCTGGCCCTCCACGCTGCTGACGCTTTGAAGCAGGCGCGGCTCCATCATCACGCCGTCGTTGGCGATGGCGGCAGCCACCATACACATGTGCAGGGGGGAAGCCACAATGGCGCTCTGGCCCATGCCGGAGGTCGCCACCTCAAACTGGTTGCGGCCCGTCGTGGGATAGCTGCTGTTTTCCACCACCAGATCCCGGAAGAGGAAATTATCGTTGAAGCCGAAGCTCTCCGCCGTCCGCCGCAGCATATCGTCTCCCATGGTCAGCGCCAGGAGGGCATAGGCGTTGTTGCAGCTGACGGTGAAGGCCCGCTTCATCGTCAGCTTGCCATGAATATCCTGACCGTAATCCCGGATGGCGTGATCCATGACCAGCAGGCCGCCGGTGCACTCAATGTCATCCCGGGCGGCGGCGTTTTCCACATGATCCAGGGCCGCGATGGTGGTGATGATCTTGAAGGTGCTGCCCGGCGGATATACCGACTGGGTCGCCCTGTTCCAGAAGGGACGCCCGGGATTGGTCAGGGTCTCCTCCGTAATGTTTTTCGGGTCGAAGCCCGGCAGGCTCACCATGCCCAGCACCTCGCCGGTGCGGTAGTTCATCACCACCGCCGCGCCGTTTTTGCCCGCGGACTGCTCGTTTTCGGCAAATGCCCGGGCAATGGCAGTGCACAGGCGGCTGTCCGCCGTCAGCGTGATGGTGTCCCCCTGGCGGGTGCTGCCCGTAAGCAGACCCTTCAAAAGCTCCGGAAAGGAAGCCTGAAAGCCGTAAAGATAGCTGGTCTGAAAGGTCTCCACGCCGTTGGAAACCTGCCCCTGCTCATCCCCCAGCAGATGGACGATGGCGCTGCGGGCCGCCGCGTCCTCCTGGTAGCGCCGCTCCCCGCCCTCGGTGGTGGCCAGCACCACGCCGTTGCGATCCAGGATGTCCCCGGCGATGACGACTTCCTTCTGGGCCCTTACCCGGGGATTCCTGCTGGAGGAAAACCAGCGGTTGCCGTAGGTGATGATGCTGTAGCCGCCGTATACCGCCAGCAGCAGGAACAGCCCGAACATCAGCAGGGCCAAAAACTTGAATTGCAGCCGTTGCTTCTTCATGGCGCACCCTCCTCATCCCCCTGGGCCAGGCGGGCGTCCTCCTCCAGGTCATCGGCGTTCAGGCTGCCCACGCCCTGCAAAAGGCCCATCAGGCACATGCTGGAAACCAGGGAGGTGCCGCCGTAGCTGACAAAGGGCATGGTGACACCGGTCAGGGGCAGCAGCTTGATGACGCCGCCGATAATCACAAACGTCTGCAGGCCGACCATCAGTGTGCAGCCCATAGCCAGCAGACCGTGGAAGCTGCGCCGGGCCGCCATGGCGATGGTCGTTCCCCGCCAGATCAGCGCCACATACATCAGCAGTACGCACAGCCCGAAGATTACCCCGAACTGCTCGCAGATAACGGCAAAAATGAAGTCCGTATGATATACGGGGATGGTCTTGGGCGAACCCAGCCCCAGCCCCACGCCAAAAAGCCCGCCGCTGGCAATGGCCATCAGACTCTGGACAATCTGATACCCGGAGTGGTCGAAGTCCGCCCAGGGATTCAGCCAGATAGCCACCCGGCGCTTCACATGGGCGAACATCTGATACCCCGCCACCGCCGCGCCCGCGCCGCCCAGCAGGCCGATCCCCGTCATCAGCACATTGCTGGAGGAGGCGTAGTAAAGCAGCAGGGTCACGCCGTAGTACATCAGGGCGGTGCCCAGGTCCTTTTGCAGCATAAGCAGCAGCAGGCAGGTCACGGCAAAGCCGAGCCACAGGAAAAACTTCCTCCGGCTCATGAAATAGCTGATGATGACCAGCAGGCTCAGCTTGACGATCTCGCTGGGCTGAACGGAAATCCCCGCCACATAGAACCAGTTTTTCGCGCCGTTGGTTTCCTTGCCGATGACCAGCGGCAGCACCAGCAGCGCCAGGGACACGGGAATCATCAGCGCCACCGGCACGCCCCAATGCCGCACCAGCCGCACCAGGTAAATGCACACCACCATGCACACCAGCCCGACGCCGTAATAGGTGGCCTGCTGGTAGGCATAGGCAGGATTGGTGTCGTAGAGCACCAGCACCCCCAGGGCGCACAGAAAATTCACCAGCGACAAAAGCAGCTTGTCCGCCGGAAAAAGCCGGGGCAGAAAATTGGTGCCCACATGAATCATCACCGGCACAGCCAGCGCCAGCGCGAAGCCCTGCCATACCAAGTCCCGAAGACCCAGCAGCAGAAAGGCGCTGAAGTAGAAAACCTTGACCACGCTGGCCAGCAGTCTGCCGGGATCCCGCCGAAAGCCGCGCTCCTTAGGCATCCACATCACGCTCCCTTCTGCGGGAGGGACGGAGCCGCGGCCGGGCCGGGGCGAAATCCTCCTCAGGCGGATCGAAATCATCGCTGCCCCTGGGCGCGTCCAGGATCACGCATTCTTCGGCGGAAGGCGGGCTTGGCTGCCGTCCCGTCCAGAGCATGTCCGGCGCCTCCTCCTGCTGGCGACGGCGGCGGCGAGGCGCATGCAAGCTGAGGTCGGCATCAGCCCACCCCTGGGAAGCCGACGGCGCGTATGCCTCCGGCGTCTGTGGCGCGCCGCCCATATGACCGCCATTCGCAATTCCATATGGGCTGCTTTTTTCGTATGACTCGTATACTATGTAACCTTCCATGGGATAACGCCGCCCTGTGTCCATCCAAGCATCCTGATCGTCCCGCATGGCGTCCTCGCGGCAGCCAGCATCGTTTATTACGTTTTGGTTACATTCAGGCGGATAGTCCTGTAACATGTAACCATCCGTTTGCATATACGGAGACACGCCCTGGGGCATCCGCCACCCCGCAGGTACGGAACCCGGCGGCATCCGGTCATCAGGAGCGAAATTCGGGCGCTGTGCTTGGTGCTGGCCGTGCGGTATGCGGCCCTCGGGAAATGTCGGCCAGCCGGCCGGGCCGTATCCGCTGAAGGCAGCGGGCGAGCCGTTCTCCTCCTGCCAGGCTGCCCGGGGCGCGCCGTCGCTCTCTGGCTCATCGGGCGCCAGCGCCGCCCGCCGGGTAGCCTCCAGCCCCGCGAACAGGCGAAGGCGAAGCGCGGCCTCGCCCACCTCCAGGGTATCGCCGTGGCAAAGGGGGTTTTCCTTGGGGCGGCTCCTGGCTGTCAGCTCCTCGCCCTCCACCCGGCACGTCTGACCTCGCCAGGGGCGCATCAGCAGGCCCACGCCTTCCTCAAAGGCAAAGTCCACATGCTTGCCCGCCACGCCCTCCACGGGCACCACCAGGTCGCAAGTGCGCAGATACCCCAGCACCCCCTCCCGGGGCACCGGGAGCACCGTGCCTTCCGGCAGCTCCCCGGAACCGCGCCGCACCACCAGCTCTCCCACCATGCCGGCATCCGGCAAGCGTCGGAGGCGGCGGTGCTGGGCCCGGCGATCCTTTCGCAGCCAGGCGAAGGAGCGCCACACCATCAGGCCCCCCAGCAGGACGAACCAATACCGCAGGCCAAGGGCCAAAACCTCATAAATATCCTCGGGCATACCATGTCCTTTCGGGCAATTGGGGAATCAAGCCAGCATTTCCCGCAGCTCCTTGAGGAGGGGCCGCAGGTTCTTCGGCGTATATTCCGGATCGCGCTGAACACAGATGGTCAGGTTTTCCGGGCGGAAAACGCTCTGGGCCGCGTCCAGCAGATCCTCGCAGGTCAGATCGTCATACATTTGGGCCTGGGCGTCCAGATCGCAGCGGCTCAAGTCCCCCGCCATCCAGCTCCAGCCCATCAATTCCGCCATACCGGACACATCGTCCTGATAAAAAACCAGGTTATCCGTAAACTGCATCCGGGTCTGGCGCAGCCGCAAAGGGCGGATATACATTTTCAGCCTGCACAGCAGCGCGAAAACCTTGCGCAGGCTGTCCGCCAGCAGCTCCTGGCGCACATCGTAACGGATGACCAGCCGCCGGAACATGCCCATTTCCTCGGTGACGGAATCGATCTCCGCCACCAGGGCCTGCTCCTCCCGCAGGGTCTGGAACAGCAGGGAATCGCTGTTGCCGGCGGTAATGGCATTGAGCACTTCCCCGGCCAGGGGGAAGACCCTGTCGTCATCCAGATCAAAGGCCAGCTGCACCTTGGCCTGACCGCCCTCCTGCTCCAGCACCATATCGCTGCGGCCGTCCCGCATGCAGAAGCCCAGCGGTACCGTCTGGGCAAAGGGCTGCTCCTCATCCCTGGGCGCAAGCTCCTCAAAGGCGGCGCAGACAGCCTCCTCCATGGCTTCGGACAGATTGCCCGCCACGCACAGGCAGGCATTTGCGGGTTGGAACACCAGCCGCTGCCAGCGCCGGATGGTCGCCGGGGTCATGGCCGCGACGCTCTCCGCCGTGCCCATCATGCCGAAGACCCCCGCGCCGGTTCGCCGGAACCGGCGTGCCGCTTCCTCCTCAAAGTCCGCGTCCTCCTGCTCGATCTGGCGGATGACCACCTGCTTCTCCGCGTCGATGGCCTCCTGTGTCCAGGGCATGTCGCTGAAGAAGCGAAGGAACAGCGCCAGCACCTCGTCAAAGAAGCGAGGATGGGTCTTCAGGCGGAACACGACGCCCTCGGGATAGGTGGCGCCATCCAGCTCCGCGCCGAAACGGGCCGTCAGCTGATTCAGCGCCGCGGCGTCCAGCTCTCCCAGGCCGCGGAAGCATAAATGCTCCAGCAGATGGCAAACGCCCTGGTTCTGCTTGTTCTCGTACAGCGTCCCGCCCTTGAGGAACAGGCTGAACTCCATGGCATGGAGATGGTTCTGACGGCAGGCAAGGACGGTCATCCCGTTTCGCAGGCTGTGTTCATGTACGCTGGCCATCACGTATCCTCCTTCAGACGATCCCTTTTGTACGCTTTCTATTATAATGAAAAAACCGTCCGGGCGCAACACTCGAACGGCTGATATTCCTGTAAAAAGATCGCTTTGATTTATTTTCCTTCCACAATCAGGCCCTTGATGTCGCTGACCACGCTGGCCATGCTGCTGGAATCCTTGACGCTGCCGGCCACCTGGTTATAAGCATGGAGCACGGTGGTATGATCCCGGTTGCCAAAGACCTGGCCGATCTGCGGCAGGGACATGTTGGTCAGCTCCCTGGTCAGATACATGGCGATCTGCCGGGGCACCGTCACCTCCCGGCGGCGGCTGGGCTTAATCAGCGCGTCCACATCCAGGCTGTAATAGTCGCAGACGGTCTGCATTACCACCTGCGCGGTAATCTGCCGGGCCTTGGGCTGCACCAGCACATCCCGCAGCGCCTCCTGGCACAATTCCACCGTCACAGGCCGGCCCACCAGGTTGGCGTAGGCGTGAAGGCGGATCAGGCTACCCTCCAGCTCACGGATATTGCTGGACACATGGGTGGCGATGAGCTCCATCACCTCCGCGGGGATGTCCATGTGCTCCTGCCGGGCCTTCTCCCGCAGAATGGCGATGCGCGTCTCGATATCCGGCTTCTTGATGTCGGCAATCAGACCCCAGGCAAAGCGGCTGGAAAGGCGCTCCTCCAGCTTGGCGATCTCCTGGGGCGGACGGTCGCTGGTGAGGATGATCTGCTTGCCCGCGGTATGCAGCGTATTAAAGGTATGGAAAAACTCCTCCTGGGTGGACTCTCGTCCGGCGATGAACTGGATGTCATCCACCATCAGGATGTCCACATTGCGGAAGCGGTAGCGGAACTCCATGTTCCGGCCCTGCTGGATGGCGGTAATCAGCTCGTTGGTGAAGTTTTCGCTGGTGATGTAGAGCAGCCGCTTCTCCGGATACTGCTGCTGCACATAATGGCCGATGGCGTGCATCAGATGGGTCTTGCCCAGCCCCACGCCGCCGTGAATGAACAGCGGGTTGTAGGTATCGGCGGGCGACTCCGCCACCGCCAGGGCCGCCGCGTGGGCAAAGCGGTTGCCGCTGCCCACCACGAAGGTATCGAAGGTGTACTTCGGATTCAGCTGAACCGTGCCCTCCGCCGCCGCCGGCGCGCTGCCGCCCCGCTGACCCCGGCCCTCATATTCCGCTTTGGTGAGGATTTCCACATTGATATTATGCCCCGCCGCCTGGGACAGGCTGGAGGCGATCAGGGATGCGTAGCGGTTATTGACCATCATCCGCATGTTTTCCATGGCAATAATGAGGGTCAGCACATCGCCCTCCAGGCTTTTGGGAGTCAGGTTGGTTTCGATCCAGGTGTGATAGGATACCTGGTTCATTTCCTGCTTGAGCTGCTCGCAGGCCTTACCCCATAGCTCGTTCATATCCATGCCTTCATCCTCCGCATCCTAAGACCGCTTTTGCGATATGCGCAGACCTGATCCACCGGCCCCGCCCTGCATAGACAGCCGCGGCCCCCTTGCTGTGGATAACCTGCCGTTTCCTCGTTTCTCCGCGTTTTCCGCTCGAATATATTACCATGAAAGCCTTGAAATATCAAGGGTTTTTCAAAAGATTGCCGATTGAATACCGCCTCCCGGCTGTTGATAAGTTATCCACCAACGGATTGTGGCTCCCCCAAAAGGACACCACAATCCCTGCTTTTTCGCGTCCATTTTTATGCAGGACTGCATACGCCGCTCCCTTCAAAAATTACCTGCCGCGCAAAAAAATACCGAAAACAGAGAAGATACATAGGAATCCGCCCCCGCGATGTCGAATGGAGCACAGCGTAAGGGATTGGTTGGCTGGCGGGGCGCTCGGTGCGTCCGCCTGCGGAGGAAGGGGACATCCAACATGCCTGCAAGCATCAAAACCAGCGACGTGCGCCAAGCGCTGCGCCCCACCCTGGGGACGGAGCTGGTGGACGGCGCCCCGGTGGCGGAACAGGTCGCCCAGGCGCTGCGGGCCTATGCCCCTTACCGGGATACCTTCTTTACCCTTCAGGAGCGTTTGGCCAACACCCTGTTCAACCTGCTTTACAGCCTTCTGGGTCCCTCCATGACCGTCCGGCTGGATGACGGCAGCAGCGCCCGCATCCGCATCAGCGACCTGACGGACATCGCTGATGACGCGATGTACGCCTTATTCAACAGCCTGACAGTCTATTCCGTCAATTATGAAAACCTCAAAGACTACTCTCTGCGGGCAGGCTCCCTCAGCGCCATGCGGGTGCTGTACGAAAAGTACGACGCATTCCAGTCTCCGGAGGAAAAACGCCTGATGGCCCGGATCATCCGAGGCGGCTATCCCCAGCGCCGCTACACCGCATGGCTGCCGGAGGCCCAATAGCAGTTTTTCCCTGCAACAAAACGCGCTTCCGAGCCGTTGATTCTCCCGGACGCCATTTCCCTTGCCGACAGAAAGGATGCTTATGCTTCGTCATACGCGAATGCGCGCCGCCGCATGGCTCGCGGCGCTTGTGCTTCTTTTGCCCTCCGCCTCCCTGGCGGAAACCGTGGTCACGTCCTTCTATCCGATCTATTTGTTTGTCCTGAACCTCTGCGACGGACTGGAAAACGTGACCGTCCACAACCTGGCCGCCCCCGGCACCGGCTGCCTGCACGACTATCAGCTGCAAACCCGGGATATGAAGCAGCTGGCCCAGGCGGATGTTTTCCTTATCAACGGCGCCGGAATGGAAAGCTATCTTTCCGGCGTTGCCGACGCCTTCCCGGCGCTGCCTGTGGTGGACGCCTCCCTGGGCATCGACCTTCTGCCGGCTGAGGCGGAGGGCATCGCTGTGGGCGAGGCCGAAGGTCTGTGGAACGCTCACGTCTGGCTGGATGCCGCCAACGCCGAGCAGATGGTTCGCAGCCTGGCCGACGGCCTGGTCGCCGCCCTGCCCTCCCACGGGGACACCATTCTTCAAAACCGTGACGCCTATCTTGCCCGTCTGGCCGCTCTCCATGAGGAGCTGACCCTGGGCCTGGCCGGGCTGCCCCGGCGGGATATCATCACCTTCCACGAGGCCTTCCCCTATTTTGCCCGGGCCTACGGGCTGAACGTGGCCGCCGTGGTCAACCGCGAGCCGGGGGACGCGCTCTCCCCCGCCCGCCTGGCGGAGCTTGTGGGCGTGGTCAAAGCCCTGGGGCTTCCGCCGCTGTTTGTGGAGCCTCAGTATCAGGACATGGCCGCCCAGACCCTGGCCGCTGAAACCGGGGCCGCCGTTTATACCCTGGATCCCGTTGTCACCGGCCCGGAGACCGACATTCCCCTGACCTATTACGAGGACGTGATGCGCCGGAACATGGCCGTTCTGCTGGAAGCGCTGGGAAGCGGAGCATAACATCGCGTTTGCGAATACCGCCATGATGGGGGCGCCTGGATGGACAGCCCCTTTTGGTTGATCCCATCCCAACAAAACCGCGAACCTGGGGGAAGGATCAAGGCCATTTGGCCAAATGAGTGCGGCCCGGCAGCCGCTGCCGGGCAAAGCAAAGGAAATTTCGTCATTTGTATAAAATTAACAATACGAATCCTTCGCACACCAGATGACACGGCAAGCGCTCTATGAGCAGCTCAAGGCAGGCGTCAGGCAAATACCAAGACAACTATGCGAAACGGAAAAAGTGGAGACGGCCGCAGAGGCAGCATGTCCGGATCATACCCCATCCTGGTGCGCATGCCGCTCTGCGCAAGCGCGGCACGGAACAAGCTCGCCTATGACCTTCGAGCGGCATATGAGCACGAAGTCCAGCACGGGGACGTCGAGGCTGCAGTGCGGATGTACAGGGACGCCGCAGGGCAAGCATGGCGGAATCCATTCGCAATCAGCCCCAAAAAGATGCAGCCATTGAACAGATCATCCCGAAAGAATCCGTTGACCCGTTTAGGGGCAGCAAGAACAAATAAGCCATCGAAAAAGGCGGCTTTAGCGGCGTCCGGAAATATCATGGCGGTTGAACGTCCATCCAGTGCCTTGAGGCGCGTCCCGCAATATGCTTTGAAGCCACGGCACCTGTCATCGGCTTAGCCGAGGGTTTAATCAGTACGCTCCGGCAGCGCAGAGCATGAGCAGGTCGGAAGCCACCGGCGAACCCTGCCGCGAAGATCGGCCGAGTTCTGCCGCATGCTGAACCTGCGGTTCCAGCGGAAGAAGCCCCTGTCGCTCAGCAGCAGCGCCGCCAGGCTGAAACAGAACGCCATCGCAAAGCCAGGGTATTCACCTGGACAAATGAGTCTGACGGCCATGCCATCCAGCGGCATGGAAATAAACACCTGCCCCGGATCAGGAACAAAGCCCGCAGGACAAGGGCATTAAGGGTCATGTACAGCAGCCCCATCAGTACCCTACCTTTTCCGCTCGCCCATTGTCATCAGCCCTAAGCCATAGACAGCCCCATGGTTGAGCATGGCCACCGGCGGCTGGGCTCCGTAAATAAAGCCGCCAAGGACGATCACCGTCAGGTAATAAAAGAAGCCCGCCATCACCCCGGAACAGACAGCCCAGACCGTCCACCGGGAGCGCCGCTTCTGTTCGCGTCAACGGATAGATAATCCCTTACCGAAGCATGTTTTCAACCAGCATGGCCGCGCACAGCGCTGTCACCGTGCGCCTGCGAACCTTCTCAGACTGACGGCGGCGACGTACCGCCAGGCATGAATCGCCGCAAAAACGATCAGCGCGAAGGCATTAAGGCCGTACATACCATTGCCTCCTTAAACACCGGCATACCCGAACCAGCCATAGGCATGGCAGAATGCCGACGAACCAGCGGAAAGAACCGCCGCCAGGTAGCCCAGCACCAGGCAGATCAAGAATACTTTCAGCGAAATCATGGACAGCAGATACAGGCGGCGTGCCGCCTTTCGGGTTGTCGACGGACGCGCCGCAGCAGACGGACGAACAGTACGCCCCCCGGCAGCCGCAAGGGCATTGTGCTGAAATCTGGCAAAGCTGCGCGTCAGCTGATGGATGAAGGCTCCGCAATAGACGCATCCCGCCGTCGACAGCACGGCCAGCGCCGCCAAAGCGAAGATACAGGACAGCAAAACAACGGAAAAGACGCCCGCAACCAAGTCCAGTACGAAAACTCCCGTACGCGCCGGCCTTGATCGGATCGGTCTCAGCGCTATCAAACGACGGTGTTATTTCCTCTGACGCGCCCAGCCGAGCGGCGATTTCCTGCTGGGTATAGCCCTTTGCCAGCCTGAACAAGAAACGCTCGCCATATTCGCCAACGCTTTCCGCCGCGTCAGGAAATTATCACAATCTTTCCTACACGTCTCCCGTCCAAGGTGGGTAAGCGCGTAATACCTGCGCGGCGGGCCGCCGCTTTCTTCCTGCAAATAGGTGGTCAGCAGCCCGTCGCTTTTGAGCTTGCGGAGGATGGGATAGACCGTGCCATCCGCGATTTCGCAGTCATAGCAATCCCGCTTCCTCGGCACTGAGAGCAAACAGTTCCATCACGCTTTTTTGTACCGCGCGTTTACCAGACACCTCGCTTTCAACCAGCACAACATGCACGATAAAACAAGGTTTAATCCTCATTATATTGGTTAATGGTTTGATCCGCAGAAAACAAATTTTCTCACAGGCAACGCATAAGGGCTGCTTATCGAGCAGCCCTATGGTTCATACGACCGAGCAGGGAATAACCGGCAGGCCGCGTCAGCTGCGGAGCATTGCCTGACGAGCAAAGACTTTGGCAGCAGCCGCGACGGAGCTTCTCCCGGGCGGAGGCTCCGCCGCTCAAGCGGCGCTATATCGCCATCATCAGCGTTCCGGCAACCACCAGGCCCAGGCCCCCGGCCATTCGCCGGGTCAGCCGCTCCTTCAGGAACAGGCAGGAAAAGGCCGCCGTCACCACGATGCTCAGCTTGTCAATGGGCACCACCACACTGACTATGCCCGTGCTGATGGCGCTGTAGTAGCACAGCCACGCGCAGCCCGTGGCCACGCCGGTCAGAGCGATATAGCCCAGTTCCCGCTTGTCCAGGGTGCGCAGTAGGCGCTGCTTGCCCTTTGCGAAAACGATCCCCCAGGCCAGGACGAGCACCACCGCTGTGCGGATGGCCGTGGCCAGATCTGACGCCACTCCTTCAATGCCGATTTTGGCCAGGATAGAGGTCAGCGCGGCAAACACCGCCGACAGCACGGCATAAAACATCCAGCCCTTGCCTGCCGACGCCTTCCGCGGTCGTCCGGGCGCCAGCAGCAGAAGGATGCCCGCCGTCAGGATTGCTGTTCCGATCAGCTTCACGGCCAGGCGCTGGGTCTCTGCGAAAAGAAAGATTGCCAGCAGCACTGTCATCACCGTGCTGGATTTGTCGATGGGCGCCACCCGGCTCACATCGCCCAGGGCCAGCGCCTTGAAATAGCAGATCCAGGAAAGGCCCGTCGCCAGCCCCGACAGCAGCAAAAAGGTCAACGAGCGCCCGCTGATGGCTGTCAGGCCCTCCGCCGAACCGGCAAAGGCCACCATCACCCAGGAAAATGCCAGCACCACCGTGGTTCGCAGCGCTGTCGCCACATCGGAATCCGTTTTCCGAAGACCGCACTTGGCCAGGATCGCCGTCACGCCCGAAAAAAACGCGGACAACACCGCCATCAGCAGCCACATGCCCCGCACCCCTTTCTCCGCCCGCCTCCGTCACACGCCGCAGCGCTGAAGATACTCCTCCAGGCACAGGTTTTCATCCCGCATGACGGCGGCGTGCTCCACCCCCACATAACGGATGTGCCAGGGCTCGGCCAGGAAGCCGGTTACGCTTTCCTTCTCCTCAGTATAGCGGAGAATGAAGCCGTAGTCCCAGCAATTCGCCGCCAGCCACGCGGCCTGCTCCGTCCCCTTGAAGGACACGCCGGGCACGGTGATGTCGAAGGCCAGGCCCAGGTGATGCTCGCTGGTACCGGGATCGGCCACCGTCTTGCGGGTGGCGGACTCGGCGTCGGTTCGGGACAGACCGTTGTCCCGGATGTATACAGCCACCTGGTCGTCAAACAGCTTCTGCTGATCCTCCAGCGTACGGTAGCCCTCGCTGACCTGCCACACCTCAATGCCCTGCGCCTGGGCGGCCCGGAGCATGGTCATCAATGCGTCCACCGCCACCCGCTCGCCCCGGATATCGGCGGTCTTGATCCGCACCACCTGGCTGTCGCAGTAGTCGGCCATGTTCACCAATTCCGACGGCTGATAGCCCTCAGGCAGGTAATTTGTGCGGTTCACCAGGAGGGGCATGTCCGCCGATGACCAGGCCGGGGCGGCGGAGGGCGGAGCCGTGGCCGTCATCGGCCTGGCATCGGCGGAATACAGCCTGGCGCTGGTTTCGCTGCCCACCACGCCGTCCGCCTCCAAACCGTTCCACTGCTGAAAGAGCGTTACCGCGTCCCGGGTGCCGGGGCCGAACTGGCCGTCGATCTCACCGCTGTAATAGCCCAGGGACTGCAAGCGCGCCTGCAGCTCCTTCACAGCCTCGCCCTGGGCGCCGTGACGGATCACCGGGGCCGGGGTGGGCGCGTTGGGGTCGATGGTCACGGCCATGATGTTGCCAATGCGGGGCGACGGCGTGGGGGTGCGGCCGGCTTCCTCCCGGGTCAGCTGCACCAGGCCCGCCACCCGAATGCCCATGATCAACGCCGCCACCGCGAGGATCGCCGTCGCCACCAGGCCGATAAGCTTCTTGGGATTGGTTCCGTTGGACTGTTTCATGCTGTATGTACCTCTCTGTATGCTTTCGTCGGTCTCAGAGCGTCATTTGTCTGACCTCACCCCGCTGGGTAACAGGATGCTTTTGTGTCCACACCGCCCACAGGAGGGTCTTGCCGTCCCGGGTGAGGGCGCAGCGGGGATGGCGGCAGCTCGGCTCCCACGCCCGCAGGCGGCGAACCGCCATTTTGAGGTCCTCGCCACCGTGCTGCAAAAAGGGCGGAAGGTAGCCCGTATTGTCCGTAGCCAGCCGATCAAGCGCCAGGGCGTCCTGCAGCGCAGCCTCCGGCGTCCCGGCTTCCAGCAGCGTGTCGAAGACCAGACGGGTCAGGGCATCCAGACTCCAGCGGCCCTGCCTCGCGCCCATGGCCTCCCCCAGGCGCAGAAACAGCTCGAAGGGCCGCCAGCCCGTATGGGCAAACGCCAGCGCCAGGGTCTGGGCGAAGCGGCCGCTGTTGTACAGCCGCTCCACCGCGTCGGCGCAGTCGTGCAGGCGCTGCAATTCCTCGTAGGTTATCCACGGCGTGGACAGTACCTCGTAGGGCGGGTCGGGAGCGTAGCGCTGCCCCCAGTCCGTCTCCCGCAGGCGGCTGCCGTGAATCAGCTTCAGAAAGCCCAGCTGCAATTGATGAGGCCCCAAGCGATACGCCCGGTCGAAGGATATACCGAAGGTATCGAAGTCCTCCTCCGGCAGGCCCGCAATGAGGTCGATGTGCAGATGCACGTTTCCCGGGGCCAGGATGCGGGTCAAGCGGTCGCTCAGCAGCGCCATGTCCGTGGGACGCCGGCAGGCAGCCAGAGCAGCCGGGTGAAAGGACTGCAGCCCCGCTTCCATCTGAAACAGTCCCGGCGGGGCCTGGGCCAGCAGGTCAAGGGTTTCATCGTCGAAGAGGTCGGCGGCCACCTCCATGTGGTAGCAAACGCCGCCGATTTCTCCGCGGGCCTTGGCCGCCATCAGGCCGGCGAGCAGACGCTTTGTCCGCGTCCGGTCACAGTTGAAGGTGCGGTCGATGATCTTCACCGTCTCCGCGCCGCTTCGCCCCAGACGGATCAGCAGCGCCAGGGCCTTGTCGGCGTCCATGAAGCGCACCTTTTCCCGCTGCCCTGACAGGCAGAAGGCGCAGGTGAAGGGGCAGCCCCGGCTGGTCTCCACATAAGCCATGCGGCCCGCCAGCATGGTCTGCCACGCGCCGTCGTACAGGTCATCCCGGGGCACGGGCGCGGGCGGCAGCGCGGCCCAGGCAGCGTCGCCCCGGCGGCAAAGCCCCGGCACCTCCGTCATGAGCGCCTGGCCCGCCAGCGCCTTGAGCAGCAGGGGCAGGCTTGCCTCCCCCGGCCCCCGTAGAATCACGTCGCAGGGCATCTGCGCGAAGACGCCGTTCACGTCCCAGGTGGCCTCCGGCCCGCCCACCACCACGGTGATGTCGGGCCGCAGGGCCTTCACCATACGGATCAGCCGGGCTGTCATCGCCCTGTTCCAGATATACAGGCTGAAGCTCAGCACATCCGGGTCGGTGGCCATCAGCCGGCGCAGGAGGGCCTCCGGCGTCTCGTTCACGTTCAGGTCGCAGATGGTCACCCGCGTCTGGGGCATCCGCTCCTCCACCGCCTTTTTCAGGCAGAAAGGCGCCAGGGGCATGTGGATGTACTGGCTGGCAATGGCGGTCAGGGTCACCTTCATAAACTTCCTCCGGTATCGTTAAAGTGGCTCACGCCACTTTGAAGAAGGGCTTCGCCCGTTTCATCGCACGTCCTCACTGGTCGAACGGCAAGCCGTTCTCCCGGCCGTTCGGTCGTGTAAGGAAGCGATTTGTTATCAAATCGCGCGAAAACCACCGCGCAGGGGCTTGGCCCCGTTTGAACGCCCCGAAGGGGCTCGCTGATTGACGATTGGCAGTCTGCCGACAGCAAATTAGAAGCACCTTCATCCAGCATTGCAATGCTTCCGTTTCATTTTACCACAAGCGCATTACCATTTGCAATTGTTCTTCCGGCTGTGTATAATAGGCTGTGTATTATTTGAAAGGAGACCATGCCCATGATCTTCACCGCCGCCCTTCGGGCCGCCTGGCATACATACCGCACCCATTTTTCGGAGATGCTCCTGACCCTGCTTTTGCAGGCGGTCATCCGGCTGATGGCCCTGACCCCTTTGCTGTTCCTCACCGCCCCGGAGACACGCATGCTGGCGCTTTTGTGCCTGCCGCTGTACATTCTGCTGGTACTGCCCGCCCGGCAAAACACCGCCGAGGCCATGCGCGACGCGCTGGACGGCGGGCATCTTTTCACCCTCCGGCTGATCTCCCCGGAGCATTACGGCCGCAAGGTTCTGCGGGGTATCCGGCAGGCGCTTTTGCTGATGCTGTGGGGCGCGCTGTTCCTCTTAGCCACAGGGCTGGCCGTGTTCGTCTTTGCGGGGAAGACCATTGAGGGGGTTACCGACGTATTTACCCTGGTGCGGGCGCTGATGCTGCTGGGCGGCGGCTCCTCCATCCAGGGCGCCGCCCGGCTGATGCTGATCTACGCCGCCACGCTGCTGCCCCTGATGATTGGCGTGGCCTTCCACAGCGGCGCCCGCCACGCCATCGCCCGGGGCGGACGCGGGCTGCTCAAGGGCCATCGCGGCGGCGTCATGCTGACCTGGCTATTAGGCTGCGTCGCGCTGCTGCCCGCCATGGCGGTCGCGGGCAGTGTGGCCATGAGCATTGCCTCCGCCCTGACAGCCGCCTTGGCCAACCTGGGCAGGGGCGGAGTATCCTTCTCCCTGGGCAGCCACATGCCGCTGATGGCGGCGGCCGCCGTCGCGCTGCTGATTCCCGCGATTCCCTTCAAGCAGCTGCTCTCCGCCGCCTATGTCCGGGAGCTTGCCCTGAAGGTCGGCGCGGGGCAGGCGGCATGATGCGCCTGGATCGCTGGCTGACGGCCCTGGGGGTGGGCAGCCGCAGCCAGGTACACAAGCTTATCCGGGCCGGACAGGTTCAGGTGGACGGCAAAACCGTGTCTGATCCATCATCGGGCTGCGACGCGGCCCGCGCCGCCCTCGTCCTTTCCGGCCAGCCCATCGACGGCAGGCTGACCCGGCATGTGATGCTGAACAAGCCCGCCGGATTGCTCACAGCCGCCCGGGACAAAAAACAGCCCACCGTTATGGACTGCCTGCCCCCGGTGTACGCCGCCCTTGGCTGCATGCCCGTGGGACGGCTGGACAAGGACACCACCGGGCTGCTGCTCCTGACCACCGACGGCGAGCTGAATCACCGCCTGCTCTCTCCCACCCGCCATGTGGATAAGGTGTACCGCGCCGCGGTGAACGGCCCGCTGACGGCGGCGGAGGCGGACGCCTTCGCCCGGGGGCTTCGCCTGTCGGACTTCGACGCCCTGCCTGCCCGGCTGGACATTCTGGACTCCTGCGCTTCGGAGGCCACGGCGCTTGTCACCGTGCGGGAGGGCAAGTTCCACCAGATCAAGCGCATGTTCGCCGCCGTGAGCCGGGAGGTTACGGCCCTGCACAGGCTTTCCTTCGGCCCGCTTACGCTGGACGAAGCCCTGGCCCCCGGCCAATGGCGGGAGCTTACCGATGACGAAATCCGCGGTCTGTATCAGGCCGCGAGCCTGGAGGCACTTTCATGACCGAGCAATATTACACCGCCGACCCCACCTGCGCCTCCGCCCCCGTCCCCTGCCAGTACGGCTACCGCGGCCATACCCTGCGCTGCGTGACGGACGCGGGGGTTTTTTCCAAGGGAGAGCTGGATCAGGGCACCCGCTTGCTGCTGGACGCTCTGCCCGACCTTTCGGGCGACATACTGGACCTGGGCTGCGGCTGGGGCGCCATCGGCGTGGCGCTGGCCAAGGCGAACCCGGAGGCCCGCGTCGTCATGGCGGATGTGAACCATCGGGCACTGGCGCTGGCCAAGGATAATGCCGCCCGCAACGGCGTAACGGCGGAATGCCTCGCCTCCGACGGCATGGCGGCCCTGGCAGACCGCGCCTTCCGCGCCGTGGTGACCAACCCGCCCATCCGCGCAGGCAAGCAGGTGATCTACCACATGTTCGCGGATATTGCCCGTCAGCTGACGCCGGATGGCGCGCTGTACCTGGTCATCCGCAAGCAGCAAGGCGCGGAAAGCTGCGTCAAATATCTGAAAACCCTCTATGCACAGGTGGAAAAATTGGATAAGTCGGCAGGCTTCTGGGTGCTGAGGGCATCCGGCGCGCTGCCCAAGGAGGATACGAAGGATGAAATTCAGCGAGGAGTACTTTGACGAGGGTTTGTACCGGGTCGGCACCCGGTGCGAAAAGTGGGATGCCTGCCGCCAGGAGCACGGTGAAAGCATCCTGCCCCTGTGGGTGGCGGACATGGACTTCCCCAGCCCGCCCGCCGTACAAAACGCGCTGCTGCGCCGTGCCGCCCATCCCACCTACGGATACACCGCTGTGGAGCCGGATGACGCCGGGGCGCTGTGCGGCTTCTGGCGCCGCCGCCACGGCCTGACCATCGCTGCCGAGGACGTCATGATGATTCCCTGCGTGGTGACAGGCATCCGCCTGGCCATTCTGACCCTGACCCAGCCCGGGGACGGCGTTATCATCCAGTCCCCGGTGTACGGGCCCTTCCGCTTTTCGGTGGAGGCCACGGGCCGCCGCCTGTGCGACGCGCCCCTGACCCACCATGCCGACGGCCGGTATGAAATGGATCTGGACGCGGTGGAAGCCCACCTGCGCTCCGGCGCGCGCCTGATGGTGCTGTGCAGCCCCCACAACCCCGTGGGCCGCGTGTGGTCCAGGGAAGAGCTGTGCGCGCTGCTGGCACTGCTGGGCCGCTACGGCGCCAAGCTGGTCTGCGACGAGATCCACGCGGATTTCGTTTACGCCCCCAAGGCCTTCACGCCGATTCTCACCCTTCAGCAGGAGGGCGTCATCAGCCTGTGCGCGGCCAGCAAAACCTTTAATCTGGCCGGGCTTCAGCAAGCGTCGCTGCTTTGCATGGAGGAGGAGGTTCGGGCGAAGATCAGCCGGGAGATGGAGCGGTCAGGCGTCCGCAGCGGCAATATTTTCGCCCTGGAAGCCACCCGCGCGGCCTATGAGGAGGGCGACGCCTGGCTGGACGGCCTGCTCAGCTACCTGGATGGCAGCCGCCGTCTGCTGCGGGAGCTGGTGGCCGCCCATCTGCCCAAGGCCGTTCTTTCCCCCATGGAGGGCACTTATCTGGCCTGGCTGGACGGCCGCGCCTACGCTCCCACCACCGCCGAATTGATGACCAAGGCCCACAAGGCCGGCGTCACCTTCACCGGCGGGGACTTCTTCGGCCAGGGCGGCGACGGCTTCCTGCGGGTGAACATCGGCTGTCCCCGCCGCTATGTGGAGGAGGGCATCCTTCGCCTGGCCGTGGCGCTGGAAAGCTGACCTTCACCCTTTCTTAAACAGCATAATGAACGGAGGCACGCCCATACCCCTGAAGGCGAGCGACATTTAAAAGCAGAGAATCCGTGAAATCGAGGCTCAGGCGGACGCGCTGGTAGCCCAGTGCGACATCATGTTCGTTTCCTCCGTCAACAGGCAGGGCTATCCCCGAATCTGCTGCGTCAGCAAGCTGAAGGATCGCGGCTTCCGCGAGATTGTCTTTGTCACCTCCAAGCGAAGCGCGAAGCAGGGCAAGGCCAAGCACTTTGAGGAGAACAGCAAGGCCAGCGTCTGCTTCCGGCGGGAGGGCGATTCCCTGACCCTGGTGGGTGAGGTCGATATCATCACCGACCGCGAGGAGATGCTGCGCCTGTGGCGTGAAGGCGACAGAGCCTTTTTCCCCAAGAGCATCGACGACCCCAGGATCAGATTCATCCGCTTCCGCACGCTGGAGGCAACCTTCTGGATCGGCGGCCATTTCAGAACGTTGAAGTATAAAAGATCGAACAAGCCGGCTTCGCCGGAGGCATGCGGCGGAGGCATGCGGCGGATCGGCCGCGCAAGGTAAATCCCTCGTGAGGTGTCAGCGGTGAAATATCATCAAGTAATAACGTTAAAAAACGGCATCGAATGCTGCTTGAGAAACGGAACGGAATGTGATGGGCAAGCCGTACTGGACAACTTTCATCTGGCCCATGGAGAAACCGATTATCTGCTCAGCTATCCAGATGAAAATTGCTTTGACGCGATGCAGGAAAGCCAATTCCTTAAAGAGAAATCTGACAGTGAAAATGAAATCGAAATTGTTGCCGTCGTCAATCATGTAGTTGTGGGAACCGCTGGGATTGAAGCAGTAGGAAAAAAATACAAGATACGGCATCGAGCTGAATTTGGCATCAGTGTCGCTCAAGAATTTTGGGGGCTGGGGATTGGACAGGCATTAACGACAGCGTGTATTGAATGTGCAAGGGCTGCGGGATACGTCCAGCTTGAGCTGAATGTAGTTGCCGACAATGTCAGGGCATTATCCATCTATCAGAAAGCTGGGTTTGTTGAATTTGGCAGAAATCCCAAAGGCTTTCATTCTCGATTCACAGGCTTTCAAGAAGTTGTTTATATGAGATTGGAATTATAGGTTAATCGTACATAGAGAGCGCCACAAACAACGCTATCCAAATACCAGATGGAAGGATGATTGCCATGACTCATGACGCCTTGGGCATTGTCCCCGCCAACCTGCTGCTGCCAGCCGACGGCGTATCCCCCGCCGCCTGGGCCTGCGTGGCCTGCGATCAGTACACCTCCCAGCCCGATTACTGGGAGGACGTAGCCCTGCAGGTGGGCGCTCAGCCTTCTACCCTGCGCCTGATGCTCCCCGAGTGCTACCTGGATCAGTCCGCCAGATGTGTGCCCGCCATCCATCAGGCCATGCGGGACTACCTGCAAAGCGGCATCCTGACCCAGGCGGTGACGGAGGGCTTCATCCTGGTGGAGCGCTCCACCGAAAGCGGCGCCCGGCTGGGGCTGGTCTGCGCGGTGGATCTGGAGCAGTACGACTTCACTCCCGGGAGCAAAAGTCTGGTGCGGCCCACGGAGGAAACCATCGCCGCCCGCCTGCCCGCCCGGATGGTCATCCGCCAGGGCGCGGCCATCGAGCTGAGTCACATCCTGCTGCTGATGGACGATCCCCTGCAAAGCGTGGTGGAGCCCCTATACGCCCGCCGGGCCAGCCTGCCCCTGCTCTACGACTTCCCCCTGATGAAGGAGGGCGGCCACCTGCGGGGATGGGCCGTCACCGGCGCGGAGGACAAGGCGCGGATTCGCGAAGCGCTGGCGCTGCTGAAGTCATCCCAGGGCGCGGATCCCCTGCTGTTCGCCGTGGGCGACGGCAACCACTCCTTAGCCACAGCCAAGCGCTGCTGGGAGCAGCTGAAGCCTGCCCTGACGCCCCAGGAGCGGCTGACCCACCCTGCCCGGTACGCCCTGTGCGAGGTGGAGAACATCCACGACGGCGCGCTGCTGTTCGAGCCCATCCACCGGGTACTCACCGGCGTCCGCCCGGATGAGGTGATGACGGACTGGACGCTGTACTGCCATCAGCGGGGGATGGATTTGTCCGAGGCAACGGCTCCGGACGAAACGGAGCACACCCTCCGGGTGATCTACCATGGGCATGAGGCCGTTGCCACCGTCAGCAAGCCAGACGGCGCTCTGCCCGCGGATACCCTCCAGCGCTACCTGGACGATTTCCTGGCCCGCTGCCCGGAGGCGGACATCGACTACATCCACGGCGACGACGTGGTGCGGCAGCTTTGTCAGCGGGAGGACACCATGGGCTTCCTGCTGCCGCCGCTGGACAAGGCCGACTTCTTCCCCGCCATCCGCCGCCTGGGCGTGCTGCCCCGCAAGACCTTCTCCATGGGCCATGCCAACGAAAAAAGATTTTATATGGAATGCAAGATGATACGCTGATCCAGGCATGAAATACAACGCCGGCAAAGCGGCTGCAGGACTTCCCGGCCGGGAAGTCCTTTTTTTAGCTCACCAACAAAAAAACTGACGCGCATGTTGTCAGTTTTTGTAAGCATCGACCCCTCGGATTTGACCCAGCCGCTCGCCTCCCCCTCCGTAAGCAGAGGAGGCCGCTTCTTTCTTGCCTTCTGTCAGCTCATTGAAGGGCAAACACGACTTCCCCGCCCAGCTGGCCGTCCAGGTAGTAGGCCAGGGTATACGGCCCGGGGACAAAGCCCGTGAATTGCTCGCAGTCCCGGAAGAGCGCCGTGACCTCCACGAACCAGCTGTCGTTCTCCCCCAGCTCCGGCAGGAATACATAGCCGTCGGTATCCCAGTAGCAGCTGCCGTCGGGGGCGGTAAGGGCCACGGTCAGCAGCGCCTCCCGCTCCTGCTGGGTATGATAGGTATTGGTGACCTGCAGGTACAGGCGAAGCCCCTCATCCTGAAGGCTCGCCGCGGTGATGTCCTCCATGGGCGAAAGCAAATCCAGGTTTTCCGGCTCTGCCGCCGCGTCTGTACAGGCCAGGCAGGAGGCCGCGTTCACGAAATCCATCGCGGTAAAGGGCGGCGTCGCGGGCGCTTCCGTTATCAGCGCCGCCTGCGGGAAGGATGACGTGTCCACCTCGCCCGTCATTGACTGCTGGAGCCACATGAGGTAGGTATGTCCCGGCAGCACCGACACCTCGGCGCTGCCCTCCGCCCAGTCCAGCGGAGCGTATGTATAGTAGCCGTTGGCGCCGTCCACCCAGAACAGGGTAAAGGCGCTGTCCGCCGCGCCCTCCGCCGGGACAACGCCCGACCAGTCCACCGTCATCATGCCATGCTCCACCGCGGCGGTGAAGCCGTTCAGCCAGTTGATGCCTTCAGCCGCCGGAGCGTTTCGCGCCGTCTCGCCCCGCAGAACGGCCCCGATCTTCTCCGCCGTATAAGCCACATAGCGATGGACGCCCTCGGTATAGGTCGCCACGGCCATACCGGCGATATTGCCCTGGGCGTCGGTGAGCACCGCGCCGGGCAGCGTTCCGGCGATGCCGGTATACAGCAGGCAGGACGCGCCGTCCAGGGGCGTGATGGTCACATGCCGGGCCGGGGCGGAAAAGGCCGCGCCCTCCGCCGTAACGCCGCGAATTATCAGCGGTTCTTCCGCCGTGCCCAGTTCGGCGGGCTGAGCCGGGGAGGGCTGGGCCAGCGTCACCCGCAGCAGAGGGCTGTTCCCGTCAGGCTGCCGGATTTCCGTCACCGCCAGGGCGCCGCCGCTGCCCACGGCCATCAGCTGCCCGTCAGGCTGCGCCGCCCAGATGGTGGTCAGCAGGGTGGCGGCGTCCTCCACCAGCACCGCCGTGCCCAGGGGCGTCATGCCGCCCCGAGCGTCCACGCTCACCATGGTATAGATCGGAGAAAGGGCCTCCTGCGCCTGGGCGGGCAGAAACACCATCGCCATCAGCACGGCGCACAGGAGCGCCATTATCCGTTTGTTCATGGCATCTCGCCTCCGTCAATCGATCAGACGCATCTGATCCACATCAAACACGCCCAGGGTAGTCAGCCGCAGGGAGGGAATCACCGGCAGGCTGGTGAAGCTCAGGGTCATGAAGGGATCCACGCCCTCCGACACGCCCCGCTCATAGGCGGCGCGCTTGCAGGCCTCCAGGGCCTCGTTGACTTTTTCGAGTGGACTGTCGGTGAACAGGCCCGCCACCGGCAGGGGCAGCTCCTGAATCACCCTTCCCGCCTCCACCACCGTCAGGCCCCCGCCCATGGCCCGGAGACGGTTCACCGCCAGCACAATGTCCTCATCCGTCACGCCGCAGGCGATGATGTTGTGGCTGTCATGGGCAATGCTGGCCGCGATGGCCCCCCGCCGCAGGCCGTAGCCCTTCACATAGCAGCAGGCAACGTGGCCCGTACCCCGGTGCCGCTCGCATACCGCCATCTTCAGCACATCCTGATCCACGTTCACCCCGGAGGCCCGGCCCAGGTTCTGGGTGACGATCTGGCCCGGCACCATGCCGATGAGGGGCGCGTCCCCCAGGGCCAGGCGTTCCTTCGTCAGTTCCGGCAGGTGGAAGGTATCGGTGACGGCATGGAGGATGTCGGGGGCGATGACGGGCTCGTTCAGCATCACATCATGTCCGTCGTAGACCTTCTTTCCCCGCTTGAAGACCATCTCCACCCCCACGTCCCGCAGATTATCCAGCACGACAAAGTCCGCCAGATACCCCGGGGCGATGGCGCCCTTGTTGTTCAGGAGGAAATACCGGGCGGCGTAGTGGCTGGCCACCTTGATGGTCAGGATGGGATCGGCGCCCAGGCGGATGGCCTTGCGCACAATGTAGTCGATATGGCCCTTGCGCAGCAGGTCATAGGGGTGCTTGTCATCGGTGGAGAACATGCAGCGGTGGGCGTACTGCTCGGTGAGCAGGGGCATCAGCGCCTCCAGATTCTGAGCTGCGGTGCCCTCCCGGATCATGATGAACTGCCCCTTGCGCAGCTTTTCGACGGCGTTGTCAAAGGTGTCGCACTCATGGTCGGAATACACGCCGGCGGAAATGTAGGCGTCCAGCGCGCGGCCGGAAAGCCCGGGGGCGTGGCCGTCGATCTTCTTGTGATGGGCCTGGCTGACCACGATTTTCTCAATGGTGGCGCGGTCGCCATAGATTACGCCGGGATAGTTCATCATCTCCGCCAGCCCCAGCACCCTGGGGTGGTCGAAGTAGGCGTTGATGTCCCGCCAGGTAAGCCGCTCGCCGTTCTCCTCAAAATCCATGGCGGGGACGCAGGAGGGCAGCATGAAGTGAACGTCCAAAGGCAGCCCCTCGGTGGCGCTCATCATGTAGTCAATGCCGCCCGCGCCGCACACGTTGGCAATCTCATGAGGATCGGTGATGACGGTGGTGGTGCCGTGGGGGATCACTGCCCGGGCGAAGGACGAGGGCGATACCAGGGAGCTTTCCAGATGGATATGGGCGTCAATGAATCCCGGCGCGACAATCCTGCCGGATACGTCCACCTCCTCCACGCCGCTGTACTCGCCCATGCCGATGACCAGGCCGCCCACCACAGCAATGTCCCCCTGGCATAATTCATTGGAGAACACGTTGACATAGGTGGCATTCTTGAGCACCAGATCCGCCTTTTCCTGACCCATGGCCGCGCGGATCATCCGCTGCTTCTTTCTAACCTTCTGAGCAATCCGCTCCGCTCTGGTTTTGCTCTCATTCATGGCATGGTTCGCTCCTTCCCGTTTTTCGCTGAAGCGTTTGAACCATTCTACCATACCGACTGTCTTCCATCAAGTCAAAGGCGAAGCGACGCGGCGAAAGTTACGAGCGATGGAGGACATCGCCACTCCAGCGCAGAATGTTGTTTCGGAACGGATATAAACGCCGTCCGCCTGCGCGCCGCGGAAAAGTCGCAGAATATTAAAGGAGGATCGCCCATGATCCGTTATCTTGAGGCCCAAAAGCTCCTGGCTCTGGAAACCGACCGCACATCCTATCTTATCAGCCTCCAAGATCCCGCGCCTCTGTGCCTGTACTGGGGCGAGAAAATCGCCGCCGAGGACGGGGCTGCCATCGCGTTTCAAACCGTACAAAGCTCCTTTGACATGGAAATCTGGCGGGAGCGGCTGGAATATCCGTCCTTTGACGGACGAACCTTCGTGAACCCCGCCATCAAGGCGGATATTCCCTTGGTCCTGACCTTCCGTCAGGTGGATGTCAGCGGGAATACCGCCGTCATCACCCTGGGGGACGACGATAGCGGCCTGGCGCTTCGCCTGCATTACCGGGTTGACGCCCGGCATGACGTGCTGATCCGCCACGCGGAAGTGCAGGCGGGCGGCGTCCCCCTGACCCTGTCCCGGCTGGACAGCGGGGCCTGCTGCCTGCCCCCCGCCGCCGGGCCCTGGACGGCTCACTACACCGCCGGCGCCTGGGGCTGCGAGTTCCAGCGCCGGAGTGCCGAGCTGGCGGAGGGCGAACTGCGCCTGGGCTCCGAACGGGGCATGTCCGGCCACCACATGGCGCCCTTCCTTATCGCCGCTCAGGGTGATGAGGAGGAAACGGGGCTGGCCTGCTGCTGCGCCCTGGGGTGGAGCGGCAGCTGGCAGATCACCGCAGCCACGACGATTTTCGGTCATTCCCGTATCACCGCCGGCTTCAGCGACCATGACCTGACCCTGACGCTGGCCCCCGGGGAGCGCGTGTCCACGCCGCCCATGTATCTCTGCCTGAGCGCTCAGGGCCTGGGCGGGCTCAGCCGCCGGATGCACGACTTCCAGCGGGATGTGCTGACGGCGAGCTGCCGTCCCCGCCGGGTGCTGTACAACTCCTGGGAGGCCACGGAGTTCAGCGTCCGGGTTCAGGAGCAGATGGCGCTGGCGGATCGGGCGGCGGCCATGGGCGTGGAGCTGTTCGTGGTGGATGACGGCTGGTTCGGTCAGCGCCACAGCGACCGGGCCGGTCTGGGCGACTGGTATGTGAATCAGGAGAAATTCCCCCATGGCCTGGAGGAGCTGATCGATCATGTCAAGGGCCTGGGCATGGATTTCGGGCTGTGGGTGGAGCCGGAGGCCGTCAACCCGGACAGCGACCTATACCGCGCCCATCCCGACTGGATTCATCGTCTCAGCGGCATAGAGCCCATTCAGCTGCGCAACCAGTACCTGCTGGACTTCGGCAAGCCCGAGGTGGAAGCCTTCGCCATCGAACTGCTGCGGGGTCTTCTGCGCCGCTATGATATTTCCTACATCAAATGGGACATGAACCGCCCCATGACCGACGTGGCCGAGCGGCTCACGCCCTTCGCCCGGGAGCGGCACATCCTGGCCGTATACCGCATCCTGGAAACGCTGCGCCGGGAATTCCCCCTGGTGGATGTGGAGGACTGCAGCGGCGGCGGCGGTCGGGTGGATCTGGGCATGATCGCCCGCACAGGTCAGTTCTGGGCCAGCGACAACACCGACCCCTATGACCGGCTGATGATCCAGGAGGGCTGCTCGCTGCTTTTCGCGCCCGTGCTGACCAGCTGCTGGGTGACGGACACCCCGTCCCGCGCCCGCCGCGCCGGCAGGGACGATTTGCGCTACAAATTCCACGTCGCCATGGAGGGCACCCTGGGCATCGGCGCGAACATCAACCGCCTGACCGACGGGCAGCTTGCCATCTGCCGGGAGGAAATCAGCCGCTACAAGACGCTGCGCCACGTCATTCACCAGGGCGACCTGTACCGCCTGCTCCTGCCCACCCGGGAAAACCTCGCGGCCACGGAATACTGCGCCAAGGACGGCAGCGAGGCCGTGCTCCTTCTGTTCCTCCACAGCCAGCGCAGCGGTCGCCCCCTTCCCCGCGTCACCCTGCGGGGCCTGGATGCTGACGCCCGCTACCGGCTATCCGGCACCGAGGAAACCTTCGCCGGTTCCACCCTGATGCGCCTTGGTATTCAGCCTATGCTGTCCGGCGACTTTGACAGCCAGGTTCTGCATTTCGTCAAGCTGTAAGCAGCTTCGTTCCCCGCCCCCGTGCGGGAGAGCGGCGGGCCTTACCGTGCGCGCAGGCAAGGCGGAATCCTTTGCGCCGGCTTTGGCGTTTTTCGGAGCGATACGCTTCCCTGCGCGGCCAAACGGCCAAGCGCGCGATACCCTTACGGAATCAGATTCAGCATGTTGTCAATGGTATCCACGTTCACATAGGAGTCCGGCACATCGCCCACAATGATGCTTTCCGCCACCGCCACCTGGGTTACGGCCTCCACCACAGAGACCCCGGCAGGCAGCACCAGCCGCACCTGGGCCCGCATGGTCAGGAAAACCCGGTGCCTGGTCTGATTGATGCCGGCGGAGGTGAACTCCGTGGAAAACTGCGTCACCACCGCCCCCACCGGCAGGATGGATACGCGAATGTCCGGCCCCATGCCGGAGAGCAGCGCGACGCCCAGGGCGCTGCCCAGGGGCACGGACACGCTTTGATTTTCCAGCGCGTCCAGCTTTTCCTGGGCCAGCAGGCTGGCCTTGGAAGCCAAACGGTTCATGCCCGCGGCATTGGCCTGTAGGAGGCGCACACTGCCGTCGCTGCCCAGGGATACGTCCACCAGGCTTTCATAGCTCACGCCCTGCTGGATGATTTCCTCCGCGGCCTCGTTCAGGGCCTGCACGGCCATAACCTGGGCTCTCGCATCGGCCAGGGTCAGCATCACCTGGGTTAGATTGCGCTCCAGCCAAAGAAACAGAGCCAGGAGCAGCAGCCCCGCCAG
The DNA here is from genome assembly GCA_947565865.1 of uncultured Clostridia bacterium. Lineage (GTDB taxonomy): Bacteria > Bacillota > Clostridia > Christensenellales > Aristaeellaceae > UBA11524. Next base: position 47,744 of record CANOHT010000011.1, read on the forward strand.
CAGCAAGCGCCGGGGCACAGCAAGGTTTTTCCTCTCGATTGCAGTCATGACCGGCCCTCCTTCGTTAAATAGGCATAGCGCGTTGTGGTGAAATGTGCTATAATTATGCTGATGGTTTATGCGCTAAGGGTGAGGATTATCCCCTGAGCGCTGCTCCTGGCGAATGAAGGAGGCGATTCCTTGTTCCATCACCCCAAGCGCAGCAGACAGAATGAACCGGCGCGGGAACCCTGGGCACAGGACGCTCAGAGCTATCCGCCCGAGGATGTATATCCACCGGAGGACGCGGGCGCACCCGAGGACATGTACCCGCCCGACTTTGCGGACGCGCCGGAGGATGCGTATCCCCCCCAGGAGGCCTATCCGCCCCAGGATGCTGACGGCGGCTATGCCGATTTTTATGCGCCCGTGGATCAGGGCGACTGGTCGGACGTTCCCGAGGAGGACGGCCAAGCGCCCCTGTGGGACGATCAGGCCCCGCTGCCGGAGGACGCGGCCTATGCCGACGAGGCTTACTGGGATGACCAGCAGGACGCGCGGACTGCGCCCACCTCCCGGCCCGTCCATGCCCGCAGCATTTTCAAGCCCGCCGTCAAGAAACCCAACTTCGCGCTGTGCGTACTGGTGAACGTCGTGCGCATCCTGGCAGCGCTGATCCTGCTGGTGGGACTGGCAGGCGTGGGCGCGGTTGCCGGCATCGCCAAGGGCTATGTGGAAACCGCCCCCAACCTGAATCTTGCCGCCCTGGACGATCAGGCCCAGACCTCCTTTATTTATGACAGCTCTGGCAAGCTGATTACCGAATACAAGGGTGTGGAGAACCGCGTGATGGTCTCCATCGCCGCCATGCCCAAGTATTTGCAGCAGGCCTTCGTCGCCGTGGAGGACGCCCGGTTCTACACCCACAGCGGCGTGGACATCAAGCGCATTGTAGGCGCGTTTGTATCCAACCTGTCCTCCTCCAGCACACAGGGCGGCTCCACCATCACCCAGCAGCTCATCAAAAACACCCTGCTCTCCAATGAGCAGAGCTATAAACGCAAAATTCAGGAGGCCTACCTGGCCCTTCAGCTGGAAACCCGCTACACCAAGGATCAAATCCTGGAAAGCTACCTCAACACCATCTGGCTGGGCGAGAATTACTACGGCGTCCAGGTGGCGGCAGAGGGGTATTTCGGCAAGTCCCTGGGGGAACTGACCCTGCGGGAATGCGCCATCCTGGCCGGCACCTGCAATAGTCCCTACTATTATAATCCCCGCCGCAACTTCTACACCCGCTCCAAGGAGGGTGTCGATTATGTAGCCATCACCAACAACCGCACAGATTACGTCCTGCGGTGCATGTACGAGAACCAGTTCATCACCTATGACCAGTACCAGGAGGCGCTCAATCCCGCCACGGCCAACGTGCTGGAGAAGGATCCTTCCACCGGCACGGGCATGTACGAACACGCCCATTATGTGGAATACGCCATCACCGAGGCCGTCGATATTCTCCTGTCCCTCAACCAGCTGGACAACACCGCCGCCAACCGCAGCGCCATGGAGAATCAGCTACGCACCGGCGGCTACCGCATCATGCTGGCCATGGATGAAACCATCCAGACCACCGTGGAGGAAGCCCTGGAAAACTGGACCAAGTATCCGTCCCTCCGCGACCCCGCCGACAAGGTGTATCGCTCCCGCAACGCCGACGGCACCTATGACGAGATCATCCAGCCCCAGGCCGCGGCGGCGGTGCTTGACTACCGCACGGGCGAGATCAAGGCCATTGTTGGCAGCCGCACCAAGCCCACCCAGCGCAAGACCCTCAACCGGGCCACCGATATGAAGATGCCCGTTGGCTCCTCCATCAAGCCCATCGCCGTCTACGCTCCCGCCCTGGAATTGGGCGCGTCCCCGGCCAGCATCGTTTACAACATGCCCCTGCCTATCGCCGGGTGGAAGGGCTCCAACGGGCAGGATTCCTGGCCCCGCAACTACGGCGGCGGCGGATACGTCGGCCCCGAAACCCTGCGGGAAGGCCTGCGCCGCAGCCATAACGTGGCTGCCGCCCAAACCCTGACCAGCATGGTGGGCATCGACCGCTCCGTGGACTTCCTCCACCGCCTGGGCATTGATGACGGCCATATCGACCAGACGCTCTTTGGTCTGTCCCTGGGCTCCAGCGGCATCACCCCCATGCAGATGACCGTGGCCTACGGTGTGCTGGCCAACGGCGGCGTGTACCAGAAGCCCATTTCCATACTGGGTATTTCCGACTCGGACGGTCAGGTGGTGTGGGACGGCCACGCCCAGCAGACTCGCCGCCGGGTCTTCAGCGAATCCACCGCCTGGATGACCGTGGACATGATGAAGGACTCCGTGTCCTCCGGCACCTCCACCTCCGCCAAGATCAAGGGCCAAACCGTCGCCGGCAAGACCGGCACCAACTCCGACCAGAAGGGCGTCACCTTCGCTGGCATCACCGGCTATTACGTCTCCTGCGTGTGGGTGGGCCACGACAATTACAAGGCCCTGTCCTCCAAGTCCACGGGCGGCGGCGCGGCGGCCCCCCTGTGGCAGAGCTACATGGCGCAGATTCATCAGGGGCTGAGCAACCGCGACATCCTGGAAGGCGATCCCGGCCAGTACGGGCTGACCACCGCCACCACCTGCGCCGTTTCCGGCCAGCTGGCCACCGACGCCTGCCGCGCCGACGCCAAGGGCTACGGCACCGTCACCGACTACTGGGCCCAGGGTACCGTTCCCACCGTATCCTGCCAGATGCACCGCCAGCAGAACATCTGCCTGGACAGCGGAATGCTGGCAGGCCCCTACTGTGCCAATACCGCCGTCCGGGGCGTGGTGGTCATCCCCGACGGGCATCCGCTGTATCGCTTCATCGGCACTCAGTACGAAGAGGTGCTGACCGAGCACCTGGGGGCCGCCGCAGGCGCCGGGAGCATCGCCTGCACCTGGCACAACACCCCTGGCACTTCCACCGGCACCGATCCCATCACCAGCAACACCCTCATTCCCGACGCGAAGGTGCTCATCAGCCAGGCCCAGGGAATGCTCGGCGGCATGGATGCCTCCTCCGCCCAGTACGCGGCCATTCAGAATGCCATGAACAACCTTTCCGGGGTCATTCAGTCCGGCTCGCCCAGCCAGGGCGATGTCGCGGCGGCCATGGGGCTGCTGACCCAGGCCATGGCGGGCATTTACTGATGCTGATGATGATGTCGAAGGCGGCCATGCCGCTGGACGCTGTGGTCAATGCTCTGCAAACCCTGCGCGCGCCTTTGCAGCAGGGGGAATACGACCTCCACCGCCTGGTGATGGACGCTCTGACCCAGGCGGGGCTCCCCTTTGAGCATGAGGTTCCCCTGGCGCCCAGGTGCCGCATCGATCTGATGGCAGGCGGCATCGGCGTGGAAATCAAGCGCGGCCATGTGGACAAGGCCCGCCTGCGGAGCCAGCTGACCCGCTACGCTCAATGCCCTCGGGTAGAGGGGTTGATCCTGGTGACCGAAAAAACCGTCGATCTGCCGCGAACCCTCTGCGGGAAGCAGCTGCGGCTGGTCTGTCTGAATCGTCTGTGGGGGATCGCGCTATGACCGAATCGACCTGGCGGGAGGACGCCGCCCTGCTTCCGGCCTATCTGCAGGAAAGCTACACCCTGCCCGGGCGCACCTGCGGCACCCTGAGCTACAACCGGCGCAGCAAGTGCTGGGTGGTGAAAGGCGACCCCAGCGTAACGGAAATGTGCAAGCGCCTTTTCCCCGGCACGGCGGGGAGCAAGCGCGGCGAGGCCCGCTTTACCGCCCACCGCCGGATGGTGGGAGAGTTGTGCTGGCTGATGCTGCGCTATCCCCTCGACATTCGCCCCGGTGACCGCGCCCTGTGGGACCGGGCTGTGGAGGATGCCCGCAACGCCGCCGTCCGCCGGGAGAAGGCGGCCATGCTGCCCCAGCGGATGACCCCGCCGGAGGGCAGCTTCACCGGCCAGCTGATGACCTTCCAGCAGGAGGGCCTGGCTTATCTGCTTCAGCACGACCGCTGCCTGCTGGCCGACGAAATGGGGCTGGGCAAGACCGTGCAGGCGCTGTCCTGGCTTGCCTCCACCGGACGCTTCCCCTGCCTGGTGATCCCGCCCGCTCACCTCACCCGCAACTGGACGGAGGAAGCCCTGCGGTTCCTCCGCCTGGACGGCCAGCCCCCCCGCGTCCATGTGATCCGAGGGCTCAAGCCCTATGAGCTGCCGGAGGCGGACGTGTACATCATGCACTACCTGCTCCTGCGCGGCTGGAAGGACGTGCTGCCTGCCCTGCCCTGGCAGGCTGTGATCTTCGACGAGGTGCAGGAGCTTCGCCACACGGGTACGGAGAAATACTCCGCCGCCAGCCTGCTGTCCGAAAGCTGCGAGCGTGTCATCGGCCTGTCCGGCACACCCATCTACAACAAGGGCGGGGAGATCTGGAACGTCATCAACATCCTCGACTATCACTTTCTGGGCGACTGGGAGAGCTTCACCCGGGAGTGGTGCTACGGCTACGGCAACGCGGTGGTCATCAAGCCCGATCTTCTGGGGGATTACCTGCGCCGGGAAGGGCTGATGCTGCGCCGCACCAAGCAGGAGGTGCTCCGGGAACTGCCGCCCAAGCGCCGCCTGGTACAGGAGCTGGACTGGAACGACAAGGTCTATGCCCGGCTGATGGAGCCCATCCTGCCGGAACTTCTCCGCTGGCGCAGCGACGGCGCCCTGACGCCCTCCGCCCGGGCCATGCTGGAGGAAGCCATCAGCCAGCGGGCACGGCAGGCCACAGGCGTGTCAAAGTCCCCCTATGTATGCCAGTTTGTCCGCGCGCTGCTGGAAGGCGGGGAAAAGGTGCTGCTCTTCGCCCATCATCATGAGGTGATGGATTTGTACAAGCAGGAGCTGCGCAGCTTTGCCCCGGGCTTCATCACCGGCCGGGAAACCTCCGCCATGAAGGAACGGGCGGTGGAGCGCTTCATGGACGGCCGAACCGACATTCTGTGCGTCAGCCTCCGGGCCGCCAGCGGCCTCAACCTCCAGCGGGCCACCTGCGTGGTCTTTGGGGAATTGGACTGGAGCCCCGCCGTCCACAGTCAGGCGGAGGATCGTGCCCACCGCATCGGCCAGGAGGATTCTCTGCTGTGCTATTACCTGGTGGCCCCCCAGGGCAGCGACGCGGTAATGCAGGAAGCCCTGGGCCTGAAGGTCAGCCAGTTTGTGGGACTTATGGGCGATCGCCCGGTCTCCCAGGCCGAGGCCGTCCAATCCGCCAGCCTGGCCAGGCAGCATGTGGAGCGCCTCGTCCGCCAGCTGGCCCAGCCCCAGGACGCCATCACCTGAGAAAAGGAAAGGAAGCCGCTTATGAAGATCGACGCCCCTCGTCTGGAGGAATTTGAATCCCTCTTATCCCTGGATGCCCTGCCTGACGAGGATGAATTTGAGGGCCTGCTGCTGGAAGGCGCCGACCTGACGGGCCGCGACCTGCACAGCCGTGAATTCCGCGGCTGCATCCTGCGCAAGTGCACGCTCACCGACTGCGACCTGCGCCGGGTGGGCTTCACCGATGTGATCCTTGACCACTGCGATCTGTCCGGGGCCAATCTGGAGGACGCGGTGTTCGTCCGCTGCCACGCGGACGTGTGCCGCATGACGGGCGCGGACCTCATCCACGCCCTGCTGCGCCAGACGAGGCTCACCGGCTGCAAGCTGGACTTCCTCAACTTGGCCGAGGCCAAGTGCGATCATGTATTGTGGGAGGACTGCATTCTGCAGGAGGCCTCCATTGAGTCCGCCGCGCTGAAGGCGGAATTTGACCGCTGCGACTTCACCCGCGCCACCATTCACCGCACCGCCATGAAGGGCCTTGATCTGCGCACCTGCACCCTCACGGGCCTTTCCATCGGTCTGGGCGATCTCTACGGCATGGTGGTCACGCCGCTGCAGGCGGCGGAGCTGGCGCGGCTGATGGGCCTGGTCATCCGATAGAGCCTTCGGCTCATTTCCGGTAAACTCGTCTTTTGACCCCCATCTTGACTTATATCCACGAAAGGAGCGCCGTCATGCTGCACATCGGCTGTCATCTTTCCGCCGCCAAGGGCTACGCTTCCGTGGGGCGGGAGGCGCTGTCCATCGGCGCGAACACCTTCCAGTTCTTCACCCGCAACCCGCGGGGCGGCAACGCCAAGGCTGTCTCGCCGGAGGACGTGGCCGCCTATCTGGCCCTGGCCAAGGAGCGGGGCATCGGCGTGATCCTGGCCCACGCGCCCTATACCCTCAACGGCTGCTCGGCGGATGAAAGCATCCGCGATTTCGCCATCCGCACCCTGCGGGATGACCTTGAACGGATGGAGCATCTTCCCGGCAACCTGTACAATTTCCACCCCGGCAGCCATGTGGGCCAGGGGATCGACATGGGCGTCGGCCTCATCGCGGATATGCTCAACGCCGTCCTCCGGGAGGATATGCGCACCACTGTCCTGCTGGAAACCATGGCCGGAAAAGGCAGCGAGGTGGGCAGCCGCTTTGAGGAGCTGCGGGCCATCATCGACCGGGTGGAGTTGAACGCCCACCTGGGCGTGTGCCTGGATACCTGCCACGTCAGCGACGCCGGGTATGACATTGTGAATGACCTGGACGGTGTGCTGACGGCGTTTGACCGCGTCATCGGCCTGAATCGGCTGAAGGCCATCCACCTCAACGACAGCAAAAATCCATGCGGCGCACGGAAGGATCGCCACGAAAAGCTGGGGGAAGGCACGCTGGGCTTCGACGCCCTTATGCGCGTGGTGAACCACCCCGCCCTGCGCGACCTGCCCTTCCTCCTGGAGACCCCCAACGAATTGGACGGCTACGCCAGGGAAATCGCCCTGGTGAAGGAGGCGCGCCAATGATCCGCGTATCGGCGGGCATCATCCGCCGGGCGGACGGGCGCATTCTCATATGCCGACGGGGGCCGGGGCGGCACAACGCCCATCTGTGGGAATTTCCCGGCGGCAAGCAGGAGGCGGGGGAAACCCCGTCTGACTGTCTGGCCCGGGAGCTTCGTGAGGAGCTGGCCCTCCACGTCCGGGACATCCGGCCCTATGACAGCCGGGAGGCGGAGGGCCTGACCTTCGACTTCCTTCTTGCCGATACCGACGGCGAGCCCGTTCTTACCGAGCATGAGGCTTACGCCTTCGCGGCGCCCCGGGAACTGCCGCGCTACGCCTTTTGCCCGGCGGACGCGCCCGTGGCCCTGGCGCTGGCCCTGAGCCATCCGCCTCTGACAGACTGCTTCTGGGACTTTGACGGCACCCTGATGGACACCTATCCCACGATGGCTGCCGCCATGAGCCAGGCACTGGAAGCCTGGGGTGTGCGGGAAGCGCCCGAACGCCTCCTGTCCCTGATGAAGGAAAGCCTTTCCCACTGCGTCCAGGTCATCGCCGAAGCCCATGGGCTGGATGCCCGGGCGCTGGCGAAGGCCTTCCGCCGGGAGGAAGCGCCGCTGCTGCGCGGTGTTCCGCCCATGCCGGGGATTCCCGAAGCGCTACGGCGTCTCCATGCCGCAGGTTTCCATCATTACCTGGTGACGCACCGGGACAGGGCGGCTGTGACGGCGCTGGACAGGGCCGGACTGCTGCCGCTTTTCACCGATACCGTCACCGCCGAGGACGGCTTTCCCCGCAAGCCCGCGCCTGACAGCCTGCTATCGCTCATTGGCCGCCACGGTCTGCGCGCCGAGCGCTGCATCATGCTGGGCGATCGGCCCATTGACATCCGCGCGGGGCAGGCAGCCGGGACGCTTACCTGTCTGATCGACCCCGAAGGCCGCTTCCCCCATGAGCCCTGTACCCTGCGGCGGCCAAACGCCCATGGACTGGCCGATATGCTGCGGCCCCAAGCTACCCAAGATATGAACCAACAGGAGGATCGCCATGCGTAAACTCACCGCACTGCTGCTTGTACTGACCCTGCTGCTTCCCTTGCCCGCCATGGCGGCTGAATTGACCCTTGACGAGCTGACGGAAACCATCCGTCCGGGCAAGGCCGTCACCATCAGCTTCAGCGCGCCCTCCGCCGGCCCGGTCAGCCTGTACCTGACCGACGAGTCAGGCGAGATCATCATGGTGGTCATGGAGGATTACGACGCCGTTCCGGGCAGCAACACGCTGTGGTGGAACGGCACCTACCAGGGCGCGCCCGCTCCCGCAGGCAGCTGCCTGCTGACGGTGCAAATGGGCGACCAGACGGCCTCCATCCCCGTCACCGTGGGCAGCGAGGCCCCTTACCTCACGAGCATCACGGCCTCGGCGGAGGTCATTACGCCCTCCGCCCCGGTGGAAGTTACCTTCTACGCCAGCGTGGCGGGCCTCCTGACCCAGGGCGCGTGGGTGGACGGGGCGTGGCGAAGCCTCAGCACCACAGCGGTGGAAGCAGGCTGGCAGTCTGTTACCTTTGACGGCGCGGGGCTCCAGGACGGCCCCACAGCATTGACCCTCACCCTTTCCGATTCTGCTGGCTACCCCTCCAACGAGGAGCATGTGAACGTCACGGTCAGCGGCTTCCAGAGCGTGACCGCGCCGCCCCTGTCCACGGCAACCCCTGCGCCCCTCAGCGATCTGCCCGACCTTACCGCCGGCCCAGACGACGCCCTTGGCCTGCCTGAGCCGGAAACTTCCGATGAGCCCTATCAGGAGGATCTATCCTTGGACGGCGACATGCCCGCCGCCGACTCGGACGACGGCGTTTTCACCCCCGCCCACGGCAGCCCCTATGAGGGCCAGGATACCTCCCTCAACTACTGGACCCTGCCCATGGACATCACCGACGAGGCGGCCGTGTGGGAGATGCTGATGCAGCCCATCACCGTCATTGACGGCAACGAGAAAAATCAGACCAGCCTGTGGTCTGAGCCCAGCGAGGACAGCACGCGGGTGGCGGTGGTCACCCGAGCGACGCAGGGCGTCCATGTGCTGGAAAACCTGGACAACGGCTGGTCGCTGGTGGAATGCTACTCCTCCTCCTTTCATGACAGCAAGGTGAAGGCCTGGAACATGCTCACCCAGGGCTATATCAAGACCAGCGAGCTGAAGACCATCACCCCCGCCGACGACTACGCCATCGTCATCGACAAGCTGACCCAGCGGCTGTACCTGTTTAAGGACGGCGCGCTGTTCTCCACGCTGGATGTCTCCACCGGTCTGGCCAATGACCGTCAGCCCTACAACGAGACCCGCTCCGGGGAATTCCTGCTCACCAGCGCCGTGGGCGCCTTCAGCAGCGACAACCTGGTCTGCGGTCTGGCTATCCGCTTCAACGACGGCGACCTACTCCATGAGGTGCCCCACGTTGTCAACGGCGACGGAACGAAAAATTACGGCTATACCGAGCCCAGCCTGGGCGAGCGCGCCAGCCACGGCTGCATTCGCGTCCAGCGCAAGCGCACCCCCGAGGGCGTGAACATGCAATGGCTTTGGAACAACCGCAAGCGCAACGTCAAGCTGGTCATCTGGGAGGACTGGCAGGGACGGCAGATTCCCATCCCCGAGGATGATCTCACCCTGTACTACAACGCGGCGGGCAACGGCAAGTACTATCACCGCCAGGAAAAGTGCTATTCCGCCAAGGACAGCGTGACCTTTACCCCCTTTACCTACGCTGAGCTGGATACCGGCGTCTTCGCCAAGCTGGAGCGCTGCCCCTACTGCGTACCGGAAAAGCGGAGGGAAGTCCTGGAAGAAATCAACGCCCTGTACCTCCCCGGCGGCGACCACGACCCGGTCATCACCCGGGCGCGGGAAAAATACCTGAACGGCGAGTACGACTGATGATCCCGGTGGCTTTCAACATCATCACAGGGAGGTCTTGATGGAATGAACATCGTTGACTATGTGGTAATCGGCATTGTGGGGCTGAGCGTGCTCTTCGGCTTCTACCGGGGCTTCGTCAGTTCGGTGCTCAATACCGGCGGGTGCCTGCTCTCCTTCGGGCTGTCCTTCCTGCTCTACCCCAAGCTGGCCGCCATCATCCAGGGAGACACCGAGCTGGTGCGCACCCTCATGCACTACACCGACGCCTCCAGCCGCATCGGGGATCTGGAGCTGGCTATTTCCAACGTCGCCTCCATGACCCGGGAGGGCATCGCCCAGGTCATCAGCAAGGTCAGCCTGCCCCCGCCCCTGGACGCGCTCCTGCTCAACAACCTGGAAACCCAGGCCTATGCCTCCGCCGGGGTCACCTCCGTGTCGGATTATGTGAGCCAGACGCTGATGAACGCCTGCATCAACATCCTGTGCTTCGTGGTTTGCTTTGTGGTGCTGTTCATCCTCATCTCCATCATTGTCAACGCGCTGAAGGCCATCTTCCGCTTCCCGGTGCTCAAGCAGCTGGACTGGCTGGTGGGCGGAGGCTTCGGCTTCCTTCGCGGCCTGCTGATCTGTTACGCCGCCTTCGCCATCGTCCCCCTGGTGCTGACGGTGGTGCCCATGGACCTCATCAGCGAGCTGCTGGACGCCAGCAGCCTGGCTCCCCTCTTCAACAACGGCAACCTTATCCTCGCCATTATGAATGGCGGGTTATGAGAAATTTTCCGCTTCCTGCCGTCAATGGGAAGGAAAGCCGCTTCTGGTACGTTTGATAAGCAGAGGCCATAGGCTGATGGAGTCCATGGCCCCCTGACCGGGTTACTGTGATACGCGCTTGTGCGCTGGAGGTGCTTGCCATGTTCATGAATCGCGTTGTGGCCTGCCTGCTTGCGCTGTGCATGCTTTTCAGCGGCACGGCCCTGGCTGAAATTGCCACGCCCACTGATCTCGACCCCACGCCCACGGTCGTCCCTGATGTGACGCCCTCCCCCGTGCCCACGGAGGAGCCCACCCAGTCGCCGACGGAAGCCCCCACGGAGGAGCCCACGGCGCTTCCGACCGATGCGCCCACGGAGGCCCCGACGGAAGCGCCCACAGAGGAGCCCACCCAGTCGCCTGAGCCGACCGCGACCGCGCAGCCCACCCCGGCCCCCTGGGATGAAGCCCAGTGCGATCATGCCAACGAGAACTGCCTCCAGGCTCCCGCGTGCGGCGCGGCGGGCTGTACCCATATTGGTCTGGACGCTCACGGGCTGGAGATTCCCCTGTGCGAAAAGGGGCGCTGGCTGCTGAACCAGCAGGACGCGCTGCTCCGTGACCAGGGCCCCCGAAAGGCCCGGAGCATGCAGGCCGTCGTCATCGACCTGAACAAGGCCGACGCCACCATCTGGCGCAGCGGCGTGTATACCGTCCAGGGCGGCAATCTCCGTCCCGGCGCGTCCCTCACCATTGCCGAAAACCGCCTGGTGGTGCTGACCCTGAACGAGGCCACCCTGGAAAACCTCAGCATCCAGACCGCCTCCCAGGTTACGCTGAGCCTGAGCCGGGTCAGCGCGCTCACCGCCCTCAGACTGGGCAAGAAGGCCGAACTGACCGTACTGGAAGGCGGCGCCATCGCCATCGAGCGGGTTGAAAAAACCGAGCAGGAGCCCGGGCAGATCATTGTTCAGGGCGGCAGCGTCCGCATGAATGCCGCGGAAGCGAAGGGCCGCGTCATGCTGGTCTTCGACGCCGCCGGTATCCGCGCTGTCACGGTGGAGGGCCAGCCCTACGCCGTCAACAGTGCTGACGCCAAGGGCCAGTGCTGCCTGTGGCTGACGCCGCCGGCCCAGGGCAAGCGTTGGGCCGGCACGGTGACAGACGGCGTCCTGGCCGTTGTCCAGGAGGACAGCCTGCCCCAGGAGACCCCCGCCGTCATAATCCCCGGCAGCGTAAACAACCTGAAAGCCAACACCGTCTACGAGCTCAGCGGCGCCATACAATCCGGCACCCTCCTGAACATCAACGAGTCCGGGATCACCCTGGTGTTGCGCGACGTGGTCTTTCCCGATACCCTGGTTGAGGCGTCCCAGCCCTATACGCTGTACGCCAAGGGGGATACCACCCTGGGCGAGCTAGTCGGCAGCGGTTCGGTGACCATTATCAACGAGGGTCTGCTGACCCTTCACGGCACACTGCCCGGCAGCATCACCATCAATGGCGGCGCTGTCATGCTGGATGAGACGCCCGCCGGCTATACCGCGCATAGCGTGGGCGTACCCCTGACCCGACAGACCCTGACGGTGGACGGTCAAGCGCACCCCCTGCTGATTGTGGGAAGCTCCATCGCTCTGCCCGCGCTGTCCGGAGGCATGTCCTACGCCATCGACGCCAACGACCAGACCATCACCGTCACCACCGTGCCCGCGGGCCAGCAGGCCTTCCGCCTGACGGACACCGCGCCCCAGGTAGACGCCGGGAACGCCCAGGCCTTTACCGTGGAGGGCAATGGGCGCTATGTGGACGGCTCGATCAGCGCCGCCGGCGTCACCGCCTCCGCTACCCTGCGCAATGTGCTGCTGCAGAGTGCCGGAAGTGTACTGCTGCTGGACGGCGAACACCTGACCCTGACCCTGGAAGGCGACAACGCTCTGCGCTCCACCGGCCAACCGGCCATCGCCCTGGCGGGCGGCTCCACCGTCATCCTGGACGCCCGCAGCGGACGGCTGCTGCTTTCCGGCCAGCAGAGCCTGACCGGCGTCACCTTGCTGGGCAACGTCAAGGTCGAGCCCGAACCCACCGTACCCCACCTCTCCCTGATGATCCGGGACGCCAGCGGCAACCCCGTTCCCAACACCGACCTGACGCTGATGGCTGGCGGGCAGACCTGGCAGATGAAGACCCACTACGACGGCTCTGTGCACCTGTGGGGAATGGAAAACCTCAAGGGCAGCGCCATCGCGGCCCAGAGCGGCAATACCGTTTATACCGCCGTGGTCATGGGGGATCAGGAGGACGTCACCCCTGGTCTTACCCTCTCCGGCCTGACCTGTGAGAGCCTGCCCAACGGCGACCTGCGCGTGACCCTCTCCTGCCCCGGCGCGGGCACCCTCGGCCTGATGATGCTTCAGGGCGACGCGGCCATGCCGGATACCTTCCTGGCCTCCGCCGCACAGGTGCGCGTATCCAACGGTCAGGCAATCATCAGCGGCATTGCCGCCGGACAGAACGTGACCCTGCGCGCCTACGCCGCCACCGCCCAGGACGCTGTCCTGAATGAGCGTACCGCCGACGGCTTCCAGTTCAGCGAGCGAGTGGTGTATCATCACCGCGGCCCCTGGGTTCCTGCGGAGGGCTCCATGGACAGGGCCTACACCGGTCGGGCCTACAAAGCGCCCATTGCCAATCTGCCCGAGGGCGCGAGGATCACCTACACCGGCCGCCAGCTGAACGACGACGGCATCCCCTTCCTGGTGGGCGATTACACCATGCACATCACCATCCCCGAGGGGCATCCCGATTACCTGGCCGGCACGGTGGACATTCCCTTCGCCATCACCCGCGCGGTGCTGACCATCATTCCCGCCCCCAACCAGGAAAAGTACCAGGGCGAGATGGACCCCGTCTTTGACTATGAAGTGAAGGGCCTGCTGACGGGCGACCAGCTCTACGGCGAATTGTGGCGCGAGGAGGGCGAGGAGCCCGGCAACTACCGCTTCGTTCTGGACGGGTTTGAGTGCGAGGATTGGTATACCCTGCGCCTTGCCAGCAACGCCTATGTGTTCACCATCCTTCCCGGGGAATACTTCATCCTTCCTCCCGGGCCGGTGGGCTACCTCTTCGGCAAGCTGACGCCCGTTCGCCAGGAAATCGTCAAGGGCGACGGACGGAAGGTGGCCGTCAGTCTGGCTACCAAGGACAGCCTGGTTGTCAACCACAGCGTATTCGGCGGCATCATCCGGGACAAAGCCACCGACAAGCCCTGCCTTTTCATTCCTTCCCTAAGCTACAACCAGGAGATGGATGAAGTCCTGCTGCGCATCCGTACTGAGGCCGAGCTGAACGAAGACGGCGGCTATGCGACCGACCGAAACGGCGACCTGGTCTGGGGCGGCCGCACCATGCGCATCAGCTGGCTGGCTGGCCGACGGATGCACGAGCTGGGCGTAGACGCGGTCTGCCTGAACAACAGCGGCGTCGGCCTGACCCTGCGGCTGGAAGACCTGCTCTCCCAGGAAATGCAGGATTATGTGGCCGACCAGGGCGGCAACCTTAAAAAGGTGTACTTCCGCATGGAGGTGCTTCCCCGCGAGACCGTTCCCGAGGATATGAGCAGCCTTCAACCTGTCACCAAAGCCTACGACGTGGCTGTATATATGGTCATTGACCGTCAGGAAACCGATGTGACCGCGCTACTGCCCGGCCTCACTGCCGCCATGGAGATGGAAAGCACCGCCGACCTGCTGCGGGCCATGGAACGCTACGATGAAGAGACCTTCGCCGCCGAATTTACCTTGGCCCAGAAGTGCGGCGACAACGCCTCCGCCCGGATGGTCACCACCCTGGTGGAGCCCTTCCTCACCGATCCGCTGGACGTTGCCTGGCCGCAGATGATGGATACCGCCCGTTATCTGCTGATGCCGCTGGAAGCCTCCGGCGCCCTCTGCGCCGTCCGCGCCCCTCTTCCCGAGGCACCGGCGGAGGATGAACCCACCAACACACCTATCTGACAACAAGATCAAGGGCGCTGCCGCAAGCAAGTTCTGCGGCAGCGCCCTTTGTATGTCATGAGCTGTCATGTATCCAGTTGCTTCAGCAATCCCTCACAGCCCGCCCGGATATCCGCATACGCGACATCAAACCGCCCCGAATACCAGGGATCGCTCACGTCTCCAGGGCGGTCGGTGAAGGACATCAGCAGCCGCAGCTTGCCGTCGGGATCGCCTCCGGCAATCTGCCTCATGGCGCTCATGTTCCAGCTGTCCATGCCGATGATGAGATCATAGGCCGCGTAATCCGCCCTGACCATCTGGCGGGCCCGGTGCGGCTCACAGGGAATCCCATGGCGAGCCAGTTCCCTCCGTGCCCTGGGATCGACCGGATTGCCGATTTCCTCCCGGCTGACGGCGCAGGAATCCGCCTGCACATCCCGACGCCCCTGCTGACGCGCCAGATGCCTGAAAACCATTTCCGCCATGGGGCTGCGGCAGATGTTGCCGTGACAGACGAAAAGTATCTTCATTCCTATATCTCCCTTGCAGCTTGCGCTCAGCGAATAACCTCGTCCTCCGTGCCGCTGTAACGCTGCCAGCACAGGTCAAACAGCCGACGGGACAAATTGGCGATACGATCGCTCATTTTGTTATTGCAGCCATTGCTGACCATGGCGAAGACGAAGGACGTATCCGGATCGTAATAGATATTGCACAGGAGGCCCTCCGACATGCCCTGATGGCCGTAGATCAGCCGCCCCTTGACCAGGTTATCCATTCGGTTTACGCACAATCCGTAGGGCGAGGAAATCTTCACGGCGCCCTTATCCTTCTGGTCGGCCATCATTTCCGCCACGGTTTCCGGCTTCAGGATTGTTTTGCCGTCCAGGAAGCCGCCATTGCACAGCAGCATGCCCACGCGGCAAAGATCCACGCCCTTGAACCACAGGGAGCCGATGGTCAATCCAATGTGCCGTTCCGGGTCAGCAGCCGCATCCCACTCCGACGCAAGGGCGCGGCTTCGTGCCCGGATCACAGAGCCGTCCGTACCATACTGGGTGGAAATCCGGCTCGGGTGCTTAAGCAGCGAAGGATGATAGGCGGCATCCATCCCCAAGGGGGCGAAAAGATCCTCCGTAATGGAGTCATTGAGGTTCTTGCCCGTAACCGTTTCAATCAGACTGCCCATGATGCCGGCGCCGAAGTTGCTGTAACGGTACTTGCTGCCGGGCTTCTCCTCATAGAAGCTGCCTTTGCGTCTTTTGCCGGTAAGAATCTCCGACAAGGCATACTTCCCGGTGGAATACGCGCCATAAGGGTTCAGGGAGGAGGTGTGCGTCATCAGGTGCCGAAGCGTCACCTCTGCCTTTTGGGCCTTGGGGTTGTACACCTCGTAGCCCAGATAATCGCCAATGCCCTCATCCAGGTCAATCAGGCCCCGCTCCACCAGCTGCATCACATGAATGCCGGAGATCAGCTTGGTCACAGACGCCGTGCGGAAGTATGTCTCCTCCGTCACCTGTTCCTTGGCCCTCTTATCCGCATAGCCATACAAGCGGTGATACACAATCTCGCCATCCTTGGCGACATAGAGCGCCGCGCCGACGGTCTTATAGCTTTTGAAGGCCTTGGTAATGGCCAGCTCAAAAGCCTCGTCATCCTCCGCCGAAGCACAAAGAGGCGCGCATAAGCAAAGCGCCAGCAGCGCACAGCAAACTCTACGGAAAACCTTGAAGCATTCCTCCCACCATGACTGCGTCAGGCAATGCCTAAGCATAGCGTTATACCGCGCATCGTTCAGCGGTTCTTGGCGCAATAAACATGAACATTTGTAAAATAATTATATCATGTCGTTTTCTGAAAGTATACCCAAAATTTTGATTTTTTCTGAAGAAAGCAACGTCATCCGGGAAACGAAGACTCGCCTTTGCCCTCTGATGGCGGAAAACCCTTTTTCCGCCTCCCGCATATCCTGTGGGGTAAGGGGGGAAGCGGTATGCTGCTGCAACCATATAACCGGGAGGCCGCCGTTCTGTACGCCCACCAGTGGGCTTATGGCCGAAACCCGCTCTATTACGATTATGAACGTCTGGGTGGGGACTGCACCAACTTCGCGTCCCAGTGCATCTATGCCGGGAGCGGTATCATGAATTTCACACCGACCTACGGCTGGTACTATATCGACGCCAATCGGAAAGCTCCGGCTTGGACGGGCGTTCCCTATCTGTACAATTTTCTGACCAGGAGCAAGGCTTCCGTTGGCCCGCTGGGCAGGCCCTGCCTTTTGGCAGAGCTGCTTCCGGGGGATGTGGTTCAGCTTTCCTTCGACGGGGAGACATATCGTCACTCACCCATCGTCGTATCCGTTGGCTACCCGGTGACGCCGGAAAATGTTCTGATTGCCGCCCACAGCTATGACGCGGATAACCGCCCCCTGTCCTCTTATGAATACCAGAAGGCTCGATTCATCCACATCACCGGCGTCATGCGGCCTTGAGCTTGAACTCCGCTGCCATCTTGGGAAAAGGAAAAACACTCCTCTGCCAAAAGAAGCTCCCGCCTTGTACAAGGCGGGAGCTTTGGGGGAACGCCAACGCGGCTTGCGCCGCTTGACGCGCCGAGCTTACTTGTTCACCGTGCAGTGCATGAAGTACCTGTAGCCCGAGGGGGGGGGAGTAGAAGCCCTCCACGCTGTCATCCAGCATATAGATGTCCGTGCAGAAGTACAGGGACACCACGCAGCCGGTGGTCATCAGCATATCCTCTGCGACGTGCATCATGGCATAACGGTTGGCGTTGTCGGTGCGGGACTTGATGGCGTTGATGAGCACGTCATAGGTCTGCGCCCAGGTGGCCGTTTTCCACCTGCACATCCACGCCGTAGGGGGGCGATCCAGGCTGTACATGACCAGGCCAGCATGAGCGTCCTTGCCGTACTGGATGTCGTTATTGCCGGAGTTGGAAACCCACATATCCAGGAAGCAGATGGGATCGTTGTAGTCAGTCAGCCAGCCGTTGCGTGCCATGAAGCAGTCGCCGTTCTTGCGGGTATTCAGGAAGGTGTTCCACTCCTGGTTGCTCAGGTTGACGGTAATGCCGACGTCGGCCAGCACGCCCTGCACATACTCGCCAATGGCCTGATGGCCGCTACCGTTGTTGTACGGGTAGTCCATGGAGGTCACGTCAGTAAACATGCCGATGGCCTCGTCATAGGCATAGTACTTCTTCAAGGGCGCCATGGCAGTGTCCCCGTTATCCATATAGGCATCCTCGGACGTGTTCCAGTAGCCGTCGAACTCGTCGGAGCCGTCGGCGTCGGTCATGCCCATGGACACAAAGCTGGATGCAGGCACCTGACCGGCCTGGCCGATCTCGTTGACGATGTAGTTGCGATCCAGCAGCAGGCCCAGAGCGCTGCGGATTTCAGCGCGGGCAGCCTCGGCTTTCGCACCAGTCAGCTTACAGGAGGCGGGCAGGATTTCCTTGTTCACATTCCAGCAGGCGTAGTAGGTGCCGATCTGGCCGGCCACCACGAATTCCGTGGGATACTTCTCCTTCAGGGAAGCGATTTCGGAGGTGGGCACGGAGTCGATCAGCTGCCAGGCGCCGTTCTCGAAGTTGACCAGCATGTTGTTGTCATCATCGGGCAGATAGCATGCCAGCACATCCATGGTGACGGTGTGGCCTTGAAGTAGCCGAGGTTCTTGGTCAGGGTAATCTTGCTGTTGTGCTCCCAGCCGGACATGACGTACAGGCCGTTGCACACACAGCTGGAAGGATCGGTGGCTCAGGCTTCGCTGGCAACCACATCCTCGCGCACGGGCAGGTAGGTGGGGAAGGCCAGCAGCTCATTCCAGTAGGCAACGGCGTTGTTCAGCGTCACGGTCAGGGTCTTGTTGTCCACGGCGGTCACAGCCAGCTTGGCGTCAGGGTTGGCCAGATTGCCTTCCTCGTCCGCCTCATACATCTCGGCATAGCCCTTGACAACCTCGAACATATAGCCGTAGTCCGCACCCAGGCCTCTTCAGGAAAAGCAAACAGCAAAGCCCCTGCCGGGTTGTCCAACCTCAGCAGGGGCAGCGTATCATAGCAAGAGGCGCAGGCCTCAGCGTAACGACCGGGCTTACCGCGCCCGCAGCGCCTGAATCACGTCCTCCAGCTCGGCCTGGCGACGATGGATATCCCGCACCAGGGCCAGCTGGTTGCGGGCACGATCCAGGTTCTGCGTCGGATAATGAATCTTGAAATAAGTATCTCCCCGCAAATAGTCAGCCAGGAAGCGACTGGCCACCTCCCAGGTCATCAGCTTGGCGCCCATCACCAGGGAAGCGGCCTCGTCATCCGTCAGCGTATCGCCCAGGGCGCCCAGCAGCCCCTTGGCAAAGGCCGTAAAGCGCTCCATGCTGACGCCCACATGGCTTACGTCCGGGTCGCCCTCCCCCGTCCGATTTGCTCCCACGCGGATGGCGTCGCCAAAGTCATAGGCCAGCAGACCCGGCATCACGGTATCCAGGTCGATCACACACAGCCCACGATCCGTCTTCGCATCGAAAAGAATGTTGTTCAGCTTGGTATCGTTATGGGTCACACGCAGGGGAAGCCGCCCCGCCGCCAGCTGATCCGTCAGATAGGAAGCCTCGCCGGCGAAGGCCAGTACACCCTCGATTTCCGCCTTCACCATCCCCCGGCGACCTTTCGCGTCCTCCGCCACCGCTTCGTGGAATTGTCGCAGCCGATCCGGCGTATGGTGAAAGAGCGGGATGGTTTCGTGGAGCGTCGCCGCCGGAAAATCCGCCAAATCCATCATGAAAGCGCCAAAGGTTCGCCCAGCACTTTCCAGCTGGGCGGGATGCTCCGCCGCCTCGTGCGTCACGCTGCCCGCAACAAACAGGTACAGCCGCCAGCAGCCGTCCGGGGTGACGGCGTAAGCCTCGCCCTTGGCCGTGGGAATCACCGTCAGCGTCTCCCGGACCGGATCGCCGCCGCGTCCGCGTATCCGCGCTGCCAGATGCTCGGTCACGGCGGTGATGTTGGCCATCAGCTGATCCGGACGTCTAAAAATATCCGTGTTGATTCGCTGGAGAATGTAGTCCGCCGACGCCTCCCCCGCAGGGGTTTGGAGAAGAAAGGTATCATTGATGTGGCCGTTGCCGTAGGGCTGGCAGTCCACAACCCTGTCAGGCAGGCGATAGCAGGCAAGGGCATCTCGGAGCATGGTGGGCGATGCTTTTTCCATGAGCTTGATCCTTTCCGCGTCGTCAGCAACGTATTGTATTGTTTTATATTGATTGCAATACAAGCCTTTTTTAAGAACTTGTATTGCCGACATTATAGCGGAGGACGCGAAGGAAGTCAAGACATTTTGCCATGCTTCCCGTTGCATTTTGTCCCAAAGTTTGCTATGATAGAAGCAGAAGCCATTGCTGATCCCACAACCGGTGCTGTGCTCATTGCAAGGAGGAATGTTCCATGAGGTATCGCGGCGTTATTTTTGCTCTGGATGGCATCATTTGCTCCACCGACCGCTACCACTGTCTGGCCTGGATGAAGGTGGCCGACCGCCTGGGCGTCGCCTTTGACCCTGCCACCTATAATGAGCGAATGCGGGGGCTGAGCCGCATGGACAGCTTGGATGTCTTCCTGGAAAGCATCGGAAAAACCTGCACCGAGGCGGAAAAGCACGCGCTGTCCGCGGAAAAGCATGGCTACTTCACCGAAATGCTGGAGCAGATCGTCCCGGGCGATCTGTCCGACGAGGTTCGCCTGACCATGCGGGACATCCGGCGCAAGGGCGTCAAGCTGGGCGTAGGCTCCTCCAGCACCAACGTCCCGGCCATTCTCCGGCGTTTGGAGCTTTCCACCTTTTTCGACGCGGTATGCGACGGCAACACCGTCCACCACGCCAAGCCCGATCCCGAGGTTTTCCAGCGCTGCGCCGGTTTTATGGGGCTTACGCCCTCAGAGTGCCTGGTGGTGGAAAACGCCAATGCCGGTGTCCAGGCGGCTGTCGCGGGACGATTCCAT
Organism: uncultured Clostridia bacterium; assembly: GCA_947565865.1. GTDB lineage: Bacteria > Bacillota > Clostridia > Christensenellales > Aristaeellaceae > UBA11524. The sequence goes on from CANOHT010000011.1 coordinate 68,323, forward strand.
TGCGCCGCCCTGGGCGACGCCAAGGACAACAAGCTGGCCGTTTATCACCTGAATACCTTCCGGGAGCTCAACGGCTTGATCGACTAAGCGCTCCGTGCAAAATCAAACGCCCGCCGCTCCGAAAAATCGGAACGGCGGGCTTCTTCATACAGTCAAAACCGTGGGTTTACTTATAATCGCCGGTACGAAGGATTTCCTCGGCTTTTTTTACCTCCTCGTCCGTGGGGGTGCGTACACCGGCCAGCGGATATGCGATACCCAGCTTTTCCCACTTGAACAGGCCCAGCGTATGATACGGCAGAACCTCCACCCGTCGCACATGCTTCAGCCCCGCAATAAAGTCGCTCAACGCCCGCAGGTCGGCCTCATCATCGGTAAGGCCGGGCACCAGCACATGGCGAATCCACATATCATGCCCATGGTCGGACAAATATCGGGCCATGGCCAGAATGTTCTGATTGCTCTTGCCAGTCAGGGCAATATGCTTCTCCTCATCCATTTCCTTGACATCCAGCATGGTCAGATCCGTCACGGCCATCAGCTCGTCAAACTGCGCCAGCCACTCGGGATCATCCCGGAAGGGCTGTCCTGCCGTGTCGATGCAGGTGTGAATACCTTCCTTCTTCAGCTGTCGGAAAACCTCGGTGACAAACGGCAGCTGCAGCAGCGGTTCGCCGCCGCTGAAGGTCACGCCGCCGTTATCGCGCCAATAAGTACGATAGCGCAGAAGATGACGGGTAAGCTCCTGAGCTTTCCATTCCGTGCCGCCCTTTTGCCAGGTCTCCGGGTTATGGCAAAACTGGCACCTGAGCGCACAGCCTTGCAGAAACACCACAAAACGCACTCCGGGGCCGTCCACCAGGCCGAAGGACTCCATGGAATTGACATAACCGATCATGTTCATATCGCTCATCGCAGTTGACTCCTGTCGCAAATTTCAGAGGGCCTGAGCGCCCTGCTTCCATTATACCCGATTTTTCGTGAATGTAAACAGTTCGGATACAAAGTCGACGCAAAGCCTTGCCCTTGGATGAGCGGCGGCCGTTTTCTTGAAAACAGCCTCCTGCAAGGCAGCGGGCCCGCCGCTTGGAGAAGGTTCTTCCGGCGCGGCAGGATAAGCTGCTGCTGCTTTCATTCAGCCGTTCCTGTTCATCAAGCGCCGGCATTTCCCTCCGACGCGCAAAAAGGCCCGGCGAAAAACATTTTCTCCGCCGGGCCTTGCATGTCTTACAAGACAGCCAGATTGATTACATGGTCGCGTGGCAGGTACGGGCGATAACATCCATCTGCTGCTCACGGGTCAGGTCGATGAACTTCACCGCATAACCGGACACGCGGATGGTGAAGTTGGCATACTCTTCCTTCTCGGGATGCTCCATAGCGTCCATCAGCTTTTCCTTGCCGAACACGTTCACGTTCAGGTGATGCGCGTTCTGGTCAAAGTAGCCGTCCATGACCTGCACCAGGTTGGTGATGCGCTCCTCCTCGCTGTGGCCCAGCGCGTCGGGGTTGATGGTCTGGGTATTGGAGATGCCGTCCAGCGCCCAGTGATAGGGCAGCTTGGCGGTGGAGTTCAGGGAGGCGATCAGGCCGTTCTGCTCCGCGCCGTAGGAGGGGTTCGCACCGGGAGCCAGGGGCGTCCAAGCCTTGCGGCCGTCGGGGGTAGCGCCGGTGGCCTTGCCATACACCACGTTGGAGGTGATGGTCAGGATGGAGGTGCTGGGCTCGGAATCGCGATAGGTGTGGTGCTTCTTAATCATGTCGATGAAGGTCTTCAGCAGCCACTTGGCAACCTCGTCGGCACGGTCATCGTCGTTGCCGTACTTGGGGAAGTCGCCCTCGGTCTTGTAGTCCACGGCCATGCCGTCCTCATCGCGGATGGCGGTAACCTTGGCATACTTCAGGGCGCAGATGGAGTCCACGCAGTGAGAGAAGCCGGCGATACCGGTGGCGAAGGAGCGCTTCACGTCGGTGTCGATCAGGGCCATCTCAGCGGCCTCATAGTAATACTTGTCGTGCATATAGTGGATCAGGTTCAGCACGTTGACATACAGGCCGGCCAGCCAATCCAGCATCCGCAGGTAGGCGGGCTTCACCTCGTCCCAGGTCAGGACATCGGAGGTAATGGCCTGGTACACGGGGCCGACCTGCATCTTGAGCTTCTCGTCCATACCGCCGTTGATGGCGTACAGCAGCGCCTTGAGCAGGTTGGCGCGGGCGCCGAAGAACTGCATCTCCTTGCCGGTCTGGGTAGCGGACACGCAGCAGCAGATGCTGTAGTCGTCGCCCCACACGGGCTTCATCACATCATCGTTCTCATACTGCACAGAGGAGGAGATGATGGAGATCTTCGCGGCATAGCGGCGGAAGTTCTCAGGCAGGCGGGCGGTGTAGAGCACGGTCATGTTGGGCTCGGGAGAGGGGCCCATATTCTCCAGGGTATGCAGGAAACGATAGTCGTTCTTGGTGACCATGGAGCGGCCGTCCAGACCGGTGCCGCCGACTTCCAGCGTGGCCCACACGGGGTCGCCGGAGAACAGCTCCTGGTAGGACTTGATGCGGGCAAACTTGACCATGCGGAACTTCATCACGATATGGTCAACCAGCTCCTGCGCCTCGGACTCGGTCAGCACGCCGTTCTCCAGGTCGCGCTCCACATAGATGTCCAGGAAGGTGGAGATGCGGCCCACGGACATGGCGGCACCGTTCTGGGTCTTAATGGCGGCCAGGTAGCCGAAGTACAGCCACTGGAAGGCCTCCTTGGCGTTGGCGGCGGGCTTGGAAATGTCGAAGCCATAGGACTGGGCCATGACCTTCATTTCCTTCAGGGCGTTGACCTGCATGGTCAGCTCCTGCCGCTGGCGGATAACGTCATCGGTCATGACGCCGCAGCCGCAGTTATCAAAGTCATGCTTCTTCTCCTGAATCAGGAAGTCAATGCCGTACAGGGCCACGCGGCGATAGTCGCCCACGATACGGCCGCGGCCATAGGTATCCGGCAGGCCGGTGACGATGTGGCTCTTACGGGCAGCGCGCATTTCGGGGGTGTAGGCCATGAACACCGCGTCAGAATGGGTCAGATGATAATCGGTGAAGATCTTGTGCAGCTCGGGGTCGGGGGTATAGCCGGCCTGCTCACAGGACTGCTCCGCCATCTTGATGCCGCCAAAGGGCATGAAGGCGCGCTTGAGGGGCTTGTCGGTCTGCAGACCCACAACCTTCTCCTGATCCTTGAGCTCCTCGGTGATATAGCCAGGCTCATGCGAGGTGATGCTGGAAACGATCTTGGTGTCCATATCCAGCACGCCGCCCTGGGCACGCTCCTGCTTCTGCAGCTTCTGCAGGGCGCCCCACAGCTTGTCGGTGGCCTCGGTGGGGCCGGCAAGGAAGGACTCATCCCCGTCATAGGGCTTGTAGTTGCTCTGGATGAAGTCGCGGACGTTGACTTCTTCCTTCCAAATGGAACCCTTGAAGCCATTCCACTGCTCAAAATTGACCATAGTCATCCTCCTGTGTCATCATATTGATGGAACTGCGGCGTCCACCCGGAGGCTTCAGCCACGCTGCCGTCTGTTTACGAAAGGAGTATACCCACCTTCCCTGGGGTTGAAACAGCGTTCAAACACAAAATCTTGCGTTCATTTCTGTTCACAGCCGCAAAAACCAGGGCGTGAGGTATTCTCCACCGCTCCACTATGATACAGCATTTTGTCCAAAAGAGCAAGGCTTTTTCATTGATAATTCAGCATTTTTTTGCCGTTTTGACCATGGAAATCCCGACGAGTGGCGGTTGACAAAACCAGCGCTCTGCTTTACCCTGATGGCGGGGCCGCTTTTCGTCCTTTGTTGACAGAGAGTTGACGGGCGCGTGATACGCTATACGGCAAGCCGACAGCGGATTTTATGGCGCGGAAAGCAGAAGGGAGCGCTGAGCATGTTCAAAATTCTCATCGCGGAGGATGACGCGGAGCTGCGGGAATTGTTCCGTCAGGTATTGGGCAAAAACGGCTACGAGGCCGTGGGCGTATCCGACGGCGCCCAAGCGCTGGAAGCCCTCGACAACGGCTATTTCGATCTGATTATTTCCGATATCATGATGCCGGTGATGGACGGCTACGCCCTGGTGAAGGAGCTGCGGGAGGCGGGGATTACCATCCCCGTGATGATGATAACCGCCAAAGACGCCTTCGACGATATGCGCATGGGCTTCCTCTCCGGCACGGACGATTACATGGTCAAGCCGGTCAACGTCAACGAAATGGTGCTGCGGGTGAGCGCGCTGCTGCGCCGGGCCCAGATGATCGCCGAGCGCCGCCAGGTCGTCGGGCAGACGGTGCTGTCCTGCGATTCCTATACCGCCACCCGGGGCGATGAGGTGGTCGCCTTGCCCCAGAAGGAATTTCTTCTGCTTTATAAGCTGGCCTCCTTCCCCGGCAAAATCTTCACCCGGCAGCAGCTGATGGACGAAATCTGGGGCTATGCCTCCGAGACCGACCCCCACACGGTGGATGTCCATATCGGCCGCCTGCGGGATCGCTTCCGGGACAACCCCGACTTCCACATCGTCACCATGCGCGGCGTGGGCTACAAGGTGGTCAAGGCATGAAAAAGCAGCGCGCGCAAAGGCAGCCCAAGAGCCTCAACATCCGGCTGCTGTTCATTCTGGTCACCATGGCGGAAATTCTGGTCACCCTGATGGTTGCCTCTTCGCTGGCGGGGCTGTTCACCTGGCTGGTGGGCACGGACATCCAGGTTTCCCCCCTTTTGTGGCTGATTATTTTCAGCTTCGCCATCGGCGTGGCCATGTCCGTCACGGTGAACATTTATCTCCTGCGGCCTATTGTCCGGCTGAACCGGGCCATGAAGCAGGTGGCGGAAGGCGACTTCACCCAGCAGCTGGAAACCCGCAGCCGCGTCACGGAAATCCGGGACAGCTATCACTCCTTCAACCGCATGGTCCAGGCGCTGAACGCCACCGAGACGCTGCAAAGCGATTTTGTCTCCAATGTATCCCACGAGTTCAAGACGCCCATCAACGCCATCGAGGGCTACGCCATGCTGCTCCAGGGCAGCGCCAGCCCTGAGGAGCAGGTCGGCTATATCAGCCGGATTCTGCTCAATACCCGGCGTCTGTCCACCCTGGTGGGCAATATCCTGCTGCTGTCCAAAGTGGATAACCATGCCATCGCCACCGGCCAGACCACCTATCGTCTGGACGAGCAGATCCGCCAATCCGTGGTGCTGCTGGAGTCCAAGTGGACGGCCAAGGACATCGACCTGGACGTGGATTTGGAGGAAGTCGAATACCAGGGCCAGGAAGCCATGATGCTGCACGTCTGGAACAACCTGATCGACAACGCCATCAAGTTCAATCCCCCGGGCGGTCTGCTGCGCATCCGGCTGACCCGGGAGGACCGGCGGATTATATGCACCGTGGCGGACGGCGGCCCCGGCATTCCTGAGGAAGCCCAGCCCTTTATTTTCAACAAATTCTACCAGTCTGACAGTTCCCACCGCCAGGAAGGCAACGGCCTGGGGCTGGCGCTTATCAAGCGCATCCTGGATCAGTGCGGCGGCAGCATCGGCGTTCGCAACCTTCCGGAGGGCGGATGCTGCTTTACGGTGACGCTGTGAAGACGAATTTTCAGCCCCGCAGGTTTCCAGGACGATGGAAAGCCCCGGCCCCGCAGGGCCCGAAGGTTTCCAAAGGGCGATCGGAAAGCCCTTTGATCGCTTCGCGGGGCGGAATCCCTGTTTGAATGCAAAAAGCCTCGCATGGATGCTTTTCCCTGCAAGGCTCTTTTTGATAATAGTTCTACTTTCTCCACGGAGAAAGTAGCAAAGAGGTCTGGGGGCCGCCAAAGTTAACCTGCATGAGTGGCGGCCCCCAGGCCCCCCGTGGCATAGCATGTTGCGCGTGGCTATAACCGAGTCACCAGCTAAGACCGCCTCGCAGGGGCGGTCATCCACCTCCATTGGGGCAAGGATATGTCCAGCAGGCGGCGTAGTTTTCGTCTGGCTTGGCTTTGAGGCGTGGTTGCACATGGGACTGGCACCGGTGCGGTGGTGTTTTTTCTTTGAGTAATTGCTTGTGCGGCAGGGATTTCGCCCCGCAGGGCGGCCAAAGGGCTTTGCGGTCGCTCTTTGGAATCCCTCGGGCTATATGAGGCCTTTGGAGCATGCAAGGCGGGCCACCCCGCAGGGGCCCTGATGGCTTCGCCAGGTCTGAATGGAAGCCGATGAAGCCCCCTTAATCGACATAGAAACCACAGATTCCGTTCTCATAACCTATAGGAATCGCGGGTTCCAGTCTTATGTGCAACCGATAAGCCAAACTGCGCAGACGAGAGCTCCATTGCATGTTGCCTATATGCCTACTCCAATGGAGGTGGATGACCGCCCCTGCGAGGCGGTCTTAGCTGGTGACTCGGTTATAGCCACGCGCTCCATGCTATGTCACGGGGGGGGGTGGGGAAACGAAGTACCGCGCCGCCAGTAGCGGATGAAGCGGTACGCAGTTCCAATGTGGCACAGAGCGAGGACAGCGCCTGCGTCCCCGCGACATTGCCGAATGGTGGATCAGCTGCCCATGCAGGTTCAATTTAGCCGCCCCCAATCCTCTTTGGGACTTTCTCCGAGGAGAAAGTACAACCAAACAAGCTTCGCCGCCCTGCCAAGGGCAAACCCTCCTACACCCCAACGGTTCCAGTCCCATGTGCAATCGGGTTTCAAAACCAAACCAGACAGCAGCTTTGCAGTGGATGCCAACTTGCTTACTTCAATGCAGGTGGAACACCGCCCCTGCGAGGCGGTATTAGCTGGTAGCTGTTCATGTCTACACACAACATACTATGCCACGGGGGGCCTGGGGGCGGCTACGGTGCATGTTGACTTTAGCCGCCCCCAGACCTCTTTGCTCCTTTCTCCACGGAGAAAGTAGGACTAAACAAGCTCCACTGCCCTGCCAAGGGCAAACCCTCCCACACCCCCAACGGTGCCAGTCCCATGTGCAACCGGGTTTCAAAACCAAACCAGACAGCAGCTTTGCAGCGGATGCCAACTTGCTTGCTTCAATGGAGGTGGAACACCGCCCCTGCGAGGCGGTATTAGCTGGTGACCCGTCTATGGCTACACACAACACGCTATGCCACGGGGGGTTTGGGGGCGGCTACGGTGCATGTTGAATTTAGCCGCCCCCAATCCTCTTTGGTACTTTCTCCGAGGAGAAAGTACAACCA
>CANOHT010000012.1 GCA_947565865.1 uncultured Clostridia bacterium
CAACTTGAATAGAATCTTCGTACCAAAACCACGCTGCCAGAACTGAGGTAAAACCATATATTCTACCTCAGCGGTTTTAGTTTCGTCATCAACAGCCAGCGCGCCAAGACCAATATAGCAGTTGTGTTCTTGGGAAATGACCTTATAGTATCCGCCGCTTGTATTGAAACTGTTTTGTTCGATGATACACTTAAATAAAAGATCGGCTTCTTCCTTTGTAAAGACCCTTCCATAATTCATTTTCATCAATTCTTCATGATAGACAAGGCGTTCATACAAATTGCGGTCTTTTTCAGTATACTTCTCAAATGTTATCATATGTTCTCCTTCAAACTGGGATTTGCATCCCTGAAGCGTTCCGTTTGATCTCATAGCGAGACAAAAGGTAAAAGGGGCTGCCTTGAAATGACCGGATAAGATCATAAGAGACAGCCCCTTGACGGTTGCGTGACCGCCGCCTGTTGGCCAGGGTGGGAGACAGCGCTTTTCAGCCGCTGGTGAGCGTGTGAACCCCGTCTGATGGGATCACGCGTGGCAGGCGATGCTTTCCAGCACCTCCACCATTTTTTCCATGGCTTCCACAGTGATGAGCTCCTTGCGCCCATGGAAGTTGTAGCCGCCGGTGGACAGGTTGGGACAGGGGAGGCCCATGTAGGACAGACGCGCGCCGTCCGTGCCGCCGCGGATGGGGCTGACCATGGGCGTGACGCCGCACCGCTCGAAGGCGGCCCGGGCCTTGTCGATGATGTGCATGTGGGGTTCCAGCTGCTCCCGCATGTTGCGGTAGCTGTCATGCAGCGTGAGGGTGACGGTGCCCTCGCCGTACTTGTCGTTGAGATAGGCGGTGATTTTGCGGCAGGTCTCCTTGCGCTTTTCATAAACAGCGGCGCTGTGGTCGCGGATGATGTAGCTCAGCACGGCCCGCTCCTCGTCGCCCTCCATGCGCGTCAGGTGGAAAAAGCCCTCATAGCCCTCGGTATGGGCAGGGGTCTCCCAGGGCGGAAGCAGGCTGTTCCACTCCATGGCGATGAGGGCGGCGTTCTTCATCTGGTTTTTCGCGGAGCCGGGGTGAATGTTGACGCCGCGAACCTCCACCTGACAGGACGCGCCGTTGAAGTTCTCAAATTCCAGCTCGCCCACGGGGCCGCCGTCCACCGTGTAGGCGTACTCCGCGCCGAAGCCCGCCACATCGAACAGATCCGCGCCGCGCCCGATTTCCTCATCCGGGGTGAAGGCCAGGCAGACCGTGCAGTGCTCCGGGGCGTCGGGGGCCGTCAGGCGGGCCGCCAGGGCCATGATCTCCGCGATGCCTGCCTTGTCATCCGCGCCCAGTACGCTGTCCCCGCCGGTGACGATAAGCTCCTGGCCCTTGAGGCCGGGCATGAAGTCAAAGCCGTCGATGGTAACGCCGTTTTGCAGGGTGATGGCCTGGCCGTCATAGTTCGGGATGACCTGGGGATGGGTGGGGCCCTTCACGCCGTCGGAGGTATCCATGTGCGCGATGAGGCCCACCCGGGCGGGATGGTCGCCTTTGGCGGGGACGGTACCGTAGACATAGCCATGCTCGTCCACCCTGGCGTCCTGTATGCCCAGGGCCTTCATTTCATCGACCAGCATGCGGGCCAGTGTCCACTGCCCCTGGCTGGATGGGCAGGCGCCGCGGGTCTCGTCGGAGGTGGTTTCAATCTGAATGTAGCGCAGGAAGCGCGCTTTGACATCGGACATGAGGTGTCACTCCTTTGCTGTCAGTAGGGCTTCAAGCTGAGAAAGATCGCTCAGCAGGTGATCCACATCGGGGGCGCAGGCCTCGGTATAGGGCAGCAGGTCGGGAATCATCACGCTGACCATGCCCGCTGCCCGCACGGCACGGATGCCGTTGTAGCTGTCCTCCACGCCGCAGCACAGGCCGGGCGCAAGCCCCAGACGCCTGGCTCCCAGGAGATAAATGTCGGGGGCTGGCTTGCTGCTTCGCACCATATCGCCGGTAACAATCTGATCGAAGGCGTCCTCCCAGCCCGCGATCCGCAGATATTCCGCCGCCGCGCTGGATGTGTTGGAGGTGCACAGGGCCAGGCGGAAGCCCCGGGCCTTCAGGCGGGCAAGGGTCTCAGCGGCGTGGGGCTTCAGGGTCAGGCCTTCGGTGCGGATGGATTCCCGCATCAGGCGGCGCCAGTCCCGCTCCCATTGGTCAGGATCGATCCGACCGGGGAACCATTGGCACAGCCAACCCTTGATGGCGGCGATGCTGACGCCCATCATGGCGTGCAGCCTCTCGTCGGACAGGGTGTGGTGCTGCAGCCGCGCCGCTGCCTGGGACGCCCGGAGACCTTGGCGCTCGGTATCCACCAGCAGGCCGTCCATGTCAAAACAGATTCCCTGGATCATCATGGTTCACCTCCGAAAAGCGCGGCTTCCAGTTCATTCAGCCCGGTCAGGAGAATGTCGGTCAAGGGAGTGCAGTCCGCCGTGCAGGGCAGCAGATCGGGGATCATCACGCTGACCATGCCTGCCGCTTTCACGGCCCGGACGCCGTTTGGCGTATCCTCCACGCCTGCGCATTCCTCCGGCGCGAGGCCCAGCAGCCGGGCGGCCAGCAGATATAGCTCGGGGTCAGGCTTGCTCCGCTTGACCATGCCGCCGTGGAGCACCAGGTCGAAGGCGTCCTCCCACCCGGCCAAGCGCAGATAGGCTTCCACCATGCGCTGGGCGTTGGAGGAGGTCAGCGCCAGCTTCACCTTGCGGCGGCGCAGCGCGCGCAGCACCTCCAGGGCATAGGGCTTCAGGGGCAGGCCGTCGCGCTGGACGGCGGACAGGGTCTCATCATACCACCGGGCGCGGAGGGCCGCGCCGTCCAGGCGGGGAAAGTCCTCCTGAAGGAGGGCGATGGCGCGGCTCAGGGTCAGCCCGGCGATGGCGCCGCGGTGTGTCTCTGTTACCGGGAAGCCCTGGGCACGGGCCAGATGGCAGGTGACGTCAAGGCCGATGCGTTCGGTGTCCGTCAGCAATCCATCCATGTCGAAGCAGACCGCGCGGATCATGCGAGGCTCCTTTCCACGGCGGCCCGGGCGGCCTCGATGCCGTCCACCGCCGCGCTGACGATGCCGCCGGCATAGCCCGCTCCCTCGCCCACGGGAAAAAGCCCGTCCAGGCGGTCGGCAATCATGGCCTTGTCCCGAGGCAGGCGCACCGGGGAGGAGGAGCGGGTCTCCACGCCTGTCAGCACCGCGTCGGGATGGGCGAAGCCATGCAGCTGGCGCTCCATCTGCGCGATGCCCAGCCGCATGTCCTCCACGATGAAATTAGGCAGGCAGGCCCGCAGATCGGTGGGGGTCACGCCGGGGCGGTAGGTGGGCCGCACGTCCCCCAGGCGTGTGGTGGCGCGGTCCTGCAGGAAGTCCTCCACCCGCTGCGCCGGGGCGCGGAAGTCCCCGCCGCCCGCACGGTAGGCTGCCTGCTCGACGCTCCTTTGCCACACCAGGCCCGCCAGGGGATGATCGTCGCCAAAGTCCTCCGGGCGGACGCCCACCAGCAGAGCCGCGTTGGCGTTCAGGCCGTCCCGGGCGCGGTTGCTCATGCCGTTGACGCACAGTCCTCCCGGCTGGGAGGCCGCGGGAATGACCTCGCCCCCGGGACACATGCAGAAGGTGTAAGCGCCCCGGCCATCCGGGGTGCGGACGGCCAGCTTGTAAGGCGCCGCGCCCAGGGCGGGATGCCCGGCGGCAGACCCGTACTGACCGCGGTCGATCAGGCTTTGGGGGTGTTCGATGCGCACACCCATGGCAAAGGGCTTCTGCGCCATGGTCACGCCCTGCCGGAACAGTGCCTGCATGGTATCCCTGGCGCTGTGGCCGATGGCCAGCAGCACGGTATCGGTGAGAATTTCCCGGCTTTGTCCATCCTGGATGACCGTCACGCCCTCCACATGCTCCCCGCGAAGGATCAGGCCGGTGAGCTTGGTCTGAAAGCGCACTTCTCCGTCCAGGCGGATGATCTCCCGGCGGATGGCGGCGACCACCTCCCGAAGCCTGTCGGTGCCGATATGGGGCTTGTAGGAATACAGGATGTCCTCCGGCGCGCCGTGGCGCACGAAGGTTTCCAGCACGGTTCGGATCAGCGGGGATTTGATGCCCGTGGTCAGCTTGCCGTCGGAAAAGGTGCCCGCGCCGCCCTCGCCGAACTGCACGTTGCTTTCGGGGTCAAGGACGCCGCCGTTTTGCATGGCGTCCACGTCCTGGGCGCGCTGCGCCACGTCCTTGCCGCGCTCGATCAGGATGGGGCAGGCCCCCGCCTGGGCCAGTGTCAGCGCGGCAAACAGCCCCGCCGGACCTGCGCCCACCACCACCGGCGGACGGCGAAAGCCCGGGCGAGGCAGGGGAGCGGCGGTGCGCGGAACGATCCGCTCGGCCACGCCGCGCTTCAGGTGGCGCAGAACATCCGCCTCGTCCCTGACCTCCGCGTCAACGGTGAGGACAAAGTGGACATCGGCCTTGTCCCGGGCGTCCACCGATTTTTTCACCAATGTCAGGCGGACGAGCCGGCTGGCCGGCAGCTTCAGCCGCCGCAGGACGAGCTGGGTCAGGCCGTCCTCCGTATAGTCCAGGGGTAGAGAGAGGTTGCCAAGTCGCAGCATAAAAACTCCTTCAGGAAGGTCAAAAAAGTGGCTGCGCCACTTTGGTGAGGGCTGCATGCCCTCGCTGGTCGAACGGCTGTGCCGCCCGGTCGTGTAAGGATGCTTTGTCTGAGGAAAAAGCCGAAAATCGCCGTACAGGGGCTTCGCTCCGCTGAACCGTCCCGAAGGGGCAGCCGATTTTCGATTGGCAGTCTGCCGACGGCAGGTTTGGCGCGCCGACTCATCCTGTGCCGCAAGGCGCTTCTGACAGGTGCTGAAACTGCCGCGCAGGGTTTTGGTGATGGTCAGGGGGCCTCTGACGCCTCCAGGGATGAAGCGGCGGGGCCATCCTGGTGCCATCTGACTGCCTCCGGGAGCAGGAACGCGGCCTCCGGGTAGTGAACCTGGGTAAGCTCCAGACCATGGGGCGGGGCGGTGACGCCCAGGCTGAGGCGATCCAGCGTGTCATAGGCGCGAAGGAAGGCGTCCTCGCCGCGCTTGTGCAGGCCGATCTCCATCAGCGTGCCGGCGATGATGCGCACCATATTGTACAGGAAGGCGTCGCCCCGCAGGGTCAGCACAAGCTCGTCGCCCTGGCGGAGCAGCCGCGCCTCCCGTATGGTGCGCACGGTGGTTTTCGCGGTGCCGCCGGAGGCTTGGAAGGCGGCGAAGTCATGCTTGCCCGTCAGGGCTTCAGCGGCCCGGGCCATGGCGGCCTCGTCCAGGGGGACGGGCACATGGGCGTGGGTGTTCCGCTTGAGGGCGCTCCCATGGCGGCTGTTGATGATGCGGTAGGTGTAGGTCTTGCCGCAGGTCATGAACCGGGCGTGGAAGTCCGGCGGAACCTCCCGTCCGGTGTGGACGCGCACATCCCTGGGGAGCATGGTGTTGAGCACAAAGGGATACTTTTCCGGGGGTATGGAGGAGGCGGTATCAAAGTGGCAGGCCTGCCCCAGGGCATGAACCCCCGCGTCGGTGCGGCTGGCCCCGGTCACGGTGATGGATTCATGGCAGGCGCGTCCCAGGGCTTCCTCCACCACCTGCTGTACGGCAAGGCCGTTGTACTGCCGCTGCCAGCCGCTGTACGCCGTACCGTCGTATTCGATGGTCAGCAGAATCCTTTTCATACCATCAGCCCTTCCAGGACGATCAGCGCCGTCAGCAGCGCCGTCGCGCCCAGGGCCAGATAGTCGTTCCTTGTCATGCGCAGCACCCGCAGCCGCGTGCGGTTTTCTCCGCCGTGGTAGCAGCGGGCCTCCATGGCCATGGCCAGGTCGCCCGCGCGGCGGAAGGCGCTGACGAACAGCGGCACCAGCAGGGGAATCATGGCCTTCGCCCGGGCGATGAGGTTGCCGGACTCAAAGTCCGCGCCCCGGGCCATCTGCGCCTTCATGATCTTGTCGGTCTCCTCCATCAGCGTGGGGATGAACCGCAGGGCGATGGTCATCATCATCGCCAGCTCATGGGCGGGGAAATGGATGCGCTTGAGGGGCCCGAACAGCAGCTCGATGCCGTCGGCCAGGGCCACGGGCGAGGTGGTCAGCGTCAGCAGGGACGTGCCCAGCACCAGGAAGGTCAGGCGCAGGCTGTAATGCACGGCGGTGGAAAGCCCCTCCGCCGTCAGGGTGATGAACTGCCAGTGAAGCAGCACGGTCTGTCCGTTGTTGAAAAAGAGGTTGAGCAGGAACGTCAGGATCAGGATGAACCGCAGAGGCTTCAGCCCGCCCAGGAGCATGCGGAAGGGCACGTTGGACAGCCGGGCGCTCAGATAAACGAAGGCCAGCACCAGCCCGTAGCCCAGCAGGCCGCGCACCAGGAAGACCGAGACGATCAGCATTGCCGCGAGGATGATCTTCATCCGCGGATCCAGGCGGTGAACAAGGCTGTCCACGGGATAAAACTGTCCCATGGTGATGTTCTTCATCATGCCTTTCCACGCTCCTTCCACAGCCGCAGCAGGTGATCCCGCAGCTCCTCCAGGGTGTATAAATCCTCCGGCAGCATGAGACCGCGCCCGCGCAGGGCGGCGCAGAGCCGGGCTGCCTCCGGGACGCCCAGGCCGATGGACGCCATCATGTCCGCCTGACGGAAGATCTCCCGGGGGGTGCCGGTGGCGACCACCTGCCCCTTGCTCATGACGATCAGCCGGGTAGCCAGGCGCGCCACGTCATCCATGCTGTGGCTGACCATAACAACCGTGACGCCCCCCTGGCGGTGAAGCTCCTGAATCATGCCCAGAATATGATCCCGGCCCATGGGGTCAAGGCCGGCGGTGGGCTCGTCCAGGATGAGGAAACGCGGCTCCATGGCCAATACGCCGGCGATGGCGACCCGGCGCATCTGTCCGCCGGACAGCTCAAAGGGGCTGCGCTGGGCATATTGGTCGTAGTCCAGATGAACGTGCGCCATGGCCTGACGCACCCGCCGGTCGATTTCATCGGCGCTGAGCCCCAGGTTTTTTGGCCCGAAGGCGACGTCCTTGGCGACAGTTTCCTCAAACAGCTGGTATTCCGGGTACTGAAACACCAGCCCCACCTTCCGGCGGATGAGGCGCTTGTCCGCGCCGGGGGCGAACATATCCGCGCCGTCCACCAGAATCTGCCCCTCGGTGGGCGTCAGAAGGCCGTTGAGGTGCTGTACCAGGGTGGATTTGCCGCTGCCCGTATGGCCGACGACGGCGACAAATTCCCCGTCCTCCAGGGTGAGGCTGACATCCCGGATGGCTGTGGCCTGGAAGGCGCTGCCCTCGGAATAGGTATGGGTGAGGTGTCTTACTTCGATGGGCATAGCAGTCTGCACACCTCCTCCGCCATTTCATCCACGGTCAGCACGTCCCCGGTGATGGGCATGCCGCCCTCCCGCAGGGATTGGGCCAGATCGGTCATGTGGGGCACGTCCAGGTGCAGCTTCCGCATCACGTCCACCTGGCGGAAGACCTCTTTGGGCGTCCCTGTCAGGGCGATCTCGCCCTCGCTCATGACGATGACGCGATCCGCCGTGGCTGCTTCCTCCATGAAATGGGTGATCCACATCACGGTAATGCCCTTGCGCCGGTTCAGGGCACGGACGGTTTCCAGCACCTCGGCCCGACCGGAGGGGTCCAGCATGGCGGTGGCCTCATCGGCGATGAGAATGCTGGGCTCCATGGCCAGGATGCCCGCGATGGCCACGCGCTGCTTCTGTCCGCCGGAGAGCATATGCGGCGCGGACTCGGCAAAGGCGCTCATGCGCACCGACGCCAGCGCGGACTCGATGCGCCCCGGCATTTCCTCCGTTGGCACGCCCAGGTTTTCCAGCCCGAAGGCCACGTCCTCGCGCACCACCGTGGCGACGATCTGATTGTCCGGGTTCTGAAAGATCATGCCCGCCTGCTGGCGGATCTGCCATAAGGCCTGCTCATCCGCCGTATCCATGCCGCGGATGACCACGCGCCCCTCCGTGGGCAGATAAAGGGCGTTAAGCAGCTTGGCCAGGGTGGATTTGCCCGAGCCGTTGTGCCCCAGCACCGCTACGAACTCGCCAGGGCGGACGGCGGCATTCACGCCGCGAAGCGCCGGGGCCTCCGCCTCCTCATAGGTGTAGGATACATCCTCCACCGAAATGCGCGTTTCCTCCATTGGGTAAACTCCTTTTGCAAAAATGGTGTACCGATTGCACCATTCGTTATTGTACCACAGACCCGGGATGCCTGCAAGACAAGGGCGAGGAAAAAACTGCCTTGCGCCTGGCGGGCTACAAGGAAGCGAGCTTCCGGTATTCGGAAGGCGCGACGCCCTCCAGGTGGGTGAACAGCGCGCTGAAGCAGAGCTCAGGGAGTCCTGGCCCGTTGGGTGATATGGCCATGCCGCGTGATCGGGGACGGAATATTTCTTTTAGTATAGATATGAAAGGGCTGGATGAGCAGCGCGTCCGGGATGGCAAAGGCAGCTGATAGGGGAAAGGCTCAACATCCTTCGATAAAAAGGATGCGACGTTATTCTCTTTCTGTGCTGATGGTCTGTTTGAGGCGTTCATGTCGGACGAAGATCCATAGACCATGGTTCAGAAGCCTTTTGGTCAAAACGCTGACAATACTATTGTTTATGCTGCTTGGAAGGAAGCTGCGGGAGATGGGATAAGGGCTTCATGAAAAGCGCCTTGCCCGAAGCGGCTGTCATAAGCCTTAACGCTGGTGAACCTGGAAGAGAACGCACACCGGCGCGGGGCCGGCCTTGCGGGACGCCTGTTTTTTTATGCCAAACGAGAGGATGGGCAGGATAACATGGCGCTGATGCTTTTCAAGTACGGCATCAAAGGTGTGGGAAGAGGCTTTGCGTTCCCAGGCCCATGACAGGTTTCTGCTCGATGCTCCTGTTCTGTCAGACGCGGGAGACGCTGACAACGAATACGGCGCAATATTCGTCCGCCCATAGAGACGGGGTACGCGCAGCTTTTTCGTCAGCCCGCCTTTGAGTATGATGGCGGCGAATGTTGAGCGTGCTTTCAAAGGCGAAACTCGCGTTGGATCAGGGACGGCGCTGCGGGCATCCATCACAGCTGTTTGGAGCGGCATCCTCCATTGTCTTTTTGAGAGGAAACTTGTCTGGCTGGCTGAATACGCTTGCCGCGGTGGAGGCTTATGCATGTTCCGCCTGGCTCACAGCGCATGAATGCCCTGCGGCAGGGTATGCTATCCAGCATGGAGGGATAGCGATGCTGACGATTTTTGTGCGGTCGGTGATCTTGTTTGTGGCGGCGGTGCTGGCTATGCGCATGATGGGCAAGCGCCAGGTGGGCCAATTGCAGCCCTATGAGCTGGTGGTGGTGGTGCTGATTGCGGAGCTGGCCGCCACGCCCATGGGCAGCGTGGATCTGCCGCTGCTGTACGGCCTGGTGCCGATCATGGCGCTGATTGCCTGCCACGGCCTGCTGACGGCGCTGTCCATGCGCAGCGAGCGGGTGCGCGTATGGCTGTGCGGACAGCCCACGGTGCTCATCCGCAACGGCGTCATCTGCGAAAAGCAAATGCGGAAGATGGCCTTCACCATGAACGACCTGATGGAGGGCATCCGCACGGGCGGCATGCTGGACCCGTCGGAGGTGGGCACGGCTGTGCTGGAAACGGGCGGCCAGGTGACGGTCTTCCCCAAGGCTTCGGCGAGGCCGCTGAACCCGGCTGATATGGATTTGACGCCCGCCCGGGAGGGCCTGCCGCTGCCGCTGATCCTGGACGGACGCATCCAGGGGGAGAACCTCCAGCGCGGCGGTCTGACATCCTCCTGGCTGGACAAGCAGGTGAAGGCCATGGGCTACCATGCGGCGGCTGACATTTTGTTTATGTGCCTCAACACCAAGGGCGAATTGCTGACCCAAGGCAAGGGACGGACGGATTCGCAGCTGGTGTCGGTGCTGAACGCGGACGAGACGGGGTGGTAACATGCGGACGGGTACGATCATTTCCCTGATTCTGCTGGCGCTGGTGGTGGCGGGCGGTATCCTCAATGCCCAGGCCACAGACGCGGTCAGTCAGCGATACGTCGCCGCGGCGGAGGAGCTGCGGGTGCTGACGGCGGAGGAGATGTGGGAGCGGGCGGCGGAAACAGCCTCGGCCTACCGGGAAACCTGGGAGGAGACGGAGCGTTGGCTGCACCTGCTTATCAGCCACGCTGATACGGATTCCGTGGCCCTGGCTCTGGGCAGGGTTCAGGCGGGGATAGACGCCCAGGATCAGAGCCTCTGCCAGGAGGCCTGCCGTGATCTGCGGGAGTACGCCGAGCATATCCACCACCGGGACGCCTTCACCCTGGGAAATATCCTGTGATGAAAATGGCGCTTAACGCGGCCATGAAAAAACGGAGAAGCGATCAGCTTCTCCGTTTTCTTTTCAGTAAAGCGGTATTTCGTGTTCCTAATCTGAACGAACGGAACTGCTTGGGAGGTGTCGGAGGGGCTGAAGACGCTCTGATGGCTACTGCGCCTTCACCGTGATGAGGTGAATCTGCGGCCTTCGCCCGATGCGGACGGGCAAAACCGAGGTGCCCACGCCGCGGCTGACGAGCATGTCAATGCGGTTCTCCACTAGCCATCCCTGCTCATACCGGGGCGCGACCTTGGAGATGCCCAGGTACTGGCCCACCAGCACGATCTGCCCGCCGTGGGTATGGCCGAAAAGCCCCAGATCGAACCAGCTGCGCCGTCCGTTTCGGTCCTCCGCCTTCAGGGCGTCGGGAATGACCTCGGGGCTGTGGCTGAGGAAAATCACATAATCCTCCTGGCGCACGCGGGAGGCCACGCCGGTCAGGTCAGGCCAGCCGTTATTCACGTCGTCGATGCCGGCCAGGTAGATGTCGCTGGCGCCGATGCGCACGGACTGCACCTCGTTGACCAGCGGCGTCACCCCGGCGGCCACCATGGCGGCGCGAATGGCCTGCAGGTTGCTTTCGGGCACGGTGCGGTCATGGTTGCCCATCACGGCATAGACGCCATAGCGGGCGTGAATGTTGGGCAAATTCTGGAAGAAGGCCAGGGCGCCGTCGCTGTCCACGGCATAATCGCCGCCCAGCAGCACCAGATCGGCGTTGAGGGCGTTCACCTTGCGCACCAGATCCACCACCCGGTCATGGGAGAAGTAAGGCCCCTCGTGGATGTCGGAGAGGTAGACCAGGCGCAGCTGGCCGATGTCGGAGGGCAGGTCGCGGCCCGTCAGGGTGACGCTTTCGGTTTCCAGCATCATGGGCTCAACAAAGGGATAGATCAGCATGGCAGCCAGCAGGGCGAAGGTCAACAGGCGGCTGAGACAGCCGAAATAGCTTTTTTTCTCATGCCGGGCACGGTAGGGCATGGGCGGCCTCCTTCATTGGTTGGTTCGGTGGTGTTACAGGAGCAGCAGCATTCCGGGAAGCGTTATCAGAGACAGGGCGGTGCTCAGGGCGACGCCCCGGGAGGCCAGGTCGCTGTCGCAGCGGAACAGGTCGGTCTGCATGGCGGTCAGCGCGGCGCAGGGCATGGCCGTGCACAGATACAGCGCGTTGACCACCACCGGGGGCAAGCCCGTCAGCCGCAGAAGCAGCAGCACCGTCAGGGGGAAGACGATCAGCCGCAGCAGGCAGACCAGCAGCAGCTTCGCGTCCCTCAAATGGGCCGGGCGCAGAGAAATCAGCCGTGCGCCGATGACGAACATCGCCAGGGGCGTGGTGGTGGCGCCCAGCATGCTCATGGCGTCTCCGAGGAACTTGGGCAGGCTCCATCCGCCGAGAAAAAGCGCCATGCCCACCAGCGTGGCGATGAGAGCCGGGTTGCTCAGAAGCTTGCGGGGCTTCATGGCCTCCCTGCCGCCAAAGACGAAGGCTCCCGCCGTCCAGCACATCAGGTTGAAGCCGATGGAATAGACCACGGCATAGATCAGCGCGTCCTGCCCCTGGCGGCAATGATGACGGGATAGCCCATGTAGCCGCAGTTGCTCACCATGCACAGGTTGGTCAGCACCGCCCGCCGTCCGTGAGCCTCCCGGCGGAAAATCATGCCGCCCACGGCCCCGCATAGCATCATAATCACACAGCTGAGAAGAAATGTCCAGCCCAGCTCGCGAATCAGCTGAGGATCAGCCTTGCGCTGAAGGCCGTCGATAATCAGACCCACCTGGGCGAAATTCAGCACAAAGGTGTTCATAACGCCGATGTCCCGCTGGCTGATGAGCCGGGTGCTCACGGCGATCAGCCCGCAAAGCATCAGCAAAAACAGGGTCAGCACCTGAAAAAGCACGGTCATGAGGAGCCCTCCTGCTTTACGGTTTCCGTTGACAGAACACGCTTGACATTGTACACTGTTTTTGTAAGATTTTCAAGAATGGATGTGTCATGCCGTGGAAAACTTTCGCACCTTCGACCCGTGTACGCTGCTGTCCCCTGTGCCTGCCGTGATGGTTTCATGCCGGGGGAAGGCGGACGGGGAGCGGCCTAATATCATCACCGTGGCCTGGGCGGGAACGGTGAACTCCGATCCGCCCATGGTGTCCGTGAGCGTGCGGAAGAGCCGTTACAGTCACGGCATCATCCGGGAGAGCGGCGAATTCGTGGTCAATCTGGTGGATGCGGCGCACTGCGAGGCCCTCGACTTCTGCGGCGTCCGCTCAGGCCGGGAGGTGGACAAATTCGACCGCTGTCATCTGACGCCTATGCCTGCCGTCGGGCTGTCCCACGCCCCCGCCATCGCCCAGTGCCCGGCCTATCTGGCCTGCAAGGTGCGCCAGGTGCTCGAGCTGGGAAGCCATGATCTGTTCCTGGGCGAGGTGGTTGGTGTGCAGGTTCGGGAGGATCTGTTTGACGAGGACGGCTCACTGCATCTGGAACGGGCGGGTCTGGTGGCCTACAACCATGGCGTTTATCAGCGCACGGCGGAGGTTCTTGGGTTCTTCGGCTATTCCGTGGCCCGGCCGGAGGTGCTGGCGCGGCGTATGAGGGCCTACCGGCCGTAACATCCGATCAACCGGTATCTGCGCCCGGGAATATCCGGCGTCCGCGGCGTATGCCTCTGCCATCGCCCGGCCGTCGGGCCATAATCACGCCCCGTTTCCTGGCAGGTGGGAAACGGGGCGTGATATATAATAGCTTGGATGTCGTTTTGCTCCGGCTGACGGAGGCGCCCTCGGCGTCAAACCTTCAGATTGGCCCAGTTTTCCCGGAGTATCGCGTACAGGGCCACGTCTGAAAAGCGACCCTTGTTCCAGACCCGCCCCCGCAGACAGCCCTCGTACAGCATCCCGCATTTTTCCATGACGCGTCCGCTGGCAGGGTTGGTGAGCTCGTGCTGCGCTTCCACACGGTGAAGGCGCAGCTCGATAAAGCCCATTTCCAGCACGGCGGACAGGGCTTCGCTCATCAGGCCCTTGTTCCACAGCCAGCGGGCCAGGCTGTAGCCGACTTCCGCCGAACGGTTCTCCCGGTTATACCACATGAAGCCGATGGTGCCCACCACCCGCCCGGTTTCCCGGTAGACAATGCCGTAGCTGGAGGGCGCGCCGTCGCGGTACTGCCGCAGAATGTAGCGCAGATAGTTTTTGCTGTCGTTCAGGGTGCGGTGGGCGCTCCACAGCACATGCTGGGCGACCGCCGGATCCCGGGAGAAGGCAAAGATGTCCGCCGCGTCCCGCATGGTCATGGGGCGAAGGATCAGCCGTGGCGTTTTCAGGATGGGCAGATGCGAGAAAACTTCCTGCGGAGGCAGGGTGGCGCTGGAAATATCCCGCAGGGAGAGCGGGCCGAGCCAGACGGATTTGTTACCCATGGCAAATCATGCGGGTGACCCATACCTCGCGCCAGGGAATCAGACGGGGCATTTCGCCGCCCGAGACGGCGCCGCCGATGATGAGCGCCAGGCCCAGCAACCCAAGGAGGGCCATGACGATCAGGAAAGCTTTCAGCAGGGCAGGCATCGCGGGTCACGCTCCTTTCTATGCAGTAAGTCAATACAATGGAAATAAAAATGAAATATTTCTGAAATATTTTTCCGCCAGGGGATGAAAAGATCAAAGGCAATCGTTGCTATGATTGGAAGCCGCGAGGAGCGCGGAGGCCATCATCAGCCCCAGCGCGGTTTTTCCGTCGCGGAAGGCGCCGCTCAAGACGCTGCTGACGGCCTCCGTCAGGGGCATTCGGACAACGTCCACGAATTCATCCTGATCAGGATGGGCCTGGCGCTGCGTGAGCCCTGTGGCCAGGTAGAGGTGAATCCGCTCGTCGCAGAACCCCGGGGTGGTCTCCAGCACGGTGAGCTTGCGCCAGTGCTCAGCGAATAGGCCCGTTTCCTCCGACAGCTCGCGCTGCGCGCAGAGGAAGGGATCTTCCTCCGGGCTGTCCAGCTTGCCGGCGGGGATCTCCAGGGTCAGCCGTCCCACGGCCACGCGGTGCTGACGCACCAGAATCACCTGATCTCGCTCGTCAAGGGCGACGACGGCTGACGCACCGGGATGACAGGCAACCTCCCGCAGGGCGGTTTCGCCGTTGGGCAGGCGAACCTGCCAGTGCTCCAGGCGAATGATGGCGCCGGGATAGACCACCTCC
The DNA here is from genome assembly GCA_947565865.1 of uncultured Clostridia bacterium. Taxonomy (GTDB): domain Bacteria; phylum Bacillota; class Clostridia; order Christensenellales; family Aristaeellaceae; genus UBA11524. Next base: position 14,647 of record CANOHT010000012.1, read on the forward strand.
CGGCTCAGTAGGGTTTCGGTCAGCTGCGCGTCTTCCATGGCGGTCGTCTCCTTCATCATGATCCTGATGACAATGAAATTCGACAGCAAGTGGAAAAATCCTGCTCAGCGCCCAAATTAGCCAGAAAGCGTCAGCGCGCTTTCATTGACAAGGCGGGCGCGAGGTTATACAATAGAGACACCATACCAACATGGTATTTGGAGGAGGTAATCATTCATGACCTATTCAGGCAACCAGCGCTGGCGGCGCACCCTGGCCATCCTGCTGACCGCGGTGCTGCTTCTGGGTGGCTTTACCGTGCCCGCTCAGGCGGAGGCATGGCAGCCGCTGGCGATCCTTTTGTCCTGGACGGACAGCGCGGGCAACCCCGCCTCCGTCAATGCCTGGACGGTGGAAGGCTCTAACGACCAGGCGTACTGGGCCCGGGTGACCCCGGAGGCCCTTGTCGCCGGCGTGACCTTGAATATTACCGACCAGACAGGGCAGTACGCCGGCTTTGATGTGAACGGTCAGCTGGTGACTGGCATTGTGGACGCGGGCACAACCATCACTGACACAACCGTGCCTGTGCCCGTGAATGCCCTGGACGCCAATGGCGGTATTTTGGCTACGTTCCAGCTGTACATTTCCACGCAGGCGGACATGCCTGTGCTGCCGGAGCCGGAACCGGCCCAGGCCAACGTGGACATCGTGTGCCTTGACCAGGCCACGGGCGCGGAAATCAAGCGCGATAGCCACACCCTGACCCAGGGCGGGGACACGTCCGTGCAGGCCCCGTCCATCGACGGGTACACCCTGTCCGACCCGAACCAGGCCGTGCAGGTCGTGACCATCAACGACGACGGCAGCTATTCTCCCGCGCCGGTGACATTCTACTACACGAAGAACGCCGCCCAGGCCAACGTGGACATCGTGTGCCTTGACCAGGCCACGGGTGCGGAAATCGGTCGCGATAACCGCACCATGACCCAGGGCGGGGACACGTCCGTGCAGGCCCCGTCCATCGACGGGTACACCCTGTCCGACCCGAACCAGGCCGTGCAGGTCGTGACCATCAACGACGACGGCAGCTATTCTCCCGCGCCGGTGACATTCTACTACACGAAGAACGCCGCCCAGGCCAACGTGGACATCGTGTGCCTTGACCAGGCCACGGGTGCGGAAATCGGTCGCGATAACCGCACCATGACCCAGGGCGGGGACACGTCCGTGCAGGCCCCGTCCATCGACGGGTACACCCTGTCCGACCCGAACCAGGCCGTGCAGGTCGTGACCATCAACGACGACGGCAGCTATTCTCCCGCGCCGGTGACATTCTACTACACGAAGAACGCCGCCCAGGCCAACGTGGACATCGTGTGCCTTGACCAGGCCACGGGTGCGGAAATCGGTCGCGATAACCGCACCATGACCCAGGGCGGGGACACGTCCGTGCAGGCCCCGTCCATCGACGGGTACACCCTGTCCGACCCGAACCAGGCCGTGCAGGTCGTGACCATCAACGACGACGGCAGCTATTCTCCCGCGCCGGTGACATTCTACTACACGAAGAACGCCGCCCAGGCCAACGTGGACATCGTGTGCCTTGACCAGGCCACGGGTGCGGAAATCGGTCGCGATAACCGCACCATGACCCAAGGCGAGGACACGTCCGTGCAGGCCCCGTCCATCGACGGGTACACCCTGTCTGACCCGAATCAGGCCGTGCAGGTCGTGACCATCAACGATGACGGCAGCTATTCTCCCGCGCCGGTGACGTTCTACTACCAGCCCGTCCAGAAGGAGCCGGTAACGGCCACGGTGACGGTGCGCTATCAGTCTGATGATGGCGCGGTCAACGAGGAAACCACCCTGACGCTGAATCCCGGCGAAAATCAGCCGGTGGAGGCCCGGAGCTACGACGGCTATCAGCCCGATGCGCAGACCCAGTATGTCAGCGTGTCCGTGGACGGCGTGGCTGCCCCCTCCGAGGTGCTCTTCCGCTATACGAAGATCCAGACAGCCCCGGCTTCTGCCGATGTCCGCGTGGTTTACCGCGAGGCGAACGGCGCCTTCGCCGAGGAGGAGACCATCACCCTGAATGAGGGCGCGGATCAGCCCGTCGCCGCCCGCGTCTACCAGGGCTACACCCCGGATGTCCAGACCCAGTATGTTACCGTCGGCGCTGACGGCACGGCCACCCCGGCGGGGGTTGTCTTTACCTACACCGCCGATCAGATTGACGTGCCCGGCCCTGTGATGGCCGATGTGCAGGTGGTGTATCAGACCCGGGACGGCGTGTCCCTGGGCGGGGAGACCATCCGCTGCGTGGAGGGCGAGGAGAATCCTGTGCCCGCGCCGGACTTCACGGCTCAGGGTTATACGCTGGCCGATCCTTCCGCGGCCATCCAGTATGTTCAGGTGACGGCGGACGGCGTGGCCACGCCCAACCCCGTGACGTTCATTTACGCGCCCATTGCCGCCCAGCCCGAACCTCCCGTGAACCCCACGGAGGTCACCATCAACGTTTATTACCGCAACGCCGCGGGCGCGGATATCGCTCCCGCGCAGAAGGAAACCCTGCCCACGGGCGTGACCACGGTGGTGGCGCCCCAGGCTGTGATGGTGCCTGTGGAATATGATTTCGCCAGCGCTCAGCCTATGCCTGTGGAGGTCACGGCGGAGGGCGTGGCGACGCCTGCCGAGGTGGTCTTCACCTTTGCGGAGAAGCAGTCCGAGGTCGAGGACATTCCCGTGCCTCAGGGCGAGATCATCAACCGCTATGGCGAGATTACCCAGGCGCAGACCAACGTTCGCAGCACGCCGGAAAAAGCCAATAATTCCATTGGCCGACTGGAAAAGGGCGAGCGGGTCTACATGATCCGCGAGGAAGTCAATGATAAAGGCGAGGTCTGGTACCGCGTATGGTACAAGGATCAGCAGGCTTTTATTATGGGCGGCTTCTTGCAGATGATGACCAAGGCGGCCAGCGATCAGTATATTGCCCAGATGGGCGGCAATCCTCCCCCCATTTTCACGGAGGACGACCTTCCCGGCAAGGAGCCTGAAATCAAGACGGCTCAGGTCACGGTGCTTTATGTGACCACCGACGGAGAAACCCTGGACAGCCAGACTGTCACCGTCACCAGCGAGCAGCCAACCGTCATCACCCCCGCCAGCACCAAGGTCGTGGGCTATGCCCTCATCAGCCAGGAGACGGAAATCACCGTCACCGTGGACGCGACAACGGGCGAGCCCAGCAGAAGCGAAATCCGCTTCGAGTACGAACCTCTGCCCCCGGCGGTGAAGGAAGCCACCGTGAAGGTCATCTACGCGGCCGGCGATCTGGTGCTGGATGAGCAGAGCGTGACCGTGTACAGCGATAAGCCCACCGTCATCACCCCCGCCAGCGGCAAAGTGGACGGCTACCAGCTGGTCAGTCAGGAGCGGGAAATCACCGTCACCGTGGACGCTGCAACGGGCGCGCCCAGTAGAAGCGAAATTCGCTTCGAGTACGAGCCTCTGCCCCCGGCGGTGAAGGAAGCGGCCGTGAAGGTCATTTACGCGGCCGGCGATCTGGTGCTGGATGAGCAGAGCGTGACTGTGTACAGCGATAAGCCCACCGTCATCACCCCCGCCAGCACCAAGGTCGTGGGCTATGCCCTCATCAGCCAGGAGACGGAAATCACTGTCACCGTGGACGCGGAAACGGGTGTGCCCAGCAGAAGCGAGGTTCGCTTTGAGTACAAGGCCCTGCCGCCGGATGTCCGCGAGGCGGATGTGCCCGTGGTCTATGTGGTGGGCGAGGACGGCCGGGAGCTGGATCGCCAGACCGTGCATGTGACCTCTGCCCAGGACGTGACGGTTCAGCCGGCTTCCGCCAAGCTGGACGGCTATCGGCTGATTAGCGAAGGCAGCGTCACGGTTCATGTGGACGCTGAAACCGGCGCGGTGACTCCCGCCGAGGTGCGCTTCACCTACGAGGCCATCCCCACGGATACCCCTGTGCCTGAAAAATATGTGGGCTATGCCCTGACGGTGCAAAACGCTGCCCTCCGCACGGAGATCAGCACGGCGGAAAGCAGCATCATCACCATGCTGCCCCAGAACACCCTGGTGTTCATCAGCAGCCAGACCTTCGCGGAGGGCCAGACCTGGAGCTCCGTCAATACCCTGGACGAGCAGCCCGGCATGATGCTGGACAGCAATCTGCGCCATGTGACCAACGAGGAAGCCAAGTATTACCTGGATCAGTGGAACGCGGCTCATCCCGACCAGCCCACTGAGACCGCCGAGCCGCCGGTGCTTCAGGGCTATGCCCGCACCGTGGGCGACGACGTGCAGTTCCGCTCCATGCCCAGCGTGATGAGCGAGATCCTGGGCATCCTCAAGCAGAACGAGCCGGTGTATGTCCAGGGCCAGCAGTATGTGGACGGCGTGGCCTGGCACATCGTGCGCTACGGTGATCGGTGGGGCTACATCCGCGCGGATCTGCTGCGGATGATGACCCAGCAGGAGGCCGCTGATTACATCAACAGCCTTAACAAGCCTACGGAGGCGCCCAATCAGACGCCCCAGCCCTTTAACCCCAACAGCCTGTCCAGCTACGGCTATGTCACCTCCAGTACGGTGAACTTCCGCAGCGGGGCCAGCACCTCGGCCAGCCGACTGGGCACCCTGCGGCAGTATGCCATGGCGCTTGTGCTGGATACCCAGAAGATCGGCAGCACCACCTGGTATCATATCCGCTACAACGGCAAGGACGGCTATGTATCCGGCGATTACTTCAAGCAGATGACCATCACCGAGATGAATACCTTCCTCACCAGCGATGAGTATCGCCAGGGCGTGGCCAACAACGCGAACAACGGCAACGGCAATAACCAGAACAATACCGGCTCCTCTGGCGGCAGCTTCAAGCCGGCGGAAGACCAGACGGTGGACAAGTGGACGAATCCCAACAACGGGCTGCATGTCAGCTATGAGCCCTTCGATCCCTTCGCCACCCCGGAACCCCTGCCTACCGGTTCGGCCAGCCCCTCGCCCTCCACGAGTCCCTCGGGCTCGCCCTCTCCCTCTGTCATTATTGAGCTTCTGCCCACCCTCAACCCCGGCGACCCCAACGAGGGCCAGGAATCCGGCGGTTCGATCATGGGCTGGGTCATTGCCGTGGTTCTGCTGCTGGGCGCGGGCGGCGGCGTGTATGTCTACGTTCTGTATACGCAGAACAAGCGCAAGGCCGCTCAGCGTGCGGCTCAGCGCAGGGCCCAGGCTGCGGCCCAGCAGCGCGCGGGCGCTCAGCAGGCGCGGCCCGGTCAGCCTGGCGCGGCCAATCAGCCCCGCACCGGCACCTATACCAGCCAGGGCGGCACGGCTTCGCCCAGACCCAATGCCTATCAGCAGCCCCAGGCCCGCAAGCCCTATACACCCGGTCAGCCCGGCAGCGCCTCAACGGGCAGCTACCAGCGTCCGGCAGGGCAGCCGCCGGTGAACGGCGCGGAGGGCGGCTATCAGCGTCCCACGGGTCAGCGTCCGGCAGGTACGGCTCGGCCTGAAGGTGCGGCGTCCCAGGGCGTTCAGCGGCCCAGTGCGCCCAAGGCGGAAACCATGACAGGCGCGAATGCTCAGCGGCCTTCCGGCCAGATGGATACGCCCACCCCGGGCTACGGCCCCGAGGGCAGCGTCAGCCAGCGCCAGGGTCGCCGGAGCTATCGCAGCCAGAGCGGCGAGAACGCCTATGGCGCGTCCTACCGTCAGGAAACGCCCGCACCTGCCGGCGAGGCCAAGACGGATACAAACCTGCGGAAGAACGACGACTTTGCCGACAACGGCGGCTCGGACGATTTCGCTTGATGCCCAAGCATCAGCTGACAAGAACAAAAAGCGCCCGGCGGTTCATAGCGAACCGCCGGGCGTTCACATGGCCGGCCCAGGTTAAGGACGGAAGGACGGAGTGGCCATGGACGGCTCGTCAGGCGACAATAGCAACCCTACGGGCCAACCTAACGGAGCGAAGCCCCAGGGGCCGCGAGCGGGTTTGCGCACCTTCGCGTTTTCGCCCTTCATGGCCACGGGCCTGCGCCGGGTACGCGACGCCGGTCAAGCCGGCACGTTTGTCTGGCCTGCGCCTTCCCTTGAAGAAAAGCTTTAGAAGAAAAGCCTTCGGCCTCCGGCTGAGAACGCAGCGTGTCAACGTACCGCACAGGCCGCTTGGCCGGGGGGCTTGTCCCGCTTCATCCCATGGCCTTGCCGGCCGCGCGGCAAAGCTGTCCTCCCGGCCATATCATAAAGCGTTGTCAAACGAAGCGGGTGAAGAGCGCCGTACAGGGGCTTTGCCTGCTGCAACGCCTCACAGGGGCGGCAGCCTGCGTCCCCGCCGACATCGCATTGATGGACGCCTGGGTTTTCGGCCTCCGGCGCGGGAAGTCCCGTGATACGAACGCCATCCAGCGCCCTCCAGGCATCGCCCGGAGGCTTCCGGACAGGCCGCGGAAGGGAAGTTATGTCCGGCGGCTTCTCACAAGCAACCGGAAAAGGGCGGTAGGTCCTCGTCGTCCAGCCGCAGCATGTCCACCAGCGCCTGGGGCGTCGCGCAGCTGTCTCCGAAGCGCCGGGCGGCCCTGATCCCGGTGAGACCGTGGATCAGCGCGCCCAGCTGGATGGTCTCCAGGGGGGAGCAGGGAAGCCTGCGCGCCAGCAGCGCCGCCAGAATGCCGGTGAGGATGTCGCCGCTGCCGCCCTTGGCCAGGGCAGGGGAGCCGTAACGGTTGACGGCGGTATGGTCGCCGTCCGTCATCAGCGTGCGCGCGCCCTTGAGCAGCACCATCGCGCCGGTACGCTGGCGGAGGGCGGAAAGGGCGGCGGGCATGTCTGCCAGGATGTCCGCTGTCGCGCGGCCCAGCAGACGCGCGGCTTCGCCGGGATGCGGCGTGATGACGGCCTTTGGCCCCAGGGGAAGCAGCGAAGGCGTGGCGGCCAGCAGATTCAGCGCGTCCGCGTCCCAGACTACGGGACAGCCGGCGTCGCGAAACAGCGTCAGCAGGGGCGGCACGTCATCTGACTGCCCCAGGCCGCAGCCTGCCGCGGCGGCGTCCGCCGTCAACAGGGCCTGCCGGATGATCCCGGCGGCTTCACAGGTCAGTCGGCCGTCCTGCTCCGGCAGGGGCAGGCAAACGGCACCGGGGGATAAGACCTGCAGCATGGGCAGCAGGCTTTCCCTGCACAGGAGGGTTGTCAGTCCCGCGCCCGCCTTGACGCAGGCGTTGGCCGCGAAGGCCGCCGCCCCTGCCATGCCCCGGGAACCGGCGAAGATCGCAACACGGCCAAAGCTTCCTTTATGGCTGTCCGCGGTGCGGGGCGGAATCAGCTTCAGGTCGCCGGGTTCCATGACGGCCCAGCCCTCCCTGGTGCCGAAGTCTTTGGGAATCAGAATCGGATGCACCGTCAGCGCGCCCGTATGAACCGCGCCGTCCCCCAGCACAAGCCCCTGCTTGATGCGGTGGAAGGTCACGGTCTGCGTGGCGCGGATGGCGTCGCCCAGGACACGCCCGGTCAGTCCGTCCAGGCCCGAGGGAATATCCACGGCGATGACGGGCTTGCCGCTGCGGTTAACCAGACGGATGATTTCGCCCGCGAGGCCTTCCACCGGCCGGTCAAGCCCCGTGCCGAAAAGCGCGTCCACGATGATGTCGCAGGGCGGAAGCGCACAGCCCTCCGCCGCGATGCTCAGGGGAATGCCGCGGAGCAGGGCCAGGGTACGGTTCATCAGCGCGTCGCCGCGGGGCTCGCCGGGCAGCGCCATCATGACGGCCTCGCTGCCCCGGGCCTGCCAAAGCCTGGCCGCCGCGTAGCCGTCGCCGCCGTTGTTGCCGCCTCCGCACAGGAACAGCGCCTGGCCGCCCGGACAGCGGCGGGCCAGCGCGTCGCATACGCCCTGGGCGGCATGTTCCATCAGCAGCGCCGGAGCGACGCCGCAGCGCGCTATGAAATCCGCTTCGAGAGTTCTCATTTCCGCCGGGGTGATGGTTCTTTCCATAGCCGCCTCCTGGTTGTTCGCTGGCACCAGTATAGCGCATCGGCGGAAAAAAGCAAGAGGCTAATGGGCCTTGCGCGCCTGGTAGCGCCTTCGGGTGGCCTCGCCGCCGCGCAGATGCCGCACGGATTTGTTATAGCGCATCAGCCGCGCCACCTGCCGTCCCAGCGGCGGGTCAATCAGGGGCAGACGTTCGCCCATGTCCTTGTGCACGGAGGATTTCGAGATGCCGAATTCCCGGGCGGCCTGACGGACGGTGCAGCTGTGCTTGACCATGTATCGGGCCACGATGAGACAGCGCTGCCGGATGGCTTCATCCATGATGGGTCAACTCCTTCTTCTGAGGGCGGGATGCCGCTGAAGAAGCATATGAAGGGGCGGCCTGGGGAAGAACCGCCGTAGAGAAGCGCGGAAAATCCGCCGGAAAGTGTGAAAATTCCTTGACAATCGCCGGCGTGTGTGGTAAACTGATTCGGTAAGCCGCTCGGGAGAGGTCTGCCAATGCGCATGTGCGCAACCTCAAATTCCGGCGAGTAATTGGAGGAGGTGCTATTGCATGTACGCGATCATCAGCGCAGGCAATAAGCAGTACCGTGTGTCTCAGGGTGAGACCATCTACATCGACAAGGTGAACCTGGAAGATGGCGCCGCCATCAGCTTCGACGCGCTGCTGGTGGAAAACGAGGGCGAAGTCAAGGTTGGCAGCCCCGTGGTGGAAGGCGCGAAGGTCGAGGGCAAGGTTGTCGCTCAGGTGAAGGGCGAGAAGATCCGCATTTACAAGTACAAGTCCAAGAAGAACTACCATCGTCGTGCCGGCCATCGTCAGCCCTACACGAAGGTGGAGATTACCGCCATCAACGCCTGATGACGCGGGCGACGCTCTTGCGTGACTGTCTTGGCCGCTACGCCGGGTTCTCCGTGAAGGGACACGCCGGGTACGCCCAGGAAGGCAGTGACATTGTGTGCGCCGGGATTTCCGTCCTGACGACGACCTGCGTCAACGCCCTGGAGGCGGTGGCGGGGATTGCGCCGCTGGTGACAGGCGGGGAGGACGGCTTTCTGGAAGCCCGGCTGCCCCAGAGCATCACGGACGCGCAGATGCACGACGCCCAGGTTCTGTTGGGGGCGCTCCACCAAGGGCTGTCCGATCTGGCGGACGGTTATGGCAAGTATATCCGGCTGGCTGAAAAGATCATTTGACGCCGCCGACCCTGATTGACAATCTGAATCGGAGGGAAATAGCAATGATGAAGCTCAATCTTCAGCTGTTCGCGCATAAGAAAGGTATGGGTTCCACCCGTAACGGCCGTGACAGCGAATCCAAGCGCCTCGGCCCGAAGCGTGCCGATGGCCAGTTCTCCCTGGCTGGCAACATTCTGGTTCGTCAGCGCGGCACCAAGATCCATCCCGGCCTGAACGTGGGCAGGGGCAAGGACGATACCCTGTTCGCGCTGGTGGACGGCGTTGTTCGCTTTGAGCGCAAGGGCCGCGATAAGAAGCAGGTTTCCGTGTATCCCGTGGAGACCGAGGCCGCTGCGCAGTAAGTCCTTAGGTATTCATTTCCGCCTGCCTGAACATGATTCGGCAGGCGGTTTTCTGTGCTTATGGCAGGGGAGCGCGAAGAAACTCTCCGGTGAACGGGCGCGATGCTTCTAAAGACAGGGAGGCTGATCGACGATGCTATTTTCCCGGGCTGATCTCAGGCGGCTGCTGATTCCGCTCCTGCTGGAGCAGGCCTTGGTGGTGCTCATCGGCATGATGGATACGGTTATGGTATCCTCCTGCGGCGAGGCGGCTGTCAGCGGCGTGTCCCTGGTGGATTCCGTGAACATCCTGCTCATCAACGTTTTCTCGGCCCTGGCCACGGGCGGCGCGGTGGTGACATCCCAATACCTGGGCAAGCGGGATCGGGAAAACGCGGGCAAGGCGGCAAAGATGCTGTTCTATGTGGTGCTGCTGTGCTCCACGGTCATCATGGCGGTCTGCCTGATTCTCCGCCGTCCCATTCTTTCCACCGTCTTTGGGGCCATTGAGCCCGAGGTCATGGAGGCGGCCATGACGTATTTCCTGCTGTCAGCACTGTCCTATCCCTTCCTGGCTATGTACAACGGCTCCTGTGCGCTGCTCAGAGCCATGGGGGACGCCAAAACCACGCTGTATTCCTCCGCGGCGATGAACGTCATCAACATCTGCGGCAACGCGCTGACCATCTATGGCCTGGGCTGGGGCGTGATGGGCGCGGGCCTGGCAACGCTGGTGTCCAGGATGGTGGGAGCGGCGGTGACCCAGCTGGCGCTGCACAATCCCCATGGCATGATTCCGTATCCGAACCTGCGCCGCTGGGAGTGGCAGGGAAATATCGTGCGGATGATTCTCCATGTGGGTGTGCCCAACGGTATGGAAAACGGGCTTTTTCAGATGGGCAAGCTGCTGCTGCTGGGCATGGTGAGCACCTTCGGCACGGTGAGCATCGCCGCCAACGCCGTGGGCAACAGCATCACCACCTTTCAGGTGCTTCCCGGCAGCGCCGTGGGCCTGGCGATGATTACCGTGGTGGGCCGCTGTGTGGGCGCCCATGAGTTTGAGCAGGCGCGGTATTACATCAAGCGTCTGATGCTGCTGGCTTATGCCTGCATGAGCGTGCTGAACATCGTGATGCTCCTGTTCACGCCCCTGCTGGCGTCGGCCTACCACCTTTCCCCGGAGACGGAGGCCCTGGCCCGGCAGATCGTGATGATTCACGGCATCGGCTGCGTCTTCATTTGGCCGGCGTCCTTTGTGCTGCCCAATGCACTGCGGGCCGCCGGGGATACCCGCTTTACGATGATGGTATCGGTGTTCTCGATGCTGGCCTTCCGCGTGGTGTCCGGCTATCTGCTGGGCAGTGTGCTGGGGCTGGGCGTCATCGGCGTGTGGCTGGCAATGCAGATCGACTGGCTGTTCCGGGTGGCGCTGTTCTTCTGGCGGCTGCGCAGCGGCCGATGGGAGAGCAAGGCGCTGGTATAAGGAGGAGAAGCCATGAGCGAACAGGCACGGGCTGCCATGCGGGAGCGCTTCGGCCGTGACGCGCTGATCGCGCTGGCTACCCTGGCGGAAGGCGAACCCCGGGTTCGTACCGTGGACGCTTACTATGAGGATGGAGCGTTTTACGTCATCACCCATGCCGCGTCCGGCAAAATGCGGCAGATTGCCGCTCATCCGCGGGTGGCGGTCTGCGGCGACTGGTTCACGGGGGAAGGCGTGGCGGAGAGCCTGGGCCCTGCCGCGCTGCCGGAAAACGGGCCGATCCTGGGTAAGCTCCGGCAGGTCTTCGCCTCCTGGCTGGATAACGGGCACAGCGACGTCAGCGATCCGCAGACCTGCATCCTGCGGATTCGCCTGACCTCCGCCGTGCTGATGGTGCATGGCGTTTGCTGGGGCCTGGAGGATGTTCTGGCGGAATAAGCGCCCCGCGATGTCATGAAGCGCCTCTGTCCTGGGCATGGTAAATGGAGAAACCAGGAACGGAGGAAAAGGTATGAAGGCAGCGGTGGTTTATTTCAGCGAGACGGGAAACACGGAGGCCATGGCCCGGGCTGTGCTCAAGGGCGCGCAGGAGGCGGGCGCGGAAGCGACGCTGCTGACCAGCGGGGAATTCACAGCGGCCATGGCGGCAGACTGCGGCGCGATTGCCCTGGGCTGTCCGGCCAGCGGCAGCGAGGAGCTGGAGCAGAGCGAGTTTGAGCCCTTGTTCGCGGAAATGGCGAGCGGACTGGCCGGCAAGAAGGTGGCGCTTTTCGGTTCCTATGGCTGGGGCGGCGGAGAATGGATGCGCCAGTGGGAGGAACGCTGCGGCGCGGAGGGTCTCACCCTGGCGGCGGACAGCGTGATTTGCATGGGCCCGCCGGATGAGGAGACGCTGGAAAACTGCCGCGGGCTGGGACGGTCTTTGGTTCAGGCGTAAGCCGTCCTGATTGACGCTCACGCCCTCAGCGTGTATAATGGCATCACGGCGAAGCGGCCGATGCAGGACGAAAGAGGCGAAAGCCATGTACCGTATTTTGGTGGTAGAGGACGACCGGGGCATTGCCGGCGCCATCAAGACCCAGGCGGAAATGTGGGATTTATCGGTTCGCTGCGTGGAGGACTTCCGCGGCGTGATGGCGGAATTTGCCGCTTATGATCCCCACCTGGTTCTGATGGATGTCGGTCTGCCTTTTTTTAATGGCTACCATTGGTGCGGGGAGATCCGCAAGGTATCGAAGGCGCCGATTATTTTCATATCCTCCGCGGCGGACAACATGAACATTGTCATGGCCATGACCATGGGGGCGGATGACTTCATTGCCAAGCCTTTCGACCAGAGCGTGCTGATGGCCAAGGTGCAGGCCATGCTGCGGCGCAGCTATGACTTTGGCGCGGCCATGCCGGTCATCGAGCACCGGGGCGCGCTGCTGAATACCGGGGACGGTACGCTGACCTACCGGGAGGAGAAAATCCCCCTGACGAAGAACGAGTACCGCATCCTGCTGACCCTGATGGAGCAGAAGGGGCGCGTTGTCAGCCGGGAGAGGCTGATGACGCGGCTATGGGAGACGGAGAACTTTGTGGATGAGAACACCCTGACGGTCAATGTGGGCCGCCTTCGCAAGCGGCTGGAGGCGGCGGGCCTGCCGGGCTTCATCACCACCCGGCACGGCCAGGGCTACATGGTGGGAGGTGGCGACGAGTGAGGCCGTGGCTGATGTACCTGCGTCGCCATCGCATGGGTATCATTGCCGCCATGGCGTGCGTGGTGATCTTCGCGTGCTCCTTCGCGCTGTATCATCTGCCCCTGGCGGCCGTGGCGTATCCGTCGGCGCTATGCCTGATGGTGGGGGCGGGGGTAATGGGCGCCGGCATCCGCGCGGAGCGGCGGCGGCTGAAGTCGTTACAGCTGATTCGCGGTCTGATCGACCTGACCGAGCGGGGCCTACCTGAGCCGGAAAGCGCCCTGGAGGAGGAGTATCAGCGCATGCTGGAGCAAATCCGGGAGGATCAGCTTGCTCAGGCCAATCTTCAGCAGCGGCGCTACGACAATATGATGGCCTACTATACCCTATGGGCCCATCAGATCAAAACGCCCATCGCGGCCATGAAGCTGCAGCTGCAAAATGAGGATACCGCGCTTTCGCGCACCCTGTCATCGGACCTGTTCAGGATTGAGCAGTATGTGGAAATGGTGCTGATGTTCCTGCGGCTGGACGCCGATTCCACCGATTATGTCATTCGTGAATACGACCTGGAGGCCATTGTTCGCCAGGCGGTGAAGAAGTTTGCCGGAGAGTTCATCACCAGGAAAATCCGTCTGGACTTCCGCCCGCTGAACGCCCGTGTGGTGACGGATGAAAAGTGGCTGTCCTTTGTGATCGAGCAGGTACTCTCCAACGCCCTCAAGTATACGCCCCAGGGCGGCTGCGTTTCCGTATTCATGGAGCTGCCCATGACGCTGTGCGTTCGGGATACGGGTATCGGCATCGCGGCGGAGGATCTGCCCCGCGTCTTCGAGCAGGGCTATACCGGTCGCAATGGCCGCGGCGACAAGCAGGCCACGGGCATCGGGCTGTACCTGTGCAGGCGGGTGATGAACAACCTGGGCCATGGCATTGCCGCCTGCTCGCCCAACGGGGAGGGCACGACCATTCGCATGAATCTGCTGCAAAATGTGGGGCGCCATGAGTAAACCTTACAAAATTGTTAGATTTCAAGGGGGAATTGTAAGCCAAAGCGATGGCGAAGCGATCCCCTTTTTTGCTACAATCAGCAGGTAAGATCGGTTGCGACCGAAGGAGGTATTGGCTGTTATGAGTATTTTGGATGTCAGCGGGCTGAAAAAGGTTTATACGACCCGCTTTGGCGGCGGCCATGTGGAGGCGCTGCGGAATGTTTCCTTTCAGGTGGAGCAGGGGGAGTATGTGGCCATCATGGGCGAGAGCGGCTCGGGCAAGACCACGCTGCTGAATATACTTGCCGCCCTGGATCGTCCTACCGCCGGCAGGGTGTTGCTGGAGGGCAAGGACCTGGCGGCCATCAAGGAAAAGGACGTGGCGGCCTTCCGGCGGGATAACCTGGGCTTTGTGTTCCAGGACTTCAACCTGCTGGACACCTTCTCCCTGGAGGACAACATTTATCTGCCGCTGGTGCTGGCGGGCAGGCCCTATGGCGAAATGCGGCAGAAGCTGACGTCTATTGCCGAGCAGCTGGGGCTCACTGAGCTGCTGGCTAAGTATCCCTATGAGGTTTCCGGCGGCCAGAAGCAAAGGGCGGCGGTAGCCCGGGCGCTGATTACCTCCCCCAAGCTGATCCTGGCTGATGAGCCCACCGGCGCGCTGGATTCCAAGGCCACGGATGAGCTGCTGCGGCTTTTCGGCGCCATCAACGCCACGGGACAGACCATTCTGATGGTGACGCACTCGGTCAAGGCCGCCAGCCACGCGGGCCGGGTACTGTTCATCAAGGACGGCGAGGTATTCCATCAGATTTATCGGGGCGACAGCGATAACGAGCGGCTGTATCAGAAGATTTCTGATACGCTGACCATGCTGGCGACAGGCGGTGACGCGCAATGAGGATCGGCTTTTATCCTAAGATCGCCTGGCAGGGCATCCGCAAGAACAAGCGGCTGTACCTGCCTTACATCCTGACCTGCATCGGCATGGTGGCGATGTACTATATTATTTCCTTCCTGGCCACCTCGCCCATGCTGACCGCGCTTTTCCCCCATTCAGCGCTGCGATCCATCCTGCAGCTGGGCTCCGTGGTCATCGCGGTGTTCGCGACCCTCTTTCTGTTCTACACCAATTCCTTCCTGGTCAGGCGGCGGAAGAAGGAGTTCGGCCTGTACAACATCCTGGGCATGGACAAGCGCAACATCGGCGTCATTCTGTTCTTTGAGACGCTGCTGGTGGCGTTTATCTCCCTGGCGGCAGGGCTGGCGGCGGGCGTCGCCCTGTCCAAGCTGGCGGAGCTGCTGATGGTGAACATCCTGCAGCAGGAGGTGGACTATGCTATGTCCGTTTCCTGGATCGCGATTGGCAGAACCCTGGTGCTCTTTCTGGTGATCGACGGGCTGATCTACCTCAATACCCTGCGGCAGGTTCACGCGGCAAATCCCATTGCCCTGCTTCACAGTGAAAATACGGGGGAGAAGGCGCCCAAGGCCAACTGGTTCCTGGGACTGGCAGGGTTTGCCCTGTTGGGCGGCGCCTACTACATGGCCGTGACCATCACAAACCCGCTGAAGGCGCTTATCTATTTCTTCGTGGCGGTTTTGATGGTCATTGTGGCGACGATGCTGCTCTTCACGGCGGGCTCGGTGCTGCTGTGCCGGATTCTGCGGAGCAACAAGAAATACTATTATCATCCCAAACACTTTGTTTCCGTATCGTCCATGGCCTTCCGCATGAAGCGCAACGGCAGCGGCCTGGCGACCATCTGCATCCTGTGCACGATGGTGCTGGTCATTGTGGCCACCACCACCTGCTGCTACTTTGGCGCGGAGGATAGCCTGAATTCCCGATATCCCCGGGATATCAATATGGACATCCGCTTCGAGAGCCTGGAATGGCTGGAGGAGGAGCGCGTTGCCGCGCTGCGGGCGGCGGCGCATGAGGTACTGGACAATCACGGCGTGGAGCCGCTGGACATTCAGGATTTCCGCACGGTGGCAGCCTACGGTAGGCTGAACGGCAATGAGCTGGAATGGGATGTCAGCGCCTACATGTATACCAACGAAACGATGCCGGATTTCAGCCAGATCCGCTCGATCTATGTGATGCCCCTGGAGGACTACAACCGTACCACGGGCCGGGAGGAGGTCCTCAACGAGGGCGAGGCGCTGCTGTATACCCTGCGCTGCGAGTTTCCTTACGATACCCTGACCATAAGGGACGGCGAGACCTTTCGGATCGTGCGGCAGGTAGAGGAAATGCCCACCGCCGGCATGGACACGGCGGACATTGTCTCGGCCCTCTACCTGGTGGTGCCTGATCTGCGGGCGGCCGTGCGGGGGCTGGAGAATATCGCCAACTTCCAGGGCGACCCGATCCTGGATTCACGGTGGGTTTTTGCCTTCTCCACGGACGCGACCACGGAGGTTCAGGCGGCTCTCCAGAGCGCTCTGCACAACACCATCTATCAGCGGTCAAAAATCATCCGGGAATCCATCAACGACAGCGAGGGCTATTCCATCCGGACGGAGTGCCGGGCCGTGGAGCGGCAGGATTACTTCGACCTCTTTGGCGGACTGTTCTTCCTGGGCGTGATGCTCAGCATTGTGTTCTGCTTCGCGTCTGTGCTGATTATTTACTACAAGCAGGTTTCTGAGGGCTATGAGGATCAGGCCCGGTTCGAGATCATGCAAAAGGTAGGCATGACCAAGCGCGACATCCGCCGCAGCATCAATTCTCAGATGCTCACGGTCTTCCTGGCGCCGCTGGTGATGGCGGTGATCCACCTGTGCTTTGCGTTCCCCATCCTCAAGCAGCTGCTCAGCCTGCTCAATGCCCGCAACGAGCCGCTGCTGCTGGCCACCACCGGCCTGACCGTGCTGCTTTTCGCGCTGCTGTATGCCCTGGTGTACCGGCTGACGACAGGGGCTTATTATCACATCGTCAGCGGAGCGCGGGAGGACTGAGGGCGGCGCTGACGACCTGCAAAGGAGGCGTGACCATGGATTTGCTTGCCCGAGCCATTGTTTATGTGGAACTGCTGCTCAGCGCCGCGCTGCTGCTTCCCATCGCGGCGGCGCTGGGGGTCATCTCCCTGGCCCTGCGGGGGCTGGATACGGTGGTCACAAGGTTTTGCCGCCGGATGAGGGAGCGGCGGAATAGCGCCGGCGAATCAGGGGAGAAGCCGCTTTTAATCAGGGACGCTTGATGAAGGCTGCTTCCCGTCAAATTGCATTTTGCGGAGGTTAACGCCCCGCCAAGAGAACAAAAGCCGTTGAATCCCAGGACAGTCCTGCAAACGGCGGTCAGTTCAGTGATATGGGTATTTTTGTCAGCACCTTAAGCGTGGGAAGCGGCTTCCCGCGCTTTTTTTGACGGGAAAGATGAGCATGAAAATGGTCGGGCATTGACTTTCGACAAAAAAAGGGCTATAATTATAATGTCACTTTTTTTGGAAATGCGACACGAAAGGAAGCGAGTATGGGGATCAGGCGATGGAGGCTGCGATTGGCGACTCTGCGAAGGCCGAAGGAGCCCTGGGGAGAGGAGGTTCGGCAGCTTCGAGCCGGGTTTGCCGCGCGCTATCGCGAGATTCTGGCCGCATGCCTTGCGCTGGCTCCGGCAATGTCTGAAGCGCCAGCGTCCCTGGCGGAAGCCTACATGACGGCCGTGATGCGTAAGGAGTGCGCGGAGACGTGGTGGACGGAGAACGCGCCGTATCTCGCCGAGCCTTGGTTTATCTGGCGCTGGGCTTTGGAGGCTGGCTTGGTCAGTCCTCCCACGCCTCCAGCAGGGCCTGCGTACAGGGTCATCCGGCCCGAGACGGGCGGCGAGCACACGGCCTGCCTGAGCCTTCAGCGGCAATGGGGCCGCCAGGAGGAAGGACTGCTTCACCTGACCCTGCCGGAGGAGCTGGCGGAGACGATCCAGGGCATGGGCTTTCATCGGACGGAAACGGAATGGGTACGCGGCGTGGGGGAAACGTCGGCGCCTCTGGTGGATCGGGCGGTGGAAACAGCGGTCGCGCTGCTGCGGGCAGGCTCCGCCGTCAGCGTGACGGAGCCCTGCCTGGTGCTGCTGATTCAGCAGGAGCGGTATGCGCCGGTGCATCGCTACTGGGTGCTGGCGTCATCCCGGCTGGATCGGCTGCGGGTGGCTTTCCCCAGGGATCAGCAGCTGTACCACTATGTTCATTCGGCGGGAGGGCGTTGGAACGGCCATGTGATGGAGATACCCATTGCCTGCGCGGATCAGTTGGAGGAGCTGATGCGCCTGTACGGCTTTCGGACAACGCGGAAGGCGCAGGCTCGGCTTCAGGCCTGGCATGAGGCCGTCAGGGAAACGGTGATTTATCGGGAGCGGCAGGGCAAGCTGCGCAAGGCAGTGCCCACCGAGGATCGCTTCCGGCTGATTTTGTCCAGAGCGGCGGCGGTTCCGTCGGATTTGAGGGACGATGATTGAGCCGCTGCATCCCGCGCAGCTGCGGGCTGTGGATAAGCTCAAGGGGCTGAAGGTGGGCGCCCTGTACATGGAGCAGCAGGACGGTAAGCTGCGCACGGTGATTGAGCTGGTTCGCCATCGTTTTCGACGCGGGAAGATTGAGCGGGTATTGTGGCTGTGTACGCGCCGCAAGATCGAACGGCTGACGGCGGGAATTTTCCGCTATGATCCCCAGAATGCGTCCAAGGTTGAGGTCTGGGGAATGGAGACGCTTTCTCACAATCTAGGGCACTTCCTTCGCCTGCTGGACAAGGCCAAGGAGCGGCGCACCATGCTGATTATTGACAACGGCCTGCTGGTGAAGAACTTCAGCGCCCTTCGGACGCAGCGGGTGATCGCGCTGAGCAAGGTGTGTCCCTACCGCTTGCTCATCAGCGATATTCCCTTTGCCTGCCATGTGTCGGATATGTTTGCCCAGTGGTATGTTCTGGACTGGCGGATACTGGGGTACAGCACCTACTGGGGCTTCTGCGTGAATCACCTGCGGGACATCCGGCGGCCGGACAACATGGACTATATCACCCGCGCCATCGAGCCCTACTGCGCTCAGGTTTTGCGGGAGGACGTGCAGCCGACGCCGGGCAGGCGGGAGTATGTATGGCAGTTCCAGCTGCCGGAGGAAGCCATGGCGGAATACCGGCGCGTGTCGGAAATGTTCATGTGGAAGACCATTTATTCCAGTACAGGCATCTATCGCCTGCTGCAGGCCTGCCAGCATGTGATCTGCGGCCGGCGGGTGGCGGAGGAGTACCCCCTGCGCACGGAGCCGTTGTATCAAAGCGACGCGGAGGACCCGCGGCTGGGAGCGCTGATGGAGGCGCTGCCCCAGCTGGACGGCCAGGAGGTGCTGATTCTCTGCCGCTATAAGCATGAGTGCGACCGGGTTGCCGCTACCCTTCGGCGGCGGTGGGGCCATGACAGCGTATCCCTTTATACCCCTGAGCGTCAGGAAGCGCCCGCGCGCTATACCGTCATGAATATTTTTACTGACGAGCGGGAAACGGCGCGGCTGACGGCGGACACCATCGTCTATTACAGCAGCGATTGGAATTGGCGCAAGCGGCAGGAGAAGGAGCAGCAGTGCATGAGCGCGCTGCCGGGCGGAAGCCTTACCGTGGTGAGCCTGGCGGCGGCGGATACCATTGATCTGCGGATTCTTCGCTGCGTGTGGAACAAGGATAATCTGGTGACCAAGATGCGGGAGGAGCTGGCGGTTCGCTTGAGCCAAGGCGGGACGGAGTAGTTATGCCAAAGATTTATGGAAGCCAAAATGTACTGGAGGCAGCCCTGGCAAGGCTCCGACGGATGTTCGCGGCGTTCGACCATGTGTACTTTTCCGTGTCGGGCGGCAAGGATTCCAGCGTCATGGTGCAGCTGGCCGACAGGGTAGCGGCGGAAATGGGCTGTCAGTACGATGTGCTGTACATTGACTTTGAGGCCCAGTATGCCCGTACCATTCGTCACATCGAGGAGCTGAAGGGGCTGAAGCAAATCGGCCGGTTCTACCATGTGGCGCTCCCCATCGCTCTGCGCAACGCCGTGTCCATGCTGCAGCCCAAATGGATCTGCTGGGATGAGCGCTGCCGCGATCTGTGGGTGCGTCCCATGCCGGAGGACGCCGTCACGCAGCACAATTGTCCATGGCCATGGTTCTATCACGGCATGGAGTTTGAGGACTTCATCATCGCCTTCGCCAAGTGGTATCGGGAAACCTGCGGCGGCCTGTGCGCCTGCGGCGTGGGCATTCGGGCGGATGAAAGCCTGAATCGCTTCCAGACCATCGCGTTTTATGAGCGCAAGGAGGAATACCAGGGCCTGCACTGGACAACGCGGGTGGATGAGGGGATTTACAACGCTTATCCGATTTATGACTGGCGGGTGGGGGATATCTGGGGCGCCGTCAGCCAGCTTGACCTGATGTACAATGAAATCTACGAGCTCATGTACAAAAACGGTCTGAACATTCATCAGCAGCGCTTGTGCCAGCCCTACGGCGACGATCAGCGCAACGGTCTGGATCAGTTTCGCGCCCTGGAGCCGGAAACCTGGGAGAAGGTGCTCAATCGGGTTAACGGCGTCAATTTCGGCAACATTTACTGCCGCACGACGGCCCTGGGCAACATCAAGTCCTTCAAGCCGGACAGCATGACCTGGGAGCAGTACACGGTGTTTTTGATGGAAAGCATCGGGCTGTATAACCGGGAGCTGATGCTGCACTATTACGGCAAGATTCGCAAGTTCATCCGCTGGTTTGAGAAGCAGGAGGGCATTGCCGTCACGGATATTCCGGGGGAGGCTGACCGCAAGCTGGAGCAGCAGCGCAAGGCCATCAGCTGGCGGCGGATTGCCCGGGCCATCGAGAAGAACGACTTCTACATGAAGCGCCTGTCCTTCTCCCAGACCAAAACGGATCAGCGCAAGCTGGAAACCTTTGTGCGTACCTGTAGCAACTTTTTAACCAAAGATACAGAAACAACAGACGGCGATCTCCGCCGCTTTGTGGAAAGGCGTGAATTGGATGAATGTGATGAGGCTGGATCGAAATCATCCTGAGTTTTATAATCATATGGGCCCTGTTTTCGGCTCGCGGATCATTGAACAGACAACCCGGGATCGCTTTTACGATGACCCGGAAAAGCATTGGTATTTGCTGCCCGGCATGGGCGCTGCCTCCGTGCGGGATCTTCGGGTAAAGAATTTCTGGGCCGTCAGCGCCGATGCCGCCGCGCTGCTGATCGACGCTTTTTTGGAGGATTACGTCCAGCTGAGCGGCGTCCTCCCCAGAACGTATGAGGCGACCTTCCAGCGCAAAGGCTTCCGAACCGAGCACTACCGAAAGAACTTTATTGAGGTATATTATCTTGAAAAAGATTGAATTTCCTGTGCTGAACGTGCGCATGGTGCCTACGGAAAAGATCGTAGCCAACGACTACAATCCCAACCGCATGGCTTCGCCGGAGATGAAGCTGCTGAAAATCTCCATCGAGGAGGATGGCTACACCCAGCCCATTGTGGCCTACTACAATGAGGCGGAGGATTTGTATGAGGTGGTGGACGGCTTTCATCGGTATTTGGTGAACGAGCAGTACTTCCACCAGCGGGAATTGCCCGTGGTGGTGATCGACAAGCCCATTGACCAGCGTATCGCCAGTACCATCCGTCACAACCGCGCCCGGGGTACCCACCAGATCCTGGATATGTCCCACATCGTATGCTCCCTGACGGCCAAAGGCTGGGAGGATGGAAGAATCTGCAAATATCTGGGAATGGAGCTGGACGAGGTGATCCGCCTCAAGCAGGTTAGCGGCCTGAAGGAGGCCTTTGCGGATCATGTGTTTTCCAAGTCATGGGTGGAGTTTGAACGGCGGCTGGAGGAAGAAACGGCCGCGGAGGCGGAGAACAGGGACGCCGGGGATTAAGAAAGGCAAGACCCGCCATACCAGGGGGAGCCTTGCCTTTATCTGTTTCAGCGGGTCTGGCGGATAGGATGGCGCGCCAGCCAGCGGACTGACTTTTCCAGGGCCGCGATGGTTTTTGTTTCCAGAACGCATCGCCCGCGGCAGCTTTCAGCAAATCGAAGCCTTTCCGGCAGATCAATGTCGCCGTCGCCCAGGGCCAAGTGATTCCGGGGCGGTACCTCAGCGCCGTCATGTATGTGAAAATGAACCACCTTGGACGCATGCTCCATGAGGAAGGGCACATCCTTTTCTCCGGCGGCTTTGGCATGCCCAATGTCCCAGGTGAGGCCGAAGCACGGGCTTTGCAGCAGGCAGTTGATGGCCTCCCGCTCATAATCCCGGAAGCCGTCCGTATTTTCAATGGCAATGATAAGATCGTCGCCGTCAATCCATTCCTCACACAGTACGCGGAAGGAACGATATGAAGCCATATAGGCGCTGAAGTTCCGCTCGTACATCTGCACCTTCCGATCAGGGAGGGTGATATGGATGCCATGATTCATGTGCATGGTGAGGACGAGGGGCGGGGCGGAGGCGCAATGGTCGCGCAGGCACAGAAGCTTCTTGGCCGCGCCGATCGTCCGCCGGACGGTTTCCAGATACGCGGCGGAAACGAGCGGGTTGAAGTCCGCGATGTTCAGGCTTTCGTCAAGGTGGATGGTGTAGTCAATGCCCGCCGAACGGGCCGCGTCCACCAGAAAAGCCGTGTCCTCCAGGGAATCAAGCTGGTATTCCGGGAAGTTCATATTCAGCTCAAGAAAGCTGAGGTTGAGCGCCTTGCACAGCGCGACGTTCTCCGCCAAGGCGCGGTTTTCGATCAGCGTGGGCATACCAAACTGCATCGGCAGCCTCCTTTTCTCCGATAGAGTGCGGCGTTGAACCAGAAGCGCCCGCTGAAAGCAGGAGCTTCCAGCGGGCGGCATGGTTGGCTTGGGTATGGTCAATGGACTTACTGAATAATCATCCGACCGCAGGTTTCACATTCCACCAAGGCGCTGCCGCTCTTGATCTTTCGCAGGAGGGCGGAGGGCTGTGCCGTGTTGCAGCCGCTGCACTGGTCGCCGATGAGCCGGGCCATGGGGGGCGCGATGTGCTTCTTGATGGCGTTGTATTCCGCCAGCAGCGCCTTGTCCACCTTGGCGGCCATACCGGCGGCCACGGCGCGCTGCTCGTCCAGGGCGGCCTTCTTTTCCTTGATTTCCTTATCGTACACGACCTTCAGCTGGTCGAACTCCATTTTCACCTTGGCAGCTTCGTGCCGCAGCGCGCGCTGACGCTTGTCATAGTCGCTGGCGTCCTTGACGATGCGGTTCATCTCCTGCTCGTAGGAGGCGATGGTTTCGCGGCAGCGGGTGGCCTCCTGCAGCATCGCGCGGGCAGCGTCGGAATCCTCGGGGGGATTGGCGCTGACCTTGGCGGCCAGGGCGCTCAGCTGCTCCTCGCAGCGTGCGATGGCGTCGCGGATGGCGTCCTTGCGGTCGGCCATGACGGCAACCTGCTCTTCGATCTGCTTATATTGCTTCTGGTGCTCCATGATGAAGTCGCGGCTCTTTTCCAGCTTCTGACGGGTGGGGGAGCGACGAATCTCGTTGGCGACGCGGTCCGCCTTCATGTCCTCCTGCTGATACTGCCACATAAGCTCAAGCTGCTGCTGATCCATGGGTTGACCTCCTTCTGACGGATTGTGCGGCCTTCCGTCAAGGCTGCGCGGGCGCTGCGTAAGCACAGACGCGCGATTTCGTTACACATACAGAATATTTTACCGCATTCCAGCGATTTTGTAAAGCGTCTGCCAGGGCAAAGATTCCCGGTTCCTCCGTGGCGTGGTGACCGGCCTCCAGACCCAGCAGACCGGCGTCTGCTAGGGCCAGGGCATGATGATGCTTCATTTCGCCGGTGATGAAGGCGTCCGCGCCCAGGGCCGCGGCTTCCGCCCAGGCGTCGCTGCCTGCGCCGGAGGACACCGCCACCCGGACAATGGGACGCTGGATATTGCCCATAGGGCGCACGACGGTATGAAGCGCTGACGCCGCATGGGCGATGAGCTGCTGGGCGGATAAGGGCTGGGGCAGGGTGCCGATCCGCAGATAGCCCTCGCCGGTTACATCGCGCATACCCAGCGTCCCGGCCAAAACGTCGTTGATGCCGCCAGGCGCGCGATCCAGGTTGGTATGGGCCGCGATGAGCGCCATCCTGCCGCGGATCAGCCGGGCGAGGAGGCGGCCTTCATAATCGCTCTCAAGCAGACGATGCGTCCCTGTGAACATCAGCGGGTGGTGGGTAACGATGAGGCTGGCATGGGCGGCTTCCGCCTCATCCAGTACGCGCTGGGTGACGTCCAATGCTACATGGATGCCCGTGACAGGCGCGGCGGGGCTGCCGACCAGCAGCCCGGCGTTGTCAGCGGCATCCTGGGTATCAAAGGGCGCAAGGCTGTTGACGAAATCGTAAATATCCTGAACGGTCGGCATGGCTTATCCCTCCAATTGGGCTTGATAAAAGCGAATGGCGTCTTCCAGCGCGGCAATGGCGGCGGCATCCTCCATAGCGGCGCGGCGCAGACCGTTCAGTTTCGTGGTCAGCACGGCGATCCGCCAGCGAATGTAGTCCGCCAGCAGGGGGGACCTGCTCTGAAACAGCAGGGAACCAAAGGCGATTTCCGCCTCCGACTGCTGGGCAGCCCCCGGCTCCGCCCGCCAAACAACATAGAAGCGGCCCGCCGCACGGCAGAGTTCCTCCCGGGTGAGATGATAGTCAATCCGGCCAACGGCTCTGCGCACCATCGGGAGATCGGTATGGGCGGAAAGGATCAGCACCGCGCCCTGGAGCCGCTGCCGTCCCTCTGTCAGCAGGCGTGCGATGGTCTCGCCTCCCAGGCCCATCATGGATACGCAGCCGCAGGGCTCTCGCAGCGCGGCCAGACCGTCAGCGCAGACGAGCTCGGTTCGTCCGGACAGGCCACGGCGCTGTACCTCGGCCTTGGCGCGGGCCAGGGCCTTGGGGCTAACGTCTGCCAGCAGCATCCGCTGGCAGATATGCTGCTCCAGCAGGTGGCAGGGCAAAAAGCCGTGGTCGGTGCCGATGTCCGCGCCCAGGGCGCAGGGCTCGTACAGCGCGGCGGCCAGGGAAAGGCGCTCGTCCAGCATGGTGTTCCCTCCAAGTGTGTAATGTGGTAACGCGCCCGTCCTTGCGCAGAGCCAATGGCGAAGCCGGAGCAGCGGTCAGCTTCTCCGGCCAGCTGGCGAGCGGCCCGCTGACTGTTCATCAAAATCGGCGCCATGTGCGGTGATTTTCTCGCTTTTTCGCCAGAAAAAATCTCCCTGTACGAACGAATGTCCGAGAGAACAGCGTTGCCGATCGATCAGTGAGTGAGTGCGGAACTCAAAAAAGTGGCGTAAGCCACTTTTTTGACGACCTCAGTCGATATAATCCCGCAGCTTCTTGCTCCGGGAGGGATGGCGCAGTTTTCTCAGCGCCTTGGCCTCAATCTGACGGATGCGCTCGCGGGTCACGTTGAATTCCCGGCCAACCTCCTCCAGGGTACGCTGGTGGCCGTCATCAAGACCGAAGCGCAGGCGGAGCACCTTTTCCTCGCGAGGCGTCAGCGTGTCCAGCACTTCCAGCAGCTGCTCCTTCATCAAAGCGAAGGAAGCGGCCTCGGCGGGGGCAGGGGTCTCGTCATCGGCAATGAAATCGCCCAGATGGCTGTCCTCCTCCTCGCCGATGGGGGTCTCCAGGCTCACAGGTTCCTGAGCGATCTTGATGATCTCCCGCACCTTGCTCTCGGAAATGCCCATTTCCTTGGCGATTTCCTCTGGGGAAGGCTCGCGGCCATATTCCTGCAGCAGCTGGCGGCTGACGCGGATCAGCTTGTTGATGGTCTCCACCATGTGCACCGGAATACGGATAGTACGGGCCTGGTCGGCAATGGCGCGGGTGATGGCCTGGCGAATCCACCAGGTGGCGTAGGTGGAGAATTTGAAGCCCTTGCGGTAGTCAAACTTCTCTACCGCCTTGATAAGGCCCAGATTGCCCTCCTGAATCAGGTCGAGGAACAGCATCCCGCGGCCCACATAGCGCTTGGCGATGGAAACCACCAGGCGCAGGTTGGCCTCGGACAGCTTGCGCTTGGCCTCTTCCTTTTCCTCATCCGTACCGTTTTCCAGCATCTTGGCGATTTCGACCTCTTCATCGGCGGTCAGCAGGGGTACCTTGCCGATCTCCTTGAGGTACATGCGCACGGGATCGTCAATGCTGATGCCCTCGGGGACGGTAAGATCCAGCTTAACGTCCGCCTCCGCGACGGGTTCAGGCTCGGCGGCCGGCTGAGGCTCGATCTCGCTGACGACCGTGACGCCCAGCGCATCCAGGGTTTCCAGCACCTTGTCCAGCTGATCGGGCTCCATGTCCATCTTCATCAGGCGGTCCATGATGTCCTTGTAGGTCAGCGTCCCCTTGGACTTGCCCAGTGCGTACAGTTCGTCCAGCTTGGCTTGGCGTGCGTCAGGTGAAAGCGTCAAACGGAATCCTCTCCTTTTCCTGCCGCCACAAAGGGATCATCCCTTGGCGGACTTCAAGCGGTTCAAGTATGCGTTGAGCGTTTGGACCTCGGTCATAGCGGCCATTTTTTCCTCGCCGCTCAGGCTGTTGATGGTCAGCATCAGGGCCTTGAGCTTCTCCTGGGCGCGCTTGCGCCGCAGGGAGTTCAGGCAGTCCTGAGCCATCCGAATGGATTGGTCGGTGCTCTCGCTGGGCGGCGTCAGCAGCAGGCGGCTGACCCGCGCGCGGGAGGGCTCGTCCGGCTGCTCCTCCGCCAGACTTGCGGGGGAACGACCGGCGGTCAGGTCGTTGTAAAGCGCCTTGAGCAGAGGATCGTCGAAGTCCTCCCCGGTGGCGATGTCCGCGGGCAGCTGCCCGGTGGCCAGGAGGGAAATGAGCAATTCCTCGGCTCTGGTGTCCTCCGCGTCGGCGGAAGGCGAGGTGCGGGGCGCGGGACGGCGGGGCGCTGCTGCCGCCGCGGCGGGGAGGGTCTGGCCGATCTGCGCCAGCAGAACCTCCCGGGTAAAGCCGGTGTGCACCATCAGCTCTTGAAGGTGATTTTCCAGCTCCACAGGCTGAAGATCCCGCAGGATCACCGCGCAGGCCTTGGCGTACTCCGTGCGCCCCTCCTGGGTGCTCAGGTCGTGCTCCTCGCGCAGGCGGCGGATGCGATAGGTCTCAGGGGTGAGGGCGGGGAGGCGGCTGAAGGCCTCCGGGCCATCCCGGCGAATGAACTCGTCCGGGTCCAAGCCGTCGGGGAAGTCCAGCACCCGGGCGGGGATGTCCTCCGCCTTGAGAATGTCCAGTCCCCGCAGGATGGCGTGCTGACCCGCGCTGTCCCCGTCATAGCTCAGGTAAACCCGGGGGGCAAAGCGTTTGAGCAGCTTCGCCTGCTCGCTGGTCAGGGCGGTGCCCAGGGTGGCGCACACGCCGGTGACGCCGAACTGCGTCAGAGACACCACATCCATATAGCCTTCCACCAGAACCACGCGCTCCAGATGACGCTCCTTGCGCAGCAGATTGGCCGCGTACACGCCCAGCCGCTTGTTAAACACCGGCGTATCGGAGGTGTTGAGGTACTTGGGCTGCGCGTCGCCCAGGGCTCTCCCGCCGAAGGCCAGCACATTGCCGTACTGGTCGATGATGGGGAAGATAGCCCTGTTGCGGAACATATCGAAGGCGCGGCGTGGCCGGGCCGGGGCGTCCGCCGTGGCAGACTCGGCGTCCTTGACAACCGTGAGGCCGCACAGACGCAATTCCTCCTGGGAATACCCCAACTCCGTCAGATGGCGGGTCAGGGCGTCCCACTGATTGGGGGCGGCTCCCAGGCCGAATTTGCGGATGACGCTGTCGGTCAGCCCGCGCCCCTTGAGGTAATCCAGCATGGGCTTTCCCGCATCGGTAAACAGGGTCTGATGAAAGTAACGGGCGGCATCCTTGTTGGCGGCCAGGAGACGTTCCCGCTGGCTGCGGCGGCGCTGGTAGTCAGGATCGTCCTCCATCTGGGGCAGCGGCATGTGCAGCTGATCGGCCAGGAACTTCACCGCGTCGGGAAATTCCAGCCGCTCCATGTCCATAACGAACTGAATGACGCTGCCGCTGGCCTTGCAGCCAAAGCAATAGTACAGCTGCCGCTCGCTGTCCACGGAAAAAGAGGCGGTCTTCTCGCCGTGAAAGGGGCACAGGCCCCAGTATCGGTGCCCGTTTTTCTTCAGTGTGACATAGCCGGATACAACCTGTACCAGGTCGGCCCGCGACCGAAGCTCATCCAGCCATGCGGAGGGAAAGCGTGCCATGTTTGCTTCACCTGCCTATATGTTCGCCACGCTTCGCGCATTTCCTTCTTTTTGCGGGGGAATTCCTTGAAATGGCTGGGCTTTTTCAAAAGAAAACCAGCCTGTACGCAGGATAACAGCAATGCCGTGGGAAGCGAATACTGTTCATCGCGCCGTTAAAGGGTGGGGAAGGATGCCGGGACGAAAAGCTGCTGATAAGTCCGCACCGCGTATCGGTCGGTCATGCAGGACAGGAAGTCGCACACGCCGCGCTCGGAGCCCTCCCGGTAGCCGATGAGCATGAACTCCTCGGGCATCTCGCCGGGGTGCTCAATATAGTAGCGGAACAGTCCCTTCATGACATGGTCGCAGCGGTTTTCCTCAGCTGCCCGCCATTGGTCGCGGTAGACCCGCTCGAACATGAACTCCCGCAGGCCGTCCATGGCCTCCTGCACCAGGGGGCTCATGGTCAGCCGCGGCTTGCCCTGGCTGCATTGCACAATGTCCAGGATCATGGTGTTAATGCGCTCGCCATGGGTCTGACCCAGCGTCTTTAGGCAGTCCGCGGGCAGTTCAAAGGGCTTGAGCACCCCGCCGCGCAGGGCATCATCGAGGTCGTGGTTCAGGTAGGCGATGCGGTCGGCCCGGCGGACGCACTGGCCCTCCAGCGTGGCGGGCTGCTGTCTGCCGGAATGGCACAGGATACCGTCCCGAACCTCCCAGGTCAGGTTCAGCCCGGCGCCGTCCTGCTCCAGGGCCTTGACCACCCGCAGGGACTGTTCATTGTGCCGGAAGCCGCCGGGCATCAATTCATCCAGGGAGCGTTCCCCGATATGGCCGAAAGGGGTATGGCCCAGGTCGTGACCCAGGGCGATGGCCTCGGTCAGGTCCTCATTGAGCCGCAGGGCACGGGCCAGGGTGCGGGCTACCTGAGCGACCTCCAGCGTGTGGGTGAGGCGAGTGCGATAGTGGTCGCCTTCAGGCGAAAGGAACACCTGGGTCTTGAATTTCAGCCGACGGAAGGCCTTGCAATGGATGATCCGATCCCGATCCCGCTGAAAGGCGGTGCGCAGGGAACAGGGCTCCACAGGGCGCTCCCGGCCGCGGGTTTGACTGCTTTGAACCGCCAAAGGGGACAGAAACGCCGATTCCGTCGCCTCCACCTGCTCCCGAATGGTCATCCGTGCCGCCTCCTTCCATGGGCCATGATGAATATATACAACACGAACAGGCCGAAATCCTTGTAAAAAGGCAAAGAAAAGCGCTGGAAAGGCAGCAAATGTCTGGAGAGGACGGCTTTTCCGCGTGAGCGGCGGGTGACGGGCCTTGACAGCAGGGGCTTTTGCCGGTGCCATGAGCACAGAAAATGGAAAATTGTGAAGGAATTATCAATAATGATGATCGAAATACACGATGACTTAAACGCTGATGAATATAACAGATGCGGGGCGGATGTTGGCTGGGAAATCAAAAATCCGCTGATGGTTGAAAAAGCTATAAGCAGCAGTACAATCGTCAAAAAAGCAACATACGATCATCAAGCGGCTGGTATGGCCAGGGCCATTGGAGATGGTATGTCATATCTTTTAGTTGACGTAGTTGTTGGTACAAAATATCAAAGACAAAGTATAGGGAAAAGACTTGTCAATGCAATCATAGATGATATCAAGAATGAAACGATGGCCGGAGCATATAGTACCATCAATCTCATATCAATGAAAGGTATGGAGAAGTTTTATGAGCGTTGTGGATTTGAGGCAGTACCATTTGGATACAATGGTAAAGGAATGAGAATGAAGATTGAAAAGTAGAGATGGAAATATCATTTTCACCTCAGTTCTGGCATCGTGGTTTTGGTACGAAGATTCCTTTCAAAAGCTGCTCGAATGATGTCGGAAGGCGGCAATCCAAAGCGTGGAAGCCATAACTGATCCAGAGAACGGCATATCAAAGCATATCCTTGAAAAAGCAGCGTTTTTTAGAAAGAGAATACATAAACGAGGATGGGGATCCAGCAGTCTTATCCGGCTTGAAGCTTTGAGGACGAGTACAAATCGGGATTCACCTGTGCGTTTCTCATGTAAGAGCGCATGAAAAAGGCGGGGGATGAGCCGCATCCTCCGCCTTTGGACGATCAACAAAGCCAGAACAGGGTACGCGCAGTCGACGCTTTATCCCAGCATGGCCGCGCCGATGATGCCGGCGTCCGCGCCAAGCTCGGCCAGCTCGATGCGGGCAAAGGGCATGGACTTGTATAGGATGGTCTTGCCCACCTCCTGGCGCACCGCGTCCAGCAGGAACGCGCCGGCCTTGCTGACGCCGCCGCCCAGGACGATAATTTCCGGGTCCAGGCAGTTGATGATGGAGCCGATGGCCTGTCCCAGGTAGCTGACGTAGCGCCGGAAGACCTTGGCGCCCACGGCGTCGCCTTCACGGGCTGCGTCAAAGACCATCTTGGCGTTGATCTTGCCCGGATCGCCGCCGCATGCGGTCATGATCTGGCTTTCGGGGTGCTTGTCCACAAGCTCCCGGGCCATGCGGATGATGGCGGTGGCGGAGCAGTAGCGCTCCAGACAGCCGCGGTTGCCGCAGGTGCAGCTTTCGCCGTCCAGCTCAAGGATCATGTGACCGATCTCACCGCCCACGCCATGGGCGCCGCTCCACACCTTGCCGCCAAGGATAATACCGCTGCCCACGCCGGTGCCCAGGGTCAAGAACACGCTGGAACCCGTATGCGCGCTGACGCCCGCCACGCTCTCGGCCAGGGCCGCCACGGTGGCGTCGTTGTCGATGAAAAGGGGCTTGTCAATGTGCTTGTGAAATTCCTCACGGAAGGGGACGTTATGCCAGCGAAGGTTGGTGCAGAAGGGGATCACGCCCGTCTTGGGATCGGCAATGCCGGGAATCCCCGCGCCGATGGAGCGCACCTCGCTCAGGGGCATGTCTGCGTCGCCAAGGGTGTCCAGCACACACTGCGCCATCTGGGCAATCTGCTCGGAAAAGGGGATATCCAGCCGGGTGACGATGCTGCGCTTGGCGATGATGCGGCCCTCGCCGTCCACCACGCCAACCTGAATGCCTGTGCCGCCGATGTCAATACCAACAGAAACCATGCGCGTTTCCTCCTTAGCCGGTCACAGCTGACCGGATTTTTTGAGTATCATTTCGTTCATCCGCCGGTCCAGCTCGTGGGCGGCGGAATACCCCAGACGTTTCAGGGCCAGGTTGCGGGCGGCCACCTCGATGATGATGGCCATGTTCCGCCCCGGCCTGACCGGCGTGAGCTGATGGGGTACCTTCACCCCCAGGATGGTGATAAATTCATCCTGAAGGCCCAGGCGGTCGTAAGCCTTGCCCTCCTGCCATTTTTCCATGTGCATCACCAGGTCGATGGACTTGCTGATGGACACGGAGCCGACGCCGTACATGGCGCGGATGTCGATGATGCCGATGCCGCGGATCTCCATAAAGTGCCGCACCATCTCCGGGCATTCACCAATGAGACGATTGTCGGATACCTTGCAGATGTCCACCACATCGTCCGCCACCAGCTGATGGCCGCGCTTGACCAATTCAAGGGCGGCTTCGCTTTTGCCCACACCGCTCTCGCCGGTGATGAGCACACCCATGCCGTGGACGTCCACCAGCACACCGTGACGGGTGACGCGGGGGGCCAGGCAGCGGTTCAGGTAGTTAATGGCGGTGAAGGTGAACTTGGTGGTCACCATGCCGCTTTGATAAACGGCGATGTTGCGGTTGCGGGCGGCGTCCAGCAGATCGTCCGGCGGCGTCATGCCCCGGCAGATGACCACGCAGGGCATATCATAGGAAAAATATTTTTTCAGCATCATCCGCCGGGAGGGCGGATCCATGGCTTCCAGATAGGTCATTTCCACCTTGCCGATGACCTGGGGCCGCTCAAAGGCGAAATACTCATAAAAGCCGCAGAACTGCATACCGGGGCGGTTCAGATCGGTGGTGCGGATGTCCCACTCCGTTTTGGTGGAGGGGGAGAGCACGGTCAGCTGAAGCGCTTTTTCAAAATCAACGGCTTGTATCACGCTTCTGCCTCCTTTCGTAACAGACTGTCAAGATAATGGGCTACGCCGTCAGCCTGATTGCTCAGGCATACGTCGTTGGCCAGAGCCTTAACCTCCGGGCGGGCGTTGGCCACGGCGACGCCAAGGCCGGCCGCCGTCAGCATGGTCAGGTCGTTCAGGCCGTCCCCAAAGGCTACCGTCTCGGACAGGGAGAAGCCCAAACGCACACTCAGCGCCTCAAGCGCCCGGCCCTTGGTGGCTTCCGGGGGATTGATCTCCAGATAAGTGGGCTTGGAGCAACTGACGGATGCGCGGCCGCCAAAGCGTGTCCGGGCTTCCGCAAGCAGCTGGGCGATGCGCTCCTCGCTGTCGATCATCAGCATTTTGGGGGTGGGGAAGGTTTGATGGGCCGTCAGGCTGGGTACGCGCACGCCCTCCAACAGGGTCACCCGGGCGTATTCGGCGGCATAGGGGCTGTCGCTGTCATAATAGAAGCGGTTTCCCTGGTAGCTCTGGACATGACAGCCGGCCGCCGCCGCGAAGGCCGCGACCTCCCGGGCGAAGGCCGCTGACAGCCAGCAATGGGTCCATAGCTGCCCGTCGGGGCCGTAAAGCTCGGCACCGTTGCAGGCGATGAAGGCGGAAGCGCAGCCAATCTGCCGCACAAAGCCCAGCATGCTGTCCTTGGCGCGGCCGCTGGCGGGGATGACGCGGACGCCCCGGGCCGCCGCCTGCCGAAGCACCGTCAGCGTCAGCGGCGACAGGGTGCGGTCGTCTCTAAGGAGCGTGTCGTCCAGATCAAAAGCGACGGCTTGCGGCTTCAAAACAAATCCCCCTCATTCCTTCAGCGGGTATTATACCAAAAAATTACCCGTTGCGCCACAGGAAAATCTACAACATGCCATGCAAAATTACGACATTTTTCCGTGGCTGCAGCTTGGAGGGGCGAGGGAAAAGAAACAGTTTTTTCGCGGGTTTTGGGCGCTTCGCGGTTGAAAAATCTTCCGGGAAAGGTTATAATGGACGGGTATCATGGTTGTGGGCTGTCCCTGCTGCGCGGAGGCGGCGAACCGCGGAGGAGGTTACCTCATGTTTACCGGCTTTCCGGAGGAAACGATCCAGTTTTTCCTTGATATTCGCTTTCACAACAGCATCAGCTATTTTGAGGAGAACCGGGAGCGCTTCCGCCAGGATGTGCAGGCGCCTTTTTATGCGTTCATCGAGGAGCTGGCCCCCGCCATGCGGAAGATCGATCCGCAGATGGAGCTCAGGCCCTACAAATGCCTGTCCCGCATCCGGCGTGATACGCGCTTTACCAAGGACAAAAGCCCCTATCGAGATCACCTGTGGGTGCAGTTTCACCGCGCGGGGGAGCCAAGGGAGGGCGGTCTCTTCTACTGGTTTGAGCTGGGCCCCACATGGATGGATTGGGGCGTCGGGCTCTGGGGAGAAAACCGCCCGGTGATGGATTTGCTGCGCCGTCAGATGGCGGCCCAGCCCCAGCGCTTTCAGGACATCCTGGACAGCTGCGATCTGTCGGGGCATCGTTTTTCCATGGGCACCAACAGCTACAAACGAATGGCTGTGCCCGAGCAGATTCCGCCCAGCCTGCGGCCGCTTTATACCGCCCGTTCCGTATACTTTTCCCGGGAGGACGCGCCGCTGAAATGGGCCTTTGACGCCAGGCTGACCGACCGTGTATTGAAGGATTATCGCGCCCTTGCGCCGGCCTACCGCATGCTGCGGGGCATCTATGATGAGCAGGCGCAGGCTGAACTGAACGACAATGGGGAGGGTGAACGTTGATGGATTGGATGAAGCTGAAGAGCGGCAGCGACGTGCGGGGCGTGGCTGTGGGCGACGGCGCTGCGCTGACGCCGCGGGTAGCGGCCTGCCTGGGCATGGCCTTCGCCCGGTATGTGGCGGAAAAGAAAGGCAAGCCGGTGGGCCAGGTGGTGATCGCCCTGGGCCGCGACAGCCGGATCTCCGGCCCCGAGCTGCTGCGCGGGGCGGCGGAGGGCGTCAGCAAGGCCGGCGCGTCGGTGATGGACTTCGGCATGTGCACCACGCCGGCCATGTATATGAGCATCATTACCCCCGGCTTCCAGCCGGATGGCGCGGTGATGATTACGGCCAGCCATCATCCCTCGGACAAGAACGGCATGAAGTTTTTCATGGAGCAGGGCGGTCTGGAGGGCGAGGAGGTCGGGCTTTTGCTGAAGGCCGCCTCCCAATTGGAGCCCGACGGCGTACCTTTTGCCGGAAGCATCACCGAGAAGGCTTTCCTGCCCACCTACATGGAGCTGCTGGCGGCGAGGATCCGCAAGGGCCTGGAAACCGACCTGGCCAAACCCCTGCTGGGGCTGCATGTGGTGGTGGACGCGGGCAACGGCGCTGGCGGCTTCTATGCCGAATTGCTGGAAAGCCTGGGCGCGTGGATTGAGGGCAGCCAGTTCCTGGAGCCTGACGGCCGCTTTCCCAACCACATCCCCAACCCGGAAAACGCCGAGGCGATGGCCTCCATCAGCGCGGCGGTGAAGCTGGCGGGGGCGGACATGGGCGTGATTTTCGACGCCGACTGCGACCGTGCCGCCGTGGTAGACGCCGATGGCCGGGAGATCAACCGCAACCGGCTGATCGCGCTGATTTCCGCCATCCTCCTGGACGAAAAGCCCGGTCAGACCATTGTCACCGACTCGGTGACCTCCTCCGGGCTGAAGAAGTTCATCGGTGACTGGGGCGGCGAGCATTACCGCTACAAGCGCGGCTACCGCAACGTCATCGACGAGGCCATCCGGCTGAACAACGAGGGCGTTTCCTGCCCCCTGGCCATTGAGACTTCCGGCCACGCCGCCCTCCGGGAAAATCACTTCCTGGACGACGGCATGTACCTGGTGACGGTGCTGATCGTCCGCGCAATGAGGCTCAAGCAGCAGGGCGCGACCCTGGGCAGCCTGATCGCTGATCTGCAGGAGCCGGTGGAAAGCGCAGAAATTCGCCTGAGCATCACCGCCGAGGACTTCCGGGAGGCCGGAAAGAAAGCCATACAGCTGGTATTGGACTATGCCAATGCCGCCGAGCATTGGCACATCGCGCCGGACAATCGGGAGGGCGTGCGCATCTCCTTCGACCTGGAGGGCGGCATGGACAACGGCTGGTTCCTGCTGCGGCTGTCGGTGCATGACCCGGTGCTTCCCCTGAACGTGGAGAGCGACGTGACCGGCGGCGTCAAGGCCATGCTGGGCAGCCTGCTGACGGTTCTGCGGGATGTGGAGGGCATCGACCTGACGCCCCTGCGCAAGGCGATGGAGGCATAACAAGCATGGTTTTTGGGGAGCAGGGCGACAGCTTTGCTACTTTTTCTACCCACAGAACGGAGAGGAGGAAGGCCGATGAAGCCGGTGGTACACATTTTCGGCGCGTCGGGGTCGGGTACCACCGCCCTGGGCAGAGCGCTGGCGAAGGCGACGGGCTGGAAGCAGCTGGACTCGGATAACTATTTCTGGCTGTCCACAGCGGTGCCTTACACGGTCAAGCGCCCGGTGGAGGAAAGGGTGCTCCTGATGAATCGAGCCCTGGACAGGGTGGAGGGCGCGGTGGTGTCGGGCTCCCTGTGCGGCTGGGGCGACTTGCTGATCCCGCGCTTCACTCTGGCGGTGCGGCTGTATACGGATACGGCGCTACGGATTAAGCGGCTGAAGCGCAGGGAAAGAAAGCAGTTTGGCAGTCGGATCGAGGTCGGCGGCGACATGGCGGAGAATCATCGCGTCTTTCTTGAATGGGCCGCCGGGTACGATGAAGGCGGGCTGGATACCCGCAGCCGCATGATGCACGACGCCTGGGAAAAGCAGCTGTGCTGCCCGGTGCTGCGCCTGAGCGGCAGCGTTGAACCGGATGTGAATGTGGGCAGGATTTGTCAGGCCCTCAAGGAGGTGTGAACATGGCGGATTTTTCTCTGCAGGACAGCCTGGCTGCCTGGGAGGCCAACGCGGATTTCTGGGATTCATATATGGGGGACAACTCCAACCGCTTTCACCGGGAGGTGGTGAAACCCCGGGTCACGGAGCTGCTGGCCATTGCGCCTGGCGACCGGGTGCTGGAGGTGGCCTGCGGCAACGGCAACTTTGCGGCGGGCATGGCGGCGGCGGGGGCCCGAGTGACGGCGGTGGACTACAGTCCCCGGATGATCGAACTGGCCAGAAAGCGGCATCCTGCCGATGGCGTGGACTTCCGCGTAACGGATGCCACGGATGAAGATCAGCTGATGGCGCTGGCGGAAATGGGCCCCTTTGACAAGGCAGTAAGCAATATGGCTGTGATGGACATGACGGACATCGCTCCGCTGTTCCGCTGCGTAGCTCACATGCTCAAGCCCGGCGGGTGCTTTGTCTTCGCTACCCAGCACCCTTGCTTTACGACCCTGACCGACCGCTATCTGACGCCCCATGCCTACATGGGGGAGGGCATTGCCGGGCAGCCCGTGGAGCAGTGTTACTATCACCGCTCCCTGCAGGATATTCTGAACCTGTGCTTCCGCTGCGGCTTTGTGGTGGACGGGTGCTATGAGGAAGCCTACGGCGGCAAGGAGAGGCCGGATGTCATCATTCTTCGGTGTATCAAAGCATAACGAAAAGCCATGGCAGGCATGAACCTGTCATGGCTTTTCTCATGGACGATTATTCAGCCTTGGGCGCGGCGGCCTTCTTGGCTCGGGGCTTCTTGGCGGGGGCTTCGCCGTCGGCGGGTTCCGCCTTGGGCGCGGCGGTCTTCTTGGTTCGGGACTTCTTGGCGGGGGCCTCGCCATCGGCGGGTTCCGCCTTGGGGGCTGCGGTCTTCCTGGCTCGGGGCTTCTTGGCGGGGGCTTCGCCATCGGCGGGTTCCGCCTTGGGGGCTGCGGTCTTCCTGGTTCGGGGCTTCTTGACGGGGGCAGGCTCCGCCAGGGGTTCCGCGGAAGGAATCTCAGCCGTGGGGATTTCCGCCATAGGCTCAGCCGCCGGGGCAGTTTCCGGAACCGCGGACGGAGCTTCCTCGACGGGTGCGGGCGCGCGGTCGTTGCCCACCAGGGCGCGGTACAGCTCGGTATACTTGGCCGCGGAATTCGTCCAGCTGTAATCGCCCGTCATGCCGCGCTTCATCAGCCGGCTCCACACGGCTTTATCCTGATGGTAGAAACGAATGGCGCGGTTGATGGTGTTGAGCATATCGTGGGCGTTGTAGTTGAAGAAGGAGAAGCCGTTGCCGTCGCCGGTATACTCGTTGTAGGAAAGCACGGTGTCGCGCAGGCCGCCGGTCTCCCGGACGATGGGCACGGCGCCGTAGCGCAGGGAAATCAGCTGGCTCAGGCCGCAGGGCTCGAACTGGCTGGGCATCAGGAACATATCCGCGCCGGCGTAGATTTGATGGGCCAGCGCGTGATCCATGGCGAAGCGGGCGGCCACCTTGCCGGGGTACGCGCCCTCCGCCCAGGAGAAGAGGTTGACATAGCGGCTTTCGCCCATGCCCAGCACCACCAGCTGAACGTTCTGATTCAGCAGATCGCCAATGACGTAGTCCACCAGGTCGAGGCCCTTCTGGCTGGAAAGACGGCCCACCATGGCGATGATCGGGATGTCGGGATTGACCTCCAGCCCCAGGGACTCCTGGAGAGCCTGCTTGCAGACGGCCTTGCCGGAGAGATCATCGGCGGAGTAGGGCGCGGCGATGCGCACATCGTGGGCAGGGTCATAGTCCACCATGTCGATGCCGTTCAGGACGCCGAACAGATCAGCCTTGCGGGCGCGAAGGAGGCCGTCCAGCCGCTCGCCGTAGTACGCGGTCTGGATTTCCTCGGAATAGCTGGGGCTCACAGTGGTGATAACGTCGCTGTATACCAGGCCTGCCTTGAGGAAATTGGCGCAGCCGAAGCATTCCAGCTTGTCGCCGGTCCACAGCCCGTCGCCCAGGCCCAGCACATCCTGCACCTCGCGGATGCCGAAGACGCCCTGGTACTGAAGGTTGTGGATGGTGAAAACGGTTTTGACATTCGTGAAGAAGGGGAGGTGCGCGTATTGGATTTTCAGGAGGGCAGGCACCATGCCGCTCTGCCAGTCATGGGCGTGGATCACGTCGGGCTGGAAGTCCAGCATGGGGAGGGCGTTGAGCACGCCGCGGCAGAAGAAGCCGAAGCGCTCGTATTCATCGCCGCCCAGGCCGTAAATGTAGGGGCGGCCGAAATAATACTTGTTATCCATGAAGTACCAGGTGACGCCGTCCCGTTCCAGCTTTTCGATGCCGCAGTACTGGCGGCGCCAACCCAATTCCACCTCGAAGTCCAGCACATGGGTCATCTGATCCACATACTCCCGCGGAACAGCGCCGTAAAGGGGCAGAATCACCCGAACGTCGTGGCCCTGGCCCGCGAGCACCGGAGCCAGCGCGCCTACCACATCCGCCAGGCCGCCTGTTTTGATAAAGGGAACACATTCGCTGGCCGTGAACAAAATCTTCATGAAAAGTCCCTCCCTGAAAATTATGTGGTGAAGGAATGCCCGCAGCGCAGTCGCCAAACCGCCTGTCAGTCACCGAACTGCTGGCCAGCCACGCAAGGCAGCTGACTAACTCGCTGTCGGCAGACTGTAATCGTATCGACCGGGCAGCATCGCCGCAAGAAGAAAGCCGGTCGGGCGGGGAGTCTTCCGTAGCAAGATGAAATCTTGCGGAGGAAAACATTCCGCAGCATCCCTCGTCCAAGTGGCTCCGCCACTTGGACGATGCCGTAGGCAACAAGATACGCCGCGCTGACAGTGTATCCGCTGGTCTGCGCGGCGTATTCATTCTATCAGATTACCACGTTTTTGGCAATCACAATCGGATACGCGGACGGGCCGATCAGCTTCGCGTTGCGCTTGATGATGACCTGCTTATCCAGAATACAGTTCTCGATATAAGCGCCGGAGTGGATGTGGCCGTCCTGCATGACGATACAGTTTTTGATGTGGCTGCCGGGGGCGACGCGCACACCGCGGGCCAGGATGGAATTTTCCACCGTGCCCTCGATCACGCAGCCGTCCGCCACCAGGGAGTTGACCACGTTGGCGTCGCTGCCGTAGCGGCTGGGCATCTCGTCACGCACCTTGGTATAGACGGGATGGCTGAACAGGGCGCTGCGGTGCTGGCTGTCCAGCATGTCCATATTGAAGCGGTAGAAGCTCTGTACGGAATCAATTCGCCAGCAGGGGCCGGTGTATTCGTAGGCGTTGATGCGGGTTCCGCCGTCCTGCACCAGATGGAGCAGCACATCCCGGCTGATGGTGTGGTAGCCGTGAGCTACCCCCTTGTCCACCAGGGTGCGCAGCAGCTCTCGCTTGAGCACCAGCACGTCCATGAAGGAGTTGGGCAGGGTGGGATGGGTAGGCTCCACCTCCAGGTCGGTGACCCGGCCCTGATCGTCCACGGCGATGTAGGTGCCGAATTCGTCCCGAAGCATGGTGGGATCCTTGGTGTACATCAGGGTGATTTCCGCGCCGGAGTTCACATGGAAGCGGGCGAGCGCGTCGATGTCGGCATTGTAGATGATGTTGGAGTTGGACAGCACCACATATTCCTGCTTGGAGCGGCTGAGGAAGTCCGTGTTGGAGCGCAGAGCGTCCAGGCTGCCGGTATAAACGCCCACGTTTTCCCTGGTGAGGAAGGGCGGCAGCACACGCAGGCCGTTGTTCTTGCCGTGCAGATCCCACTCCTTGCCGGAGCCCAGATGATCCATCAGGCTGTGGTAGTTTTTCTGCATGATGATGCCCACGTTCTTCAGCCCGCCGTTGACCATGGAGGAAAGCAGGAAGTCGATTACGCGGTAGCGGCCGGCCACCGGCAGCGCGGCAATGGCGCGGAACATGGTCAGTTCGCGGAGGCGGGCATCGCTTTCTCCCGTATAGATGATACCCATAACATCTTTCATCGTATTCAATCCTTTCCCGTGCAATGGAATCTTGCGCTCAGACCGTTCACAGTGCGGTGGTTTCGTCAACCTGCTGTCCGGCGGCAACCGTTACGCCGGCGGCCAGGGTGACGTTGGGGCCCACGACGGCGATGTTGCCGCTGTCCTCGCCCACGATGCTGCCCGCGCCGATCACGGCGTTCTCAGCGATGATGGCGCGGCGAACCATGGCTCCGCGGCGGACGATGGCGCCGGGCATGATGACGGCGTCCTGCACGTTCGCGCCTTCCTCCACCGTCACGCCGGCGGACAGCACGGAATGGCTTACCTTGCCATCAATGTGGCAGCCCTCGGTAATCAGACTGTCGCGTACATCAGCGCCCTTGGCGATGTAGTGGGGGGCCATGCCGGCGTTCTTGGCGTAGATGCGCCACTTTTTGTCGTGCAGGTCGATGGGCATGGGGTTGGAAAGAAGATCCATGTTCGCTTCCCACAGGGATTCGATGGTGCCCACATCCTTCCAGTAGCCCTCGAAGCTGTAGGCCACCATCACCTGCTTGTCGCTGAGCATGGAGGGGATGATGTTTTTGCCGAAGTCGTTGTCGGAGTGCTCGTCAGCCTCGTCGGCGGTCAGGTAGGCGCGCAGCTTATCCCAGGTGAAGATGTAGATGCCCATGGACGCCTTGTTGGACTTGGGCTGCTTGGGCTTCTCCTCAAATTCAATAATGTTGTCCTCGGCATCGGTGTTCATGATGCCGAAGCGGCTGGCCTCCTCCCAGGGCACCGGGCGGACGGCGATGGTGGCGTCCGCGCCCTTGTGGATATGGTAGTTCAGCATGGCGTTGTAGTCCATTTTATAAATATGGTCGCCGGAGAGCACCAGCACATAATCCGGACGGTACTGCTCAATGAAGGCCATGTTCTGGTAGATGGCGTTGGCGGTGCCGCTGTACCAGTCGCCGGTCTTGCCGGTCTGGTAAGGGGGCAGCACGAACACGCCGCCGTTGGAAAGGTCCAGATCCCAGGGCGCGCCGGAGCCGATGTAGGAGTTCAGCTCCAGGGGCATGTACTGGGTCAGCACGCCCACGGTATCAATACCGCTGTTGGTGCAGTTGGACAGCGGGAAGTCGATGATGCGATACTTGCCGCCAAAGGGAACGGCGGGCTTCGCGACCTTCTTGGTCAGAACGCCCAGACGGCTGCCCTGTCCACCGGCCAGCAGCATGGCAACACAGGTCTTCTTTCTCAGCATGGGGAACACGCTCCTTCAATTGTATCCTTTCGATAGAAACCGGGGTGCGCGCCGGGCCGTAGGGCCATAGGCGCTTATCGCAAGGGCCGTGAGGGCCGAATTGCCAGGGGTCAGGGCTGTATCTCCGGGGGGTGTGCCTTGGGGCGGGGCCCGCGCTTGGGGGCCGCGGCGGGACGGCCCTTGGTGGCCTCCTCGGCCAGCTGCTCAAGCCCCTTGGGGGCGACGGCGCTGTGGCCGTCACGGCTGATGCCGGCCGCCCGTTTCCGCGGCTTGGGCGGGATGATTTTATCGTAGTGATAGTACACGGTGGATAGGGGCGGCACGCAGATCTCCGCGAAGAAGCCGAACTCGCCTGTCACGCCCTCCTGCGCGATGTTGGGCAGGGCGTTATGCTGGTCGCTGCCGCCGAATTCCGCCCGGTCGGTGTTGAAAAACTCCGTCAGCTGGCCGCCGTAGGGGAGACCGACGCGGTAATGCTCCCTGAACACCGGCGTCCAGTTGGTGACGCACACAACGGTATGGCCCTTGCGGTCGGTGCGCATGAAGGACGTGATGCTGTTGTCGGAGTCATTGGCGTTGCTCCATTGAAAGCCATCCCAGCTGTCATCGATCTGGTACAGGGCGGGGGTATCCCGGTAGATGGCGTTGAGGCGGCGGACGCACTGCTGCAGCTGGGGATGGTTTTCGTACAGGAGCAGGAACCAGTCCAGCTGATCGTCATACTTCCACTCAATGAAGTGGCCGAACTCGCCGCCCATAAAGAGCAGCTTCTTCCCCGGATGGGCCATGGTATAGCCGTACAGGGCCCGCAGCCCCGCAAATTTCCGCCACAGGTCGCCGGGCTGCTTGTCCAGCATGGAGCGCTTGCCGTGCACCACCTCGTCGTGGGAGAAGGGGAGGATATAGTTTTCCGAGAAGGCGTACATCAGCGAGAAGGTCAGCTTGTTGTGGTGATACTTGCGGTAGATGGGGTCCTTCTCCACATAGGACAGCATGTCGTTCATCCAGCCCATGTTCCATTTGAAGCCAAAGCCCAGTCCGCCCATGTAGGCGGGTTTGGTGACCATGGGGAAGGCGGAGGACTCCTCGGCAACCATCATCACGCCGGGAAAGTCGGCGTACACCGTGGCGTTGAGACGGCGAAGGAAGTCAATGGCGTCCAGGTTTTCCCGGCCGCCGTAGGGATTGGGTAGCCATTGGCCGGATTCCCGGCAGAAGTCGTAGTACAGCATGGAGGATACGGCGTCCACCCGGATGCCGTCGGCATGATACCACTCCAGCCAGAAGCAGGCGTTGGACAGCAGGAAGCTGCGCACCTCGCCCCGGCCAAAGTCGAACATGTGGGTGCCCCACTGCTGCATATCGCCCCGGCGGGGATCGGGATGCTCATAGCAGGCGGTGCCGTCGAAGCGGCGCAGGCAGAAGCTGTCCCGGGGGAAGTGGGCGGGCACCCAGTCCAGAATGACGCCGATACCGGCCTGATGGCAGCGGTCGATCAGCCGCATCAGTCCGTGGGGCTTGCCAAAGCGGGCGGTGGCGGCATAGTAGCCGGAAACCTGGTAGCCCCAGGACATGTCCAGGGGATGCTCCATCACCGGGAGCAGCTCGATGTGGGTGTAGCCCATGTCCGTCACATAAGGAATCAGCTCGTCCGCGATCTCCTCATAGGTCATCATGGAGCCGTCCTCACGGCGCTTCCAGGAGCCCAGATGCAATTCGTAAATGTTGATGGGACTATGGTAGGGATCCCACTTGGCCCGCTTGGTCATCCAGCGCTTGTCCTTCCAGGCATAGCCCTCCAGGTCGCATAAAAAGGAGGCGGTGCCGGGGCGGTTCTGCATCGCGAAGCCGTAGGGATCGGCTTTTTCCACGATCTGATCGTCCGCGCCGTGGATCACATATTTATAGGCCAGGATCATTTCCTCGGCGTTGGGATATTGGTAGCGCTCCGGGTCGGAGGCCACGTCGAAGGTGGCGGCGGGAAGGCGAAGCTCCCAGGTGCCGTCATACTGCTTTTGCATGGGATGGGCAAACTTGTCCCAGCGGCAGAATTCGCCCGTGAGATAGACTTGCTTGGCGTTGGGGGCCCACACGGCAAAATGCCACAGGGCTTGGCCGTCCTGCTCTACTGGATGTGCGCCCAGCATCTCATAAGCACGGCGGTTGGCACCCTGGTGGAAAGCTTCGCGCACCTCGGCCGTGGGCGCTGTATAACGCATCGTCACACCCGCTTTCATGTACAGCCTGTCAGGCTGTGATATGGGAAAAATTACGCTCATGTATTACATCCCTATTGTATACGCTTTCATGGGGTCTCGTCAAGCGGTAAACGGAATTTTGTCAAAATTTTTTCAAATTCAGACCAATAAGACCACTTTTGATGGCGAATTTGGTCAGTTGTGCCAGAAAAATTCCTGCAGGCGCTTTGGCATAAAAGCGGCCCGCGCCCGCATAGGCTGGCAGCAAAACCCATCTGCCCAAAGGAAGAAGGAGAGGGTGATGATCCATGAATTACCGATCTGCGCCATCTGTGCGTGCCTGCGCCATCCTGCTGCTGCTGGCCTGCCTATGGACGC
This sequence comes from uncultured Clostridia bacterium, assembly GCA_947565865.1. Classification (GTDB taxonomy): domain Bacteria; phylum Bacillota; class Clostridia; order Christensenellales; family Aristaeellaceae; genus UBA11524. Next base: position 58,397 of record CANOHT010000012.1, read on the forward strand.
TGTGCGGCGCGCCCATTGACGCGGCCCAGTGGCAGAGCATTCCGATGAATCTGCGCCGTCTGACCCGTCAGGTGCCCGGACGGATGCGGCAGATTTTCCTGCTGTGGCACGGGGGGACGCTTCTTTCCGAGGCCAAGGCGGAGACCCGGCTGGTGGAGCTGACCTTGCAGGTGTGGGACAGCGAGGCGCAGGCCGTTCGCAGCCTGCCGCTGGAGGACTATGTGGCTGGGGTTGTGGCCTGCGAGATGCCTGCGCGCTATCATCTGGAGGCGCTGAAGTGCCAGGCGGTGGCCGCCCGCACCCGGGCCATCGCGTCTTGCAGGCGGCTGGGGGGCAACGGCTGCGCCACCCACCGCGAATGCGATGTCTGCACGGACGCCTCCTGCTGCCAGGGCTATCTGGGGCTCGCGGCCCGAAAGGCCCGCTGGTCCGGGGAGAGCGACGCCATGGAGTCCCGCGTCTGGTCCGCCGTCAGGGCCACGGCAGGGCAGATCCTGACGTATGAAGGGTTGCCCATTCAGGTGCTGTATCATGCCTGCTCCGGCGGACGGACGGAGGACGCGGCGGCAGTCTTCGCCCAGGCTGCGCCTTATCTGACCAGCGTGGAAAGCCCCGGGGAGGAAAGCTCCTCCGCCTACGCGGGTGAAACCGTTTATTCCCGGGCGGAGGCCGCGGAAATGCTGGAAGCGGCTTTCCCCGGCTGTGGGGTGACGGCGGAAGGCCTGCCCGGGCAGCTGCGCCTTCAGGCCAGCACGGCGTCAGGGCGGGTAGCTTCCATTCTTGTTGGAACGGAAACGGTCACAGGCCGGGCCTTCCGTGAGGCGCTGTCTCTGCGCAGCGCCAGCTTCACCTGGGACGCGGATGATGAAAGCATCACCTTCCACACCCGGGGCTATGGCCACGGCGTCGGGATGAGTCAGGTGGGCGCCCAGGCCATGGCGGCTTCCGGGGCTGCCTACGGCACGATCCTGACCCACTATTACCAGGGGGTGCGCCTGTCGCTGCTGCCTGAACTGCATGAGGATGCCGCTTCCGGGTCACAATGACCTGTGGGAGGTGTTCCAAGGTGGGAATTGGTCAGCGTTTGCGTCAGCTGAGCCGGTGGTATCAGCGTTTTGTGGAGCGGCAGGGCTTTGCCATTGTCATGACGGCGTGCATCGGGGTCATTGTGCTCACGGCGGTGTGGTCGGGCAGGCATGAGGAGACCCTGCCCATGCCGACGCCTCCGGTGGATCAGGGCCAGGCGGCGGCGCAGCTGCAGCAGCAGCGCCTGGCGGAAGCCGCCACCCCCGCACCCGCGCCGTCCGCCGCGCCGGAAACATGGCGGTGCCCGCTGGAAACCTGCAAGGTGCTGCGTCCCTTCGACGTTGCCCGGATGAGTCAATCGGCGACGACGGGGCTTTGGCAGGTGCATGACGGCGTGGATTTGCAGGCGGAGCCTGGCGAGACCGTCTGCGCTATGGCGGACGGCACGGTGCTCGCCTGCGCGGCGGAGGGCGTCGCCGGGGCCAGCGTGACCGTGGAGCATGGCCGTGTGGTGGCGACCTACGCAGGCATGGCGCTGCTGGCGGGGCTGCGGCCGGGCGACCCGGTGGAGGCCGGTCAGACCCTGGGCTTCGCGGGGGATGGCATGGTGGAGGAGGCGGAGCTCGGAACACACCTGCACCTGAGCGTGACCCGGGACGGTCAGTCGGTAGACCCCATGCTGCTGCTGCGAGAATAAAAAAAATCTCCCCCAGGGCTTGCATTTTGGGCTGATTGGCATATAATACGTTATGAAACGTATTAAAAAGCAAGCGGAGGAACTGCCATGTGCGGAATTGTTGGTTATATCGGCGGGCGTCAGGCGCAGCCGATTCTGCTGGACGGTCTGTCCCGGTTGGAATACCGCGGCTATGACAGCGCGGGCATCGCGGTGATGGACTCGGGGGTTATCGGACTGATGAAGGCCAAGGGCCGGCTGAAGAACCTGGAGGATCGGCTGGCTGGTTCGCCGCTGAAGGGTACGGCGGGCATCGGTCACACCCGCTGGGCCACCCATGGCGAGCCCTCCGACCTCAACGCCCATCCGCATACGGACATGAAGGGCGATCTGGCCGTCGTCCACAACGGCATCATCGAGAACCATGATCGCCTGCGGGAGTCCCTGCAGGCGCAGGGCTGCGTCTTCGTATCCCAGACGGATACGGAGGTCATCGCGCATCTGCTACACCAGCTCTACGCGGGCGATATGCTGACGGCTCTCCGCCGCGCCCAGAACATGCTGGAGGGCAGCTACGCCCTTTGCGTGATGGACGTGAAGGAGCCTGATGTGCTTTACTGCACCCGCAAGGACAGCCCCATGGTGCTGGGCCTGGGGGATGGCGAGCAGTTCGTGGCCAGCGATATTCCGGCCCTCATCGCTCATACGCGCAGGGTGGAGCTGATGGAGGACAAGGAAATCGCCGTCCTCCGCCGGGACAGCGTCGTGGTCTACGACCGCTACGGCCATGAGCGGCCCCTGAGCCCCATCCATGTGGACTGGGATGTGGAGGCGGCGGAGAAGGGCGGATACGCCCACTTCATGCTCAAGGAAATTCACGAGGAGCCCGCCGCTCTCAGCAAAACCCTGACGGCCCATGTGGACACCGCGGCGATGTGCCTGCGGGCCGACGCTTTCCCCTTTACAGCGGAGGAGGCGAAGGCGCTGACCAGCCTGACCATTGTGGCCTGCGGTACGGCGTATCATGCGGGCATCATCGGCAAATATGTGATTGAGCGCCTGGCACGTCTGCCCGTGGTGGTGGATGTGGCCAGCGAGTTCCGCTACCGGGAGCCTATCATGGGGGAGGGCGACCTGTTCCTGGCCATATCCCAGTCCGGCGAGACGGCGGATACCCTGGCCGCCATGCGGGAAGCGGCCCGTCTGGGCGCGAAGACCATGGCGCTGACCAACGTGCTGGGCTCTTCCATCGCCCGGGAGGCCGGCGGCAACGTGCTCTACACCTACGCCGGGCCGGAAATCGCCGTGGCGTCCACCAAGGCGTACATCACCCAGGTGGAAATGATGGTGCTTCTGGCCATCGACCTGGCGCAGAAGCGGGGGGCGATGACCCCGGAGGAAGCCGCTGACCTTCTGCGGGCAATGACGGACATTCCGCGCGGGGCCGAGGAGGTGCTCCGCATGGAGGAAGACGTGCAGCGCTTCGCCAGCGGGGCCTATGACCGCAAGCATGTGTTCTATATCGGCCGCGGCGTTGACTACGCTCTGGCGATGGAGGCCAGCCTGAAGCTGAAGGAAGTCAGCTATATCATGAGCGAGGCCTACGCGGCGGGTGAATTGAAGCACGGCACCATCGCGCTGATCGAGCCAGGAACCCTGGTCTGCGCTCTGCTGACCCAGGAGCGGCTGGCCGACAAGACGCTCTCCAACATCCGGGAGACCCGGAGCCGCGGCGCGCGTACCCTGGTGGTGTGCACCGAGGCGCTGCGGGAGAAGGCGGAGAAGGAAGCGGATACCCTGTGGGTCATTCCCGACTGCGCGGACTGTCTGGCCCCCCTGCTGGCGGTGATTCCCGTGCAGCTGCTGGCCTACGCCATGGCTGTCAGCCGGGGCTGCGATGTGGATAAGCCGCGCAACCTGGCCAAATCCGTCACGGTGGAGTGACCAGAGGGCTTTGCCCTCTGAACTCCCAGTCAGGGGATCTGCCCCGACAGCCCGCGAAGGGCCTTCTCACCTCTTGACTCCCGTCTCGCGCCGGAGGCGCGGGCCGTGCCATATCATGTACAGGGGAACATAATTAGCAGAACCTTGCAAGGATGTGATTTCTTGCAAGGCTCTTTTGATCATAGCAGGGATTTCACCCTGCGGGGCGACCAAAGGGCTTCCCGACCGCCCTTTGGAAAGCTTCGGTTCGCATCCTTGTAAGTTGCTATTTACCCAACATTTCCTCTCAACCTGCAGGGGAGCACGGCCTTTCATGCCCAACGTTACTAATATAGGCCAACGGTTCCAGTCCCATGTGCAACCACGCCGCGAAGCCATACCAGACGAAAACCCCGCTGCCTGCTGGACACTTGCCTGCTCCTATGGAGGTGGATGACCGCCCCTGCGAGGCGGTATTAGCTGGTAGCTGCCTATGGCTACGCACACCGTGTATGCCACGGGGGGCCTGGGGGCGGCTGCCCATGCAGGTTAAACTCAGCCGCCCCCCAGACCTCTTTGCTACTTTTTCCATGGAGAAAGTAGAACCCAACAGCACCATTGCCCTGCAAGGGCAAAACACCTTTGCAAAAGAAATTTGGTCAAGAAGGGATTTCGTCCCGCCGCCGCCCTGCCACTTTCCGCCTTCACCCTTTACGAAACGTGCCGAAACATGTTATCATACCGTTGTCAGCGGGGATATGGCATGCTGTGCGAATTTTGTCGATAGATTGTAACAAACAGTTTTTAATTGTTGCTGATTTTGTTACAATTTCATTGGAATGAAACAGGGGGATCTTACGTTTATATGGATGAGCGATCCAGAAGAGGCGGCGGGGAGGCGCAGGCAGTGGGGCAGGCGGCGGAAATCCAGACGGACATGACGTACTTTGAGGAGCTTTACGAAAAGTACGCCACGGACGTTCTGCGGGTGTGCTACTTCTACCTGGGCGACCGGCAGAAGGCCGAGGATGTCTGCCAGGATGTGTTCGTCCGGCTGATGACCAACGCGCCTGTGCTGCAGGAGGGCCGGGAGAAGGCTTGGCTGCTGAAGGTGGCGCTGAACCGCTGCAGGGATCTGTGGCGGGGCGCGTGGGTCAAGCGCGTCGTGCTGGGCAGTCCCAATTTCGAGCTGGTGCCCGCGCCGGATGAGATCGGCCGGATTACCGAGCAGCAGGAGCTGATGGAGGCCATCAATCAGCTGCCCTCCGCCTTCAAGGAGGTCATCCTGCTGCACTACTATCAAGGCTATGGCATAACGGAGATTGCGGAAATGATGGAGCTGCCGGAGGGAACCATATCATCGCGGCTCAGCAGGAGCCGAAAAAAACTGGAGCAGATTTTGAAGGGAGGCGATCGGGCATGAACAGGCAGGAGCTAAACAAGCAGCTGGAAGCCTTGCAGGTAAACGGCGACCGTGCGCTGTCCGGCATGACGGCGGATCGCCGCCTGATGCTGAAGATTGAGAACGCGGCAAGGCAGCCTGTCGGCAGGGCGCCCTCGTCCCGCCGCGTGTGGGCGCCCGCGCTCGCCATGGCCGCCGTGCTGGCGCTGACCGTATGGGTGGCTGTACCCACGCTGAACCGCGGAGGCGAGCATCAGCTGATAAGCACCCAGGCGGCAGGGGATCCGGCAGACGTCCGGCGCGCTACCATGGACGTCCATCGAGATAATATCATCATCAGCCGCAACGGTACGATCCCGGGCTATCGCAGCCTGTGGGAGGACACCGGCGCGACCTTCCCGCTGATTGGCGTGAAGGGCCGCTATTACCGCATGATGACCAGTCCTGTTAGCGTAGACAGCAGCCTGCTGGGCGATTGCCTGGGCACCGTGGAGGAATACACCACCGAGCCCTCTCTCTCCGGCACGGATGTGCTGCTGTCCAATATCGCGTCCTTCGGCACGGAGGTCTATGAAATCAGCGGCATGGGCGGTACGCTGCTGGCCGCGAAGATCGGCGAGGATATACGGCTGTTTCAGCGGGTCAGCTTCAACAGCGGCGCTCTGCGGGGCAGCGAGACCCTGGCGGACACGCTGCAGGTCAGCGGCCGCATCACGGCCATGGAGCTCAGCGACGTGGGCGTTGTCAGCGATGCTGAAACCTGTGAGACGCTGTTCGATATGCTGATGGAATACGCCAGCTATGAGTCCAGCGGTATGGTCAGCGGCAAGCAGAATCTGCTGATTGAGCTGGATAACGGCCTGACTGTGCAGCTGGCTGTCCGGGAGGATCGTCTGTCCGCCTGCGGCACCTGGAGCTGTCCGGAGTTCCTGGAGGCTTTCGAGCAGGCCGCCCAGTGACCGGAACCACCCCAAAGCCCGTCTGATGAAGCGTCAGGCGGGCTTTTTCCATGTCTGCCAAGGTGCGAAATGAAGCGGATATGGCCGAATACGCCCGAAATGTGGGCAAACGCATGTTTTCTTGACAATGGGCCTGTTCTCCTGTTATGATGGCAAAACATGAGGCAAGGGAGGCTCGGGCCATGGATACCCTGGTGATGTTTCTGGCGCTGGCTGTGCTGGTGGCCTGCGCGGCTGTGATGATCCATGACAGGCGGGTTCGCAAGCGCCAGAAGCGGCTGGTGGCCTATCTTCGGCAGTCCGACCTTTATGCTCATCTGTATCCCATGGTCAAGCGAATCGAACAGATGCATATCGAAAGCGTTGCCGTCCGGCGGGAGGAGGTATGTGTGCGCGCCTATGAGCCCGCTGGCCGAACGCTTCGCTTTACCTTTGATAAGCATGGCTTCGATCCCTTGGAGGATGATCGTCTCTACGCGCTCACCCTGGCGCTGGCGGTGGACGCGCCCATTCTGCGCGACAGCAAGCGCTACGACCTGCTGAAGCATGAGGATCAGTGCATGAACGGCGGCAAGGCGGCCTGGTATGAATACATGATCCGCACGGAGTTTAAGGACAGCATGGTTCGCGCGCGCTACGCCGACAGCTACAGGGAAAATATGCTGCGGCATTCGGGAAACTGACCAGCCTGTCCAAGCAAGCGACGCAGTCCTCCTGCCTGAATTTGGGCGGGGGGATTGCTTTTTTGCGGTGATCGTACTATAATGCGCGCAAGTCATCCCCGCAGTCTGGCGCGAGCCGCTCAATTGGAAGGGCATGACCCAAGGAGGCCAACGTGATGAAAATTGCCCATCAGGTGTCCGAGCTTATCGGTCATACGCCGCTGCTGGCGCTGGAACGCTTCAGCTGCGCGCGCGGTCTTTCCTGTCCTGTGCTGGCGAAGGCGGAGGGCTTCAATCCTGGCGGAAGCGCCAAGGATCGTATCGCTCTAAAGATGATTGAGGCCGCGGAGGCTGAAGGCGAGCTGAAGCCCGGCGGCGTCATCATTGAGCCGACCAGCGGCAACACGGGCATCGGACTGGCCTCGGTGGCCGCCGCCCGGGGCTATCGGGTCATCCTGACCATGCCGGACACCATGAGCCTGGAACGCCGTCAGCTGCTGGCTGCTTACGGCGCTGAAATCGTGCTGACGGAGGGATGCCTGGGGATGCAGGGCGCCGTGGAGCGGGCCGAGGCGCTGCATCGTGCCATGCCGGGCAGCGTGATTCCTGGCCAATTTGTCAATCCCGCCAATCCCGCCGCCCACCGCGCCTCCACGGGCCCGGAGATTTGGGCCGACACCGACGGAGAGGTAGAGGTCTTCGTGGCGGGCGTGGGGACGGGCGGCACCATCACGGGCGTGGGCGAATACCTGAAGGCGCAAAACCCCGCCATCCGCGTGGTGGCGGTAGAGCCCGCGTCCTCGCCTCTGCTGTCTCAGGGAAAGGCCGGCCCCCACAAGATTCAGGGCATTGGCGCGAATTTCGTGCCGGAAGTGCTGAACCGCGGCATCTTGGATGAGATGATCCCCGTGGAAAACGACGACGCCTATGCCGCCTGCCGTGAGCTGGCCCGGACGGAAGGGCTGCTGGCGGGGATTTCCTCCGGCGCGGCCCTTCACGCGGCCTGTATGCTGGCGGCCCGGCCAGAGTACCGGGGCAAGATGATCGTGGCCCTGCTCCCGGACACGGGCGAGCGGTATTTGTCCACCGGGGTATTTGAATAAAGGAAATCAAAACCGGTGCGGAGATTTTTTCTTCGCACCGGTTTTTGGGTGGTTATTTGTGCTTTTTAGGTATCGCCCGTTAGGTGTCGCTGCGCTCCCTGACTACGTTTTATCGCTTCGCGATGGGAGGACGCTGGGGGCCTTGCCCCCACCCCCTGCCTGAGGGCCACCGGCCCTCAGACTCCCATTTTCGCTGGCGCGATCCGCCATAGAATTCGCTTTTTTATTTCTTTAACCGGGTGATACGCTCCATGGCCTGCTTGGTCTTTTCCAGGGTATTGAAAGCGGTCAGGCGGAAATAGCCTTCGCCGCTGGGGCCGAAGCCGGAACCAGGGGTGCCGACAATGTTGCACTCGTTAAGCAGCTTGTCGAAGAAGGCCCAGGAGGTCATGCCCTCCGGCACCTTCAGCCAGATGTAGGGCGCGTCCACGCCGCCAAAGACGGTGAAGCCCGCAGCCATCAGGCTGTCCCGGATAAGCTTCGCGTTGGCCAGGTAGGAGGCGATGACCGCCTTGATCTGCTTCTGGCCTTCCAGGGTATACACCGCCGCCGCCGCCCGCTGAATGGGGTAGCTGACGCCGTTGAACTTGGTGGCCATGCGGCGCTTCCACAGGGCGTTCAGGCTGACCTTCTCGCCCTTGGCGTCCAGGCCGCATACCTCATGGGGCACCACGGTGTAGGCGCAGCGGGTGCCGGTGAAGCCCGCCGTCTTGGAGAAGGAGTTGCACTCGATGGCCACCTCCCGGGCACCCTCCACCTCATAGATGGACAGGGGAATATCCGGCGTGGTGACAAAGGCGCGATAGGCCGCGTCGTAGATGATGATGGCGCCGTTGGCCCGGGCCCAATCCACCCAGGGCTTCAGCTGCGCCTTGGTCAGCACGGTGCCGGTGGGGTTGTTGGGGTAGCAGAGATAAATCACATCCACCGGGCGATCGGGCAGGGCGGGGACAAAGCCGTTTTCCGCGTTGCAGGGCAGATACACCAGGCGATCCCAGCGGTCGTCCACATAATCGCCCGCACGGCCCGCCATGGCGTTGCTGTCCACATAAACAGGGTAAACGGGGTCGGTGACGGCGATCACCGCGTCCTGGCTGAACAGCTCCTGGATGTTGCCCACGTCGCACTTCGCACCGTCGGAAATGAACACCTCATCGTAGCTCAGGTCGATGCCCCGGGCGGCGTAATCGTGCTCGCGGATGGCGTTGACCAGGAAATCGTAGCCGAAATCAGGGCCGTAGCCGCGGAAGGTTTCCAGCTGGCCCATCTCGTCCACGGCCTTGTGCATGGCATCAATGACCGCCGGAACCAGGGGCTGGGTCACGTCGCCAATGCCCAGACGGATAATGTCGGCCTCGGGATGCTCGGCGGAATATGCCTTCACCCGCCTGGCAATCTCCGCGAAAAGGTAGGAACCGGGAAGCTTCTGAAAATGATCGTTGATGTGGAACACGCTGCTCCTCCGCCTTTCTTTTGATTATTCGCCCAGCCATTCGCCGTCAAAGACGAACGCCGCCGGGCCCTCCTGATAAACGTGATTGTCCTCGGGGGACCAGGTCAGCTGAAGCTGGCCGCCCACAAGATCCATGGTTACGCAGCGATCCGCCTGCCCTGTCAGCACCGCCGCCACCAGAGAGGCGCAGGCGCCCGTCCCGCAGGCCAGGGTTTCTCCGGCGCCGCGCTCCCACACGCGCATCCGCAGATGCTCCCGGCTGACAACCTGGACGAACTCCGTATTTGTGCGGCGCGGGAAAACCGGATGCTGCTCGAACAGCGGGCCCACCGTGGTAAGATCCATGGCGTCGGGATCCTTCACGAACACCACGCAGTGGGGGTTGCCCATGGACACGCAGTGAATCTGATAATTCACTCCGCCCACGTCCAGCCGATGGCCCATGACCGTCTCTCCGGGCAGGGAGACAGGGATCAGCCGCGGGGACAGTTCCGGCGTTCCCATGTCCACACGGACGCTGGATACCTTGCCGTCGCTGACGCGAAGCTCCAGCTGCTTCAGCCCGCCTCCCGTCATCAGGGACACGCTGGTTTTCTTTGTCAGGCCCCGATCGTAGACGTATTTTCCGATGCAGCGGACGCCGTTGCCGCACATCTCGCTTTCAGAGCCGTCGCTGTTGTACATCTTCATGGCGAAGTCCGCCACATCACTGGGGCAGATCAGGATCAGACCGTCGCTGCCCACGCCGAAGTGCTGCCGACTCATGGCCCTGGCCAGGGCGGAGGGGTCGCGTACCGTCTCCTCAAAGCAGTTGACATAAATGTAATCATTGCCGATGCCGTGCATCTTGGTAAAGCGCATACCCGCACCTCCATTACACAATCCGCGGCCTCTGAAGCGTCTTGCTTCCGTCCGTCAGGCAACCGCGACGCCTCATTATATGACATTTTGCCCGCCGCGTAAAGAAGTAACCGCTATTTTCAAGGAAAAAAGCTGGAAAACGCGCATGTTTTCTGCCGCTTGTTTTGTTTTGGCCGTTATGCTACAATAAGCTGCGGCCAACGGTTTCAAAAGAAAGCGGGGAATTCATCATGAAAAAGCAACTGTGTCTGCTGCTGACAGTGTGTCTGCTGATGCCTTGGGCAGTTGCGTCGGCCTCATCCGACGCTATGCTACTGACGCCCGGCGACGGCGAATTGGCCTATTGCTTTGATGCTTCTGATGCTTCTTTTGTGCTGATGGAGTACAAAACGCCCACCGAATCCGGTCAGCTGGTTCTCCGTCAAAGCGACGGCCAGGGGCATTATGAAGGCTCGCTGCCCCTGGCGTACAGCGAACGGGGCGGCAAGGTCACCGTCAAAATCTCGACCCTGAATGAAAAGCAGCTGATGAAGGGTACCGCGCAGCTGCCTTCAAGGGCCGAGCCGCTGCCTGAGGGAGCCTCCCGCGCCAAGGTCAGCCAGTTGGAGCTGGAAGGCCGCGCCGACGGGTTCCATTACCGCTTTGACGCGCCGGGCGCGGGCCGTCTGCTGCTCATTTTCGACAGCCTCACGCAGTCGGGACGCACCTATATCGCGCCCGTTGACGGCGAAGGCCATTATGAGGGCGATATTGCCCTGCCCTGGACTTATGCCCTGGGCAACGTGAACGTGCAGGTGGTGACGGCCAGCGGCAAAACACAGCTGGCCAAGGCGTCCTGCCGCAAGGCTTACGTTTCTCCAGCTCCCTGCGAGCAGGCGGCGAAGGGCCGCTTGACGGGCGTTACCGTGTGCATTGATCCCGGCCATCAGGCCAAGGGCTCGGGCAAGAACGTGAAGGAGCCCCTGGGGCCGGGGCTGAGCAAGTCCGCCGTGATGCAGGGCGGCATGGCGGAGGGCTGCCGGACGTATCGTCTGGAGCATATCGTGGTGCTGGAAATTGCTGAAAAGCTCCGGGCGGAGCTGCTTCGTCAGGGGGCCACGGTGGTTATGACCCGTTCGGCTCCTGATGAATTTATCAGCAATATGAACCGTGCCGAAACGGCCAACGCCCATCAGGCGGACATCCTGCTGCGCCTGCACTGCGATTTGTCCGGGAAAGCGTCCAAGCGCGGCATCTCCATTCACAGCCCCGTGCGCAGCGATTACGCCAGGGCAGTGGCGGACGCGGACACCTACAAGGCCATGGGTACGCTGCTGCTGGACGCTATGCGCGACGCTGTGGGCTATGAAAAAAAGCCCGCCACAGGCCATGTGACCCTGACGGACAAGTTTGTTGGCAACAACTGGGCCAAGATGCCCTGCTTCCTGGTGGAAATGGGCTACATGAGCAACCCCGCTGAGGATCGCCTGCTGAGCAGCCCTGACTATCAGCAGCTGCTGGCGGAGGGCATGGCCCAGGGCGTCTACGACATCATGGTCATGCGCGGGACGGTTCGCCCGTAACGCAGGCGAGCGCGGGGACTTCGCGCTTTTCATCATCACCGCTGCCGCATTCAGGTGCGGCAGTTTTTTTACGCTTCCGCCGTCAGGCTTTGGAAACACGCACGATTGTGCGCGACGGGCGCGGCGTCCGGCTTGAAGGAAGCCGCCCATTCGTTCATCTGCTCCGCGCGCTTCATGTCGCCCAGGCGGCTGTAGCATACGCACAGCTGGATGCAGGGCAGATAGCCATAGCAGTCGGGGGAGACAAAGCCGCCCCGGCTGTCATCCCGGACGCAGGTGAGGGCCAGCGCGTACCAGTAGGCTGCCAGGGACATTTCGTCCCGCTGGAAAAACCAACGGCCCAGCTCGCAGCAGATTTCAGCTCTGGGTCGGTCATAGGTGAAACTGCGCAGCAGGGCCTGCAAGGCTTTTTCCTGCCGTCCCATGCGCTCATAGCAGTAGGCGCAGTGGCAGCAGGCATCGATGTTGTTTTCCACCCAGCCCTGTTTTTCGTCAAGGAATTGCTCAAAGACCCGGAGGGCCTCTTCGTAGCGCTGGTGGTAATACAGCTCCCGGCCATAGTAGAACTGCTGCCGCGGCTCCAGCGCGACGCCCCGCTCCAGCTGCTTTTCGTAGATTCGCAGGTTTCTGTCAGGGTCGGAGGGTCGCAGCTTCAGATGGCTGATGGCGAAGCCGCCGTCCACAACCTGGCCTGTCGGCGCGATGCTCTCGTGCACCGCCCCTTCCCAGCGAAGCCCGATATGGTTTTTGATCAGCCGTTCGCGGAAGTAGGAGAACGTTACCCTGCCGTGCTCGTCATAGCCGGTGTTATACCGCGCCATCACGACGCAGACGGCGGGGTTCAGCGCGGCCTTCAGCGCGCGGAAAGCCTCCCGGTCCGTCTCCAGGAGCACATCATCCGCGTCCAGCCACATGCAGTAATCCATCTCCGCCAGGGAGAAGGCGTAGTTCCGGGCAGCGGCAAAGTCGTCCGTCCATGCGAAGTCATAGATTCGCTGGGTAAACTGCGCCGCGATTTCCCGCGTCCGGTCCGTGGAGCCGGTGTCCACAATGATAATCTCATCCACAAGATCCGCCGCGCTTTTCAGGCAGCGGGCCAGCACATCCTCCTCGTTCTTCACAATCATGCACAGGCTGATCGTAACCATGAAGCATCCTCTCCTACAATTCTGATAACGGGGACGACGCCCGCGAGCAGACGCCGTCCCCCGGGTATTTGCGGGGGTATTCCGATCAGCTGAGGCGAACGATCATCAAAGACGCGCCCGCGCCGCCGCTTATCAGCACCGCGATGCCGACCGCCAGCAGAGGATAGAGCTGGAGCGTGATGGTGGTATTGGCGGCCAGATCCACCTCGATTTCATTTTCATAGTTGGAGACGGACAGCACCGGCGCAATGGTGGACGCCGTGTTGTTCACACCGTTGATGACCAGCCGGCTGCCCATCAGCAGAGCCGCCGTGGTATTCACATGGTAGGAAATGCGATAGCGTCCAGCCGTCGCCACGGTGAAAACGGTATTTGCCGCGTTGGCGGTGATGTCCGGTGAAAGCACCTGGGCGTTGGGCAGGGGAATGGCGGTGCCGGTCAGGGCCACGGACAGGCTGGTGCCCGAGGTGTTGGCGGCAAAGGCCGCCGTGGCCGTGGGATTCGGGCCATCAGGCCCGGTGGGGCCTGTGGCGCCGTCGGAGCCCGTGGGGCCGGTGGGGCCGATATCGCCCGTGGCGCCGATGACGCCCGCCGTGCCGGTCGCGCCCGCCGCGCCGATGGGGCCCGTGGCGCCGGTC
>CANOHT010000013.1 GCA_947565865.1 uncultured Clostridia bacterium
TTGTCCATTCGTATTTCTCCTCTCTATTCTGGCTATAGCTGCCAGGCCTTTGCTCATTATAGCACTGGGTTATACGTTTGGACTCATAGCTATAAGCTTTCCTGTACCCCCGCTCGAAGCGGGGGTTTTCATTATACAAGAAAAGCCGCCGCACAAACGCATTTGTTCGTGCGGCGGCTCCGCTTACCTGGAAAGTGTCTATTTGCCCTTATTTGTAGCCGTTAGGCGCGTTCTTCCAGGCGTAATCAATGGCTTCCGCATGGTAAGAATCCACCTTGTTTCCGCCATGGGTTTTGGAATTGGTAAAGTGGATACACACCTGGCCCTTGAAGTTATTCGTCGCGATGGTGTCGCCATCAGGATAGTTATGCGGCACGCCATACAGCGAGCAAGCGAAGGTTCGGGTGCCAATGGTCACCAGGCATGGACGACGCTGCCACATATTCTTCTTGGCGATGTCGTCAGGGTCGCTGACGCCGTAGATTTTGCACAGCCGTGCGCTGTCCGCCGCCGTTAGAGGCTCCACGTCAGCGTGGCTGCCGCCAGCCCAGCGATGCGCCCACCAGACAATGCCCGTCTTCACGTCATATACCTTATAGTTGGCGCCCTTGGCCCACAGCGTTTGAATGCCGCCGGTGTACCAGTCGATCTTTTCAGCCTGGTACAGCACCATGTCCAGATTGTTGACATTGCCCGAGCCGATGGGCACCGTGCCGTACAGCGCGTGCTGCGTCTTGGAACCAGCAATGCCGTCAACCTCCAGGCCCTTGGCCTGCTGGAAGGCCTTCACGGCGCTTTCCACCGCCGAGGTATAGGAACTGGTGATGCTGCCGGTATAGAAGCCCTGAATCTTCAGCTCAGTGGTCAGGTTCTTCACTGCGTCGCCCTTGGAGCCGCGGCGGAGCGTGGTGTAGGAAGCCTCCTGGCCAGAACCGGGGCCCGTGGTTACAATGGGTTTGCTGGGCAGCGGCGCCGCGCCGCCATTGGCATCGCAGACCGTCACACAGTCGCCGCGCAGATAACCATAGCCCAAAGAAGTTGATACATAGTACCAGGTGTAGCGTCCAGCGGTCACAGGCTCGCGGGTGTAAGGCATCACCACGCCCTTGTCAATCCGGCCCAGAATATTGGCGCCGTTGGCCGTAGTACGCAGATTGACGCCGCCCGTCGTGGTCTTCACATACCCCAGGATAACCTCCTTCTGCGGCGTGTTCGCAGGCTTGGAGGCCAGGTAGGCCTGATACTCCGCGTCGGTCATCACCTTCACGCAGGAGCCCAGCACCCATACCTCGGCATTGTTATACACCACACGGTACCAGAGGCTGCCGCCCACGGTGTTCTGCGCGTTATAGGCCAGCACCGTAGCCTTGGGCACCATGCCCACAGAAGCGGCGTCCTTGGAAGCGGAAGCCCGCAGGTTTACGCTGTCCTCAACGGTTTGTACATACATGACGGTGGTCGTGGGCGGCGTCACGATGCCGTCGCTGCCGCCGGGGACGCCGTTGCCGGCCAGGTAGCTCCGCTCCTGCTCCGCAGACAGTTTGAAGCTGTGGTCGCCGCGAACATAGCCACTGAGCGTTCCCGTGGTAATGGGATACCAGGTGTAGCCCTTATAGGTCACGCTGTTGCCAGTCATCTGCCACACCGTATTCTTGTGCACCCGGCCAATGCTGTCGCCGCTGGGCGACTTGCGCACGTTTACGTTGTCAGACTTAATCATCGCGTAGCCGTATTTGGACAGGCTGGGCGCATTCGTTACGTCGGTGGCAGGCGGCAGGGTTGTATCCGGCGCGCCGCCGGCCGCATTGCACTGCGTCACGCAGTCCCCGCGCAGGTAGCCCGTCAGACCCGATGCCGTACGGACATGATACCAATCATACTTGCCGCTGCGGACAGGGTTGCTCAGCAGCGGCAGCACCACGCCCTTGTCCAGCTGCGTCTGGGAGGAACCGGCGGGCTTGGCGCGCAGGTTCACATTGGTGGTCGTGGTCTTGACATAGCCATAGCTGCTGGGGGCGTTGGTCACGGGCGCGGTGGGCTGAGCGACCGGCGTGGTGGGGCCGCCCGTCTGAGAGCAGGGCTGCACACAATCGCTCCGCACATAGCCGCGAATCTGATCCACCTGCACCAGATACCAGTTGTAGCCGCCGCTGGCCACCGGCTGAGACAGCTGCGTGACCACAACGCCGCGCTTGAGCTGAGTGACGCTGTTGCCGCTGGGCTGAAGGCGCAGATTAACGCCAGCCTTAACCGTAATCAGGTAGCTGGCCGCCGTCACCGGCGGAGGCGTCACGGTTTCCGGCGTTCCGGATACGGAGCCGTCGCTCTGCACATACTCCACGCAGTCGTGGCGCACATAATAGCCGTTGCCCCCGAAGGTGATGGGATACCAGTAATATCCGCCCTCGCTGATGGCGGGGCCGCGCACAGGCAGCATTTCGCCCTTGCGCTCCCACTGCGCGTCAATCTTTCCGCCGGGGGTCAGCCGCAAATTGGCGGAGGACAGAATCAGCCGTACATAACCATAGTTGCCGCCATCGCTGATGTTCGGCGGCGGCGTCACCGTCACATTGCCCGTGACCGTAATGAAGGGCGCCTGAATGTAACCCTCCCGGCCATCGTAGCGCACACGATACCAGTGCTTATCGTCAATCACCGAAGGGGTGGACAAAATCTCCACCTTGGTGCCGCGATCCAGACGGGAAATGACCTTGCCGCCTTCCGTATAGCGGAAATTTACACCGCCGGCGTTAATTTGGCCCATCAGCATGCTGGAAGACGCCGGCGGCGTGGTGTCGGCGTCAGGCGCGCTCCCCGAGCTTCCGCCCGAACCGGTTGTATCCGTGGGTGTGCTGACGGTTCCGTTCCACTGGCCCTGCACCGGATTTTTCTCCCACGCGGCCGTCTCGTCCGCCGTCAGGGGCGTGAAGAAATCCGCCTGGATATATCCGATATAGGTACGATCCTTGTTGGGATCGGGATGGTGCGTATCAACCTTGTACCAGTTCTTCCCCTCGGAGGTGACGGTCTCCTTAATTGTGCACACAAAGCCCGCCTCCAGCTTGAACCAGTACTCCTCGCTTGTGCTGGGCTTCTTGCGAACGCGCACAGTCGCCGTGGTTTTGCCGTATGTGCCTGCGGCCTGGGCCTCCCGGGTCAGCATCTGCGTAGGCAGCAAAGACAGCATCAGCGCCAGTGCGGCCACAGCAGCCATGATTCTTTTCCAGCCCTGCGTCATGATCGGTTCACCTCAGTCTTCATTCGCGGATCAGCGCATCTGCCAAGAGTCTGACCGCGCATATTCCGATGAATACATTCTATTACAGAAATATTACAGTGTCAAGAACTTTTCCTTAACAAGCCAACATTTTTACTGGGATTTTCCAGCCCTCCGCCGCGCAGAAACCGCTTGTGCCCGCTGCCTGCCCTGATTTTTCCTCACTCGTCCTCCACCCGGAAGGAATCCGAAGGATCCAGCGTCACCGTGGGCAGAGGCAGCGCCGTGTCCTGCGGCGGCACGTCCGTCGCTGCCGGGAGGGGAATCGCCGCCTCCGGCGTAGCCTGGGGCGCTGGGGTGGTGGTGGGCATCATGGTCGCGGTGGGGGCGGGCGTCGGCACAGGCGGCAGGCTGGGCGACACCGCGGGAAGCATATACGTTTCATTCCGCTTCAGACGGACGATGGTGTTTCCGCCGTCGCGGATGTCCCGCAGGGTAAGGCTGTCCCGGTCGATGGCCGATACCTTGTGAGTCAGGGCCAGCGCGTCGGGCGCCGTGCCGGTCTCCATGGCGTAAGTATCCACCGCGAAGTACAGCGGCTCGCCGTTCAGGCTGCAGGTGCCGTCAGGCAGGAAGGTGTAGGTTTCGCCCTCAGCCCCCTGCCATTGTCCAAGGATGAGATAGCAGCTGCGGCCCAGCACATCATCCACATTGCGGTAGCCCGGAATCAATTGGTAGTAGGGCAGCGCCGCGTAGGGCCGCTTGGCCGCGTACAGCCGGGAGGCCTCCTGATAGCAGGCTTCCTTCAGCTGGCTGCTCAGCCCGGCGTATTTGTCCGGCAGGTTCGTCAAATCCGTCTGAAGCAGGATGGCCGCGGCCAGAGCGTACTGCTTGCCGTCCATGGCCGCCTGGACATTCGCCTGGGTGAAGGCGTAGCGGTTATCGTAGATCGCCTCGGCCCGCCTCGCCGCCTCAGCGTGTCCGGGAATCAGCTGATAGTAGCCCACGGCCTCATCAGGCCTGCCTGCCGTTTCGGCCTCCTGGCCGATGGTGAAATACAGCGCTTCCGCCTGCTCCCGGGCGTCCTCATAGCTGCCCAGGGCAGCAAAGCGCGCGGCAGCCTCCGCCTTGCTCCCGGCATCCCGTAAAGCGCAGGCCTCACGATAACCGCACAGGGACAGCTTGTCCTGGGCATCGGCATAACGGCCAAGGCCCTCCAGCAGGATATGGGCGTCGCCGTAGGCTCCAGCCTCCAGCAGCGCGTTGGCCTGACCATAGGCGGCCTCCTTCAGCTTCGCGCCGCTGTCCCGGAAATCGCCCAGGTCCGTAAAAATATCCATGGCCTCCTGGTAGCTCCCCGCCGCAAGCTTCGCCGCGCCCAACTGATATCGGGTCTGGCGAATCTGGCTGACCGTATCCTCGTCATCTCCAAGAAGCGCGTACTGATCCAGCGCCCCCTGGTAATCGCCTTGCTCCCGCAGCGCCTCTGCCAGACGGTAGCGAGCCTTCCGCAGCTCCTTGGCGCTGTCTCGATAATCCATCAGCTGACTGTACCCGTCCACCGCCGCCTGATAGTCGCCACGGTTATAGGCAGCCTGAGCCGGGCGGTACACCGCCTCCAGCCGCAGGGTCGCCACGTCCTCATAATCCTCGGGCAGCGTTTCCAGCAGCGCCCGGGCGCGGATGTACTCCGTGTCACGCAGCGCGTCGGAGGCCAGCTTGTAGGTACACTGCCGCCATTTGCTTTCGGCATCCTGGTAATCCGGGATTTGAGCGAACAGCTCCGCCGCCAGCACATGGTCGCCGGCAACCATCGCCGCGTCCGCCGCTTGATAGAAGCAGTCGCTGGCCAGCTGTCCGGCATCCTCATGTTCGCCAGCCCGCAGAAAATGCCCCGCGGCCTCCTGATAGCTGCCCGCGGCCCGAAGCTGCGCGCCCTTACCGTATTCCGCTTGGCGAAGCAGCGCGTCCGCGTCCTTGTACCCGGAAATCCGCGCCAGCTCCTCCAGCGCCGTGTCCCATTGGGAAGACTTCAGCGCCTCCCGGGCCGGACGATACACCGCTTCCCGTGCCTGATCGACGCTGTCCCCATAGTCGCCCAGCGCCGTGAAAGCCTCGAAGGCCTCGTCGTAGCGCTCCTGCGCCAGCATCCCGGCAGCCGTCTGATAATCGCAGGCCAGCACCTGATCTGCGCTCTGCCGAAAATCCCCCAGGGTCACATAGAGCGCCCGGGCCTCGTCAACCCTTCCGCCCTCCAGCAGCAGTCCGGCCAGACGGTAATCCGCCGCCCGCACCAGCTCAGGGGCATCCTCATAATCTTCCAGGGCAGCAAGCACAGCCCGAAGCTCCGTCAGTTCGGCCTCATCAGCCGTATCCAGCCGTGCCTGAGCGTCCAGGTAGCGGCAGCGCACCATGGAAGCCTCGGCGTCCCCATAGCCGTCCATGGCGGCAAAGGCTGTCATGGCCTCCTGATAGCTGCCCGCCTCCATCCAGTCCACCGCCTGCCGATAGCGCAGGTAGGGGGCCAGGTGGAAGACAGCGCCATACGCGGCGGCAGCGCATATGACAGCCGCGGATGTCCCGATAATCACGCGGCGGCGGCGGCGCATTTTCGCCTCATATTCCTTTTCCCGCTGGGCCTGAAGGCGAGAGGCATCCTCCCGGGCAGCCTTGGCCTTCAGGGATAATTGATGCTCCCGCAATTCCGTGGCATGAGTCACCGCTTCCCGGGTCAGGTTGGCGAAGACCTCTGTCCGATTGCGGTGACAGCGGATGCAGATGCGGCTGCCGCTCTGATTGGGGCGGCCGCACACGCACATCCACAGCCCTTCCTGCTCCTCGGGATAGCCCACCGCATCCTTGCCGGCAATGAATCGCAGGCTTTCCAGAGCGGGGCTGTTGGGCAGGGCGTTGGGCTGATAGTCGGTCAAAGGCGCTTTGCCCCGCCGCCATACGCTGTTATCGTCAAACCAGATCTTCTCGACAACGACCTCGGCGGACATCCCCCGGGCATCCTCCGGCAGAGGGAATGCCAGGGCGAAGGGCTTCTCCGGCAGGCCGTGAAGGTCGTGGAACCGCTGCACCACCCGCCCGGCTTCCTCACCGGAGGGCGACATAAGAACCAGCGTCGCCTCCACGGAAATCATCAGCTTGTCCGATAGATTATACAGCGTCACATCGCAGACGCGCTCCTCCGCCTTCGGCATTTGAGCTTGCCAGCATTCCGCCGGGCAGGTCAGGTCGATCCTCAAGGGCTGCACCTCCTTTGGGGTATCAGCCAAGCGACCGCGTCGCTTGGTCAATGGTTTGCATGCATAGGTCGCTTATGGCACAAGCGCCCTGCCGTTCGCTTATGTAATACAGGAATTTTCGGCAAAACCGCGCGGGAAGCGCCTTGACGAACCCCCTCCGTTTCAGCGGCCCGAAGGGACACGCCGTTTTTCCATACGGCCGTCGGAGCGCCCGCAGGTTCTCCGGTGTTTTCCCCGGTTTGGGGACAGGCTCGCCTTCTGCGCGGCGGCCTTCTTCGGCTTCACGCGCCTCAGTCATTGATATAGATCAGGGCCTCGCTGAGATACATCTGGTTAAAGGTCATATAAAGCACAACCTCGCGGCCGTCCGCCAGCCGCAGACCGTAGCGCAGGGTAGCGGACGCGTCATCGCCATAATTGGCAACGCCCCAGGCCGGCTGACCCTCCGCCCCGTACAGGATTTCGGTGGACACGCCGTCAAACCCGCCCTCGCTATGGCGGAAACGGGTCAGCACACTGGAAAAGCTGTCGCCAATGCGTACCGACCGCGGGCCTTCCATGCTGTCGCTATCAATGGACATCAGGTCAATCACCGGGTTTTGCTTCTGGGCATCATAAATGAAGCTTATCTCGCAGTTGGCAAACTGCATCGTGCGGACATATTCGCCGTTGTCATCCTCCATCCAATCATCCTCCAGGCAAGCACCCAGACTGGCCTCAGCGTTATCGGGGGTCAGGGACAGGAAATCCATGCCGGAGAAAAGCAGATCGTCAGCGTCAAAGGCGTCCAGATCCGTGCCAATGATGCTGGTGGGCACCTGCACATAGGTAGAGGCCTCCAAGACCTGCTTGACGGCGTACACGCTGTCCAGCACATCATCATCGCTGACCCGGCTGTCCAGGCCATAGGCGCGAATAGCCGCTACCAGGTTATCCTGAAGGGTGTAGATCAGCCCCGCGTCGGTATAGCCGTCCGCCCCCGTGGCCGCCCGCTCCTGCACCGCGTACTGGATAGCCATCAGCCGCTGACCATCCCGCTGCACCCAGGCCCAGGCCGCGCCCGCGGGCATCATGTCGCTCAGATACAAAGCCGCGAAGCCCCGATCGCCCACCAGGCTCTCGTTTTCATGATAGAAGGCGCCGAGCACTTCCGAAGGCTGCATGTCCACATGGGTACCCCGCGGCCCTTCCTCCATGGCGTCGGTCACCACCAGGTTGCGCACTACGCTTTCCTCGCTCATCACCGGAGAATCCATGTACAGGGTAGCAAAATCATAAATGAAAGCATACCCATCCTCGGAAAAGGCCGCCGGGTCATTGGGGTTATTGAGCGGCTGGGTCTGCATCGCCCGGGCCTTGTAGCCCTCCACCCATGCCTCCAGCTCGTCCATGGTCAGCGCGTCGCCGGTCTGGTCTTGGGCCGGGGCGTCCGCGCCTTGTGCCAGGGCAGACAGGCTGAACAGGATCATCGTCAGGGCCATCAGCAGGCTTATCACTCGTTTGAACATGGCAAACTCCTTCATGTCATTGCAGGGCCGTGCCGTGCATATTATGAACCAACTCTATTGTACCGCAAAACGCCTGCTGTGTACAGGGGCGGTTTGAGCAAAGCTTGTAAATTTACGGCGGCATGGAAAAAAGCGCCACGGCATGGCGGAACAAAGCCAGCGCTTTCCATGGCGGCCTTCCCATCATGTGGAATTTGGCATACCTCGCGACCTTTCATGGTAAAATCTATCAGCAATACAGCCTTCCCCTGCCCCGTTGGATGGGTGTAGGCGGCCAGGAAAGAGCCGCCCGCAGCAAGCAAAGGAGGAAGATACCCATGAAGCACACGACCCTGAAGCGGCTGGCCGGCCTGACCACTGCCGCCGCGCTGTCTCTCACCCCCATGCTGTCCCTGGCGGACGCGGCCCAGAGCGCCCTGGTCAAGGGCGGCGCGCTGAACCTGCGTGAAACCGCCTCCCTCACCGCGAAGGTGCTGGGCCAGTACCCCACCGGCACGCTGGTGGAAATCGTCGAAAAGGGCGATGAATGGCACAAGGTCAATGTGGGCGGCAAGACCGGCTACATGATGGCCAAGTACCTCAACACCGACACGACGGGCTCCGCCGGCACCGCCACGATCCGCACCAACACCGGCATTGGCCTGAACCTGCGTGAAGCGCCCAGCCTCTCCGGCAAGATCATCACCAGCTTCAAGCCCGGCACCAAGGTGAACGTCATCCAGAAGGGTTCCGCCTGGAGCCGCGTCACGGTGGATGGCCAGGAAGGCTTCATGTCCACCCAGTACCTGAACTTCGGCACCGCCTCCAAGCCCGACGACACCAAGCCCGTCACCGGCAAGGTAGCCGTGGTCAACAACCCCAAGGCCACCCAGGTGCTGAACCTGCGCGCCGAAGCTTCTCTGGACGCCAAGGTGCTGGCCTACTATCGCAACGGCGTGAAGGTTACCATCCTGGGCGGCAACAAGACCTGGTACAAGGTGCAGGTTGAGGACGGCAAGGTGGGCTATATGATGGCCAAGTTCCTCAAGACCACCGATGAGACCGCCGAAACCAAGCCCTACACCGCCACCCTCATCAACGTCAACGGCGGCAAGATCGTCAACTTCCGCAAGGAGCCCAGCCTGAAGGCCCAGATCATCCGCACCGTGCCCGTGGGCACCAAGGTGACGGTTCTGGAACATGGCCGCGACTGGTGCAAGGTGGATGTGGACGGCACCGAGGGCTACATCTCCACCTGGTTCATGACCTGGTAAGAAAAACCGCCTCATTGGACAGCAGCATAGTGCCAACAAAAGAAACATCTCATCGATCCCCGCGCCCCGCCCTCCCTTCGGCGGCGCGGGGAAAATTTTTGCCCGGATGGAAAGTTAGCTTGACATTGCGTCACGACTGTGCTATGCTCCCGTTATGGAAAGCAAGCTTTCCATCCATAGCACAAGGAGGTGGCCGCATGCGAAACCGCCTGGAGGTCTTGCGCCGTGAGCGCGGTATCCGTCAGGAGGAATTGGCCGAGGCCATGGAGGTTTCCCGTCAAACCATCGGTTCCCTGGAGCGCGGGCGCTACAACCCGTCCATCCTGCTGGCCTTCAAGCTGGCGCGATACTTCAATCTGACCATCGAGGATATCTTTCTTTATGATGAGGAGGATCAGCCATGAAAAAGTCTACCTTATATACGGGCCTTGCCTATGTCGGTGTCGGCCTGGTGTGCCTGGCCCTGGCGATCTGGACGGAAACGCGGCTGGATGGTCTGCTGTGGGGGCTGGCAGGCGCGGGCACCCTTCCCGGCATCAAAATGATCTGGCTCTATTTTCACTGGACACAGCCGGAACACCAGGCTGAATACGCGCAGCGGCAGCAGGCGCAGCGCATCGCCCAGAAGGATGAGCGCCTGGCCATGCTGCGGGATCGAAGCGGCCGCACGGCGTACCAGCTGATGATTGGTCTGTACTGCGCGCTGATACTGGTCTTTTCCATCTGCTCCATGATGGGCTGGTGGATGCCCTTTGCCCGCTCCGCCGTACTGCTGATGGCCGCGTTGCTGATGGTTCAGGTAGCGACGCGGTGGGTCACCTTCGCCCGGCTGGTGAACAGGGAGTAGGCTCAACACGGACCTTGACCTCCGACGCTTTCCCTGACAGAATCAACGCCCCCGCACGGCCGTTCAGCCATGCGGGGGCGCACTTGATGCCATTGATTACCGAATATTACTCCGCGACCGGGGGCTGATATTCCTGGCCCTCCGCCGTGTAGACCAGCTCAGCGCTTTCCAGCCAAGCGTTCATGGTGCTGTTGAGCAGCTCGGCCTCCTTGGTCGCCAGCAGCGCCTCGCGCAGGGCGGTCTTGATCTCATCCGTCAGTTCAACGGGACCGGCGGGGATGTCCTTGGTGTACTGGACAATGTGTACGCCATAGCCGCCCACAACGGGCTCGGCCACATCGCCCACGTTATCCACCGAGAAGGCCGCCTGCACGAAGGCGGGATCCCAAATGATGCTGTCCATATGCACGGCATAGCCCTCGGACTTGTAGGGCTCCCGCTCCATGCCCGGATCGGTGCCATACTCCGCCACCAGGTCAGCGAAGGCCGCGCCTTCGGCAAGCTTGCCGTTGATTTCCGCAATGGTATCGGCTACGGAATCCAGAATCGCCTGATAGGCGGCGTCCACCTGCTCCTGGGTCACAGGCTCCTCGGCCACATCCGTGGGAGAAGCGGCGTCTGTAGGCGTCGCGGCGGCTTCCTCGTCCTCCTGCTGCTCCTCCAGCTTGGCCACCAGGTTTTGATAGTTGGTCAGCAGTTCCTGCTCCACCTTGAGCAGAATATGGGTGATGCCGCGATAGCCGGCAGGCTGATAATAGGACACTTGACCATAATAGTTGGTCATGTACTCATAGGTGGCAATATCCTCGCCATAGTCGGCCTCGTCCTTCTTGGCCTGCTCGTTGAAGGCCTCGACGATCTCCTCGTCGGTCACCTCAACGCCCTTGACTACCTCGGCTTCCACCTTGTCAAGCTTAACATTGTCCAGGGTGTTTTCCAGCATGGCAGCCTCGGTATAGCCCATGGCCTCCAGGTCGGCAATGATGCTCACCCGGGCGGCGGCCTTTTCCTCGTCGGTGGCGTCGCTGGCCAGCCCGCCGTAGTAGATCACATACTGATCCACCAGGCTGTTCCAGTTTTCGGCAACTTCCTTCTCCAGATCAGCCTTTTCTTCATCGGTAATGGTATCCAGGCCCAGTTCAACAGCCTTCTGCTCCATCATGTTCAGCTGAAGGACGTACTGCATAGCCATCTGATAAAGGCTCTTCTGCATTTCAGGAGAGCTGAAATCATAACCATACTGAGCGTAGCTGTACATCAGGCTCTGGGCGACCTCGTCCACATCCTGATAGATAATGCTCTGGCCGTTCAGACTCGCCAGCACGGTTTCCGGCGCGAGGGTGGGCGCTTCAGAGGGAGCGTCCGTGGCGTCGGGCACATCGGTAGCCTCGGGAGCATCCGTGGCTTCCGGCGCATCGGTGGCCTCGGGGGCGTCCGTCGCTGCCGGCACATCGGTAGTCTCGGGCGCGTCCGTGGGCGCCTCGGTCGCTTCGGGGACAGGGGTAGCGGTGGCGGTGGTGCTTGCGGGCGTTATGTTGTCCTTGCCCGACAGCTGCGGCACCAGCAGCAGCGCCACAACAACGATCAGGGCGACGACCGCAGCCACCCAGGGAGCATACTTCTTCATGGTACAGGATCCTTTCTTCCACCCGCGTCCCGCGCAGGCTCCCGACCATTATGACACGATTTACGCCCGGATGCAACAGAAATTTGCAAATGTTACAGATTGTTCACGATTACGGTGGCAAAGCAGGCCGTCTTCACCATTTTTTGAAAAGGTTGACGTTTAACCGGCGTTTGGGGTATACTGATCGAAGGATAACGATCAAAGGATGGGATCAGCTTGACGCAAACGGATGCCTTTACTTTTTCCTCCACAGCCGGCAATCCGCTGGACGGTCGGCTCTGGCTGCCTGATGGCCAGCCGCGGGCTGTGGTGCAGCTGGTGCACGGCATGGCCGAGCATATCGACCGCTACGAGCGTCTGGCCCGCCATCTGAACACCCAGGGCATTGCCGTGACAGGCCATACGCACCTGGGCCACGGCCCGCAGGCAGCCATCCTGGGACATTTCAGCGACCAGGACGGCTGGCAGCACCTCATCGACGACATCCACCGTCTCCGCCAGCGGACGCAAGCGCGCTTTCCCGGCGTCCCCTATTTCATCCTGGGGCATTCCATGGGCAGCTTCGTCACCCGGTGCTATCTGCGGGAGCACGGTGAGGGCCTTGCGGGCGCCATCCTCTGCGGCACAGGCTATTTCAGCCAAGCGAAGCTGACGGCGGCGCTTCTGGCCGCCAACCTGGTCTGCCTTTTGGGCGGCGCGCGCAAGCCGTGTCCGCTGATTGACCGTCTGGCCTTTGGCGGCTCCAACCGCCCCTTCGCCCCCAGCCGAACAACCTTTGACTGGCTCTCCCGGGACGAGGCGGAGGTCGATCGGTATATTGCGGATCCCTACTGCGGCTTTCCCTTTACCGGCAGCGGCTACCGCGAACTGTTCCGCGGTCTGTGGCGGCTGACCGACCTCAAACCCCTGCAGCGCATCCCCAAGACGCTTCCCCTGCTGATGATTTCCGGGGATGCCGACCCGGTGGGCGATATGGGCGAAGGCGTCAAGCGCGTGGCCCGGCAGTTCCGGGAGGCCGGGCTCGGGCAGGTGAACCTGAAGCTGTATCCCGGCGCAAGGCACGAGCTGTTCAACGAGACCAACCGGGATCAGGTCTGCCGGGATGTCGCCGACTTCATCCAGCGCGTTGCAGCCGCCATGGGTTAATCGGATTCCTTCATTTATATATGTATAGATACAGCCAATCCCGCGGGCCTGTGGAGCCTGCGGGATGATGTTTTAAAAAGGTGAATCCTCGTCTGATCTTCAGATGACTGCAGCCAGCTTTGCGCATAGCGTTACCAAATCGTATCGTATGCCTTCCCGGCTCCGCCATCCTCTATCAGACCATTCCTCCCCGGAAAGATCATCCCCGCCATAGATCAGCGCGCCATAGTCAAAGCCTCTGAACTGCGCCACGGCAATACATCCCGCCTGCTCCATCTCCACAATTTTTGCGCCCTCCGCTTTTCTTCTGCTGATTCGGTCGGCTGTTTCCCGGAAGATCGCATCCGTGGTCCAGGTTAAGCCGCGCAGGTGAGGGACGCCACTGTTCGTCAGGTACCGGCAAATGCTGTCAGTCAGCGCGGCATTTGTATAAACAACCCTCGACGGCGCGATATATTGGTAAGAAAAGCCCTCGTCCCTGATCGCTCCATCGACCACCAGGATCTGCCCCACCTCGATGTCCCGGTCAAGGACGCCGCCTCCGCCGCAGAACATCACCTTGGTAATGCCCATGGCATTAAACAGATCCAGATTTCCCGCGCATGCTGGGCAGCCTACCTGTCCCATTGTCAGCAGCACTTCGGGCTGCTCCTCAAAGCGATAGATAACTACCGGATTCTCGCCAGGAATGATTCGTTCCTGCGCTATCAGGCCGACCATTTCCAACCTTCGTATAACCTCCGGGAAAAACGTTATCACCATTTTGTTGGTATCAAACTTCTCTTTTACAAAATCAATCGGGTTTAACTTGGCCGTCGGGCTGTTATCGAACTCCAAAACCGGCCATTCATTCCTGGTAAGCATAGCGTCTCCTTTCATCAAAGCATCGATCAGCCGTTGCCTTCCATACGAAGCCGTCCTCACCGGCCGTCATTCAGCCTTGGCCCAGTGCCTCAGCTTGGGCAGCTGTTCTGCGCAATAGGCCCGAACCTGCTCCGGCGGCCACTGCTCGCTGGCCATATGCCCGGCCAGGAAGTCCGTCAGCTGCTCCATGCTGGCATAGACGAAGTGTCCGTCAGCATAGCACCACTTGCAGTATTCCTCGTTGAACGCGCCGTCCGGCTCTTTGCTGATGGCGGCATCCTCCAGAGGCATACCGCAGCACTGACAGATCAATTGCCTGGGCGCACCCAGCAGGGTGTTGATGGAAACATCAAACAGCCTGGACAGCAGCTTCAGCGTTTCCGTGTTGGGCACGGTCTCGCCGTTTTCCCAGCGCGAAACCGCCTGCCTTGTCACATACACCTTTTCCGCCAGATCGTCCTGGGATAAACCGTTCCGGGTTCGCAGCTCCAGGATCACGCTTTTTGTATCCATTGTTCTGACCACCTCCACGGCTATGATAGCACCGTTTCACGAGCCGCGCAAGCAACGCGCTGTTGCCGCGGCGTGTCATCAAAGTTTTGAAGGCGCCGGAGGGCAGGCTGTCACCAGCCAAAGAACGTCCATGACGATGCCCAGCTGCCTTGAATCGGCAGTAGCCGATAAAGGCATGGGCAGGCTTTATCCTTTAGAACGAATGGGGAACAATTGTTCTTGACAAATACAGCGGCATGGTGTATAATGCAAACAAGCATTCGCTTTTGATACAGGGAGGTTGTCATGAAAGCCACGAAAGAAAGCACGACGAACACCATGTGGATGCAATGGAATCATCACACTAAGGGGATGACGCACTGTGAAACGTGTCTGGCCCTTGACCAATGCTGGTTTGCAGCAGATCTTCACCCCAGGATACCACACCACATCCACTGCCACTGTACGCCTTTACCAATACCGCAAGCATATGCAGCAATGTGCGCGGAAACCATCAATGAATACAGCAAATATGTTCCCTATCTCTTTAACACAAAAGGCGAATACACACACCATAAGGAAAAACTGTTTGCCAGTTGGGGATATGCCGAGGAAGACGCGCATTGGCTGCGGCAGGAAATAGATCGTCAGGGACGAGCCAAGTACGTTGCCGGAGATTATACCCTTGGCAAGTTGGATCATAACGGGCAGCGGATCAGCATCCGCATTGAACTTCCTCGCAAGAGCGGTGATGGCATGGTCTCCTTCATCTCTGGTTGGATAGCACGACCTTTCGGAACCATAAAACTGACAACGCCTTATGGAGGGAAATAGTCATGAAGGAAATGGATTGCGTCGAACTGATTGTCGAAAAAGAAAAATACACCCGCTGGGGCGTACACAAAGGCATGAATGGCTGGATTTGTGATTCAAGGTGTGTCCATGGCAGCTGGCTGGTTAATTTTCCGCAGTGCGGTGAAAAGCCGGATATTGAAACCCTCGGCATTCAAGAAGAGGATTTGCGTGTCATTCCCGTCATGCGCGCCATCGTCAATGAAGAAATCAAAGCCAAGTTCAATGCGGAGAAGTCATAAGGGGCCTGCGCTGCCATCCCGTCAATCATCATAAGTTTTCCAGGGCGTGCCGCAGAAAAAGAATGCTGCGGCATGCCCTTTTTCAATCACACACGAACCACACGGTTCGCAGACGCTGCATAGCAGCGCGCCAGTATGGGAGGTGTCGAAGGGCTCGCTGACCATCCGGCGCCTCCCATGGCTTTATCCGCATTCTGAAGCGCTGTTGCCATGACTCATACGCCCGCCTCCACGGGACGGTCTTTGCTGCCGTCAGCCGGTCGGATTTCCGCTCTTTTTTCTCCCTTTGGGCGCGGCGGCGTCGCAGCTGACATCCAGCAGCAGCCTGATCCTGTCCTCCGGCACGCTGCCATCCAGCGCCACGGTGATCCAGTTTTCTTTGTTCATATGATAGGCCGGGAAGAAGCCCGGCTCCCCGCGCAGCGTCCCGGCCAGGAGCGGGCCGCATTTGAGGTTCACCACATCCAGCGGTTCCCGGCCCGGCAGGCCCAGCTTGTCCCCGGTGATGTCCATGATTACCGCGAACCACTTCCGGTTATCCTGACGGCGGAACACCTGATAGCCCGGATATTTCATCCACGGCTTATCCGTATCCGCAGGATAGGTTTCCATAAGATAGCTTTCCAGCCCCGCGCGATCCATGACTTTCACCATCCCGGACGTTCATGATGCCGCTCCGCCGCTCACCGATGCCACTGCAGCAGCGGAATCAGTAAAAACAGAAGCCAGCCGGGATGCCACAGGTTGCAAAGCGACCCCAGCAGCAGATAAATGATCGTCACCATGATCGGGTTGCCCAGCAGGCGCAGGTAGGAGCGCTCCGACCGGGGCATGTAAAACAGTGGAATCGTGAGAAAAATAATCCAGCCGGGGTGCCACCAATGGAAACAGAAGCCCATGGCGAGATAGATCAC
The DNA here is from genome assembly GCA_947565865.1 of uncultured Clostridia bacterium. Lineage (GTDB taxonomy): Bacteria > Bacillota > Clostridia > Christensenellales > Aristaeellaceae > UBA11524. The sequence continues at coordinate 16,214 of CANOHT010000013.1, forward strand.
CGTGACCAGGAGCGGATACGGGAAGCTCGCCCAGCGCTTATCCAGCTGGCGCATACGCTCCCGCTCCTGATGCTCGTAAAAGCTTCCGTTAGGCAGAGGATCATCCGTGAAGGTCTCGGGCGGCTCCGTGGATGCTCCATCAGCCGGGCTGCCGTCATCCTCGGCGGACGCTTTATACGGCTCTTTTTCCGTCACATATTCGTTGGCGGTTTCGCCTTCCGCCGGACTCATCAGCACACTGTCCGGGTCGGGCGCGCAAGGGCAGGAAATCAGTTCATCCAGCGTAACGCCATAAAGCCGGGCCAGGGCAATCAGATTGTCCGTGTCCGGCGAAGACTCGGCACGCTCCCATTTGGATACAGCCTGACGGCTGACGCCCAGCTTTTCCGCCAGTTCCTCCTGGGATAGCCCCTTCTCCTTGCGCAGGGCGGTGAGGCGAGCGGCTGTCTCGAGGGTCATTGTGAATTCCTCCTCTTTCTGTATGGGATGGTAACAGTGTAGCACAGCCTTTTCCGGTTGCGCCAGCAAATCCGGCTTGCATTTGCGCCTCCGCAACCGATAGTTGCGCCCCGCAAACCAAAGTCGGCATCCAATGCCTATCGTTTACGCGGCCCGCCATGGCCGCTCCGCTGCCTGTGATACTGATCCAGCGCCGCCACATCCCGCGCCTGAAGAAACTTCCGCTGTCGATTGTGGTGTCGCGGCTCCCGGATGAGCCTGTCCGCCTCCTCCAGCGTGTACCATTGCACCGTGGTCTTGTTCGCCTCCTCCACCGCCGTCAGGTGCGGAGCCAGCAGCCTGTCGCGGGTTGTAACAACATAATAGCAGGATACCTGCGTATAATCACAGTAGCCTCGGTTCTCCGATACATAGCCCAGCGGCCGGATGCGGTGGCACCGGCAGCCGGTTTCCTCCATCATCTCCCGCCGAAGGGCGTCAATCAAGGTTTCCTCCGGCTCCACGCCGCCTCCCGGCAGGGTGTACAGGCCGTATCTGCCGGAATACATCACGGCCACCTTGCCCTCTGGATTGATTAGGATCGCCCGGGCCGTCAGCCTGGGCCTGGCGGAGGAATGCCCTGCCGTCCCCAGCACAGCCTTGTCCGTCAAGGCGCGAATCAACTCCATAAGACCGCCTCCTTTCCATGATATTCAGCGTTATCAGCAGTCGCCAAAGCGACCTTTCTTTATTTATACCGTGAAATATGCTTTCAATATAAATGGCTGCCTGACACGAGGGGCAGGCGCTTCCCCTAACCTCCGGCCGAAATGCTTCTGCAGACCTTCGGTATGGATTTCTTCGATTCAGCCACGCATTTTTCCTGCCAGGCGGCAACATTTGACCGTGAAGGTGAAATATGGCGGATGAAAATCAGCAAATTTTCAGCCCCGGCAGGAAAAATTAGCAGTCATGTTGTAACCTTTCAGCAATTTTTTCTATAATGAGCGAACATTTCCGATAGGAATTGCGTCTAAATAGGTGTACAATGGATTCGCGAAGGAATCGCGATAACGGAGGGGAGGTACGGTCGTGAGGCGGATGGGCTTGATGATGCTGGCGCTGACCACATGGCTGTGCCTGATGACCGCGGCCTCGTCGGCCAGGGCAGAGGGCGTCAACCGTGCGCTGCTGGTTGGCTGCGACCGCTTCGTGACCCAGGAGGAAACCACCCCCGCCTCCGCCACCAACGTCACCCGCGTGGCTGAAGCCCTGTCCGGCGGCGCCATGAACCTGGAGCGCCTCATCACCCGCCGCAACGACCTGAGCAGCGCCGCCGAGCTGGAATCGCTGATTCAGGCGGCCTTTGGCGATGCCGCGCAAGGCGACGTCAGCTATTTTTACATCAGCACCCACGGTCAGTGGAGCCAGGGCATGGACAATGGCGAAATGGCGCTCCTGCTTTCCGACGGCAACCGGGAGGAAGCCGTGACAGCCCGTCAGCTGCGCGCTATGTTTGATCGGATCTCCGGCATAAAGGTGCTGATACTGGACGCCTGCCACTCCGGCGCGGTCATCGGCAAGGGGATCCACGGCCCCTTTGGCAACGTTTTCGCCGGGGAGGATTACAAGGTGCTCTGCTCCTCGGGCGGAGCGGAGCAAAGCTGGTTCTGGCAGGGCGAGGCGTCCGTGGGCGCGGGCTACTTCTCCTCCGCATTGGCAGCGGGGCTGTCCGTACAGGGCGGCTATGGCGCGGACGAAAACCGCGACGGCGTTATCACCCTGACCGAGCTCAAGCGCTATCTGCTGGCCTACCACGGCGCGTCCACCGTGCGCTGCTACCCCGAGGAGGACGATTTCGCCATTCTCCGCTATGACGCCTCCGCCTACACAGGGCGGCGTCGGGACAGCATCATTGAGGTCATTGCCTTTGCCGGGGACACGCTGTCTGCCGACAATCCGGCGGTCAACTTCTCCTTCAACGTGGTTCGGCCCGCCCAGGTGGCCTACCAGATCGTATACCAGAAGGAGGGTCGGTGGGATTTCGAGCATGCCCGGCTGATCTACGACAACGAGGAGCGCTTCGGCGTTCACGGCGATACCCGGGGCTACCTTTCTCCCGGCATGAAGGATCGCACCCTGTCCTTGGAGCGGTCGGATGGCGAGGGCTATGGCTACGTCCTATTGCAGATGGTCGCCAAGCAGGAGAACCAGTGGTTCCTGGCCGCCAGCAAGGTGCTGTGCGTCCCCCCCGCCAAGGGCGACCCTCTGCTGGAAATTCTGCCGGAGGCCTCCTTTTGCCCCGAGCAGGGGGATGAGCTGAACTTCGTCATCCACCACCAGTACCCCTGCGAGCTGACCGTCACCATGGAGGATATGGATGGCAAGACGGTACGCCGGCTGTGCTCCCGGGCCTCCAGCCGCCCCGAGCAGCTGCTCCCCCGGGGCTCCTTCTTCACCTGGAACGGGCGGCGCGCCAACGGCGAAAGCGCGCCGGAGGGACAATACCGCATTCGTGTCAAGGCGTATATTGGCGAGGATATGTACGAGATGGTGTCCGAACCAGTGCTGCTGCTGTCGCCGGAGGGGTGAACGGCAGCGTTCGGCGTCCCGCGGCCTGATGGGCTGCGGGATGCGCTGTTTTGGTGAGGGACGATGCCTGTCAAAGCTGCGGCTGCTTTTCATCCGGGAACACCGCAGCTTTCACGCAAGCCGGTGTTCCCTGCCCCGCTTTGCTTTTACAAGCTTTTACCATCTCCCCAAATGGTTACAATTCAGATAGGAACCATGCGGCGGCATATGGGAGGATACCGCTATGGTACATCAGCAATGCCGCAATGATCTATGCTTTTGCCGTCAATCCCCCTTTGGATGCTGTGTCCGGCGTGCTCATGCTGAGATGCCGCGCTTCTGCTGCGCATACGTCCGAAGCGAAAGCAGCGCCAAGTTCTGGGATTGAGCTTGGCCCGCAGGGGCATCGAAGCCGAAAATGGCATACGCGCACAACGGCTTGATGGCCCCCGAGCTGTGCCTGGTCGCAGCCGCGCGGCAGGGTGATTCCGCGGGGCCGTTATCAGCTGCCGTTTCATACCGTCTCATCACGCAGGTCACCAGCCGCCGTTGAAGCAGCCCTGTGCTTTGACAGCCAAGCCGCCGCCTGGTTTGAGCAGATGGCGCGGCCGCATATAGGGAAATCATCATTATCCTATTATGTTCCATGGACGGAGCCGAGGATGAAATGGTCATAGCCGCAGGAAAATATCCGCGAAGGCGTACCCGGTGTTGACACGGATTTTCCAAACATGTTATAATTCAGCTTGCCGGAAAAGTCCGGTCAGGAGGATCATGAAACGAAGAAATCTGCTGCTGGTTGGCGGTATGGTTTTGCTGGCCATCGGGATGATGGCACTGTCCCCGCTGTTTCTCACCCGAACCGCGGAAAGCATGGTCATTATCACCGTGGACGGGCAGGAATACTGCCGCGTTCCTCTGTCACGCCCTCAGCGAGTCACGGTGGATCAGGGAGATGGTCGCGTCAACGTCATTGACATAACAGCAGAGGGCGCGGTGATGGCATCCTCCACCTGCGGCAATCAGCTGTGCGTCCACATGGGCGCCGTCACCCTGAACAATTGGGAAACGCGGCCCCAGCAGACCTATATCATTTGTCTGCCCAACCGGGTCAGCGTGGAATTGGCGGTGGCTCCATGAAAAGTCGTCTCCTGATGGCGCTGTGTGTGCCGCTTTTACTTCTGTTCAGCGCCTGCGCGGCTCCAGCTGAGCCCATCAGCGGCGTTGGCTACTATTTCGACACCGTGGTGACCATCACCCTGAGCGGCGGCTCTCAGGAGCTGCTGACCGAGCTGTGGCAGGCCTGCGGACGGTATGAGCGGCTGCTGAGCAAAACCATTGACGGAAGCGACATTGACCGCATCAATCGTGCCGGTGGCCAGCCCGTCACGGTAGATCCCGAAACCTGGGCGATTCTGCGCAGAGCCAAGGAGATCAGCGCCATGACGGACGGCGCTTTTCGCGTGACCATCGCACCCCTGTCCGCTCTGTGGGACTTTACAAGCGGCGCCATGCGGATGCCCACCGATCAGGAACGCCTTGCCGCCCTGCCGCTGACGGATGACAGCCGCCTGATCCTGGGAGACGGCGGCACCGTCACCCTGCCCGCGGGGATGCAGCTGGATCTGGGCGGCATTGCCAAGGGGTACATTGCCGATCAGTTGGCGCGGATGGTTCGGGAGCAGGGCGTCACGGGCACGCTGAACTTTGGCGGCAACGTGTATGCCGTGGGGACCAAGGATGGAGGCTCGCCCTACCGCATCGGCATTGCCGACCCTGCCCAGCCCGGTCAGGCCATAGCTGTCGTCAGCGTCAGGGACGCCTCTGTCGTTACCAGCGGCACCTACGAGCGATGCTTCACCCGGGACGGCGTGACCTATCACCATATTCTGAACCCCACCACGGGCCTGCCCGCCGATACGGGCATCGTCTCCGCCACCATTGTTTCGGCCAGCTCCATGGACGCCGACGCCCTGGCCACTGCCTGCGTGGTGCTGGGCCGGGAAAAGGCGCTGGCGCTGCTGGAGCGGGAGGGCTATGACGGCCTGCTGATCGACGCGCAGGGAGAGGCGCAGGCAACCAAGGGATTCGTGGAGCGTTACGGACTGGCGCTCCGATGAACATACGGCACAGGCTTCTCAGGAGCCTGCCACAAGGAGGAAACATCATGGATAGCAACAATGCCCGGAAGGGACTGCCCGCGTTTGCGGTGCTGGGAATTATCGCGGTGGTGGCCGCTCTGGTGCTGGCTTTGACCAACACTGTGACCAAGGGCCCCATCGCGGAGCATCAGATGTCGGCGCTGCGGGCGTCCTTCGCCGCGGTGATGCCCGCCGAAAGCTATGCGGAGCTGGAGGTTCCGGAGAATTTCGGCGTGGACAGCCTTTACGAGGCGAAAAACGGCACTGAAACCGTCGGCTGGTGCGTGACCGCATCCGTGACGGGCTATGGCGGCCCGGTGGCCGTTACCCTGGGTGTGGGCACGGACGGCGTAGTGACCGGCTGCGTGGTGGGCGATACCAACTTTGCCGAGACCGCCGGCTTTGGCGCGCGAGCCAAGGAGCCTGCCTTCCAGGATCAGTTCATTGGTCTGGACGGCCAGAATGGCGGCAGCATCGAAGCGATTTCCGGCGCGACCATCACGTCCACCGCCGTGCTGGACGCCGCCAACCTGGCCCTGCGCTGCGTGAATGAGCTGGGTCTGAAAAAGCCCGCTGCCACGGAGTCCATCGTCACCTTCAGCAACAAGTAATATCTTCCGCCAAAGCGGCCTGGCTGCTTTGGCGCATTTTTCATTTCATATGAAAGCCCACCCGTTTTGGGCCGATCCGTCGAGCATGAGGAGGAAAAGCGATGAACCTTCAGGAACGTGTGACCCAATGCCTTCAGCAGGCTGTCGCCAGCCATGAGACCGCTGGCATCTCCGTGCTGGTGCGCCAAAACGGCAAGGAGGTTGTATACAGCCAGGCAGGCTATGCTGACCTGGCTGCTGCCGCGCCTCTGCGCCGGGACAGTATTTTCCGCATGTTCAGCCAGACCAAGCCCATCGTCTCCGCGGCGGTCATGCTGCTGATGGAGCGCGGCGAGCTGGATCTGATGTCGCCGGTGTCCGCCTTTCTCCCCGGCTTCCGCCAGCAGAAGGTGGCTACGCCGGAGGGCCTGGTTCCCGCCCGTCGGCCCGCGCGCGTCATGGATCTGCTGGGCATGACGGCAGGCCTGAGCTACCCCGGCGACGGAGACGAATCCGACCGCGCCGCCGCCAGGCTGTTTGCGGAAGTCCACCAGCGCATCGAAGCCGGAAACGGCATGACCACCCAGGAGCTGGCCAACCGCATCGGCGAATTGCCCCTGGCCTTTCATCCGGGCGCCCACTGGCGGTACAGCACCTGCGCCGACGTGCTGGGCGCGGTGATCGAGATCGTCTCCGGCAAGCCTCTGGCCGACTTCCTTCAGGATGAATTTTTTACCCCGCTGGGCATGAAGGACACCGCTTTCTTCGTCCCCCAGGAAAAGCAGGAGCGCCTGGTGACCGCCTATCGCCGGACGCCCGAGGGGCTGACGCCCTTCCGTCAGATGTTTTTCGGCATCGGTGATTTCGACAGCATGCCTGCCTACGTTGCCGGCGGCGGCGGACTTCGCTCCACCATGGATGACTATGCGGCCTTTGCCGACATGCTGCTCCGCGAGGGCGCCTGGGGCGGACGGCAGCTCCTGCGCCCTGCCACAGTCCGCTGGATGACTCAGCCCCAGCTGACGGCCGGCCCCTTCGCTGACATGGGCGACTGCCGGGATGGCTTCAGCTACGGCAAGCTGATGCGCGTGTGCGTCGAGCCGGGGCTCTGGGCCGGTCTGGCCCTTCGGGATGAATACGGCTGGGACGGCATGATGGGCACCTACTTCGCCAACATGCCCCATGAGCGCCTGAGCCTCCTGGTGATGCAGAACGCCGTCCACGGCTCCTTTGATCCCGTCATCCGCAAGGTGCGGAATATTGTCCTGTCCGAGCTGGGGTAAGGGGCGGTCGCGTGTCAGAAACGCGTGGGTAAGGGATGACAGCCTCGCCGCCGACAATCGGAAATCCCCTCTTGCCAGGCGCAGCACGGGGCGAAGCCCTTTTTGCCCCCCTACCCCTTCACCCCTCCATGGTGCATAATATCCCCATCAATCCCTCACCACCGGCCAGGGCGGCGATCAGATGTATCTGGTGAACCGGCAAGGTGAGCGGCGCATCGACCGAACCGGCCTGACCGGCGCGCCCTTTCTCCCCAACTCATCCGCGACTGTATGGAGCACCGAAACCGCCATGACCAAGGAACACGCCTTCAGCGCGGCGGAGCTGTGCCCTCAGGCCAAGGCGATGGCGGATCAGCATTGGAACAAAACCAGGTATCATCATCCCGGCGGAACAGCGGCCATTGCGGCCTGTTCTGGCGGGCTGTTTGCTTTGGGTCAGGCGGCGCGGCATTGTAGAAAAGACTACCAAATGCCTGCTGTACCCTGACAATGTTCCTCATACTTTAGCTCGTCTTGTGCAAATTTTAAACCGTTTTTGGCCGTTATATATTGACAATACGCTCATACTGTGGTATAGAGCAAATAGCGACTGTTGGCTGGCATATTTTACAAACCAAAGGGAGGAGAGCGCATGAAAAAGCGGACTGAATGGCTTACGACGATCCTGGTAGTCTTTTTACTCTTTTTGCCCTCTTTCTGTATGGCAGAATCTTTGGTATACAATGCATATTGACCTGTAAACGTATACAGCATTAAAACAAATGTTGTAAAGATTGTTAACTTTAGTATCCTTTTAGCGGTGTATTGCGCGTAATATGCAAGCGGAAGAAGACTGTATGGCAAATCTGCACAGCATGCCTTAAAACAGAATGACAACCCAGATCCAAATAACCATGCATACTTCTACTATTAACAATTTTGAATACAATAATATCACTCGGAATAAAACCCTGTACCCAGTACTTCTGCCATAATCGTGAGGATAAAGCTCCTTTTCAAAGATGACTTGTTGTTGTGAGTTGGTATGAAAAGCATAGTTCTTGTGTTGGTTTTTTGCAGACTAATCAACCGTTGATACCGCAAACATGCTGATCAGATCGTTATAAGCGGAGGTGATTGATGGTGAATAAAAGACAGCTACCCTGCCTCGCCGCGTTGCTTATGCTGCTGGCCTGCTGGGGCTGCAGCTCGGACACAGCACCCGATGCAAGCACCTTGACGCTATCCGGCGGGTTGAGTGGAAATAATATTGCGCAAAACGCCGCCAAGTCCATCAACGTTACCTTGCGGGAGATGGATAACTTTTTCTTTACCGACACGATGCTTCTCAACCAATTAGTGACGCATGACAAAAGTGTGGACATTTACTATGTAGAGGGAAGCATGATATCCACTGATATCATCTTCCGCAAGGACTTTGCCGCGCCCATCACCCAACCAGACCTGGTTGCGAACATTGAGGGGATGTATACGCCCCTTCGGAAGGCGGTCACGAAGGGACAGACAATCATGGGCATGCCGATCTATGTTGCCGCCCAGGAATACTGCCTGGCCTATGATCTTGCGGTGTATGATATGTGCTTGGAGAAGGGCTATGCTCTTCCGACCTCCTGGCTGCAGCTGCTGGAGCAGATCGCTCAGTGGGATGAGGCTTTGTGGCTGCGGCAGATTACACCCGTGAGCATGGACGCGCGCGCACTCATACAGATTACCCTGGACTATGTCATGGCTCAGCAGCAGGCCAATGGAGGTGCGATCGAGTTTTCGTCGGAGGATAGCATAGCGTTGATCGACGCAGCCTATCAAGCCGGGCAGGCCATGTCGGCCCATCAGATGGATCGGAAAGAGCACATCCTCTTCCGGCGTCAGGGGATCATCGTCGGCCATTCGGATATGGAAGGTCTGCACACCCATGCCATGCCTTTGCGCGAGGGAGACGATCCCATCATTCCGTTACGGATTTGCGTGGCTTTCATCAACCCATACAGCCCAAAACAAGATCTGGCGCAGGCCTATTTGGCCGCCTATTACAACCAAATGGATCCTATGCTGCGGATGGCCCTTTCGCCGCAGGCCAATCAAACCATGGAGAGCCCCCAGGCCATCGAGCAGATGAAGCAACTGCAGGAAACCATCCATTGGCTGGAAAACGCCATGGCCGAAGCCGAAAGCGTCCCTGACAAAAAAGAGTTGGAAACGCAGCTGGCGGAATGCCGGCATCAGCTGGAGCTGGCGGAGCAAAACCGTTATCAGGTGGATGAAGCCAGCCTGGCCGCCTATGGGGATACCATGCAATTCGGCGTTGTGCTCACTGAGCAGCTGTGGCAGGATCAAAGCGTTTCCCAGCTGATTGAGCAACTGATTCAGGGGAAGATGACGCCGCCCGACTTCTGCCGGGAGCTGGAGCGCGTGGTGCAAATGAAGGAAGCGGAACGCGGCTGATTCTTCGCCCGCAGCGCCTGCCGAAGGGATGGCATTCCTGTGACGCCTCGTTTTCAGCGGCACGGCAAACCAAAGTTCAGCCATTGCGGCCCTTCAGCTCAGATGCAAAGCCAAGCGCTCGGCAAAATAGCTTGCTCCGCCCTCCCTCCATGGTGTATAATGAATATCTCCATCAAATCCAAGGGAGGCCCTCTTCATGCAGCACTACGCCCTCATCGGCGAGCACCTGGGGCACAGCCTGTCCGTCCCCGTCCATGAGGCCATCTTCCGGCATATGGGGATTCAGGCGGATTACCGTCTGATCGAAATCCCGCGTATGCGCTTCCGGGAGGAAGTCCCGCGCCTGATGGCCGAGCTGGACGGCTTCAACGTGACCATCCCCTACAAGCAGGAGATTCTTCCCTTTCTGCGGGACATGGATGACGCCACCCGGGCCATCGGCGCGGTGAACACCGTCACCCGGGACGGCCGGGGCCACAACACCGATGTGCCCGGCTTCATGGACGAGCTGCGCCGGGGGGGGATTGAGCCCAGCGGCAAGCCCTGCTTCGTGCTGGGCACCGGCGGGGCGGCCAAAGCCGCGCGAGTAGCCCTGGAACATATGGGCGCCGCCAGTGTGACCATGGTTTCCCGCCATCCCCAGGAGGAGGACGAAATCGACTACGCCGCCCTGGATACAGCCTTCAGCGGCGTGCTGGTCAACGCCACGCCGGCAGGCATGTGGCCGGACGTGGACGGCTGCCCCATCCGCCGCGAAGCCCTGGACGCCATTCTCCGGCGAGCCGCCGGGGTGGCCGACATGATCTACAATCCCCCGGAGACCGTGCTGGTGCGCGCCGCCCGGCAGCGGGGCATCCCCGCCTGCATGGGCATGGGGATGCTCATCGCCCAGGCGGTGGAAGCCGAGAAATTATGGCAGGGCTGTCCCATGCCCGATGATCTTGTGGATACTTTGACCAAGGAGCTGACCCCGCAATGAAGAAAATCCTGATCCTCAACGGCCCCAACATCAACCTGACCGGCCTGCGCGAAAAGTCCGTCTACGGCGCGAAAACCTTCGACGACCTGATGGCCCTATGCCGCGAGGAGGCCCAGCGGCTGGGCGCTGAACTGCGCTGCGTCCAGTCCAACCATGAAGGGGCCCTCATCGACGCCCTTCAGCAGGCGTACTTTGACGGCTTTGACGGCGCGGTATTCAACCCAGGGGGGTACACCCATACTTCCGTCGCCCTGCATGATGCCATCGCGTCGGTGCCCATGCCGGTTATCGAGTGCCACATGAGCAACGTCCACGCCCGGGAGGCCTTCCGCCATGTGTCCATGACAGCCTCGGCCTGCCGCGGGCAGATTGTTGGTTTCGGTTTTTACGGGTACATTATGGGCATGCGGGCCCTGCTGGAGGCCGCTTCGGTCTGACGGTACGCAGAATTTACATTTCCCTGGCACGTTTGCTTGACAGGCATACCCCTTCACGGGTACAATAGGATTGATGATTTGTACGCTTCACCAAGCGTCAATCGACCGATGCCATGCCTGTCCGGGCGCGGAAGGAGGATGGGCGGATGCGTTCCGCCCAAAAAGATGCCATGACAAAACGACGGCTGATTGTATGTCTGATGACGGTTCTGCTGACGCTGGGCCTGTTTGCGGCCGCTCAGGCTGCGGAAACCGATAACCTCAAACTGGCCATGGAGCTGAGCACCTATGATTTCGCGGCCCCGGGCGAGGTGACGGTCACCATTGAGGTGACCAACACCGGCGAGAGCGAAATGCCCAGCCCCATCACCCTGTATTATCCTGATGGCAAGCAGGTGGAGGAATTCGGCGCGCCTACCCTGGCGGCTGGCTCCTCCAAGCGCTGGAGCGGCGTGTGGAACGTCACCCAGGATGAGCTGAACAACGGCAAGGTCATCTTCAAAATCCGTTATTCCGTCCTGAATGACAGCGGCGAAATGATGAACAAGGAGCTGAACTTCTCCCGCAGCATCGCTTATGCCGGCGCTGTTACGGCGGTGGAGGTCAACCGCATCATTGTGCCCACCACCGCAGGCGAGGGGCAGAAGGTTACCGTGACCTACGACATTGTTAACACCGGCAATGTAGACATCACGGATGTATCCATCAAGGAAAACAGCGGCATTTCCACCCGCAGGGGCTCCATCAGCTCTGTTCCCGCGGGCGAAAAGGGCAGCTATACCTTCACCACCACCATGAAGAAGAAAGACCTCACCAGCGAGGCCACCATCACCTACAAGGCGGGCAGCAAGACCAATACCGTCAAGAAGGACAAGGCCACCATCAAATACGGTGAGATCAACCTCTCCGCCGCTCTGTCCAGCGACAAAAAGGGCGGAGCCCCTGGCGAAACCGTCATCCTGACCCTGACCCTGACCCTGAAAAACACCGGCAAGGCTGATTTTCAAAACGTCACCGTTTCCGATCCCACCCTGGGCGAGGTCTTTACCGGCCTGAGCGTCCCCGCCGGGCAGACTGTCACCCAGCAGCGCGAGGTCACCATGAGCGGCGCGGCGGACTATCAGTTCACCGTCACCGGGACGGACACGGAAGGCAACGCGGTGGAAACCGTCACCGATCGGGTTGACCTCATGGCCATCGATCCCACCCAGCGGGTCATCCTGGAGGTCAGTGCCTCCGCCGACCGGGACACCATCTACCAGCTGCCCGGCATCGTCAAGTTTGTGGTGCGGGTCACCAACACCGGCGCGGCGGAAGCCAAGGAAGTGACGGTCTCCGCCTCCGGCGTGACGCTGGCCACCTTCCCCTCCATCCTGGCCGGGGAAACCCGGGAGCTCACGCGGGATGTGAGCGTCTCCATGGCGGGTCAGTACCGTTTCGACGCCTCCGTGAAAAACCAGCTGGACGAGACCGAGGTCTTCAACAGCAACATCATCCCCATCGCCTATGCTCAGCCCACCGCCGTACCCACCGAGGCGCCGATCATCACGCCGCCCCTGCCCCAGCACGAGGAAATCCCCACAGCTGACGGTCTGCCGGAGTATGTAGGCAGCATCCAGCAGGTACTGCGGGCGTTGTACTGGGTGTTCATGGTGCTGGCCATCATCAGCTTGGCGCTGTTGGCCGCAGGCGTGGTGCGCCGCATTCAGGCCAATGTGGCTTCCTCCAAGGCCCAGGATCATCTGGAGCGCAGCGGCTCCCGGAACTACACCCAGCCCGGCCAGCACAAGCCGTCCAAGCCCGAGGCCGTGACAGCAGCCGCGGCGCCGGATAGTGAAGCGGCAGAAGCCGGCCAGTCCGAAGCCGCCGAGGAAGCGCCGGACGAGCCCGTGCAGGATCAGGCGTCCATCGAGGCAACGCTGCGGCAGCTCTATCCCAACACCGCCGCCCGGATGCAGCTTGATCCCACCGTCACGGTGGATGGCGAGGACGAGTCCGCGCTGATCGACGATGCAGACCTGCCTTCGGACGAGACGGAGACCGCCGCGCCGCAGGAAGACGATGCGGCCAGCACGGATGAAGCCGACCTCCCCATGGAAACCAAGGAGCCTGCCGCCGAGGAGGCGCCGGTTCGCCAGCGCCGGAGCCAGCGCCGCGGGCAGCATTAAGCCATCCCTTCTCACACCCTGCCCCCATGGGGCAGGGTATTTTTTATGCCTCGGCGGGCGTCCTTGCCTTTCCCGGATATGATTTGCAACTGTTGTTTACGGTCGCAAATTTCCCTTTTGAGAAATTTTCATGACGCTATTGACAAATGATAACGTTAACATTATAATGAGCTTGACAACATGACTGGGAGGCGTTGACCGTGGAGCATGCGCGCAGAAAACCCCTATGGCAGCGGATTGCCGTCAACTGGCGGCTCTATTTGCTGCTGGTGCCCGTGCTGGCCTATTATATCCTTTTTCATTACCTGCCCATGTACGGCATCACCCTCGCCTTCAAGCAGTATGACGCCCGGCTGAGCATCTTCGGCCATGACTGGGTGGGGCTGAAGTATTTCCGGCAATTCTTCTCCGCCTACGGCACCTGGGACATCATCCGCAACACCCTGGTATTGAGCATTTACGGCATTGTCGCGGGCTTCCCGGTGCCCATCATCCTTTCGCTGATGCTCAACGAGGTGCGCAGCAAGAAGTACAAGAAGCTGGTGCAGACCGTCACCTACGCCCCGCACTTCATTTCCACCGTGGTTTTCGTCGCCATGATTACCACCTTTCTCAATCCCGACAGCGGCATTATCAACCTGCTCATCCGCAAATTGGGCGGCTCCCCGGTGCATTTCATGCAGTACGCCCAGTACTTCAACACCATCTACGTCCTCTCCGGCATCTGGCAGGAGGCCGGCTGGGGCTGCATCATCTACATCGCGGCCCTTTCCTCCGTGGACCCCGAGCTGTACGAGGCCGGCTACATTGACGGCATGAACAAGCTGCAGAAGATCATCCGCATCGACTTCGTGGCCATCCGCCCCACCATCTGCATCATGCTGATTATGTCCGCGGGCGGCGTGATGAGCGTGGGCTTTGAAAAGGTCTGGCTGATGCAGAACAACCTGAACATCTCCTCCTCCCAGGTCATCAGCACCTATGTGTACAACGTGGGCCTGATGAGCAACAAGTTCAGCTACGCCACGGCCATCGGCCTGTTCAACTCTGTCGTCAGCTTCGTGATGCTCGTCATCGTCAACACCATCGTGCGCAGGCTGGGAGGGACAAGTCTATGGTAAACACACAGCGGCAGGCCCGCAGCAACAAAATCCGCCCCACCGTTTTCGACCGGGTGTTTAACGTTATCAATATCACGCTGATTACCCTGGTGCTGCTCCTGGTGGCATATCCGCTGCTCTACGTTGTCAGCGTCTCCTTTTCCGATCCCATTCTGGTTTCCTCCGGTCGGGTGCTGCTTTTGCCCAAGGGCTTCACCCTGGAGGGCTATCAGAAGATCTTCGAATCCACGGAAATCTGGCGCAGCTTCTTCAACAGCGTGCGCTACACCCTCATCGGCACCGCGCTGAACATCGTCATGACCGTCATGGCCGCCTACCCGCTGTCCCGGCGGGGCCTGGCAGGGCGCCGGTTTCTGCTGCTGGTGATGACCTTCGCCATGTACTTCAGCGGCGGCATGATTCCCGCCTTCCTGGTGGTCAAGCTGCTGGGGCTGTACAACACCTTCTGGGCGCTGGTCATCCCCGGAGCCATCTCCACCTACAACATGATCGTCATGCGCTCCTTCTTTGAGTCCTCCATCCCCGAGGAACTGCACGACGCGGCGAACATCGACGGCTGTGATGATTACCAGTACCTGCTGAAAATCCTGCTGCCCCTGTCCAAGCCGGTGCTGGCCGTCATGGTGCTGTTCTACGGCACAGGCCACTGGAACGCCTTCTTCAACGCCATCATCTACCTGCGCAACGCCGCCGACTACCCCCTGCAGGTGGTGCTGAGGAACATCCTGCTGAAGAACGTGCTGAGCGAGAACATGATAACCGACTTCGGCGGCGCGGCCACCTACTCCCATACGGCGGAAATCATCAAATACGGCCTCATCATCGTGTCCTCCATCCCCATGCTGGCGGTGTATCCCTTCGTGCAGAAGCACTTTGTCAAGGGCGTGATGATCGGCTCCATCAAAGGTTAATTAGCGCCGGACAGGCGTTAAATATGGAAAGGAGACCTGGTTCTATGAAGAAACTCGTGGCAATCCTTCTTTCGCTGGCGCTGCTGCTGACCTCGGCGGCAGCCCTGGCCGAAATCCCCGCGACCTTCCATGCGGAGGGCTATCCCATTGTGGACGAACCCGTGACCATCACCGTGGGCTACATGCGCTCCCCTAACGCCCCCGCGTACGAGGAAATGCAGGTCTGGCAGGACTTCATGAAGCTGACGGGCGTGAACATCGAATTCGTGGAAATGCCCCTGCAAAACGCCCAGGAGACCTTCAACCTGATGATGGCCACCGACTCCTATCCCGACGTATGGTATGGCCGCATCGCCGGTGTGGAAGCCAGCAACGTAGCCGGTCTGTACGGCCCCGCCGGCATCTTCCTGGAGCTCAACGACCTCATCGACCAGTACGCCCCCAGCATCAAGGCCATGTTCGACAGCGAAAACCTGGTCTTTGAGAAGATCGCTGTGGAGGGCAAGGTCTATGCCCTGCCCCGGGTGAACAATTCCAACAACCAGTACGTTGAGGACAAGTGGTACATCAACAAGGTCTGGCTGGACAAGCTGGGTCTGGCCGTTCCCACCACCCCCGCCGAGCTGCGCACGGTGCTGGAGGCCTTCCGCGACAACGATTGCAACGGCAACGGCGACCCCTCCGATGAAATCCCCATGTCCCTGTGGGCTGGTTACTACGGCATGGGCTCCCTGTACGGCCCCTGGAGCGTTGTGGACAATCAGTTCAACCATATGATGGTGGGCGAGGACGGCAGCCTGCTCTTCGTGCCCATGGCGGACGGCTACCGCGAGGGCCTGGCCTACTGGCGCGACATGTACGCCGATGGCCTTTTATGGAACCAGACCTTCACCATCGGCAACGATGAGTTCAATGCCGTCGCCCAGGGTGAGGACGAAATCATGGGCTCCTTCCTGCGCCATGTGGGCGACTATGTGGTTGGCTCCGAGCGGTACTTCGATTACACCCATGTGCCCGCCCTCAAGGGGGAGGACGGTAGCCAGCTGTGGAAGATGACCGAATCCCCCACCATTTACAAGAACTGCTTCATGATTACCGACAGGTGCAAGTATCCCGAGGTCGCCATCCGCATGGCGGACTACTTCTACACCGTCCAGGGCTCCTTTGAATTCTCTATGGGGCCGGAAAACCTCACCTGGCGCTGGAACGATGACGGCACTTACAGCAGCATTCCCGCTCCTGAAGGCGTATCCTCCGATGACTGGATGAACGGCAACTGCCCCGGCGGCTATTCCCTGTGCTACACCAGCCTGGAGATGAGCAAGATGGGCAAGCCTGCCGATCCCGAGTCCCTGAGCGCCCGCATCGGCCAGGACTTCATCGACCATGCCGAGCTGTACAAGCCCTTCCAGCCTGTCAGCTATGTGCCCACCCTGACCTTCACCGCCGAGGAGCAGGAAGAACTGGACCTCATTCAGGGTACCATCTTCTCCTATGTGAAGGAAATGGAAGCCAAGTTCATCATCGGCGCGGAGGATCTGTCCAAGTGGGATGATTACACCAACGCCCTCAACGCCATGGGCATCGACCGGCTGATGTCCATTTATCAGACCGCCTACAACCGGCTGATGGGCGTGTAATCACCTGAATTGACGGGGATACCGGCTTTCGGTATCCCCTCTCCCCTACCTGCCCGCTGAGGATACCATCATGAAAAAACACCTGCCCGCGCTGCTGGCGGCCCTGACGCTGCTGGCGCTGACGCTCTTGGGAGGAACGGCTATGGCGGATACCATCCACTATTACCGGGGCGAAAACATCGGTGATGTCCACCCCTACTACGATGCCGATACCCAAACCTGGATCATGTACTACCTCCGCGCCAACGGAAGCTTCGACGCCGCTGCGCTGCGCTCCGCCGACCTTATCCATTGGGAGCCCGCACAGCTTTCCTGCCAGGGCGCTTTGGCCCCCTACTTCGTGCTGGGCGTGCAGCCATACCAGGAGCAATACTACTCCTGGTATGGAAGCGCCGCCAGCATGTCCGCCTCCCGCAGCGCCGATTTGCTCCACTGGGAGAATCCAGGCCGTGAAGCCAGCATTCCCATGGGCTACACAACCTTTGTCGGCATGCGCGACCCCTATGTTTTTTTCGACGAGGACACGGGGGTATGGCGGGTCATCTGCACGGCCTACCGCACCAACCAGCTGCAGGGCCAGGGCCTTGGCATGAAGTGCGCGCTGGCCACGGCCTGCTCCGCCGGCAGCGCGCCGGAGCAATGGAGCCCCATCGACACCACGCTCATCGCCTATCCTGACGGCCTCCACGGCGAACCCGAATGCCCGCAGATGATGAAAATCGGCAACCGCTGGTACATCTTCGTAAGCCTGGCCCGCCGCCATGAGAACCATGTGGGGCGGCTGAGCTATTACATCGGCGACGCGGACAAGGGCATCCTGGAGCAGGACTGGAACGAAAAGGAAGAGTACTTCCTGACCAGCGAGGATCTCTGCGCCGCGCAACTGGCCCAAGGGCCGGATGGCCTGTACTGCTGGGGCTGGATCGCCCCCAACTGGGACGGCGGAAGCTGGGGCGGCCATCTGAGCTTGCCGCTGCGGGTAACGCAGAACGCCGACGGCACCCTGTCGGCGTCTCTGGCCCCCCAGGCGGGACAGGCACTTCGCGGCGAGCTTCTGGCCCAGGGCGCGGACGCCGTTTCCGGCGACTTCGACCGCTTTGACGCGGAATTCACCTTCACCCTGAAGGCCGGAGAGCGCGCGGTCATCCGCTGCGGCAACGGCCAAATCACCCTGGACGACGGGGCGGGCCTGTTTGCCGTCAGCCAGGACGACACGCTGACCCACGTCAGCCACCCCCTGACGCCGGGTACGCTGGTCGGCAGCCACACAGTGCGGGTCATCGCTGAGGAGGACATGATAGAGGCTTTCCTTGACGGGCAAAACGCCCTGGCCGCCAGAATGCGTCAGGAAACCCGCTGCCAAAACATGAGCGTCGCAGGAGCGGAAAATCCGCGCGTCGCCGTTTACGCGCTGCGCCTTCCTGAGGCTCAGCCCTTGTAAAGCCGGTTATTTCTTGCTATAATGGAACAAAAAGCAGGCGTTTCCCGCGCGCGGGCATACCCGGCCTACGCGCCGCAAGGTTCGTCTGACGGAGGAACATGATGGCGACCATCAAGGAAGTGGCTCAGGCGGCGGGGGTGTCCGTCATGACGGCGTCCCGGGTGGCCCGGGGAATGGACTGCGTGAAGGATTCCACCAAGCAGGCGGTTCTGGCCGCCATGCAGGAGCTGGGCTACGAGCCCGACCGCCTGGCGCGGGCGCTGCGCAGCAACTGCAGCCATACCATCGGCATCGTGGTCGCTGACGCGGGCAACAGCTTTTATACCCAGGTCAACGCCCTGATCGAGCAGAAGCTGCGCGCCAAGGGCTTCTCCGTTTTGATGTCCTTCAGTAACGAGGATTCGGAGTCGGAGCGTTCCAGCCTGGCCATGCTGGCCAGCGCCCGGGTGGACGGCATCGTGCTGACCCCCGTCCGGCAGACGGATACCCGCTCCATCGACCTCATTTCCGCCCGAAAGCTCCCCGTGCTTCAGCTCTACCGCAACGTCTACAACGCCCTGGACAGCCTGGTCATCGACGACAGCTACGGTGTTCAGCTGGCCACCCGCCGCCTTCTGGATGAGGAGCACCGACGGATTCTGCTGCTGGACGTCAACTGGGCCGGACGCGCGGAGGGCTACCGCAAGGCGTTCACCGAGCGCGGTCTGACGGTGGATGAACGCTACATCCTTGCCTTCGACACCAGCTCCTTCGCGGAGGATGATATCATCAAGGCCATCGAGCGCCTTCACCCCACAGCCATCGTGGCCGGTACCAACATCCTGGGGCACGCCACCGTCACAGCCTGCCGCAAGCTCATGCTGGACATCCCCAAGGACATGAGCATCATCGTTCAGGACGACGTGCAGTGGGTCACGCTGATGGACATCACCGCCATCAGCCAGCCCATCAACCGCATTGCCCAGGAAACCGTCAACCTGATGCTGTCCAAGGTCAGCACCGCCGGCGAGGGCGCGGCTGCCGAGCCTGTCCATCGGTTCATCCGTCCCTCCCTGGTGGAGCGCTCCTCCGTAGCCTCCATCTGACGCCGTCCTTCACGGCCCCGGTGGCTGCGCCACGGGAAAAGGCATCCTGACAGCCCGTGACGGCGAAGGCGTCTTCAATTTGTTATCATAAAATGTTAACGTCAACAATCAAGGAGCTTTCTATGAGTCTGAATGACGCGCTAATTGCCCGGCAGTACCGGGAGCGGCTGCTGGCGGACCCCTGGCGGCCCCGTTACCACTTCTGTGTCCCCGACGGCGACGGCACCCCGGGCGACCCCAACGGCTGCTTTTACGCGGATGGTCAGCATCACCTGATGTATCTGTACGCCCATCCCCAGCGGGGCTTCTGCTGGGGCCACGCCGTCAGCCATGATCTGCTCCACTGGCGGCACCTGCCCGACGCCCTGGAAAAAAGCGGCCACGACGAGGGCTGCTTCAGCGGCGGCGCTTTTGTGGATGAGGACAGCACTGCCTATCTGAGCTTCTGGGTTTATAACCGGGAGGGCCAGCCGCTGAAGTCCGACAGCTATGCCGGCATCATGCTGGCCCAAAGCCGCCCGCCCTATGTGCGCTGGGAACGGCTGACCCCGGCGGCAATCCCATCGGATCAGTGGGGCATCGCCTTCCGGGATGGTCAGCCCCTTGGCTGCGCTGATCCCAGCAACATCTGGAAGCGCGACGGCCGCTACTACATGCAGACCGGCAACCTGCTGGTACTGGATCGTTTTGGCCGCGGGGAGGATGCGCCCGCTCATCTGCGCGGGGACTGGACCGAGCTTTTCTCCTCCGACGATCTCCGCCATTGGCGCTGGGAGGGTCGATTCTATGACCACAACGCCTGCCCCGAGCATCCTGACGATACCGAGGATGACATGTGCCCCAGCTTTCTGCCCTTGCCCGCGGCCAAGGAGGGCGGCGCGTCCACAGACGAGCATTTGCAGCTGTTCATCGCCCACAACCGCGGCTGTCAGTACTATATCGGCAAGCTGGACGGCCTGCGCTTCCATCCCCGCCTTCATGGCCGGATGACCTGGACAGATGACACCTATTTTGCACCGGAGGCCTATCTGGACGGCCAGGGGCGGCAGATCGTTTTCGCCTGGCTGCGGGACAATCTGCCCGACGACTTCCGCCGCTTCGGCTGGAGCGGCGTCATGGGCCTCCCCCGCGTCGTTTGGCGGCGGGAGGACGGCGACCTGGGCATCGCCCCGGCCCCGGAGATCGACGCCCTGGCTTATGATGACCACGTTTTCACCCATGACGATCTGGCAAAGCTGTCCGCCCTGTCCGTGACTCAGCCACGCTGCTGCCGCGTCCAATGGCAGGCATGCCAGGCCAATAAGCCCACCGGACTGCGCATTCTTCAGGGACAGCGCCATGTGGACATCCTCTGCGACCCGGCTCGGGGGGAGCTGATCCTGGACGCCACCCACAGCGGGAGCGAAATTCGCGCCGTCCGGGAATGCGCGCCCCTGTCCCTGGCCCCCGGCGAGCTTTCCAACGTCACCGTCTACCTGGACGCCGCCGTCATCGAGGTCTTCGCCAACGACCGTCAGGCCATCACCCGGCGGGTCTACATGCCCCTGGAGGGCGCGGTTTTCCAGCCCATCGGCGCGGAGTATATCCAATGGGTTAAGGTCAGCGCCATGGCCGCCGCCCAATCTTATTGAGAGGAATGAATTGCGTGATCCATTTCCGCCCGAAGCAATGGCACATCGGTGACGTTCATCCTTTTTGCCATGACGGCAGGGTCTATGTGTACTACCTGGTGCCCAACGGCACCCTGCGCTGCGACGCCTGCTTCACCAACCCTGAGCATGTCGTGTGCAGGGACGGCTCCGTGGCCGTAACCTCGGACTTCATCACCTGGGAGGAGCATCCGCTGGCGCATCCCGTCATCAACGTACTGCCCTGGAGGGAAGGCTTCCTGAGCTGCTGCGGCGACGTCATCTGCGAAAGCAGCGACCTATTGCACTGGCGGGACTGCGCCGGGCTGACCAGCCTCCCCCGGGAGACCTTCTTCCCCGGCGGGATACGGGATCAATCCCTTTTTTACGATACCGATCTAAAGGCATTGCGGCAGACGGCCACGGCCTATAACACCAACGAGCACCACGGCCGCGGCCAGGGCATGGACTGCGGCGTGATGCTCACCGGCCCGCTGAGCGATCAGCCCTGCACCCAGCGGATGCTGCTGCGCCTGTCCAATCCGGGCCGCCCGCTATATGCCTGCCTGGAGCCGGAGTGCAGCCAGCTTCTGCGAATGGGCAGCCGCTGGGCGCTGCTGACCAGCCTGGCACGGCAGAGCGTCCATTGGGTGGGCGCGCCCAGCGTGTATCTCGGCCAGCCCGACACGCCCATTGACGCCCAGGACTGGAACCGCATTCAGCCCGTATTGCTTGACGGCGAGGATCTGTGCGCGGCCCAGCTGACGCCCCGGGGCGACCGCTGGCTGCTGTTCGGCTGGATTCCGCTGAATTACCGGGATCAGGAGTGGGGCGGCGATCTGAACCTGCCCCGGGAGGTCTATCTGCTGCCGGACGGCCGCCTGGGAAGCCGCCTGGAACCCGCCTTCGCCCAGCGCATCCAGGGGGAAATGTGCGCTGAACCCCTTCGGCCGTCGGCCTCGGAGGACTTCGGCATGGCGGCCTATGCCCAGCGCCGCCGCAGGAACTTCGGCATCCACGCGGACTTCGCCCCGACAAGGAACGGCACACAGGGCGTCATCATTGATGGCGACAACGGCATCGTTACGGAACTTGACCGCGCCGCCCGGACGCTTCAGATCTTGTCCCGGGGCGATGGGCGGGAGCCTTTCGTCTTTGCCAGCCTGACCTTGGAGGACGACGCGGATGGCCAGCCTCTGCACATCCACGCGCTGTACGATGAGGATATTGTCGAGGTCTTTGTCAATGACCGCTACGCCCTGTGCGCCCGGGTCAATGTGCGGTGCCGCGAAAGCCGCTGCGGCATGTTCGCCCCCGACGCCCGGCAGCTGCTGTCGTTGAACACTTATGACTTCCGCGCCGACGCCGCGGTGTACACGCCGGGAATATAAAAGGGGCCGGTTCTCACCGTCCCCCTCAGCGTGTCAAAAAAGTGGCATATGCCACTTTTTTGAATTTTGCACTCGCTCACTGGTCGAACGGCGAAGCCGTTCTCCCGGCCGTTCGTTCGTGTAAGGAAGCTTTTTCTGGCGAAAAAGCGCGAAAATCGCCGCGCATGTCGCCGATTTTCGATTGACAGTCTGCCGACGGCAAATTTGTCTTTCCTTACTTGAACTTTTTCAACAGTCTGAGGGGATCGGTTCTCACCGTCCCCCTTCACCCCTGCCAGCATGAATGGCAGGGGCTTTTTCCAATTCCCTTACGGCTGACGTCCGTCTTCCCGCGCGCGCTTCAGCCACTCGTTCATGGCCTTGACGCTGCGCCGTCCGCCCCACAGCTGAATCAGCCAGATCAGCACAAACAGCAGCGCGAAAATGCCAAAGTAGGACAGGAAACCCGTGACGCTGTGCTCCATCCAGTAGGTCAGGTAGGCCACAGGCAGCATCACCAGGGAGGCAACGGCAAAGTAGATACCCGTTTGCTTCAAAAGGCTCCACCGCTCCATCTCCCAGATCACCGACGCCCCGGCAAAGCCCGCGCCCAGCAGGCCGCTCAGCAGGGCCTGAACCGTCACCGCGCCAATCTCGCTGCCCACGGCCGTTATCAGCTCAGGCACACAGGGCGCGTAATGGCCATTGGCCCAAAACCACGAAATCACAATGGTGATAACATAGCCAAGGGCCATCCCCAGGGGAAAGCCCAGCGCGCCGCGCAGCATGACTTTTTTTCTCATTTCATTCACCTCATAAGCCCAACAGCTTTTTCACCTTGGCGACATGCCGCCGCGAAACATAAGTGGTCGCTCCGTTCATCAGCTTGACGCACACCGTACCCGTCAAGCTGAGGTCAAAGCTGCGCACCTGCCGCAAATTGATGATCTCCGAATTGGATATGCGGACGAACCGCCGAGGATCCAGCCGCTCCTCCAGCTCGTACAGCCTGAAGCGAAGGACGTATTCGCCCTTTTCCGTCTCCGCCATGACCTTCCCCGCGCTGGCGTACACGCGAATCAGCGCGTCATATTCCAGCACCTCGGCCTTTCCGTCCCGGACACCGGCCAGCACCGCCGGAGCGGCATCCGACAGCCGCTGCGCCAGCGCTTGAACCTCCTCGGTCATCGCGGCAGCCACGATGATAATCCGCGGCTCGCTGCAGGCGCTGTCCAGCTGAACCTCCACCCGCATGGGATCGCCTCCTTTCACTTGCCGATGATACAAAAAAGCCGGGGACTTGGCAAATCCCCGGCCATCGCTGGTGAATCCAGGCACACAGACGGTCGAAATACGCCTCCAGGGAGACAAAAGGCCGCAGGAGGTGCCGGAACATCCGCAGGCCCTCTGCCTCATGGAAAAATCCACGAGCTCCCTCTGGGCGTAAAACGGGGCGAAGTCCCTGTACGGCGATTTTCGCGCTTTATCGCAGGGAAAAGCTTCCTTAACAAGATCAAACAGTGAGAGCATGCGATGAAACAGGGCAAAGTCCCCTCAGCAATCGAAATCCGCCTTCAGGTTAAAAAATACTTTTCAGCATCAGTCCGCCGCCGAAAATCACCATAGGAATCCCCAGCACCACCCCGATGATGGTCAGGCACAGAGCCACGCCCGCGCAGCAGATGCCCAGCCCGATCAGGAACGCCGCAAGACGCCCCACCGCGCTGAGAATGAGGCCAATCAATCCCACGGCCAACTCAAAGGGCCAGGTGAACAAATGAATCAGACAGCCCATGGTCTTCCCTCCTTCAACATCATCAGCTTATCATATTCCGCCGGCCGCCGAAAGAGGATTTTGATTAGAAGGGGCTTAAATTTCTCTCATTCACCCTCAGCCCTGGGCCTTGCGGGCCACGTCATTGGTGTCGATCTGGCCACGATAGACCACAAACCGCTGATAGAGGAACTCGGTTACAAAATTGATGAGCAGGTTCATGACCTCCACCAGCCAGGTATGGACACCGGCGTTTTCCAGCGCCGTGCCCCACCAGGCGGACGCCGGGGTAAACACGAGGTAAAACAGCGCCACCAGCGCCATGGAGCGGGGCAGATTCGCATCGGAGCGGAAGGTATAGCGCCGGTTGAAGGTGAAGTTCCACAAAACCGACAGCACCAGGGAGGGAATGTGGCTCATCCAGTAGCTTTCCAGACCCAGCACATCATGCAGCAGGGCGAAGGACGCCACCTGAATCACGCCCGCCGAGATGGAAAACAGCGTAAACTTGAGGGCCTGCCACAGATTTCGGTTCATTTTTTTCTCCATGTCTTACTGCTTCCTTTCGTTCTGTTATCAATCCAACGTGCAATACAGCACACCGGCCGTCCCCGGTCTTAGCTGATCCACAATTCTGCCGCCGGAGAAGCGGAAGCAGCCGCCCGCACTGTCCCCGGGACACAGGGAGTTCACCATCAGCGTGGTGGGAGCCAGGTCAGCGCACTGCGCCGCGTATTCCTCCCCGGCGCCTCCCGCCCATTCCGCCGGCGTGTAGTCGCAGTAAACAGGCCACAGCAGCACATCCGCTCCCAGGCGGAAGCGATCGGGCGCATCCCAGACATCGCCGCACAGAGCCGTCACGATTCGGCGACCTCGCCAGAGGAACGCCGCCGCCTCCTGCCCCTCGCGGTAATGGCCGTCCGTCCGGGCGAATTCCTTCCAGCCGCGGGACAGCCGCCGATACCTGCAAAGGAGACTTCCGCCCTCCATCACCAGGTAAGTGGAATACAGCGCGTCGCCATCCCGCTCAATCAGGCCGAAGGCCAGGGCGATGTCCAGGGCCGAGGAAGCCTCCACCAATCGGCGCACCGCAGGGCCGTCCACTGCTTCCGCCATCAGCTGATCCTGCTCCCAGCGCCAGGTCAGCGCGTTAAAGCCCTGAAGGAAGCTCTCACCAAAGCAGATCATGTCCGCTCCATGGGCCGCCGCTTCCGCCATGGCATCCAGCATGACCGATCGATTGCGATCCGTCTGGCCGTCCAGGGTTTCAGCGGACGCCAGGGCAATGGTTACAGGCACGGAAACCTCCTTTACACCAGGCGAAGGGTGGGGACGGCGTTCAGGGTCAGGGGCGCCGTCTCGCCCCGGCACAGGCGATAGTATGCCGCCGAAGCAATCATGGCCGCGTTGTCCGTGCACAGATCAACGCGCGGCATATACAGCGGCAGCCCCGCCCGCTGGCAGGTCTCCGCCATCATCCGCCGAAGCAGCCGGTTGGCCGATACGCCGCCCGCCATGGCCAAGGCCGGGGCATGGGTCTCTGTGGCCGCCAGCATGGCCTTCTCCACCAGCGCGGAAACCACCGCATGGCGGAAGGACGCCGCCATATCCGCCTTGGGCAGGGGCTTGCCCTTCATTTCCAGCTTGTTGGCCGCGTTGAGGAAGGCCGTCTTCATGCCGGAAAAGGAATAATCGTACCGGCCGTCCGTATGGGGGTGAGGCAGCGCCATGAAGCGGGGGTCCCCTTCCTCCGCCAGGGCGTCGATCCTGGGGCCGCCGGGATAGGGCAGCCCCAGCACCCGGGCCGCCTTGTCGAAGGCTTCACCCGCCGCGTCGTCGGTGGTCTGGCCCAAAAGCTCATAGCACCCGTAGTCCGAAACCCGCACCAAGTGACTATGCCCGCCGGAAACCACCAAACACACAAAGGGCGGCGTCAGGTCGGGATGGGTCAGGTAATTGGCGGAAACATGGCCTTCAATATGGTTGACGGCGATCAGCGGTTTACCTGCCGCATAGGCCAGGCCCTTCATACAGCTGACTCCGGTCAGCAGCGCGCCCACCAAACCGGGCCCGCAGGTCACCGCCAGGGCATCCACGTCCGTAAGGGCCATGTCTGCCTCCGTCAGCGCCTGATCCACCACCCGGTCGCAGGCCTCCACATGAGCCCGGCTGGCAATCTCCGGGACAACCCCGCCATACAGTGCATGCAGATCAATCTGACTGAACACCACGTTGGCGATGATCTCCCGGCCATTCTCCACAATGGCGGCCGCCGTTTCATCACAGGAGGTCTCCAGGGCCAGAATGCGTACCCGTTCCTTCCCGCGCAGTGCTTCCGCCTGTTCCTGTACCGATTGCGTATAAGCCGTTCGCTGATGCTGCCGCGACCGTTCCGATCCCTGATACTGTTCCATTTCCTTCTCCTCTGTATCGTCAGCTGCCGACCTTCAGGACAAGCATTGTCATGTCAGACCGCCAGCCTTTTCCCGGGTGCTCGTTCAGTGCCGGAATCCCGCCGATGATGCTTTGCTGCATGGTTAAGCCCAAATAAGCATGATACCAAACAGCGCCATGCAGACCAGGGTATATGCCATCATGCCGGCGTTGCCCCACAGAACAGACGCCCTTTTTCCTTTGGGCAGCTGCACCATACCTTTTTCAAAGACAAATTTCTTTCTCTTGACCATGAGCAGGATGATTCCCGCAAGGTCTAATCCGTATAACAGCACTTCGCAGGCGGTCGAGATAGCAGAGGCACTCGCGTTTTCCCTCATGACCACCAGCGCCATCAGCGATGAGGACAGGTTGATGATGAGATGAAGCGCGATGGTATACCCGATTCTCCCCGTTTTGGCGTATACATAGGCAAAAAGCATGCCCAGGAAGACGGCGTAGAAAAACTGCGAGAAATTACCGTGGATAAGTCCAAACATCAGGCCGGACATCACGACAGCAGCCGCTTCCCCATACCGTGCCAAGCGATCCACCAAAATCTTCCGAAACACCAGTTCCTCAACGACAGGCGCGCAGATGCCGGTAAACACAAAGCTGATCCATACCGAATTTTCGCTGAAAGCTTCCTCCACAGGGTTCGCCACAGCCGAACCCTGAATGGCTCCGATCGCGGCATTCACCATTTCCCCGAGCAGGCTGCCGAGCAGCGCAACGCCAAAACACATCATCAGTAGCACCAGGAAATTCGCGGCGCCCATTCTCTTCCGCTTTTTTATTTGAACGCGCTCCCGCCGCCTGCAAAGCAAGGCCAGCAATGGGTAGCCAGCCGCATAAATCGACAGTATGGCCAATGCATAAACAACGTCATCATGACGCAAATAGAATTCAGGCGCATAATGAAATACAAGCATAGGTACCGCATTCTGGAGCGCTGTAAGCACGATAACAATAGCAAAGAAGCACCAGCCAATGCCGGAACAGAATCGACGCTCTTTTTTCAGATCAGCATCCGTCGCCCGCGCCGGAGCGCTTTCCGCCTTGGCATATGCCAGTTCGGAGGCCGTACCGACGCTTTTTTCATTTTCCTTGAACATACAGTCATTCTCCCCCGCTCATTTTCTGTCGAGTACGGTTGCTGAACTTATCGTTGTGCTTGATTTTCGCCATGAATACCCATGCTTCGAAGATTGACAGGACAAGGAGCGGGCGAAGGGTCACGTCTGCTCGCTGCCGCCTCCGCGGCTCCTGCGCATAGTCCAGGCCGCCGCCATGGCCAGGGCCATCAGCCCCAGCCATGAAGCCGCCAGCACGGCCGCCTCATGAATGAAAAATTGGATGGGCATCAGCCGAATCAGCAGATTCTCCGCCGGGTTCATCAGCCATAAGCCGTTATCAAAGGATAGCTGATGAAAGAGGATGAACAGCCCGTCGAAGTCCGCCAGCCCCCAGACGGCCAATGCCAGCACCGCCAATAGCGTCAGCCCGCCACCCGCCAGGAACCCCCGAGCCACGTCCCGCTTTGCCCGCAGCGCCCAGGTGAGCGCCAGGGTCAGGCAGAACCCTGCCAGCGCCGCCATCAGCACCCGGCGGCAGAGCACGAACAGCCCCCGGCAATCCGCCATGTGCTGCTGCTCGTTATCCCGGAAGGCTTCCATGGTTTGCCCCTGGCCGTCTGTCCAGGCGTACTGGAATTCCGCCTGCTTTCCCGCAAGATACCCCGCAATCATCGCCGCCATGCCAGGATATTCCGCCTCCGGCAAACCTGTTTCCTCCGGCGGGGCGTACCGCCGCATCAGGGAAAGCATCATGGGCTGAGAAGCGCCCAAGCCGTCGATGAGCGCGGTCAGCGTCAGCATGGCAAAGCAAAGCGCCATTACCGCCCCCAGCAGACCGTGAAGCATTTTCTTCATGACGCTTTGCCTCCTTCCTATGCGAATGCCCACGCGCACCCATGTTAAACCACAGGCTACCCCACCGCATCGCGCAATGGGCGGTCAAGGAAGGGCGGTGCCCCTCCTTGCGGGTTGTAAAGGCGGCACCCTTACCCACCCCTCCACGCGCATCTACGTTAGACCGCGGGAACCCTCCCGCATCGCGCAATGGGAGGTCAAGGAGGGGCAATGCCCCTCCTTGCGGGTTGTAAGGGCAGCGCCCTTACCCACCTCCACGCGCACCCAGGTTAAACCGCAGGCAACCCTCCCGCATCGTGCAATGGCAGGTCAAGGAGGGGCGACGCCCCTCCTTGCGGGTTGTAAGGGCAGCGCCCTTACTGCATTTTCAGATAGGAGGTCACAAAGCCCTCAATGTTGCCGTTCATTACGTCGTCAATGTTGCCGACCTCGAAGCCGGTACGGTGATCCTTCACCATGGTATAGGGCTGGAAGACGTAGGAGCGAATCTGGCTGCCCCACTCAATCTTCTTCATCTCACCCTTGATGTCGGCCATCTGCTGCTCTTTCTCGCGCTCACGCAGCTCCAGCAGCTTCGCCTTCAGCATGCGAAGACAGGTAGCGCGGTTCTGCACCTGGTCGCGCTCGGTCTGGCAGGCCACCACAATGCCCGTGGGGAAGTGCGTCATGCGGACGGCGGAGGAGGTCTTGTTGACGTTCTGGCCACCGGCGCCGGAGGAATGGTAGGTATCCACCCGGACATCCTTCATGTTAATCTCAATCTCGTCGCCCTCGTCCTCCAGGATCGGCGCGACATCCAGGGAGGAGAAGGAGGTGTGGCGGCGGGCGTTGGCGTCAAAGGGGCTGATGCGCACCAGGCGGTGCACACCCTTCTCACCGCGCAGATAGCCATACACATGGTCTCCGCTGATCTCCATGGTGACGGACTTGATGCCCGCTTCATCGCCATCCAGCAGATCCAGCACCTTGACGGTGAAGCCCATGCGCTCGCAGTAGCGGGTGTACATGCGGTAGAGCATCTGCGTCCAGTCCTGGGCCTCGGTTCCGCCCGCACCCGCGTGCAGGGATATGATGGCGTCGCTGTCATCATAGTTTCCCCGCATGAGAGTTTCCAGCTCGAGGGCGTCGGCCTGCTCCTTCAGCTTGGCCATTTCCTCGGTGATTTCCTGGGCCATGTCCTCGTCGTTTTCTTCTCGAGCCAAATCCACCATGACCTCAATATCATCGGCGGTGGACAGCAGCTTCTCGTAATGAGCCAGCTTGCCCTTGAGGCGGCCCACCTTCTGATTCACCCGGGTGGAGCGCTCCAGGTCGTTCCAGAACTCCGGCTGGTTCATTTCCTCGTTGAGTTCGTCAATCTGTTCCCGCATGTGGTCGATGTGCAGCGCCTCGCCGGACTGCAGGATGGACGCGCGAATGCCCTCCAGATCCTGGGTATATTGTTCCAATTCAATCATGCTGAATACCTCGATTCATTCATGTCGTACCGCGATTGATGAGAGCACGACGCGCCGTTATGTGAAGCCTGACGCAGCCCGGTTCCTTCATTCCTCCGCCGCATTTTTGCCGCAGCAGTTCTTGTACTTCTTGCCGGAGCCGCAGGGGCAGGGATCGTTGCGGCCCACCTTTTCGGAGGCCTTCAGCCGTTTGGGCTGACGGGGCGCGTCGCCGCCGGCGCGGGCTTCCATGGGCTGAGCCTGCTGCACACGCTCCGGGGTGCGCTGGATGCGGGCCTGGTAAACCCGGCGCACCGTATCCTCCCGGATGAGGTGGTTCAGCTCCTCGAACATGTAGCCAGCCTCAATCTGGTACTCGGTGACGGGGTTCTTTCCGCCGTAGGCGCGGAAGCCGATGCCGTCCCTGAGCTGATCCATGGCGTCAATATGATCCATCCAGCGGTTATCCACCGCGCCCAGGAGCATCACGCGCTCAAATTCGCGCATATCCACGCCGATTTCGCTCAGAAGAGTCTCCCGCTCATCGTAGAAGGCCCGGGCATCCGCCTTCAGGGCTTCCACAAAGGCCGCCTTATCCTCCTCGTCCACCAGGCGCTTGTTTTGCTCAACGCAGCCCGGGTGAACGCACAGCGTCTCCAGATAGCGGGCCAGCTGGGCATAGTCGAAATCCTCGCCGTCCTCGCTGGCGCAGTACCGGGCCACCGCCGCGTCGATGAGCTTGCAGGCCATGCCCACAATGTTCTCCCGGACGTTTTCACCCATGAGCACCCGGCGGCGCTGGCGATAGATCACCTCGCGCTGACGATTCATCACATTGTCGTATTCCAGCACGTTTTTACGAATCTCGAAGTTCCGGCCCTCGATGCGCTTCTGGGCAGACTCGATTTGCTTGGTGAGCAGACCCGCTTGCAGGGCCTCGTCGTCCCGCAGGCCCAGTCGGCTGACCATGGCGCCGATTCGTTCGGAGCCAAACAGCCGCAGCAGGTCGTCCTCCAGGGAGAGGAAGAACTGCGTGCTGCCGGGATCGCCCTGACGTCCGGCACGGCCCCGCAGCTGGTTGTCAATGCGGCGGGACTCATGGCGCTCAGTGCCGATGATATGCAGGCCGCCGGTCTTCAGCACCCGCTCGTGCTCCTGATCGGTGTCGGTCTTAAAGGACTTGTACAGCGCCTGATAGGTCTCCCGGGCCTCCAGGATAGCCTCGTCCGAGGTATCCGCGTGGCCGATGGCGGCCTCGATGAGATCGTCCTCATAGCCGTTTTGGCGCATGGCGCGGCGGGCCAGGAATTCCGGGTTGCCGCCCAGAAGGATGTCCGTGCCGCGGCCGGCCATGTTGGTGGCGATGGTCACCGCGCCGAAATGACCGGCCTGGGCGACGATTTCCGCCTCCTTGGCGTGGTTCTTGGCGTTCAGCACCTCATGGGGAATGCCACGGCGGCGCAGGAGGTCAGCCAGCATTTCGCTGGTTTCCACCGTCACCGTGCCCACCAGCACGGGCTGTCCCTGCTTGTGGTGCTCCTCAATGGCGGCCAGCACCGCGGCAAATTTGGCGTTCTTGGTCTTGTAGACCATATCATCCAGATCCTTGCGGACGTTGGGCTTGTTGGTGGGAATCTCCACCACGTCCAGGGCGTAGATCCCCTGGAACTCGGCTTCCTCCGTCTTGGCGGTGCCCGTCATGCCAGCCAGCTTGCCGTACATACGGAAATAATTCTGGAAGGTGATGGTGGCCAGGGTCTTGCTTTCCCGCTCCACCTTCACATGCTCCTTGGCCTCAATGGCCTGGTGAAGGCCCTCGGAATAGCGGCGGCCGATCATCAGGCGGCCCGTGAACTCGTCCACGATGACCACCTGGCCGTTTTGCACCACATAATCCACGTCCCGCTTCATCAGCGCGTGGGCGCGCAGGGCGCAATTGATATGGTGGTTCAGCTCGGAGTTTTCGGGATCGTTCAGGTTGTCGATGCCAAAGGCGGTCTCCACCTTCACCGCGCCTTCATCCGTCAGGGCGACGGACTTCTTCTTCTCGTCCACCTCAAAGTGAACGTCGCGCTTCATGGCGCGCACCACGGCGTCGGCCTTCTCATAGAGAATGGTGCTCTTGTCTCCCTGGCCGGAGATAATGAGCGGCGTACGGGCCTCGTCGATGAGAATGGAGTCCACCT
Organism: uncultured Clostridia bacterium; assembly: GCA_947565865.1. Lineage (GTDB taxonomy): Bacteria > Bacillota > Clostridia > Christensenellales > Aristaeellaceae > UBA11524. The sequence continues at coordinate 48,219 of CANOHT010000013.1, forward strand.
CATCCACGATGGCATAGTGATGGCCTCGCTGCACCAGGTTCTGCTGGCGAATGACCATGTTGTCCCGCAGATAATCGAAGCCCAGCTCGTTGTTGGTGCCGTAGGTAATGTCGCAGGCGTAGGCCGCGCGGCGCTCGTCCGGGCTGAGGTCGTGGACAATCAGGCCCACCGTCAGCCCCAGGAAGCGGTGCACCTTGCCCATCCACTCGCTGTCGCGCCGTGCCAGGTAATCATTCACCGTCACGATATGGACGCCCTGGCCGGACAGCGCGTTGAGGTACGCCGGCAGCGTAGCCACAAGCGTCTTGCCCTCGCCGGTCTTCATCTCAGCGATACGCCCCTGATGCAGCACCAGGCCGCCGATCAGCTGCACCCGGTAGTGCCGCATACCCAATACGCGATCCGCAGCCTCCCGCACCGTTGCGAAGGCCTCGGGGAGGATGTCATCCTCCGTTTCGCCCTTTTGCAGCCGGGCGCGGAATTCCCCGGTCTTGGCCTTGAGCTGCGCGTCCGTCAGCTTTCGGTACTCGCCCTCCAGCGCTTCCACCGCGTCCACGGTGCGTTCCAGCTTTTTCAGCTGCGCGTCATTGCCTCCGCCCAGCAGCTTTTTAACCCAATCCAGCATCGTCCTATCTCCTCGCTTTATTCAGCAGCTATTCATGCCAAGCCGGTCTCCCGGTCTGCCTTCGTATCACAGGCGCCTTTGCATAAAGGCACAGTGTATATTATACCATGACCGGCCCCCTCCATGCAAGTGCGGACTTTGGCGGCGAAAGGCGGGCGCAAGGCCGTTTCCCTGCGCCCGCGCGCTTTGCGGACCCGCCGCTTTTATAAGTGCGGGAGACTTTCGCGATACGCCCGCAGCTCATCCTCCCCGACTGTACGGATGATGCGGTCGAGCGCGGAGGCCAGAGCGTCCTTATCCTTGGGCAAAGCCCCTTGAAGCTGGAACGCGTTGGACGCGCCCAACGCGGCGAACCGGGTGGGAATACGCAAATTTTCAAGGAGCGCGCGAATCTCCCGGTATTTTTCCATTTCGCTTTCCTCCTGCCAGCGACCGCGCTGAATTTCCTGATAAAGCGCTGAATCCTGGTAGATGGTCAGCATATTGACGCCAATGAGCGTCGGGCGAAGCTGATTGCAGAGGTCGGCCGTCGCCCTGGCGCCGATCTCCCCCCGGCCGATCCCGGATATGCCTGCCAGGTAGAAAAAGCTATACTGGATACCAGCCTGATCCAATCGTCGGCATTGCGTCAAAGCGTCGGCGGCGGTATAACCCTTGTTCATGAACCGCAGGGCTTCGTCATCGCCGGTTTCAAGGCCGATGGTCAGACCGTTATAGCCGGCCTGACGCAGCGCCGCCAATTCCTTGTCCGACTTCAGCGCAACGTCGGTGATTCGGGCAAAGCACCCGATGGTTCTGACGGAGGGAAGATACTGCCGGATCAGCGCGGCCATGGCCGTCAGCCGTTCGTACTTCAGCACGAAGGGATTCGCCCCTGTCAGAAAAACCCGCCGGACGCGCTCCGGCCTGGGCCGCCCCTGCAAACGGGCCGTCAGCATGGCCATAGGATCTGTGCTCCAAAGCTGCGCCTCCTGCAGGTCGCTTTTGATGTCCCGCCAAGAAGACATTCTGAATGAAAACGGCAGATCGTTATAGAGCGTACAGAATTTGCACTGATGGTGGGTACAGCCCGCGGTTGCTTCCAGCAGCAGCGAGGAAGCCTCGTAGGGCGGCCGCCATATGGTTCCGGTGTAGTGCATACCATGACCTCCTTTGTCGGAGGCCATGATAGCATGGCGCCTTTGAAAAGAAAAGTACGGTACTTTTTCGCAGTACATTGCTTTTGCAGCACGGCGGCGATATAATGAGGCTGCCAGGAGGTCATGACAGCATGAGGAAAACGGAAGCAGCCATCGAGCGCTGCAAAACCATGTCGGCCCTTCAGAAAATGCTGGGAGGCAAGTGGAAGCTTGAGATTCTCTATTATATCGCGTTTCACGATATTCGCCGGTTCGGCGCTTTGCGTCGCCAGCTCGGGGAAATCACGGAGTCCTCCCTGACGAAGCAGCTCCGGGAATTGGAGGCGGACGGGTTCCTGATCCGGCACGACTTTCATGAGATTCCGCCACGGGTGGAATACACGCTGTCCGAATTGGGCATGAGTTTTATGGACGTTCTCCGCTACATGAAGCAGTGGGGAGAGCGCCAGCTGCCGGGCCGCGCGGAATGAGCGCCCTTTTTCCTTCGTTAACGAATCCCGGGAAATGCCGTTTTTTCCCTCCGCCGCCATTGAACAAAGGCGTAAAGTATGGTATGATAAGCGATGGTGCGTTTGAAGAATGTCACCGCATGCTAAAAGATAGGACAATACAACATGACCTTTGAAGCCTTGAACCTGATGCCCCTGATCCTGCAAAATGTCCATGCCGCCGGCTATCAGACCCCCACGCCCATCCAGGCCGCCACCGTTCCCCTGGTGCTTGCCGGCAAGGACGTGCTGGGCTGCGCCCAGACCGGCACGGGCAAAACTGCGGCCTTCGCGCTGCCCATCATCCAAGGGCTGGCTAAAAAGCCGCCCCGGCCCATCCGCACCCTGATTCTTACCCCCACCCGGGAGCTGGCCCAGCAGATATATGAAAATTTCGTCCTCTATAGCAAGCGCCTGCCGGTGTTCCCCACGGTGATATTCGGCGGCGTCGGCCAGCAGCAGCAGGTAGCCGCCCTGCACCGGGGCGCCGATGTGGTCATTGCCTGCCCCGGCCGCCTGTGGGATCTGATGAACCAGGGCTATGTCCGCCTGGACTATGTGGAGACCTTCGTTCTCGACGAGGCGGACCGCATGCTGGACATGGGCTTCATCCATGACGTCCGCCGCATCGCGGCCAAGCTGCCCCAGCAGCACCAGACCCTGCTTTTCTCCGCCACCATGCCCCCGGAGGTGGAAAAGCTGGCCATGGATCTGCTTCATGAGCCCGAAACAGTGAAAGTCGATCCCGTATCCTCCACGGTCAAAAAAATCGACCAATGCCTGTATTATGTAGACAAGGCCAACAAAAAGCACCTGCTGGCCAAGCTGCTGCGGGAGCCGGATGTGGAGAACGCGCTGGTCTTCTCCCGCACCAAGCACGGCGCCGACCGCATTGTGCGGGAGCTGCGCAGAGCGGGCATCGACGCCGACGCCATCCATGGCGATAAGAGTCAAAACGCCCGGCAGGCCGCCTTGACACGGTTCAAATCCGGGGAATGCAAGGTGCTCATCGCCACGGACATTGCCGCCCGGGGCATCGACATCGCCGGGCTAAGCCACGTCATCAACTACGATATGCCCATGGAGCCCGAGGCCTACGTCCACCGCATCGGCCGCACCGGCCGCGCAGGAAGGGACGGCAAGGCGATCTCCTTTTGCTGCATTGACGAAATGAAGCAGCTGAACCAGGTGGAAAAGCTCATCGGGAAGAAGCTGCCCCTGCGGGAAAGCGAATGGCCCATGGAGATTACCACGCCCTCGGAGCCCAAGGTGCGCGAGCCCCGTCCCGCCAGGCTGACCAGCCGGGGCAACGCCGTGCCGGAGCGGAAGCCTCGCGTGCCCGCCATGTCCAAGGCGCTGCCGAAGTCCGGCCAGCCCATCGTCATCGGTCGGGACGGCAAGATGAAGCTGCAGCCGACCCAGCCGGTTCCCGCCGCCCGAAGCAGCCGCCCGGCGTCCCAGCCCCGCCCCGGCACAGGCCGCCCGGTGCAGCGCATCAACCGCAGCAAGGGACAGAACGGCAAACGGGGATAAAAGGCGCTCGGAATGGTTTGTGCCGCGTTCGCCGGCGGCATCATATAGCGCGTAGCATGGCCGATCTCCCGGCGGGTTTTCATCGCGCGGCGATATCGTCCGGCGGATACGAAGAAACGCCGAAGAAACCATGGCTCCTCCGGCGCCCGGGAGAAAGTCTCCCCTTTGAACCGCCCTATCCAGCAGCAAGCTGGACAGGGCGGTTTTTTATCCTTTGGCGGCCTGAGCCGTCACGCCTTGCGATCGCGTCCGCCCTCGTCCCCGCCCGGCAGCGGCAGTGCCTCCCCCCGGGGAACCGGCTTGCCCACATGAGGGAAGCCCGTGCTGTCAAAGCAGACCCGCTGGACGCAGCAATGCCTGGGCACAGGCCGGTCATCCGGGTTATGCGCCAGCACCGCATGATAGGCCACATACAGCTCCTTGCGGTCCGGCGAACGGAAGAAGGACGCGTGCCCCGGCGCGTACACGCCGTTGCCCTTCACCAGCCACGGCACATCGTCCTTGACCCAGGCATGGGGATTCATGGGGTCATCCCCCACCAGCTCCAGAATGCCCAGGCCGTAATCGTCGCTCCAGCAGCCGTTGAAGGAGTAAACGCAGAAGGTTCTCCCCGCGTTCTCAATGAAAAAAGGGCCCTCGTTGATGCACTGCTCCCCGTCATAGGGCGGCACCCGCTCCCAGGGATAGACGGCCCGGGCCAGGCACACCGGCTCCCCCGTCAGGCGGGTGGGCGACGCCATCGGCTGCAGGATCAGCTTCTGCCGATCATCCTCAAACAGCCGCGACGCACACAGGTACAGCCGCCCGTCCCGATGGCGCAGAACAGTGGCGTCGATGATGGCGTCATCGCCCAGCAAGCCGGCGTAATCGAAGCCGTCCAGGGGCTCGTCCGTCCGGGAGGCCATGACAAAGGTGCGCATGGCCCGCTCCGCGTAGCCGCGGGAGGGATGGCAGGCCGCCGCTGCGTAGATGTACCACCTGTCACCAATGCGGTGCATCTCGCTGGCCCAGGCACAGTCATACAGGCCGTACTCCTCCCGAAGGCACAAAGCCGCCCGTCCCTCCCGGCGCAGGTTCGCCAGGGTCTTGCTCCGATAGACCCAAACGCTCTTGCCCCCCTCGTCAAAACGGGCGCCCAGACTGTAATAATACCCGTTGATGGGATCGTACGTCACCATCGGGTCCGGCATGTCATTCACCAGCGGATTGGTATAGAAAGGCATTCCGGGAGCAACGTCCGCTTCCGGCACCCGGAAGTCAGCGTCTTTCAGCAGCATCCTGTTTTCCTCCGTTCATCTCATCGGTCAGCTTCAGGTTGTAGACCCTGCAAAAGTACTCCACGTTGACGTAATCCAGGGAGGCGGCAATCTCCGCCGTGCTCATGCCGGCCTGCAGCCGCTGCTGAACCCATCGCAGGCGCATACGCCGGGTATAATCCCGGTAGCTGACGCCCATCAGCCTGGAAAAGCACCGGCTGAAGTGGGAACGGTTGAACCCGACCATGGCCGCCACGTCATCCGCCCTGCCGAAAAGCTTTTTCGGGTCGCGGATGACCCGAAGCGCCCGCAGAACCACCATGGCGGAATCCGCGTATAACCCGGTAATGTGCAGCCTCCGGGCAAAGGCCAGACGCATGGCGTCCATGAGCTCCCGCACCTGCGGCCATCGCGGCAGCGCCGCCAGACCAGCCTGCCGTCGGTTCGCCTCCAGAGCCGATTCGGAAAGCGCGCCGGAAAGTTCCTCCCTGAGCGTCCCGATGGCCCGAATCAGACAATCCGCCGGGAAGCGCGCCGCCTCCAAGCGCGCCTGCAATTGCTCGCAGCTGCGGCCGGAAAGCAGCCATTCGCCGTCAAGCAGCTGATCCTCCATCGCCTGCGCTTCTTCCTTAGCCAGCTGGGGCAGCACCGCCAGACCGAAGACGCGCGCCCCCTCCCGCGCTTCATAAAACAATTGCCGCTGAACCACCGCCTGTGCCCGTTCAGGCTCCAGCCTGAACCGTTGGCTCTGCTCCTCCGTCAGGCTCACCAGCATAGCCTCCGGGCTCTGGGGCAGCAGCGCCGTTAGCCCGCCCTCGCCCTCCAGCAGCACCAGGCGCTCCCCCAGCCAAAGCGCCTCTGTTGCGGGGCGCGCAGCAGCCTCCCATTCCGTCCGGGCGCACCCGGCCAGCAGTCCCCGGATCAGCGGACGGTTCTGATTGCGCAGCGCCATGTCGCGCACCCGCGCCAGCAGCCGGTGAATCTCATCCATGTCAAAATCGGTCTTCAGGATATAGCCCGCGACGCCCTCGCCGATGGTACGCTGGATGTACTTAACCTCCGCGTGGCAGCTGAGCACCGCCTTCACCATGGCCGGGTATTCCAGATTGATCATTCGCAGCAGCTCAAAGCCATCCATCACCGGCATGCTCAGATCCACAAAAACAATCTCCGCCTCATGCCGCGCCAGCCATTGAAGCGCCTCCTCGCCTGTGGACGCGCCGCCCGCCACCCTCATGCCGTACGCCTTCCAGGGAAACAGTAATTCCAGGCTTTTGCGCACCAGTTTTTCATCATCCACCAGCAGTACGCGCAGCTCCACGACCCTCATTCCTCCATTCCCTGCGATCGCCGTTCTGCCGGCGCTTCATCGTCCCCTTCGCCGCAGGGCACATACGGCAGTCGAATAAACGCTTCTGTCCCGCAAACCGCCCCGTCCCGCATTCTGTTGCGGATGGTCAGGCTGCCTCCGCTTTTCTCCACAATGGCCTTGACATAGCGAATACCGATACCCATGCCCCGCCTTTCGCCCTGGTCAATGGCCCGCAGAACCTCCGGCGCGATGCCGGTGCCGTTGTCACGCACAAACAGAAGCGTCTGCTCCCCCGCTCGGTCAACCGCCAGCTCAATCCTACCGTCGCCATTGCGCAAGCCGTGATAGATGGCGTTTTCCACCAAGGGCTGAAGGATGAACCGGGGCGCCATGCCGCCCGCCCGGATATCGCCTGTGATCTCCAGCTCAATCTCGTTTTCATACCGGGCCTGGTGAATGCGCACATAAGCCCGCATCAGATCAATTTCCCGGGCCAGGGGCTCCAGGTGCCCGCCGTGCTCATCCAGGTTATAATGCAAAATGTACAGCAGCGAGCGCATATACGCCTCCACGCCCCGGGTGTCCTCCAATCGGGCCATCCACTGCACGGCGTTGAGCGCGTTATAAAGAAAATGCGGGTTGATCTGCATCCGCAGCATCATCACATCCTTGGCATGCTTCTCCTTTTCCAGCGTCAGCACCGTTTCCATGGCCTGCCGTATGCGCCGATCCGCCTCGGCGGTGTGCCTCAGGATCAGGTCAAACTCCGCGATACCCGTGCGTGTCATCAGCGGCTCCTCCAGGGGCCCGCCAAGCTGAAGGCCGCCGATGGTATCCGTGATCAGCCTCATGGGCCGGCGGATTCGCCGCACGATGCGGGAGGCGATCAGCACCGCCGCCGTCAGCCCCGCCAGAAAGATCAGCGTCATTTTCGCCAGCGCTTGGTTGCGCTCGGCATGATAGCTGCCTTGAGGAATCTCATAGCACAAACGGACGCCATAGCCATTGGGCTGGGAAAGAATTCTGACATTCGAGCCCTCGGCAGCCTGCCGATCATCCAGCGGCGCGCCCTGGCTGTCGGTCAGGTACACACGGCCCAGCAGGAGACCGTTTTCACCTGCGTCAGGCAAAACCTGGTTGAGCAGGTCATCCACGGACTCGCCGGTGATAACCACACAGGTAATGGTCTGCCGCTTGTCCAGGGGGCCCGCCGCAAAGCTGAAGCTCATCATCAGCCGGTCGCCGCGCTCCCACCGGATCGGATGATACAGCGTGTAGCCCCTGCCCGTGTAGGCCGGCTTCATCATAGCCAGCAGCCGCCCCGTGTCCTCCCTGTTCAGGTAAGAGGAACCCGCGATAAAGCGCTCGTTTTCCGCGTCTATCAGCAAACAGATATTATCCCGCCAAATGGCCTGCTGCCTGGCGGCGGTTTCGATTTTGTCCAGGCTTTCCGCCCGACGGTAGTAGCTGGCATTGTGCAGATAGGACCAGACTTCATCCATGGCGATGGAGGTGACGCTTTGCAGGGCGCTGGTCATGTCGGTCAGGCGCTTGTTCAGAAGCAGCATACGCTGGGATAGACCATACATCACGCCCTCATGGGTCTTCTTCTCCAGCATGCTGTTCATCTGTGAAAAGCTGAACAGACACAGCACCATCCAGAAGCCCACCAGAGACAGAAACAGCGGCAGCGACATTACAGAGCGCAGGCTGCGCTCCCTTTTCCCCCGGCGCATAACGTCTCCCTCCTTCAGCAGCTTTCCTCCATGATACAGGAACAAGCCGGAAACGTAAACAGCCTCACTCCTTCACCGCGCCCAGGGTAATACCCGTGACGAAGTAGCGCTGTACAAAGGGATACACCATCAAAAGCGGAATCATGGCGACCATCAGCTTGGCGGCAGTGAAGTTCCGGCCGGAAATCTGCGCGGCCATGGCCATGTAGGTAGGGTTCGTCAGGGTCGCGTTGTTCTGGGCGGAAGCCGTATCAAAGGTCAGGGAACGGATGTAGGTTTGCAGCGGAATCCACCGGCCCTTGGTCATAACAATCATGCCTCGGAAATAATCGTTCCAGAATCCCACGGCGCTGAAGAGCGTCACCGTGGCGATAATGGGCAGCGACATGGGCAGGTAGATCGCCGTGAGAATGCGGCCATGCCCCGCGCCGTCAATCTGCGCGGACTCAAACAGGGCCTTGGGCAGATTGCGGAAATAGTTCATCATCAGAATGGCGGAACCGATATTCACCATATCCGGCACGATCAGCGCGGCAAAGTTGTTGGTCAGCCCGATGCTGGTGATGAGCAGATACCAGGGAATCAGACCGCCGCCGAACATGCTGGTAAACAGCAGATAGGTCGTGTACCGGTTACGGGCCGGAAAATATCGCTTGCTCAGGGACATGGGGTAAGCCATCATGACCACGGTGGATAGCTGAACCAGCGTCCCCACCGCCGTCCGCAGCGCCGATACGCCGAAGGACGTCAGGTACTGGCCGTCCCGGAGGATGTATTCATAGGGCGCCAGCGTCGTTTCCACCGGAAAGAAGCTTACACGCCCCGCCTCCACCGCCGCCTTGGAGGACAGGGACATTGCCGCGACATGCAAAAGCGGCAGCAGACACGCCAGCGCCATGGCTGCCACAACAGCGTAAATCGTCCCTTCAAAAAGCCGTTCACCCTTGTATTGGTTCACGCTCCGTCCCCCCTCTTAAAAGATGGAATAGTTGGCAAACCGCTCCGCCAGGGCGCGGGCCAGCATGGTCAGGCCGAAGCCGATGAGCGACTGGGTAAAGCCAATGGCCGTGGATATGGCGTACTGGCGGTTTATCAGGCCCATGCGGTACACATAGGTGGAGATAACATCGCCGGAGGAGTAAACCACGGGCGAGTACAGGTTAAAGATCTGGTCAAAGCCCGCGTCGAAGATGCCGGCCAACTGCAGGGTCGCCACCATGGCGACGGTGGTCCTGACACAGGGCAGGGTGATGGCGAAGATGCGCCGCAGCCTGCCGCAGCCGTCGATGGACGCCGCCTCATACAGGTTGGGATCAATGCCCGTGAGCGCGGCAATAAAAATGATGGCCGCGTAGCCAAATTCCTTCCACACATGGGTAACCACCATGGTTGTTGGAAACAGATCGTTGCTGCCCAGGAACCAGATAGGCTCGGAGATCAGGCCGCACTTCATCAGGAACTCGTTCAGCGTGCCGTCGTTGGCCAGCATGGAGCGAATCACGCCGCTGAGAATGACCCAGGACAGAAAATGGGGCAGATAGACGATGGTCTGCGTTACGCGGCGGAAGCGGACGCTGCGCAGCTCATTGAGCAGCACGGCAAACAGCAGCGCCGTCAGCTGCGTGAAGATGATCTTGCCCACCGCGATGTTCAGGGTATTCCGGATGATTTCTCCCGTATCCGGCATTCTGAAGATATGAAGATAATTCTTCAGTCCCACCCAGCCGGACCCCATAATCCCCTTGGACACCTTGAAATTCTGAAAGGAAATGGCAATGCCGCCCAGCAGGGGCAGCGTCGCGAACACCATCAGATACAAAACGGGAAACAGCATCATCGCGTGCAGCAGCCATGTGTCCTTCAGCGAGACCATCCCGCTTTTCGACCTTTGCGTCATCATCTTCACATCTTCCTGTCCGTCATTCAAAAGATGGAGAGAGGCCGAAGCCTCTCCCCCCAGACTGTTGGCCAAGCCGTAAGAGGCGGCAAGGGGCCGCAGCCCTCTGATTGTCCAGCAAAAGCAAACGGCACGGGCACTGGCTTGTGCGCTTTTTCGCCAGAAAAAGCTGCTGATCCCCGAGAAGAGGGGCGAAAGCCCCTCTCCCGCAGGCGGCTGGGAAATCCTGAGCGGCAGAAAAGCCGGTCGCCCTTCCCCTTCAGCCTGCCCCTGGCCCAAAGCTTACTTGCCAGTAACAAAATCGGTCAGCTCGCTGATAACCTCCTGACCGCCCACCGACAGCCACAGCCTCACAAACTCATCAAAGGCATCCAGTTCCAGTTCGCCCAGGGCAATCTTGGTAAAGTATTCCTTTTGCAGCTTGACAAGTGACGCTCCATATTCCACCCAGCTCTCAGACGCGTTCAGCTTGAAGGTGACGGGCTCCATCAGCTGACTGATGCAAGCCTCCCGCGCAAGATGCAATTCCATCATCGCATTGAGATAAGCCGTATACTGGGTGGGCCAGGGCTCGAAATCGTCGGATACCAGGAACGCGGAAAGATCGCCGCGGTAAGGCTCCTTCATGACCAGATCCCACTTGGGCACCAGGCCCTGCGCCTCGCCAGGCAGGTCTTCAAAGGCCATTTCGCCAGCGTAGTAAGCCTTTGCGTCGCCAGCCATGGCGGAATGCTTATCGTGCTGATCCAGGTTGCACAGGAAGGGGAAGTAGGTGTTGGCGAACCAGACGCCCTCGTAGCCCTCCTGCTTGCGCAGCTCTGCCAATACATCCTCCGCCATCATGCGGCCGCCGGTGTACGCCTGGATGTTGCAGATCTTCATGACAGCCTCGGCCACCTCGTCGGAGGCGTCGGCATTGACCACGATATACTGACCCGTGGGGTTGGACATAGGACTCACATAGGTCCCCTCGTCATTGAGCGGCACGGCATAGGCCATCCAGATCTTGCCGGAGGTATACTGATCGTTGGCCACGCACTGCCACCAGGGGGAGAGCACGAGACCGCACTTGTCATTGTATATGGCCTCGTTCACCTGATCCCAACTCAGGGTCGCGAAATCCTTCTTAATGACGCCTTCCTGCACCAGGGCCCGTATCTGCGCAAGGGCCTCCTTGGTCTCAGGCTGAAGGCCGCCGTAAAGCACCTCGGTACGATCCTCATTCCAGTAAAACAGGGACGGGAAGGAGCCTCTGGTGTGGAAGAAGCTCTCCAGGGAACCGGTGATGGCGCCCCAGCCGGTTTCATCACGGTAAACGACGGCGGTAGCACCGATGCCCCAGGTGTCCGCCTCGCCGTTGCCATCGGGATCCTGGGTCATAAACGCCCGGGCCACGGCAATGAGTTCGTCCAGCGTCCTGGGAACCTCCAGGTTCAGCTTATCCAGCCAGTCCTGACGAACCCAAAGCATGGTGCAGGTGCCGTCGGTGGAATCCTGGCTGGGAATGCCATAGAGCCTGCCGTCCATGGTGCAGTTTTCAAACACCACGTCGCTCCAGCCATAGATTTCCTTCATATATTCGCTGGCATACTTGCTGTAAATCTCGGTCATGTCCTTGACCCGTCCAGCCTCCATCAGCTCCTGCATGGCGGCCGCGTCCACTACCATGGCGTCCGGCAGGTCGCCCCCGGCAATCACCAGGGAGAGAGTGGCGTTGTAGTCGCTGCTGGGAATCATCTGATCGTATACGATGTCAATATTCAGCTGCTTTTCCAGCATACGCAGATACCAGTTATCCTCCTCGGTATCCTCGCCAAAATAGGTCAGGTTAGGATCGCTGCGGTGGGCCACGGATACCTTCACGGGCTCGCCCTCGCCCACCGGCCGATAGCCGGGATCAGCGTACTCGCCCTCGCTGCCCAGATACACCACGCCATCCGCACCGACCTCCACGGCAAACGCGCCCGTCACGCAGGAGAGTGCCAGCGCCGCCGTCAGCAGCCATGCCATCCATTTCTTCATACCTTGGTTCCTCCTTCATCATGTCACCGTAGTTGTGCCCAACACGTGTTATGCCGACCGATAGCGACATTATCGCTGAACTTTCCCGAAACAGCAATGCGTTTTTGTGTTGCGGTACTGTGAATATGTGATTCATTTTTTATTTCCGCACGATTTTGACACGAATACGGCACATTTTGATATTGAACCCGCGCGAAATACTTGTATAATGAGGTTGGAATGCGCCCAAATAAGCAACGTCAGCAGCATCTACAAAGGAGGTACGCCTATGGCAACGGCCGCTCACCAGGCGCAATGGATGAAAGAATATACAGGGCAGAGGATTCGGGAGATTTCCTTCCCCATCGGCGGCATCGGCACAGGCTGCATCGGCCTGGGGGGCGATGGCCGGCTGCGGGAGTGGGAAATCCGCAACCGCCCGGATAAAGGGGCCCTCAACGGCTTTTCTCATATCGCTGTCAAGGCCGAGCATAACGGCCAGGTGCTGGACGCCCGGGTACTGAACACCGACCTGGCCGACGGCCTCACCGGCCAGTATGTGGACCGCATGTGGTTCGGCTTCGGCCACGGGCCCTTCCGGGAGACCATGGCGGGCATTCCCCATTTCGCAGACGGCGTATTCCAGGCCCAGTACCCCTTCGCCAGGCTGCGCTTTCAGGATAAGGACTTCCCCGGTCAGGTGGCGCTGAAAGCCTTCAATCCCTTCATTCCCCTGAACGCCGACGATTCCAGTATCCCCGCGGGCTTCTTTGAGGTCGAGCTGCGCAACGATACCGCCCTGGCCCTGGATTATACCGTGGCCTTCTCCCTGGGCAGCATGTTCAGCCAGGCCGAGGGGCAGAACACCTATGAGCACACAGGCGGCAGCCACTGCCTGCGGCTGCGCAACGCCCGCGCGCCGAAGGACGACCTGACCTATGGCGAATTGTGCGTCGGCACGGACGCGGCGGATGTATCCTATCAGCAATATTGGTTCCGCGGCCAATGGTATGACGGTCTGAGCGTCTTCTGGCAAAGCTTCACCGCGCCGCAGCGGCTCGCCAACCGCGTATACGACGGGCCCACCCCCGCCGTCAACGCCTCCGTCAACGACACCGCGACCCTCGCCGCCCATGTCACCCTGGCCCCCGGCGAAAGCCGCTCCGTGCGCTTTGTGGTCAGCTGGTACTTCCCCAACTGCAACTATTACCTGGATCCCGCGCGCCAGGCCCCCGACGGCGCCACCCAATGGAAGAATTACTACGCCACCCGCTGGCCGGACGCCCCCGCCGTCTGCTTCGACGCCCTCCGCCGCTGGGATCACCTGGAGGCGGAAACCAGAAAATTCACCGACGCCTTCTACACCCAAACCCTGCCGGAGGACGTGTTCGACGCCATCAGCGCCAACATCTCCATTCTCAAGTCCCCCACGGTGCTGCGGCTGGAGAACGGCGAATTCTGGGCGTGGGAGGGCGTACATTGCCGTGCCGGAAGCTGCGAGGGCAGCTGTACCCATGTGTGGAATTACGCCTACGCCCTGCCCTTCCTGTTCCCCTCCCTGGAGCGAAGCATGCGGGAGCTGGACTACCGCTATAACCAGGACGAGCACGGTGGTATGCAGTTCCGGCTTCAGCTGCCCCTGGGATCGCCCCGCAGCGCCTTCCGCCCCTGCTGCGACGGGCAGTTCGGCGGCGTCGTCAAAACCTACCGGGAGTGGAAAATCTGCGGCGATGACAAATGGCTGCGAGCGCTGTGGCCCGCCGTCAAGAAGAGCCTGGCGTTCGCCTGGTCGCCGGATAACCTGGATCGGTGGGATGCCGACCGCGACGGCGTGCTGGAAGGCCGCCAGCACCACACCCTGGACATGGAGCTCTTCGGGCCCAATTCCTGGCTCACCAGCATGTATCTGGCCGCGCTGAAGGCGGCGGCGGAGATGGCCCAGCATCTGGGCGAGCCTGATGCCGCGGCAGATTACCTCCGTCTTTATGAGAATAGCCGCGCCTATGTGGACGACAAGCTGTTCAACGGCGAATACTATCAGCAGCATATCGACCTGAGCGACCCTTCCATCCTGCTGCCTTTCGACAAGGGCGTCAAGTCCCTGCAGGGGGATTCCGTCATGGACGCGTACTGGAACAAGGAAAACGGCGAACTGAAATACCAGTTTGGCGAGGGCTGCGCCATCGACCAGCAATTGGGCCAATGGCACGCTTCCATCTGCGGCCTGGGGGACATTCTGGATCCCGGGCACAGCCGCCTGGCCCTGGAAGCGGTGTATCGCCACAATTACAAACGAAGCCTGCGCAGGCACTTCAACCCCTGCCGCATCTACGCCACGGGCGACGAGCAGACCACCATTATCTGCGATTGGCCCGAAGGCAAGCGGCGGCCTGTGATTTCCGCCCCCTATTCGGAGGAAGGCTGGCCCGGCTGCGAATATCAGGCCGCTTCCCACATGCTCCTCAGCGACATGTACGAGGAAGGCCTGGAGCTGGTAAGCGCGGTACGCGGCCGCTTTGACGGCGCCAAGCGCAACCCCTGGAATGAGTTCGAGTGCGGCTCCAATTACTCCCGCTCCATGTCCTCCTACGCGCTGCTGCTGGCTCTAAGCGGTTTCCGCTTCGACATGAGCACCGGGGCTATGGGCTTCGTTCCCCATGATCCGTCGGAGCGGCGCCGCTACTTCTGGTCCCTGGACAGCGGCTATGGCTTGTTCACCCAGCAGGATGCGCGGCGCAGCCTTCAGGTTATCTCCGGCCGGCTCACCCTGCGCCAGCTGGAAACGGACCGTCCGGCCCACACGGTTTCCCTCAACGGCCAGCCTGTCGCCTTCCGCCAGGACGGCAACACAGCGGTCTTCAGCGAAGCCGTGACGCTGCTGCCCGGCAGCGAGCTTTGCCTCGCCTGACCCTCCCCCCAAAGCAGTCCTGTTTCCCACGGACAGGGCTGCTTTTCTTATGCGGCTATCAACGCGGCAATGGGCTGTCGCCGCCTTCAGCCCTGCCCGTTCACCTGCTTTTTAAGGCATACCTCATCATCGTGCCGCTGATACCCGTTCCTGAGATAAAACCGATAGGCCGCCGCCTGTCTGTTGGTCCTCAGCACGATACAGTCAATGCCGTGGCCCGCGGCGTACTGCTCGACTGCCTTGAGCAGCCGCGAGCCGAACCCCTTCCCCTGCATGACGGTGCGCACCCCCAGATCATCAATCCGATACTGTGTCCACGCATACCAATGGATCACCCTGCCCAACGCGACCGCCATCAGCTGATCGTCTATAAAAAGCCCCAGCGCCAGGGAATTGGGCTGGCCGACCAGATCGCTGATATACCGGCTGACCTGCCCGCGATCCTGCCAGTTATCATACCAGGGCGCCCCGGCAAAGGCGTCCTCAATAACAGCCATCATCGCTTCCCGCTCTGCCATGCCGACTCTTTTGACTACCATCCCGCACATACCAATCCCCTCCCAATAAAAAAACCGTCCAAGACGCATAGCCTTGTGCGGTAAGTGCTCACCCGTGACAGTATGATGCCAGTTGCTTCTTGCTATGTCAATAGCGGCCGGGCAAGCGGGGTGACCATGGGGGTAATGCCTCAATGCTTGCAGTCCGATAGCTCACTATCGGATGAGCGCGGATCAAACCTTCTTAGCGGCGCAGGATACCAGCAGGGCGCTTTCTCGCCGATCCATAAGAATAATCGGCTTCATGGCGGCGCGTCTCCAATTTTTTCGCAACATTGGCTGCCTTGAAGATAACCCCGTCCGCGCACGCCCCGTCCACCATCCTCGCTTGGCTTCATTACATCGTGATGCCGAAGTCCGGACAAGGCGGCCGCGCTGCACTTATTTATATGACACACCAAAGCTCCCCTCATCGTCCCAACAGTAACCTGATGCGAAAGAGGCTGCAGCAGCGAAGGAACCAGAGAAAACTGAACCGATTGCATAAGAATCATTACCGTTACGATCAATACGATTGATAGGAGAATTTAAACAGTAAGTGAAAATATCGTGTGCTAATGGGTAGTTCTTACCAATCTCAATATCTGGCGATATGAAACGGCCGAACAAAGCGGAGTAGTACCTGTTCTGGCGGTAATACAGCCCGGTCTCCTCATCGTACACATACCCGCGATACCTGAACGGGTTCAGCGTACCCAATGTAGTTGCCAAGGTGCCAGTTTTGCTGATCGGTTTGCCCCAGGCATCGTACTTGTACTCCACCACCTTGCTGCCGCTGGCGTTCACCAGCGCGATCACATCGCCCTGCAGGTTGTACATGTAGGCATAGGCCACACCATCGTAGAGCGCCACCGCGGGCTTGTTCTGCGCGTCGTAAAAGAAGTGCATCTCATGCTCGTTGTCCGCCAGGTGAACGATGTCCTTCCCGTGCAGGGTGTAATCGATCCCCTGGTAAGCAATCGAGCCGCCTGCGTCCAGGTACATCCGTTCCTTCTTGGTGCGCAGACCATCCGCGTTGTACTCGAAGGTGAGCTCATCGTAGCCGGTTTCGCCGAATTCGCCCTTGTACATGCTCCGCAGTTGGCGCCCCTGCACCCAAGAGTAGTCCCACTTGCCGTCTTTCAGCGGGTTGCCGATGGCGTCGTAGGTGATGCCGGTTCCGTTGTACCCCGTCAGCTTGTCCTTCCAGTTCGCGTCGCCGTACACATAGGGAATGGTCTTCACCGCGCTTCCCAACGTGCCTGTGGTATAGGCATACGCCTTCTTGCTCTGGATGTTGCCGCCCAAGTCGTAGCTGTACACCCAGGTCGTCCCCACGCTGCCCGCCATGGTATCATACGGGTCGTTGACTCGGGTCAGCTGGCCGATTTTGTCATAGGCGTAGGTAACCGTCTTGCTGCCGTCGCTGACGCTGGTGATGTTGCCGTTGGCGTCGTAGGCGTAGCTCAGGTTCCCCGTGGGTTGGGAGATCGTCTGCACCAGGGGCGACGTGCTGTTGGCCCCGAACCCGCCCGCCACATAGGTATAGTTCGACGTTTGTGTGGCATTTCCTGCACTCACTGTACGTTTTGTGATTCGTCCCAGGCCGTCGTAGGTATACGCCGTCTGCCGGCTTCCGCCATAGTTCAGCACCGTCGGCCGGTTCTCGCTGTCGTAGGTGAAGGTGGTGGTGTAGGGCACATAGTCGCTGCCCACCTGCTCCTTGAAGGCCGCCAGGTTGTTGTACTGGTCGTAGGTCACCTCCCCGGTGTAGGCATGGTTCGCGCCGTGCAGCGTGGTTTTGCGCATAGGCCGGTTGGCCGCGTCGTATTCGCTGCGCACGGTGATGTCGAACAGGTCGTCCACGACCTGGGCCACCGCGCCGTTGGCGCCATAGGTGTAGATGAAGCGGTCCCTCGTTTCGCCGTCGAACTTCACGCCGATCAGCCGCTTTCACTTTTGAATAGAAAAGAGGCTGCCAAGTTTAGAACTTGGCAACCCCCGCGTATTCAATCTCTCGGAAATTAGATTGACATACCGCTTGTGTAATCATCATATATTACTTATCAGTGTTATCTTGATGGTCACCATCTGCCTCCGTTTCTTTCACACTTAGCCAAGTAAATCTATTCGATCTGGTGGTCAGTGCTATTTTTGCTGTTAATACCGTGATAACTCCGATTAGCGTTTTCCTAAGTCTTTTTAAGGAAATGGGAAGGTATGCTGAACTGTCACTTTTTCTTTGCTTGCAATAAATCGCAAAAACAATGATGGACAACGGGATAAATGAGAGTCGGAAATTGCGTAATACGGATATGATCTCCATATTCGGTAAATCAGGCAAGAGCACCAGGAATGTACAAATATATTTGACTAACCCTATTACTCCACTGTACATGATGTAAGACCATTTCCGTTGAGACAAACCGATCACAATACACATAACAGAAGACAGGAGCATAGCCATAATTTGCATGGCATTAAGCAGAATCAATATTCCTAAATAGAACCGCTGAATCGACTCAACCTCATTTACCATCAAATCAACTATAATGGGGAATATCGAAACAGAGTTCACTAGAAAACTAATTGAAAGAAATCCTGAATAGCAACCATACAATATAAACAATAACGCAATCCCGTGCTTCCATTTTTTCACAAACAATTACTCCCATTCTATTGATTCTAACGCTAACTGAATCCAACCATCTTCATCGACAAATGTTTCTGTGACGCCATCAACATTACCCATTAGATATTTATTCCCGTCCCCGCTGTATATCTGCCAGCTTCCACTGGTTACTTTTTCTTGAACATGATAACCCATGCTCGTATTTGCATTCATCCTCCATAAGGACATTGTAATGTGCATTTTAGTTTTGGGTGGTGCTGGTTACATCGGTTCGCATACTG
>CANOHT010000014.1 GCA_947565865.1 uncultured Clostridia bacterium
ATTGCTTGATTCGATTAAAAATCACATATTTACAAAGAATGCGACGGATTTCGACAATTAAGCGAGATATGGACAGCCCTGGGGGAAGAAAGTAGGGATAAAGACATAAGGCCGGGAACGATCTTCCCGGCCTTTTTTCTATGCCTGTTTTATAGGTAGATTGATGTTTATTATTCATCGCACACACTCTCGGCAAATTCCTCGCACGGGGGAATCGGGCAGAAGCCGTAGCTGGGGATGAGCACCTCGACGTCCGCCAGAACCTTCAGAATGATGGTGGCGCACACCGTCATGCGGAACTGATTGTTGCCCAGGAAGGTGCCGGAGACGCAGATGGCGCTGACCATGCTCTCCAGGGTGTAGGGGACGATGGACTCATCAGGGATGGACAGCAGCACATCCATGTTCACGGAGACAACGCCCTTGCCGATGTACTCCACGCAGCGGCTGTCCACGAAGAGAATATCGATGGGGATGTCAACCGTGGCACGAACACGGGCGAAGCAGGGACGGTCGCACAGCCGATCAACGGTCAGGTTGCGGATGGTGCCCTGGGTGGTGGTGGAGCGGCAGCTTTCAAAGGTGATGGGCGGCACGGGAGCGGACGTGGGCGGAATGGTCTCCTGGTTCTCCTGGCAGCCGCAGCTGTTGCACTGGCAGTTATTGACCACCTGGGCGCAGCTGGTGATGGTCACCACCTGGTTGTCAAGCTGCTGCTGCTTCAAGCAGCTGTCGTAGACGCGCTTGACCTGAACGCACACCTTTTCTTCCAGACCATCGGTAGCACATCCGTTGATGGCGCCGGGGCAGCAGGCAGGGTTCGCGTTCTTGTAGGAGTAAAAGGACATAGCATCAACGCCTCCTTGTGTTCGGCCCCCTCGTTGTGGAGCCTACACCAGCAGAGTATGTGGCAAGGCGGTTGATGTGCGGACCAAAGATTTTCTTTTTCGGCTGATGGCGTGGCCTCTTGCCCGCGCTGCGATAAACCATTTCGAATTGCCGCGATGAAAGCCTTTGCCGTGTCGTGATCCTCTTTTCATACAAAAACGGCCAGCAGGCCGCTGCAAACTGCTGAGAAAGTTCTGGAAATCCCGGCAGACCCTCTGACTGCTGAGCGAAAATTAACGAGACCCTTCGGAGCGTTAAAACGGGGCCAAACCGCTGTGCGATGATTCTGCGCTTTTGACCGAAAAAAGCCTTTGCATGAACGAACGGCTGGGAGAACAGCTTTGCCGTCTGACCCGTGCAATCATGCCAAAAAACGAAGCGAATCCCCTCAAAAAGCGGGGTGAGCGCTTTGAAGCAAACTAAAAAGCGGCCCGAAGGCCGCTTTCTTGATGCGCTTACACGCGCTTGGCTTCCTTGATCTTGGCTGCCTTGCCCTGCAGAGAACGCAGGTAGTACAGCTTGGCGCGACGAACCTTGCCGCGGCGAACCACGTCAATGTGATCCACACGGGGAGAATGGATCGGGAACGTACGCTCCACGCCAATGCCATAGGACACGCGACGAACCGTAAAGGTCTCGCGAACGCCGCCATTGCGCTTGGCGATGACAGTGCCCTCAAAGGCCTGCAGACGCTCACGATTGCCTTCCACAACCTTCACCCACACGCGAACCGTGTCGCCCACGTTGAAAGCAGGAAGATCCGTGCGCAGCTGCTTCGCCTCAATAGAACGGATAATTTCGCTCATGATTGGTGCCTCCTTCCATCATAGACGTTCGTACCCGCCTCGCATGAGCGCGAGGAAAGCAGGCAGCGGACCGCCCGTATATCAACCAGAATATTATAGCATAAACATGCTGCCCAATGCAAGAGGTTTTGACGATTTTATCCGCACTTTTCCAGGCCGGCGTCCCTCACCCTCACTGGGCATAAATAATGTCTTCCCGAAGCCGATACAGAGTCGCGCCGCGCCTCTTGTGGCAGAAAACCTCCGCCCACCACGTCACGTCCCTGATTTCGTCAAACTGGACAATGCCGTATCGCTCACCGTTGACTTTTTTGCCCCGCATGTTGGAATCCATCCAGTGGATTTCATCGTTTTCGCTGTCCCAGTCGGCAATGATGATGGCGCTGTGAGCGCCCACGCCGTACTCGTAGTCACAGCTGATCTGGAAAAAATCCCCGCGCTTTGCCTGGCGCATGAAATCGCAGGCCAGGGCCATGTTTTCCTTCTTGGACAGACTGCTGTCATAGCGGAAACTGGCCGCGACCTCAAAGGGATTCCCCTGCTCCGCCGTTTTCTCCTCCCAGGCCAAACCATAATAGTAAGGTCGGCAGTCCTTCGCTGGCAGGTTATTGGGGATAATCAGCTGCGTTTCAGGATATGCGGCCATGCGGAAGTCCTCTCTGCATTGCCGGAACAGATAGGTCGTAAAATTCTTGCAGACATAAATATCACCGGAATAATGGGCGCGCTGCGCTTTGCCGTCGGCCTCCTCGTAAAGCTCCCGCCCCAGTTCAATGATGCGGTCAATGAAGTCCTCCCGTGGCGGCGGCGGCTCCGCAAGTCCCATTTCCTCCAGGGGCAGGGATACCTGCTCGTCGCCGTCCAGGCTCACATACTCCTCCACGTCCAAATCCCAGTCCTGATCCTCCTGAGCCAAGGCCGGGAAGGTCAGCGTCATCATCGCCAGCAGCAGGGCCAGCAATTTCCTCAGCATGGTATCACCTCCCCATGATTGTATCGCGAATGGCAGCTTTGCGCAATTCCTTTGATGAAGAATTTACAACTCCCCCGCCGCTCTTGCGGCAAAGGAAGACGGCTTAGATATCCATAAATTTTCTGAATTCCGGCAGAATCCCGATACCGTCCGGATAATGGGCGGCGAACTGGGGTACGGCATGGCTGGGGAAGCTGTTGCCCTCGATGAAGGTCGGGCCGTCCGGCGTGATGGCCACATCCCAGGCCACAAAGCGCATTTGAGGCACCTTCTTCGCGGCCTCCAGGCACATGGCCTTGGCCTCCTCCCAATAGGGCACCGTAAACCCGATGATCTCCGTGCCGGTGATGGGATGCCTGGTATAGGTATTGCCAGCCTTATCCGCGCCCACGGTCAGCAGCGTACCACTGTCCAGGTCGATGCGCGCTGCCATGCCGCCGCAGTCCACGTTATCCATGACCTTGCCGTTGCCGATGCGCAGGAAGGCATAGACAATTCCTTCCCGCTTATCCCCCAGCAGGGTGGCAATGCGGCATGTGTTCACCGATGTGGGGCACAGGGAGGCCATGGCCGGGTGCTGGATGACGATCTCCTCCAGAATACCGATGCCGTCCGCCTTCAGCCGTTTCAGGAAGCTTTCAGGGCCATCCTTCCAGTCTTCGGGGGTGTAGCGCTGAATCCCCTGACCGCTGGAGCCCTCCAGCGGCTTGCCGATAAGCTGGGGAAGCGCCATCATCTGCGCCAGATCAGCGGGCTTGGTATCCTCCCGGATCAGCAGCCACTTGCGCGGAATCCATTCCTTAAACAATTCGTTGAATTGCGTCTTGTCGTCGAAAAAATGCCAGTAGGCCTTGTCGTTCATCCGGCGCACGATGTCATTGGAAATGCCCCGGGTGATGACCGTGCATCGCTGAGCGTCGTTGAGCTTGTACATCTGGGCAATTTTGTAATCCACATAGCCCGCGTTATACTTCACGGCACAGCGCAGCATGTCCTGCAGCAGCCACAGCCGGCTGCGGCCGGAACGTTCCCTGAGCAGCGCCGTGGTTTTCCACATGGCCGCCCAGTCCATCTTCACCAAACGCTTGAAAAAGTAGGTCAGCCGGCTCAAAAGAAAACCTCCCGTTTCATTTGACATTCATGGCGCCGCGCACAGCCTTACACATTGAAGCGGAACAGCGTGATGTCGCCGTCCTTCATCACATAGTCCTTGCCCTCGGAGCGCACCAGGCCCTTCTCCTTGCACGCGGCCATGGAACCCAGCTCGCGCAGAGTATCAAAGGGCACGATCTCCGCGCGGATAAAGCCCTTCTCGAAGTCCGTATGGATTTTGCCCGCCGCCTGGGGCGCCTTGGTGCCGTTGACGATGGTCCAGGCGCGGCACTCGTCCTCACCGGCGGTCAGAAAGGAAATCAGCCCCAGCAGCCGGTAGCAGGCGGTAATCAGCCGATCCAGGCCGCTCTGGCCGATGCCCAGCTCCTCGATAAACTCCGCCTTTTCCTCGGGCTCCATCTGGGCGATTTCCTCCTCGATGGCGGCGGAAATCACCAGCACCTCGGCATGCTCCGCCTCGGCGATGGCCTGCACCCGCGAAAGGCCGGGAAGCTCCGCCACATCCTTGCCCAGGTCATCCTCCGCGATATTGGCGGCGTAAATGACGGGCTTGGTCGTCAGCAGGAACCAGCCATCCACCATTTCCCGTTCATCATCGGTCATGGGGCAGGTGCGGGCAGGCTTGCCGGCTTCCAGATGCGCGTAAAGGCGATCGGCCATATCGACCTCCGCCCCGGCCTTCTTGTCGCCGCCCCGGAAATTCTTCACGGCCTTGTCCTTTCGGCGCTGAACCGTCTCCATGTCCGCGAAGATCAATTCCAAATTGATGGTCTCGATGTCCCGGGCCGGATCAATGGAGCCGTCCACATGGATGATGTTCTCATCCTCAAAGCAGCGCACCACATGCACAATGGCGTCCACCTCGCGGATGTGGCTGAGGAACTTATTGCCAAGGCCCTCGCCATGGCTGGCGCCCTTGACCAGACCGGCAATGTCAACGAACTCAATGGTGGTGGGCGTGATTTTCTTGGGATGATACATCTCCCCCAGCACGTCCAGACGGCTGTCCGGCACCAGCACCACGCCGGTGTTGGGCTCAATGGTGCAGAAGGGATAATTCGCCGCCTGCGCCCCGGCTTTGGTAATCGCGTTAAAAAGGGTGCTTTTGCCCACGTTGGGCAGTCCCACTACGCCAAGCTTCATCGAAAGTGATCTCCTCTCGTATCATGGACATACATCCGTTCAATTATAATAGAAGAGGAAGGAAAATGCAATCCATCGCCGGAAGTTTTCCTCTCCGGCTGTTCCGCGGCAAAGCAAATGCAAACATTTCCTTCCCCTTGGTGACATCCCGGCAGGATTGTGCTATACTACTGCCCGTGCCCCTTCACGCAGGCGACAGCCTTTACAGCGGGGGGCGCCGACCTGAAAGGAGTTTTTCCGGATGACGATCCTTCAAGCTGCTATTCTGGGCCTGACCCAAGGACTGGCTGAGTTTCTTCCCATTTCTTCCAGCGGTCACCTGCTGCTGGCCCGCATGCTCATGGGCATTTCCGACGAGGCTGCCGCCACCGGCGCGTACATGATGCTGGACGTGCTGCTCCATGCCGGTACGCTGATCGCGGTGCTTATCGTCTTCTGGAAGGACTGGTGGGCCATCCTTCGCAACCCCTTCCGCTCCAAAACGCTGCTGATGCTCATCATCGCGTCCGTCCCCGCCTTGATTGTGGCGGTGTTCTTCAAGGACTTTGTGGAGCAGTTCTTCACCGGCTGGTTCCTGGGCGTCAGCTTCCTGATGACGGCGCTGTTTCTGCTCATCGCGGAGGCTGTCAGCCAGCGCAGACCAGGACGGGAGCTTCATCCCGGTCCGCGAAGCGCCGTTGTCATGGGCGTCATGCAGGCCATCGCGCTTCTGCCCGGGGTCTCCCGCAGCGGCAGCAGCCTGGCCGGCGGCGTAGTCTCCGGCCTGGATCGCCGGAGCGCCGCCAAGTTTTCCTTCATGATGAGCGCCCCCGCCATTGTGGGTTCCCTGATCTTCGAGGGCAAGGACGCCATCGAACTGGGTTACATCAAGGAGCTGGCGCTGATCCCCACCGCCGCAGGCGTTGTGGTGGCGGCTGTCAGCGGCTACCTGGCCATCCGCTTTATGCTGCGGCTCATCAGCCGAATCTCGCTGAATTGGTTCGGCCTGTACGTCGCCCTGCTGGGCCTGGCCATCCTGGTGCTGCAGCTGGCGGGCGTCCCTGCGCTGCCCGCCTTTGAGCTGCCCGTGCTGGCCGCCATGCCCTGAGCTTCTCGGCTGTACAAACACGGGATAAAATGCTATAATATCACTGGCCAACCAATGATGTGGAAAGGAGGGCGACGCCATGCCACGGCGGCTGCTTTGCCTGTTGCTGACCCTCATGACGCTGCTGTGCGTCTTCCCCGCCTATGCCCTGGAAATACCGGAGCCCACCCTTTCCCCTGACGCCGCGCCCTACGATGCCGAGCATCCTGAGGATTTGGAGCCCGACCAGCTGTACGCGGTATCCGCTATATTGGTGGAAGCCAAGTCCGGCCTGGTCATTTTCGAGAAGAACGCCGATCAGCTGATGTACCCCGCGTCCACCACCAAAATCATGACCGGCCTGCTCGCCATCCTCTTTGGCGACCTGGACGCCACCTATACCGTCACCGCGGCCGACCTGGACTTCGGCGGGGAAAGCGACGTGACGGACATCGACCTGCGCGAGGGCGAGGAAATGCCCGTCATCGACCTGCTCTACGGCGCGATGATTCAGTCGGGCAACGACGCGGCCAACGCCCTGGCCTCCTCCGTGTCAGGCAGTATCCCGGCCTTCGTGGATTTGATGAACCAGGCGGCGGCGGCCTATGGCTGCACCAGCACCCACTTCGCCAACCCCCACGGCCTGCACAACGACAGTCACTACACCACCGTCCGGGACATGGCGCTCATCGCCCGGGAAGCCATGCAGAACGATATTTTTCGTCAGGTGGTGTCCACCACCAGCTATACCGCCGCCCGCACCAACCTGATGCGATCCCGCACCTGGGGCACCGGCATCCAGCTGATGGTCCCCGGCACCGACGAAAGCGCAAACAAATACTATTATCCTGACGCCATCGGCATTAAAACGGGCACCACCTCCATGGCGGGCTACTGCTTTGTGGGCGCGGCCGAGCGCGACGGCGTAGAGCTGATCTCCGTGGTCTTCTTCACCGGCAAGCGGGCACGCTGGGCGGACACCATTAAGATGATGGACTACGGCTTCAGCCAATATGTGAGCGTATCGCCCATCGACCTGTACAACATGAACCCCATTACCCTGGAGACCACCGGCTTTTCACTCAACGACAGCGCCTTAGGCTCCCTGCCGCTCACCTGCGTGCCGGCAGATTCCTCCCGAACGGCGTCCATCATCGCCACCCGGGATCAGGTGGAGCTGATGGCCTCCAACCTGCGGGACACCGTGCTGATCGAGTACTCCCGGGATTTCGTGGCTCCGATCCAAGCTGGGGAAGTCATGGGCGTGATGACCTACTTCCCGGAGGATGGCGACCCCATCGAGTACAACCTGCTGGCCGGCAGGAGCATCGACAAGCGGGAGAACGCCCCGAAGACCCTGGAAGAGATCGTCGCCATGACGGACGCTGATCCCAACCCCTTCCCGCCCTTCACGCTGGAAATCGGCCTGTATCTGATCCTCCCCATCATCGCGCTGCTGCTGATGATCTGGCTGCTTCGCAAGCTGATCCGCAGGCGCAGGGTTCACAACGCCCGGATGCCCAAGATCAAGAGCAGGTATCTGAAATAACGCTTACCATACAAAATCGCCGCGACTCCAGTTTGATGGAATCGCGGCGATTGGTTTTGGCCGCCTATTTGGCTACCGCATTGGACTGTGCCGTCGGCTGGGGCTTGATCTCCCCCGCCTTCGTCAGCGCGATCTTGGTGATGACAGGGCCCGTCAGCTCGTAAATCAGCGTACCGGCCAGCACCACGGCATTGATGACCGCGCCGTATTCCGGCAGATCCGCCATGGACATGCGGGCCATGCCGATGGCCACGCCGGCCTGGGGAATCAGCGTCAGGCCCAGGTATTTGACAATCATGGGATCGCACCGCTGACTGGCCGCCCCTAGCGTTCCGCCCAAGGCCTTTCCCACCGCCCGGGCCAGAACATAAGCGACGCCCACCAGGCCCACCGCCGGCAGCACCGACAGATCAAGGTTCGCCCCGGAAAGAATAAAGAACAGCATCAGCAGCGGCGGCGTGAAGCGGTCACACTGTTCCAGCATCGCGCCGCTTTGATTGCAGGTGTTCACCATGGTCGCGCCCAGCATCATACACATCAGCAGGCTAGACAGCCCCAGCATGGAGGACAAACCGACGCCCGCGAAGACCATCATGATCGTCAGCGACAGCTTGTTGCCCCGGCTGTGGAAGAACCGCAGCGTATACACCAGAATCAGCCCCAGCGCCACGCCCAGCGCCAAGGAGCCCACAATCTCCACCAGCGGCATCACCAGCAGGCTCATGACACTCAGGGCCGTCCCACGCTCGATGGTACGGGCCACCGCCATCATGATGGCGTAAAGCATCAGGCCCAGCGCGTCATCCATGGCGACAACGGGCAGCAGCATCCGCGTGACCGGCCCCTTGGCCTTGTACTGGCGTACTACCATCAGCGTGGCGGCAGGCGCGGTGGCAGCTGCGATGGCTCCCAGGGCCAGACACAGGGGCAGCGGCTGCCCCATCGCCAGCAGCGTCAGGAAAACCAGCAGCGACGCGGTGCAGCCCTCAAAGGCCGTGATAACCATGGGCTTCACGCCGATTTCCTTCATGTAGGACAGCTTGAACTCGCTGCCGATGGAATAGGCAATAAAGCCCAGGGCAATATCGGAAACAAAGGAGAGCTGGGCATTCATCTCCGTGGTGAGTACGCCCAGGCAGAAGGGGCCGATCAGCAAGCCGCCGATGAGATAGGCCGTCACATGCGGCAGCTTAATCAGATTAATCAGGCGAGTCATCGCCAAACCTACCGCGAAAGCGATAGCCAGCGCTAGGAAAATATTCATACCAGCTTCACACCCTCCACAAAGGTCGTGGGCAGGGCGAAGGCAATACCGGTATCGGGTTTGTCCAGGCCGCCCGTGACGTCATTGATGATGCCCATCAGGCGGGGGATGGTGTTATCCTCCAGCAGGGTGAACATGGTCTTGGAGCGCTTGCGTTCAGGACTGAAAAAATGGCGCAGCACGCCCATCATGGGGAGATCGACGTCATCCTCATCCAGCACGCGCATCATGCCCGTGGAATCCAGGATGGTCGCGCCGCCGATGTCCGCCTCCAGCATCCGTTCCAGGATTGGGTCCAGGTACTCTTCCCGGTTGAGCACCAGCACAAACATTTGCATGGAAATTCCTCCTTGACAGGATTATCCGGCCCATGGCCGAAGCCGGACATTATTGTAGCACTTTAGAAAGGAATGTCAATCCAAATCCGTCAATTTGTATGAAAATAGTTGCGCCCTTGGCAGGGACTGAGGAGCATGCTTGGTTGTACTTTCTCCTCGGAGAAAGTACCAAAGAGGATTGGGGGCGGCCAAAGTTAACCTGCATGAGTGGCGATCCACAATTCGGCAATGTCGCGGGGACGCAGGCGCTGTCCCCGCTCTGTGCCTCATTGGAACTGCGTACCGCTTCATCCGCCACTGGCGGCGCGGTACTTCGTTCCCCCAAACCCCCCGTGGCATAGCGTGTTGTGTGTAGCCATAGACGGGTCACCAGCTAATACCGCCTCTCAGGGGCGGTGTTCCAACTCCATAGGAGCAAGGATATGTCCAACCTGCATCAAACTTTTCATTTGCATAGCTTTGCTGTCTGGTTGCACATGGGACTGGAACCGTTGGGATTGAAGGTGGATTTGCCCTTGGCAGGGCGGTGGCTGTCTGTTCTGGAGGTAACAGTTGCGACCTTAGTGGCGCGGCTGTTGTCTGTTTTTTATTACAAAACGTTTGGGAAGAACAGCGGGCGCGCCCAAGGACAGCGCCAGTCCGCGCTGTCCCGCGGTTTTTATTCAGGAAGCCGGCGCCGTGGGCGTTACAGGCCCAGGCCCTCATAGACCAAATCACGAATCCGCGGATGAATTTCCTCATACGCCTTGATATGATATGCCCCAGGATCTCCTGCGCATAGAAGACGCGCAACTGATGATCGCGATCCACGAGCGCGTAGGCGCCCGCCGCGCCATCCCAGCCATATTCCCCCCACCGGACTGCGGGAGCAGGATGCGTCCAGCAGGGTTCTTACGCCCAGGCCGCAGCCCACTTTACCGCAGGCCCTGCAATCCTCCAGCGGCTTTCCCGCAAGCCGCCACCGAAGCTTCCTTCAAAATCCGCTGACCGTTGGCGCCGATACCGCCGTTGCAAAGGGCGTCCAGCACGGCGCAGTAGTTGTCCGCCCCGCCGGAATCATAGTTGGGCGTCAGGCGAAAACGGTTCTCCATGGTGGTCAGCGATACCTTCCCGGTTTGGAAATCGCACATGTACTGGGCGGCCCGGCGGTCTTCAGCCTCCCGCAGTACATACATCATCATTTGACTCAGCCCCAGCGGACAGACCATGCGGCAGGTCAGATAATCCTCGTATCTCTCTCCGCCGACGATTTCCACAATCGCCACCGCCACGTCATGGCTCAGGCTGTATATCAAACGCTTCTCGGGTTCGTCGGGCAAGATCATGAGCGCCATTGCCCGCGCCCGCTTGACCTCCGCTGGCCTTGACAGCCTGCTGAATCGGCGCAGCCTCAAGCTGATCCGGCATGCCGGAGGTCATGGTCATCAGGTCGATGTCGCACATCTTTGACCGCGCAGGGTGGGAGGGCTGACTTTCATCCGGCCAGCTGACAGGTCTTTGGAGCATGTCGAAGACGTCCGCGGCCCTGACGCTCCCAAACTCCGGCAGATACGCTGCCACTTCATCGTCGAGCCGGAGCTTCCCCTGCTCCACAAGCTGCATGGCCGCCACCATGGTCATGATCTTTGTACAGCAATACACATCGCATAAACCCGTTTCCCCTACGGGAAAGCGCCGCTTCGCGTCCCGATACCCGCACATATGGCGGAAAACGGTTTGATAAACCTTCATCACCTTGCAGTCCAGCCCCGGAACGCCATAGCGCGTTTCCAGCTGATCCAGGTATTCCGTCAGATGGTCAAAGCTCACTTTTTATCCCCCTGATGCAGCTTTCGCATGTCCTCGCACCGGGCTGCGCGCCGATGCTCCAGCGTTTCCGTGGCTGTGCTGACCAGCACCCCACGCAGATCAATGCCCTGCAAAAACGGACTGTTGCCGTGCGTCCATTCAACAAGCAGCACCCGGCACACCCGCATATCCACCGGCTCATACCACAGCTCGGTGGCCGCGCGCCCCATCCGCCTGCAAAACAGCGCCGGGTCGGCATCCTGTTCGGCAAGCCGCATTTCATTCAGCAGCCGCCGCACCTCTGCCGAATACAGCCCCCTGCCGGCAGCGCCTTCATGCCGCCAACCCGGAGAACACGAATCCTTTCCGCGTCGTTCTGCGCGGGAATCCGTCGGGGATAATTGTCGCCGGACAGCATATAGGCGCCGATGCCAGGCCGCTCAGGCAGTATCCCGGCACGGACGCCGCCTCCAACTTGCCATCCCCCGACCCAACCGAAACAGAGCGTAAGACCCGGCCCTCCGCCGACAAGCAAGCCGCCATGCTTTCCGCCAGACAGCGCAGAATTGTCGCCGCCTTGTGCTGATGGGAAGCGCTGACGCTGATTTTGTCCCCGGGCATATCGCCCTGGAGAATGCTCTCCGGCACCGCGGGAGCACGCCAGCATAATGGAACTATGCGCAGACGCTCCAGCGCGCTTTTCCGTCGTTTACCTGCCAGCGCCGGAACGGGTGACCGCCAAGCGTCAGGAGACGCTTATCGAAACCCTGTGCCTGCGAACCGCCCCATACTGCACGGTGGAGAACACCAACCTGATTTATTCCCTTCTGGTTCAGATCATCAATGAGCGGCATGTGAATCCCTGGCATTACGCGCAAAGCTCATCCAGCCTGTTTACGGTGATTCTCTATCATTTGAACGAGCGAATGCGGCTGCTTCATCCTTCCGCCGAGGCCTATGCCCGTCAGTCCCATCTGTATATCGCCGACAACTTCACCCGGGAAATTGACGAAACAGCGCTGGTCCGGAATTTAGGCATCAGCCTGTCCTATCTGCGGAAGGTTTACAAGCAGCACTATGCCGAAACCATCTATGACGCCATTCATCACTATCGGATTGACAAAGCGAAGCGCCTCTTGGCGGAAGACAGGCGTTCTGTCTCGGACATCGCTTTTGCTTGCGGCTTCAGCAGCCGTCAGCGGTTCTACCTGATCTTTCGCCAGTTGACCGGCACGGCGCCGCTGCAATACAAAAAAAGAACGCTCGCCAGTACCCCCAACGGGACATCGGCGAAGCGCTCATGAAACCCAAACCCGATGCATCAAACCGGTCAAATAAGCACAGCGGCCCGTACCCTATCGGTACAAGCCGCTGTCATTCCTTATGGCGCGTTTAACCATCTTTCCCGTGCGCGATATGAATGAAACGCGCCCTTACAGCATCCGCACCGGCGTGAAGCGCTTGGCCTTTACGGCCTCGAACAGCACCTCGTCCGCCACGTCTTCCGCCAAGGTGATGGAGGCCGTTTTGGCTGCCTAATCCACCGCGCAGCCTTCCACGCCGGGTACCAAACACAGGGCCTTCTCCACCGTCGCTTTGCAGTGCGCGCACATCATGCCGTCAATCAGCATCTTCTTTTCCATGCTTATCGCTCCTTTCTTTTGTCAGGCTTATTGCCAGGCTTTCTTGGTCAAACGCCCAGCTCGGGCACAGCCTCGGGCCGCTCCTCGGCGGCAGGCTCCGGCATGGGCGGCAGTTCCTCCAGGCAGGTCAGGCCGAAGTGCGACAGAAACTCCTCCGTTGTGCCGTACAGGATGGGCCTGCCCAGCGCGTCCTTTCGGCCTACCTCCTGAATCAGCTGCTTGTTCATCAGCGACGCCAGAGAATAGTCGCATTTCACGCCGCGAATCTGCTCCACCTCCGCCCGGGTCACCGGCTGACGGTAGGCCACCACAGCCAGGGTTTCCATGGCGGCCTGGGTCAGACTCTGCTTCTGCACAGGCTGCAGCAGACGCACCACATCCGCCGAATACAGCGCCCGGGTCACCAGCTGAACCTTGCCGCCAAAGCGCTTGACGCAAAAGCCGCGCTGTCCGAAATCATATTCATCCCGCAGGCAGGCCAATTCCTTCTCCAGCATAGCGGCAGGCACATTCAGCGCCCGAGCCAGCTCGTCCAGACGCACGGCCTCCCCCGCTACAAACAGGATGGCCTCTATGCGGCCACGCAGATTGCCCTCGCTGTTTTCATCATTCATCGGCGGCGTCCTCCTCCGTGTATTCTCTGCGCCCTGGAAGCAGGATCATCTCTCCGCCCACGCCCTCCTGCTCCACATGGGTTTCCCCCAGCTTCAGCAATTCCAGCAAGGCCAGGAACAGCGTCACCACCTCTTCCCGGGTGGGCGCGTCGGAGAAGGCGTCCTCAAAGCGCATACTTCCGTTCCGGCGGATGCCATGGAGCAATGTCAGCATACATTCCTGTACGGTATGCTCATCCCGGCGGATGTCCCTGGGCGCGTAATGATTGGCCTCCGCGGCCTCCTCCCGAGCGGGCTTCCGCGCCCATATGCGAAGGAAGGCTTCCGTTAGTCCCTGCAGGGTCAAGCCGGTAAGCTCTGTTTCCTGGGGCGGCAAAGGGTATTCCTCGGGCAGCTTTGCAAACAGCGCCTGGGCTGCCTGCTCAAAATGCTGCATAGCCGCGGCCGTCTCCCGGAAACGCTTGTATTCCTCCAGGCGGCGGATCAGCGCCTCCTCGGGATCCTCCTCGTCCTCCTGAAGAGCGGGGGGCTTGGGCAGCATGGCGCGGCTCTTGATTTCCAGCAGCGTCGCCGCCATCACCAGGAAATCCGTGGCGTCGTCCATGTCGATATCCGGCGCGCTGCGGACGGACTCGATGTACTGGTCGGTGATTTCGCTGACAAAAATATCGCGGATATCCACCTGCGCCTTGGTAATCAAGTGCAAAAGCAGGTCAAGGGGGCCGTCAAAATCCTTGAGCTGAAAAGTCATGGGCATGGCGCGTCTCCTCAGACTCCACCCGTCAGGCGCAGGAAAAGATTCAGTACAGACTCATACACCGCGCCGTTCACGGAGGTCAGCAGGCTGCCCAGCGCGCCGGAAAGGCATACCGCCATCAGGATCAGCTGCGCCATGCGGAACTGCTGGGAATTAAGCTGAAGGCGGCCCCTGAGCAGGGTATCGTTCAGCAAATGGTAGCCGTCCAGCGGCGGAATGGGCAGCAGATTGAACATCGCCAGGGCCAGATTGATCTGCCCCATCATCAGCAGGAAGCGCTGAACATAGAGCAGCCAGGGCATCCTGGCGAACTGGGACAGATAGGTGTAATCCCCGCCGGAAGCGATGACGCCGGCCCACAGACCGTCGCGATGATACACGTTCATCAAGCCCTGGAGCGAACCGTACTGATAGCGGAAGGTCTCCAGGAAGTCCGGCTCCCAGATCAGCCGATTGACGCCCACGCTCAGCGCGCAGCACAGGATGAACAGCGTCAGGTTGGTAACGATGCCCGCGATGGACACCAGAAAATCATCCCGGCGATAATTGCGGAAATTGCGCGGATTTACCGGCACGGGCTTGGCCCAGCCAAAGCCCAGCAGAAACATGCAAATGGTGCCGAAGGGATCCAGGTGCTTGCGGGGATCCAGGGTCAGCCGCCCCATCCATTTGGCCGTGGGATCGCCGCAGCGCAGCGCCACATAGCCATGGGCCACCTCATGCAACATCAGGCTGATCAATATGGTGCCCACCATGTACAGCATGTAAACCAGAAAGCCCGCCGGATCGCTTGTCAGCCAGCTTATCCAGGACTGCATTCGCGAGATCATCAGCATCCCTCATTTCTTCAGTTCATTCATAAGACGCAGGGTGATGGCGCACTGGAGCGCCAGCCCCGGCAGGAGCACCTCGTCCCCGCAGCAAAAATCGGCGGTATGCAGTCCGGCGCCGTCGCCGCAGCCCAAATCATAGAACACACCCGGACAGTCCGTCAGCAGAAAGGCGAAGCTTTCCACGCCCAATCCGGCATGCTCCCGGAGAAGCACCCGCTCCCCGCCCAGCACCCGGCGAGCCTCGTCGGCGGCTGCCTCGGTGAGGCGAGGATTATTGCATAGCGGCGGATAGCTGGGCGTTATCTGAACCTCCGCCCGGCCCTCCATGGCCCCGGCGACGCCTTCCGCCATGGCGCGAATACGACCGTGAAGCCGTGATCGGGTCTCGGCGTTCAGGGTGCGCAGGGTGCCGGTGAGCGTCACCCGGTCGCACAGGATGTTGCCGGCGCGGCCGCCCTCAATCCTGCCGAAGGTCAGCGCTATGGGATCAAAGGGCGACGTTTCCCGGCTGACAAGCGCCTGCAAAGCGGAAATGATGTGTCCCGCCATCAGGATGGCGTCCCGCCCGGTCTCGGGGTAAGCCCCATGGCCCGGCGCGCCATGAATGGTCAGCACAACGTCATCGCTGGCGCCGCAAACCGCCCCCGTCCGATACCGAAAGGCGCCCATGGGACAGCCGGGGGCCACATGCTGGCCCAGCACGGCCCCACAGCCTTGGAGAAATCCCTGCTGCCGGAGCAGCCGAGCGTCGCCCCGAGTTTCCTCGGCAGCCTCGAAAAGCCAGCGAAGGGTGCCCTGCCATTCCTCCCGATGCGCGGAGAACCACATGGCCGAGCCCAGGGCCAGGGCCGTGTGGACATCGTGGCCACAGGCGTGCATCGCGCCCGCTTCCTCCGAAGGATAGGGGTAGCCGCTCCTTTCCTGAACAGGCAGCGCGTCCAGATCCGCCCGAATGGCGACGCAGGGGCCTTCGCCGTTAACCAACTCCGCCGCCAAGCTGCAGCTGCCTTCCACCGTCCATACCGCAAAGCCCATGCCTTCCAGCCTCGCCCGCACCAGGGCCGATGTGGCCTCCTCCCGCCCGGACAGCTCCGGATGGCGGTGCAGCGACCGCCGGATGGCCGTGACCTCCGGCAGCAGCGGCGACAACCTGTTTTCCCATTCAGCCAGCATCATGCTTCGTTCCCTTCCCGGCGGAATTTTTTCCAGCCTATGCCGACTATGCGCGCATCATGCGCACCGCCGCCGCATAAGGTACCGCAGCCCGGTATTTTGATGAAGGAGGCGCAACATCATGAGCGAGAATACCAACCAGATGGGCATCAACGTGCCCGCAGACCAAGACTTTGACACCCTTGGCTTCCAGGGCTCCATGCAGCAGATTCTGCAGGAGAACACCGGCAACTACGTCATTGTCGAGTTCCTGGTCGGTTCCAACCAGCTGGTCACCAAGCAAGGCATCCTGTATAACGTGGCGTCGCAATTCCTGGTGCTTTACGATGACATCGAGGCACGGTATGTCGTATGCGACATCTTCTCGGTGAAGTTCGTTACGTTCCTTGAGCCCAGCCGCAATCCCACCGCAACCATCGCGCCCGAGGAAGCGCCCGCCCTGGAGACCTCCGCACGCATGACGCCCGCTCAGGCCGCCTACGCCCATGCCACGCGCCGCCCTGTCAGCGTGCCCCGCCGCTGACCAGACCAAGCTCGTCAGCGCCCGGCCCGGCGGAGGAACTCCGCCTCGTCAATGACCTCGACGCCAAGGCTCTGCGCCTTGGTCAGCTTACTCCCGGCCGCCTCGCCCGCAACGACGAAGGCGGTCTTTTTGCTGACCGAGGAGGCCGCCGTGCCGCCGCACTGGCGCACCAGCTCCTCCGCGTCCTTGCGGGACAGGGTGGGCAGTGTACCCGTCACCACCACGCTCATGCCGCTGAACACCCCCTCCGCCCGGCCGTCCGCCTCCCGGGGCTTGACGCCCTGCGCCAGCAGCCGTTCAATCATCCGCCGGTTCTCCGGGAAGGAGAAAAACTCCGTGACGCTCTGGGCCACAATGTCGCCCACGTCCGGGATGGCCGTCAGTTCTTCCGCGGAGGCCTGGGTTATCTTTTCCAGCGTACCGAAGGCCGCCGCCAGGTCCCGGGCGGTCTTCCGGCCGATGTTGGGGACACCAATGGCGTACAGGAAGCAATCCAGTGTGCAGTCCTTGCTCTTTTCCAGCGCCGTCAGCAGCTTTTGCGCTTTCTTTTCCTTGAAGCCATCCAGGGAAAGCGCCTGTTCCATGGTCAGGGTGTACAGGTCGGCGGGATCCCGGGCGCCCATCTGGTCGTAAAGCTGGGCGGCAGTCTTCTCCGCCAGGCCCTCGATGTCCATGGCGTCCCGGCTGGCGAAATGGCTCAGCCGCGCCACAGCCTGGGGGCGGCAGCTTTCCCGGTTCATGCAGAACAGATGCGCCCCCCGCTCCACCAATTCCTGCCCGCAGGCAGGGCAGCGCTCGGGGCGCAGAATCGGCTCCTCGCCTTCCTCCGGCTCCCCCACCCGGCCCATGATCTCCGGGATGACGTCATTGGAGCGGCGAATCCACACCGGCGCGCCGATGGCCACCTGCTTGCGCTGGATATCACCCCAGTTGTTCAGGGTGGCTTTGCGCACGGTGACGCCGTAAAAGTCCACGGGGTCCAGGTGGGCCAGGGGCGTCAGCTTGCCGGTGCGCCCCGGTTCCCTAGTGACCTCCCGCAGGGTGGTCACGCTTTCCTCTGCCTCAAACTTGTAGGCCACCGCCCAGCGCGGGAACTTGTCCGTATAACCCATCTGTTCCCGCAGAGCCATGTCGCCCACCTTGATGACCACGCCGTCAATGAGGAAATCCAGACTTTCCCGCTCCGCCTCAATTTGACGGATGCAGGCTTCCAGCTCCTCTCTGCCGGAGGCGCGGCCCAGATAGGGGCTAACGGGAAAACCGTTGTCCCGAAGGAAACCCAGCATGCCCTCCTGGTCGGTATAGGGCGGATTCTCAATGGTGCCGACCTGGTAGAAGAAAGCGTCCAGCTTCCGGGACGCCGTGACGGCGGGATCCAGATTCCGCAAGGCGCCGGCGGCGGCGTTGCGGGCGTTTTTCAGCGGCTCCCTGGCTGTCTGGTTGTACGCCTCCAGGGCAGACAGGCGCATGATGCACTCGCCCTGCACCTCCAGCAGCCCCTGATAAGGGATGCGCAGCGGCACGGAGCGCACCGTCCGGGCCTGGGGAAGAATGGCCTCGCCGGTGACGCCGTTGCCGCGAGTCGCGGCCTGCACCAATTCGCCGCCCTGGTAGGTCAGGTTCAGGGTCAGGCCGTCAAACTTATACTCCACATAGTAAGCCAGCGCCTCTTGACCTGTCAGCTTTTCGGCCCGACGCAGCCAGTCTTCCAGCCCCCCCACCGACTGCACCTTGTCCATGCTCCACAGCCGGGTGATATGCGTATGCGGCTCGAAGGCCGTCAGCGCCTCCCCGCCGACCCGGTGCGTGGGCGAATCCGGCAG
This sequence comes from uncultured Clostridia bacterium, assembly GCA_947565865.1. Lineage (GTDB taxonomy): Bacteria > Bacillota > Clostridia > Christensenellales > Aristaeellaceae > UBA11524. The sequence goes on from CANOHT010000014.1 coordinate 18,295, forward strand.
GGTGAGGCCCGTTTCCCTTTCCAGGGCCGTCAGCTGGTCATACATCTCATCCCACTGCTTGTCGGAAATCAGGGGCTCGTCCTTGACGTAGTAGGCATAGGCCGTCTCGTTGAGTCGGTCCACCAGGGCCCGCATCCGGGCCGTCGCGTCGGTCATGCTTCATCCTCCAATTTGACAATGGGGGCGATGGACAGGCTGAATTCCTTCACGCCATAGGCCGTAAACTCGATCTGAATCCGCGCTTCGCTGCCCCGCCCGTGGAGCGCCACCACCACGCCCTCGCCGAATTTGCGGTGCATGACCCGGTCGCCCTCCCGAAACAGGTTCTGCATGGCGCTGCCGGCCAGTTCCCTGGCCTTGCTGCCCTGGAAGCCCTTGCTGACGCCGGGAATGTTCAGCGCGTTGCCCCCCAGGGTCAGTTTGGGCTTGCCCAGATCATGCATATCAGGCGTGGATTTGAGGCCATAAACGCTGCCATAGCCCTTCTGCAGGGGCTGAGGGCGCTCCTTGCCCTGCAGCGCCGCCTCCTTGCGCTCGGACCAATCGTCCTCCATCAGCCGGGCGGGAATCTCGTCCAGGAATCGCGCGGGAGGATTGTGATTAACCTGGTTGTACAGCATCCGCTGACTGGCGCGGGAAATAAACAGCCGCTTCTGCGCGCGGGTGACGCCCACATAGCACAGCCGTCGTTCCTCCTCCAGCCTGTCCCCGTCCATCAGGGAGCGGGAGGACGGGAAGATGCCCTCCTCCAGGCCGGTCATGAACACCGTGGGAAATTCCAGACCCTTGGCGGAATGCAGGGTCATCAGGGTCACATAGCCCCGGCTGTCGTCGGCGCGATCCAAATCCGTTACCAGCGCAACGTTTTCCAGGTATCCCTCCAGGGTAGCCTCATCCCCGGCGGCGCGGGCAAATTCCTCCACCGCGCCCATGAATTCCTGGATATTTTCAATCCGGGTCTTGGCCTCCTCGGTATCCTCCTTCTGGTACTGCGCCATCAGGCCGACGCGCTCCACCAGCATCTTGACGTAATCCGACAGCGGCATGGTCTCCTTCATCGCCATCAGCGACGTCATCAGCATGAAGAACTCGCCCACACATTTGCGCGGCCGGGAGGTCAGATGCTCAGGCATGTCCGCCAGGGCGGAGAACAAAGGCATGCTATGCTCCCGGGCGTGCTCGGCCAGGTCGTTGGCCGTGGTTTCGCCAATGGAACGCCGGGGGACGTTGATGATCCGCCGCAGGGAAATATCGTCGCTGGGGTTGACCATCACCCGCAGGTAGGCCAGGATGTCCTTGACCTCCTTGCGCTCGTAGAACTTCTGTCCGCCGAAAATCTTGTAAGGGATGGAGGCGCGCATCAGCATGTCTTCCAGCACACGGCTCTGGGCATTGGTACGGTACAGCACCGCCATGTCCCCGAAGGACTCGCTGGCCGTCCGATGCAGATAGCGGATGCGGTCCGCCACCCAGGCGGCCTCCTCCCGCTCGTCGCCGCCCACAAACAGCTTGATTTTCTCGCCCTCACCCTGCTCCGTCCACAGCGCCTTCTCCTTGCGCCCCGCGTTATGGGCAATAACCTGATTGGCCGCGTCCAGAATATTGGCGGTGGAGCGGTAATTCTGCTCCAGCTTGATGACCACCGCGTCGGTGTAATCCTTCTCAAAATCAAGGATGTTGCGGATGTCCGCGCCGCGCCAGCCATAGATGGACTGATCGTCATCACCCACCACGCACAGGTTGCGGCTCTGGTCGGTCAGCAGACGCACCAGCTGATACTGGGCGAAGTTGGTATCCTGGTACTCGTCCACCATGACATAGCGGAAGCGCTTGCGATAGCTTTCCAGCACAGGGGGATGATCCGCCAGCAATTCGAGGGTCTTGACCAGCAGATCGTCGAAGTCAAGGGCGTTGAGGCCCTTCATGCGCTCCTCGTACATCAGGTAGACGTCATGAATCAGCTGGCTCCGGTAATCCCGGCCCGACTGCTGGAACCACTCGTTGGGGGAAAGCAGTCGGTTCTTGGCGTCGGAAATCTTTGCCCGGATTTCTCGGATGGGCAGGAACTTATCATCAATATTCTTGCGCTTGAGAATTTCCTTGAGCACCGTGCCCTGATCGTCGTCATCATAAATGGCGAAGGAGCGGTCATAGCCGATCTTTTCAATATCCCGGCGCAGCATCCTGGCGCAGGTAGAATGGAAGGTGGAAATCCAGGCTTCCTCCGCGGCGTCCCCCACCAGGCTGGCGATACGTTCCTTCATTTCCTTGGCGGCCTTGTTGGTAAAGGTCAGTGCCAGAATTTGCCAAGGCTGCACGCCATGGTCGATCAGGTTCGCGACGCGGTAGGTCAGCGCCCGGGTCTTGCCGCTGCCCGCGCCTGCCAGAATCAGCACCGGGCCTTCCAGGGTCTCCGCAGCCAGGCGCTGCTGTGGGTTAAGCATACTCAGGTTCATCAACAGTATCCCCTATCTTCCTAATAAATCATGGGCTTATGACGGCGAAAGCCTATTCCGCGGTCCGGGGCGTCAGCGCGCCCTGGTCCTCCAGCTTATTCAGCACACGGTGATAGCCGTCCGCGCCGTAGGTCAGGGCGCGGTTAACACGGCTGACCGTGGCGGAGGACGCGCCTGTGCGCCGGGCAATCTCCTGATAAGTCACCCCTTGACGCAGCAGGGCAGCGACCTCCAGGCGCTGGGCCATGCTTTTCATTTCGGCAATGGTACACACGTCCTCAAAGAAGCGATAAGCATCCTCCCGGCTCTCCAGGGACAGCATGGCTTCCATCAGCAGGTCAAGCTGACTGCTCTTGATCTTTGGTTCAAACATTGTACCGACTCCCCGCCGCGTCCTTCAAAAGCTAACGACAACCACGCCATCGCGGTGCTCCCCCGGACGACGTGCTACCATTATAGCACGGTTTTCCCTCCGTGACCAGTGAAAAAATAAGCGGAATGCTGTCGAGGAACGCGCTTCGCCATCCTGTACAATATGGCCGATTTCCGCCGCCGCGCCGCCAGGGACGCCCTGATCCGCGGAAAAAGATGGCTTAACGCCTTGACAACCCTTCCCGCGCAGTCTATACTTAACCCGATAACCATCGGTTCCCGTCCCCCAAAGCTCTACCGCCCGCGAGCGCGATTGTAAGGAGGAATCCCGATGCCCACCATGGATGAGCTCTTCGGCAGCAACGTATTCAACGAGGCCGTGATGCAAAAGCGCCTGCCCAAGGAGACCTACAAGGCGCTCCTGAAGACCATTGAGGACGGCAAGCAGCTGGAACCGCAGGTGGCCAGCGTGGTCGCCAACGCCATGAAGGACTGGGCTGTGGAGCGCGGCGTGACCCACTATACCCACTGGTTCCAGCCCATGACGGGCTTCACCGCCGAGAAGCACGACAGCTTCATCTCCCCCAAGGCGGGAGGCAAGGTCATCCTGGAATTCAGCGGCAAGGAGCTGGTTCGGGGCGAGCCGGACGCATCCTCCTTCCCCTCCGGCGGCCTTCGCTCCACCTTTGAGGCCCGGGGCTACACCGCCTGGGATCCCACCAGCTACGCCTTCATCAAGGACGGCGTGCTGTGCATTCCCACGGCCTTCTGCTCCTACGGCGGCGCGTCGCTGGATCAGAAAACGCCCCTGCTGCGCTCCATGGAGGCGCTGAACCGCCAGGCCGTGCGCATTTTGAAGCTCTTTGGGCGCGACGCCACGCGGGTTACCCCCACCGTGGGCGCAGAGCAGGAATACTTTCTGGTGGACAAGAAGCTCTACGATCAGCGAAAAGATTTGATTTTCACCGGCCGCACCCTGTTTGGCGCCAAGCCCCCCAAGGGCCAGGAGATGGACGATCACTATTTCGGCTCCATCAAGCCCCGGGTGAAGGCCTTCATGCGGGAATTGGACGAGGAGTTGTGGAAGCTGGGCGTCCTGGCCAAGACCGAGCACAACGAGGTCGCCCCTGCGCAGCACGAGATGGCCCCCATCTTCTGCACCACCTCCGTGGCGACGGATCACAACCAGCTGGCCATGGAGATGATGAAGAAGGTGGCCCTGCGCCACGGCCTTGTCTGCCTGCTGCACGAGAAGCCCTTCGCGGGCGTGAACGGCTCGGGCAAGCACAACAACTGGTCCATGACCACCAACACCGGCTACAACCTCCTGGAGCCCGGGGACGATCCCGCCACCTCCGCCCAGTTCATGCTGATCCTGACAGCGGTCATCAAAGCGGTGGATGAGCACGCGGAACTGTTGCGGGTAGCCGTTTCCTCCGCCGGGAACGACCACCGTCTGGGCGCCAACGAAGCGCCGCCCGCGATCATTTCCATGTTCCTGGGCGACGAGCTCTCCGCCATCGTGGACGCCGTCGAGGCCGACCGCACCTACCATGCCGCCCAGCGCCACGACCTGGAGATCGGCGTCAGTGTGCTGCCCAAATTTCCCCAGGACAACACCGACCGCAACCGCACCTCGCCCTTTGCCTTCACGGGCAACAAGTTCGAGTTCCGCTCCCTGGGCTCCAGCGAGTCCATCGCCTCGACCAACGTGGTCATCAACACCATCGTGGCCGACGCGCTGATGGAATTCGCCGATACCCTGGAAAAGGCCGAGGACTTCCGCGCCGCGCTGCACAGCCTCATCGTCGATACCCTGCACAAGCACAAGCGCATCATTTTCAACGGCAACGGCTATTCCCAGGAATGGGTGGAGGAAGCCGCCCGCCGCGGACTGCCCAACCTGCGCAGCACCCTGGACGCGCTGCCGCACCTGATCTCCCAAAAGAGTGTGAGCATGTTCACCCGTCATGGCGTCTTCACCGAGCAGGAGCTTCTCAGCCGGTACGAAATCCGCCTGGAAGTCTATGCCAAGGTGCTGAACATCGAGGCCGCCACCACGCTGATGATGGCCGAACGGGAAATCATGCCCGCCTGCCTGGCCTTCATGGGCAGCGTGGCCGGAACGGTCAACCAGATGAAGGCCGCGGGAATGCCCTCTATCGCCGCCGAAAGGCTGCTGAGCCTTATGAACAACCGTACCGCGCGGCTCTCCGACGCCGTTGAGAACCTGCGGGGCGTCATATCCACCCGCCGGGAGGGCGACGCCTACGCCAACGCCCAGTATGAGCATGACGCCATCATCCCCGCCATGGCCGCCGTCCGGGAGCTGGCAGACGATCTGGAAACCTTTGTCGGCAAGGATTACTGGCCCTTCCCCACCTACGCCGATCTGCTGTTCAACGTATGAGCGTCAAAAAAGTGGCGAACGCCACTTTTTTGAATTTTGTACGCCCTCACTGGTCGAACGGCAAAGCCGTTCTCCCGACCGTTCGGTCATGTAAGGAAGCGATCTCTTACAAGATCGCAAGAAAATCGCCGTACACGCCGCCGATTTTCGATTGACAGTCTGCCGACGGCAAGTTGGGCGTTCTGCTATGACTTTGGCCGACGAACCCTCCGACACCTCCCATGGTTTTTTCGGCATCTGGGCGCGAGGCATGTCCGCTTCGCGCTTTTTGATATTGTATTCTTCTTGTCCTTTTGTGACAATATTCTTGACAATCCCGCCATGACAGGATAAACTGAACATGTAGACGCGAAGAGCAGCAGCTTTCTTCGCAAAGTAGGATTGGAAGGAGACCTTATCATGAAAAAAATCATTGCCCTGGCCCTGGCGCTGCTGATGGCGCTTGCTTGCGTTTCCGCCGTTGCGGAAGAGACCTACAACATCGGCATTGTGCAGCTTGTGCAGCATGAGGCCCTTGACCAGGCTACCAAGGGCTTCCAGGACGCCCTCACCGAGCTGATGGGCGACAAGGTGAAGTTTGATCTGCAGAACGCCTCCGGCGACGCGCCCACCTGCGCCACCATCGTCAACGGCTTCGTTGCCGCTGATGTTGATCTGATTATGGCCAACGCCACCCCCGCCCTGCAGGCCGCTGTGGCCGCCACCGCGGACATCCCCGTGCTGGGCACCTCCATTTCCCACTACGGCACGGCCCTGGATATGAACGATAACTGGCAGGGTTTCACGGGCATCAACGTGTCCGGCACCTCCGACCTTTCTCCCCTGAACGAGCAGGCCGCCATGGTCAAGGAGCTTTTCCCGGAAGCGAAAAGCGTCGCTCTGCTGTTCTGCTCGGCGGAGGCCAACAGCGTATATCAGGTGGACGTTATCGAGGCAGAGCTGAACAACCTGGGCTATACCACCCAGCGCTTCGCTTTCACCGACTCCAACGACGTTGCCGCGCTGGCTGAGCAAGCCACCGCCTGCGATGTGATTTACATTCCCACCGACAACACCGCCGCCACCTACACCGAGACCATCGCCAATGTGGTGCTGCCTGCCGGCAAGCCCACCATCACCGGCGAGGAGGGCCTGTGCCGCGGCTGCGGCGTGGCGACCCTGACCATCAGCTACTATGACATCGGCTACAAGACCGGCGAAATGGCCTACGACATTCTGGTGAACGGCGCCGACATCAGCGCCATGCCCATTGCCTTCGCGCCTCAGTTCGTGAAGAAGTACAACGCCGCCAATGCCGAGGCGCTGAACGTCACCGTCCCCGAGGGCTACGAGGCGCTGGAATAATTCCTTCCCCATTTGAACCATTGCGAAGGCCATGAAGGGCGCATTACCTTTCATGGCTTCGCTTTGTACGATCATCCACCGCAAGGAGGCTCCCCCCATTGGACATCTTGAAGCTTTTGAATGCCATGCCTGGCGCCATCGCCCAGGGATTGATCTGGGGCATCATGGCCATCGGCGTGTACATCACCTACCGCATCCTGGATGTGGCTGACCTGACCGTGGACGGCTCCATCGCCACGGGCGGCGCCGTGGCCGCCATGCTGATTCTCAGCGGCTGCAACGTCTGGGTAGCGCTTGTGGCCGCCTTCCTGGTGGGCATGCTCACCGGGCTTGTCACAGGTCTGTTTCATACCGCCATGGGGATTCCCGCCATCCTTTCGGGCATATTGACCCAGCTGGCGCTGTACTCCGTCAATCTGCGCATCATGGACAGCAAGGCGAACACCGCCATCAGCGCCAACAAATATGATCTTCTTGTCTCGCTGCGCAATGCCCGCGCCCTGTCTCTGGATAACCCAATCCTGATTCTGGGCCTGTTCACGGCGGTGGTTATTGTGCTGCTGTACCTGTTCTTCGGCACCGAGTACGGCTCGGCCCTGCGCGCAACGGGCGCGAACGCCAACATGGCCCGTGCGCAGGGGATCAATACCCATATGGGCAAGGTTGTCGGCCTGATGCTCTCCAACGGCATTGTGGCCCTTTCCGGCGCGCTGCTGGCTCAGTACCAGGGCTTTGCGGATGTGGGCATGGGACGAGGCGCCATCGTCATCGGCCTGGCGGCGGTGATTATCGGCGAGGTCGTCTTCGGCAAGCTGTTCCGCAGCTTTGGCGGCAAGCTGGTCGCTGTCTCCCTGGGTGCCATCATTTACTACATGGTGCTTCAGGTGGTACTCTGGCTGGGCCTGAACACCAACGACCTGAAGATGCTCACCGCTCTGGTGGTAGCCCTGTTCCTGGCCGTTCCCTACTGGCAGGGCAAGTGGGCAACCCGCCGCGCCGGCAGCAAGGGAGGTGCGGAGCATGCTTAACATTCATCATATCGCCAAGACCTTCAATCCCGGCGCCATCACCGAGAAGGTCGCTCTGGTGGATGTGGAGCTTCACCTGGCTCCCGGCGATTTCGTGACTGTCATCGGCGGCAACGGCGCGGGCAAGTCCACCACCCTCAACGCGGTGGCCGGCACCTTCCTGGTGGATAAGGGATTCATCGAGATTGACGGCGTGGATGTCACCCGCCTGCCCGAGCATAAGCGGGCCAAGTACCTGGGCCGCGTGTTCCAGGACCCCATGACCGGCACGGCAGCCTCCATGTCCATTGAAGAAAACCTGGCCCTGGCGCTCCGGCGCGGCCAACGGCGCAGTCCCCTGCGCTGGGGCGTCACCAAAGCGGAAAAGGACAGCTTCCGCGAAGCCCTCAGCACGCTTGAATTGGGTCTGGAAAATCGCATGACCAGCAAAGTCGGTCTGCTTTCCGGCGGCCAGCGTCAGGCGCTGACCCTGCTGATGGCTACCCTGCGAAAGCCGCGCCTGCTTCTGCTGGACGAGCACACCGCCGCCTTGGACCCCAAAACCGCCGCCAAGGTGCTGGGACTGACCCGCAAGCTGATCCGGGACAACCACCTGACAGCCATGATGGTCACCCACAACATGAAGGACGCTCTGCAATACGGCAACCGCACCATCATGATGCACGAGGGCAGAATCATCCTGGACATCGGCGCTGACGCCAAGGAGCGTCTGAAGGTGGACGATCTGCTGCAAATGTTCGAGCAGGCCAGCGGTTCCGGCCTGAACAATGACCGCATGCTTCTGGGGTAAAACGAAACGGCAGTCAATCGCTGCCGTTTTTTCATGCTATCCTTGACAATTGCTCGCCAGCCATGTACGATGAAGCCATCAAAGCAAAGGAGTGTGCCTCATGCCCGCGTTCAATCCCTTTTTGCCCAGTTGGGAGTATATCCCGGACGGTGAGCCCCGGCTTTTTGGCGATCGCCTTTACCTCTACGGCAGCCATGATCGTTTCGGCGGTCAGCGCTACTGCGAGGGCGACTATATCGGCTGGTCCGCGCCGTTGGAAGACCTGTCCGCCTGGCGCTGCGAAGGCGTCATCTACCGCCGGGATCAGCACCCGGAAGCGGGCAAAGGCCAGCTGTTCGCCCCGGATGTGGTTCAGGGAACGGACGGCCGCTATTATCTTTACTATTCCATGAGTCAGGATCGCATCACCTCGGTGGCTGTATGCGACGAGCCCGCAGGCGCTTACCGCTTCCTGGGCCACGTTCACCACGCTGACGGAACGCCCTACGGTCTCGCGCCAGGGGATACCCGCTGCTTTGATCCCGGCGTGCTGGTGGACGTCGACGGCCGCGTTTACCTGTACACAGGCTTTGCCACCAAGGGCGTCAACCTGAGCCTGGGAGATGCCGGGTATGTGGTCGAGCTGGCGCCGGATATGCTGACCGTCATCTCCGATCAGGTGATGACCATCCCCGGCGTCCACCGCGCCGACGGCACCGCCTTCCAGGGCCACGCTTTCTTCGAGGCCAGCAGCATCCGCAGGATCGACGGCCGGTACAACCTGATTTATTCCTCCGTCCTCAGCCATGAGCTATGCTATGCCTGGAGCGACCACCCCATGGGGCCCTACGCCTACGGCGGTACCGTCATCAGCATTGCCGACATCGGCCTGAACGGCAGCACCGCGCCTCGCAACGCCACCGGCAACACTCACGGCGGACTGGCGCAGGTCAATGGACAATGGTATATCTTCTATCACCGGCAGACCAACCGGCTTCCCTATGCCCGTCAGGCCTGCGCCGAACCCGTCTCCATCGCCTCCGACGGCCATATTGCCCAGGTGGAAACCACCAGCTGCGGCCTCAACGGCGGGCCTTTACCCGGCACCGGGGTGTATGAAGCTCGCATCGCCTGCAATCTGGCCGCAGCCCACGGAACCTATGATTACGGCAAAGCCCAGGCGCAGTCAGGATACCCCTACTTCACCCAGAGCGGCGAGGATCGAGAAGGCAGCGGGGATCAGTATATTGCCAACCTGGAGGACGGCGGCTGGGCCTGCTGCAAGTACTTTGACTTCAGCCACGAGAGCCGCGTCACCCTGACCCTTCGCGGCGACGGCAATGGGGTCATGCTCCTGTCGCACACCCCCGACGGGCCGAGCTGCGCGGAAGTGCCCGTGTGCCCCAGCGCCGACTGGATGGAGGTTTCCGCCCCGCTGACCGTTCAAGCCGGAAAGCAGGCGCTGTACTTCACCTTTCACGGCACAGGCCATATGGATTTCAAGGCCTTCGCCATGGCATAACGTCCTCAACAAAAGCGCGCCGCTGGGAGGTTGCTTCCCTCACAGCGGCGCGTTGTTTATTTGGTTCGCAGCACCAGCGGACAGGTCTCGCCCAGATACTTCTGCGTTGTGCCCATGGCGCGGGTCTTGGCCTCCGCCTGCTCCTCCCCCATGCCGAAGGGATTGGGCTGATCGCTGGCAATGGCCCGGTAATAATACTTGCCATCCACGCGATAGCGCCAGATGTAGGTGGGCGTGTAAGCGGCCTCGTCGAATGTGACGCGGCCCGCGCCGTCCACTGAAATTTTCAGCTGCAGCAGCATCGCGGCAACTCCCGCGTTCTTGCGGCTTTCATTGATGAGCGCGCCCAGAGAATACGCGCAAAGCGTCTGACCGGCTGAGCCGTCCGCCCGATGGCCTTCCAGCCAGACGGTCGGCTGAACCACCCGGCTGCCTGTTCCCATGATGATGTCCGCCCCGGCGTCAGCGATTTTCTGCGCCAGCTCCGTTTGTGCCTTGGTGGGCGCGGATTTGCCCTCCGTCCCCCAGTTGAGCGAAACCACCACCACCTGGGCTCCCGCCTGGCGTACCCGGGCGATGTCGGCAGCGATGGCTTCCGGCTCCGCCAGGGGCAGGACAAAAGCGGCGTCGGCTTTCTTCAAGGCCTTCTGGCCCTTGCTGGACACCTTCTCGGTATAGTGCAGGAAAGCCACCCGCACCCGGCCCAGGGTCAGCATCCGCGCCTCTCCGGCGTCCGCCTGATCGGTATAGGCGCCCAGGGTCTTCATGCCCGCGCTCTTCGCGGCGGCGATGGTAGAGGCCAGGCCATCCAGCCCCTGATCCACAGCCTTGGGGAAACCCAGGGCAACCATGTCCACCCCCGCGGAGGCCAGCATGGTCATGACCTCCGTAGGCACGATCAGGCTGGACACCTTCTTCTCCGGCATCACCAGGTTCTCCAGGGAGAGCAGTGTCAGGTCAGACTGCATTTCCCCGCTGAGCAGGGACAGCACCTCGGCATAGTCATACTTCCGGCTGTCGCTGTAATAGCCAGACTGGCGTACCGCCTCGTCCACGCAGACGCTTCCGCCCAATGTCAGGGTAAAGCTGCCGCCCTGAACCGGCTCCGACGTTGCCGTAGGGGCTGGCGCCGCGCTGGAAATCACGGGGGCCGTCGCAGCCGCGCCGGAAACCGGTGCCATGGTGGTCTGCGGCTGCGCCTGGGGCTGCCGGGTATTGATGGCTATGGGAATATCGCTCAGGGACAATTCCGGCAGGCCATCGGTCAGCGTCAGCGCTTCTAGCACCCGGCCCGTGTCGATGGCTACCACCGTATCCCCCATCAGGCGCGGCAGCATTCTGCCAAGCCCAACCGCCACCACCAGCGTCAGGACGAGCATCACCACCGTGCCCAGGGATATACCCCGACGCTTTCTCTTCCGGCTCATGACGCTCCTCCTTCCCTTTTTCATCAGGGCTTTTGCTTTAGAAAATCTGAGACAATATGGCTGCCAGCAGTACCGACCCCACCATGACTCCGGCCAGGGCCAGACATACGATGCGCGTCATCATCTGACGGCGCTCCGCCTTGCTCTTCTTGCTCATACAGGCTTCCTCCTTGGTTACGCTTCAGCCCCATCGGCTGATTCAGCCTCTTTTTTCCATACGCGCATCTGCGTAACGCGGCGGCGATCCATCTGCGTTACCAGACCCCGCAGCTCATCCGTGGCAAAGGCTGCGCCCACGAAAGGAATGCAGCCCAGCACCTCCGCCGCCCAGCCGCCGACGGTATCCGCCTCGTAGACATCCTCCACGTCCAATTCCTCCAGCAGCTCAGCCAGCTGAAGGCCGCCGTCCACCAGCATAGAGCCATCCTCCATGGTGATGACATCCGCGGATTCCACGTCGTCATGCTCGTCGTAAATTTCGCCCACCAGTTCTTCCAGCACGTCCTCCATGGTGACGATGCCTTCCGTGCCGCCGAACTCATCTACCACCACGACCATATGGGTCTGGCTGTTCTGGAACAGCTTGAGCAGCTTGGAAATTTTCAAGGTGGAAGGCGCCCAAACCGGCGGCTTCATCATGGCGGTGATGTCCTGGCAGCCGTCATGGACGCTGGCGTAAAAATCCTTCTCGTGCAGGATCCCCACCACATGATCCATGTCCTCATGGCACACAGGCACCCGGGAATAGCCCGACTCCCGGAAGAGATTCGCCGCGTCCTCCAGGGTCGCGGTATCCTCCAGGGCGGTGACATCCACCCGGGGCGTGAGGATGCTCAGCACATCCTGGTCGTTGAACTCAATGGCGGAACGGATGAGCTCGCCCTCGTGGGCGTCCATGTCGCCCTCGCTCTGGGCCTCATCCACCATGGTCATGAGCTCTTCCTCTATGAAGCTCTCGCCCTCCTTGGGCTTGAAAACCTTCCCCAACAGCTTGCGCCACTGGATGAAGACGTAGTTTACCGGCCCCAGCACCTTCACCAGGATCTTCAGAGGCACCGCGACGGCCATGGCCACGCTTTCCGGCGACTCCTTCGCCAGCGCCTTGGGCGACACCTCTCCGAAAATCAGGATAATCACCGTCATGACCACCGTTGACACCGTGGCCCCCATGTTGCCCAGCCACATGGTAAACAGCACCGTGGCAATGGACGTGCCGGCGATATTGACGATATTATTGCCCACCAGGATGGTTGTCAGCAGCTGATCGTAGTTTTCCGCCAGCTCAAGCGCGATCAGCGCGCGCCGCTGGCCGCCCTGACCCATGGTCTTCAGGCGTACTTTGTTCGCGGCGGAATAAGCCGTCTCGGAAGAGGAAAAGAAGGCTGACAGCGCGACACACAGGGCCAGCGCGGCCAGCATGATACCGGAGGTCGGACTCATGGAAATCAAACAATCCTTTCAGCAGCAGCCAAGGCGTATAGCCTCAGCGGTGTCCGCCAGAAAGCAGCCCTGGCGCAGGCCTCCGCATCAGCAAGGCGCGACGCCGCAGGCCTATGTCCCCACACAAGGGAGGTTGATCCACCAGTCGCCACTCCTTTCGCTGTACAGAATGGTTTATATTATAGCACAATCCCCTGGAAAATGCAAATCAGCCCTCTGTCTTGTTCAGCACCGTGTCGATGATGAAGCGCGGCCGCGCTTTGCTCTCGCTGTAAATCTTGCCGATGTACTCGCCGATGACGCCCAGACTCAGCAGCTGAATGCCGCCGATAAGCCAGATGGAACCCATCAGGGACGTCCAGCCGGATACCGAGCTGCCCATCAGGTGGGCCGCCAGCGCCCAAAGCAGCATCAGCAGGCTGACGATGAACACCACCGCCCCCAGCACCAGGATCAGGCGCATGGGCTTCACGCTGAAGGACGTGATGCCGTCAAAGGCGAAGGCCAGCATTTTTTTCAGCGGATATTTGCTTTCGCCGGCAAAGCGCTCGGCCCGGACATACTCCACCGTCGTCCATGGATAGCCGACCTGCGGCACAATGCCGCGCAGAAACAGGTTAACCTCCTTGAACTGCGCAAGACCCTCCACCGCCCGCCTGCTCATCAGGCGGTAATCGGCGTGGTTGAAAACGATGTCGACCCCCAGCCCCTTCATCAGCTTATAAAAGCCCTCGGCAGTGAAGCGCTTGAAAAAGGTATCGCTCTTGCGGGAGGAGCGGACGCCGTACACCACGTCATAGCCGTTATGGTACTGCTCCAGCATGGCGTCCATGGCGTTGATGTCATCCTGGAGATCCGCGTCCATGGAAATGATGACATCCGCGAAGCTCATCGCCGTCATCAGCCCCGCCAGCAGGGCGTTTTGATGACCGCGGTTGCGCGAAAGATTGACGCCGGAAAACACCGCGTCCTCCCGGTGAAGCTCCTCAATGATGGGCCAGGTGCGGTCCTTGGAGCCGTCGTTGACAAACATCACCCGGCTGTTCGGGGCAATCAGCCCGCGTTCCACCAGGTCGCTCATCTTCGCCTTCAGGCGCTTGGCCGTTTCCGGCAGCACCTCCTGCTCCTTGTAGCACGGGATCACTACATAAAGTGTTTTTGCATCCTTCATTGACTGTCTTCCTCCTCGTATTCGCCTTCAACCAATCCAAAAAACGCTTCAGATCGACTTTTTCATTCAATCTGGCCCATCCTTCCACAAAAAATGATAGCGTAAAGTCCAGAACCTGTCAAGGCCAAAACATCATAACGTCTTTCTTTCAGCCACCTTGCGTTATGGCGTCCCCTGTGCTATACTTTCGCTCATAGCCGGAATTGCATATTACACCTACTGCAATACGCACGAAAGGATAGAACATCATGAGTCAGCTGATTCTTTTTCAGGGCGATTCCATTACAGATGTCAGCCGGAGCCGGGAGAACGACGTCTTTTCCGGGCATGGCTACGCCACGTTCATCAAGGGCCGTCTGGGCTATGAGGCTCCGGGGCAATACGAGTGCCTGAACCGCGGCATCAGCGGCAACCGCATCGTCGATCTGTATGCCCGCATCAAGGCGGACCTCATTAACCTTCGTCCCGACATCCTCAGCATCCTCATTGGCGTCAACGACGTGTGGCACGAGATCACCCGGCAAAACGGTGTGGAGGCGGAACGGTTCGAGCGCGTGTACGATATGCTGCTGGATGACATCCAAGCTGCGCTGCCGAACATCCGGGTGATGATCCTGGAGCCCTTCGTTCTCCCCGGCCATGCCACCTGCAATACCGAGGAAATTCCCGATCGGCTGGAAACCTTCCAGCAGGAGGTTCCCCTCCGCGCAGCCGCCGCCAAGCGTGTAGCGGAGAAGCACGGCGCCGTGTTCATTCCCCTGCAGCGGCGGTTTGATGAAGCCAGCCGTGTCACCGGCCCCGCTCACTGGCTTCACGACGGCGTCCATCCCACCGCCGCCGGCCATGAGCTCATTACCCGCGCCTGGCTGGAGGCCTTCAAACAGCTTTGAACAACGTCAAGCCCTCCGGGATCGAGGCGTCCCTGAAGGTCGGCGCCTCCCAACAAAAGAAGCCCGTCGCCAAGCAACAGCCGCTGCGACGGGCTTTTGATATTTTGCGCATGGACGGCGCTTTCGCTTCGAGCAGCGCCCAAAGCTTACCGCTTCGGAACGACCACGCCCCCGGTCTTCCAGATGGACTTTTCCGGCACCACGCCTCGCACGGAGGAAAGCGGGTACACGTTGCTGTCCCGTCCGATGACCGTTCCGGGGTTCAGCACGCTGTTGCAGCCGACCTCCACCCGGTCGCCCAGCATGGCCCCGAACTTCTTCAGCCCCGTAGGCATGTCCTCCTCCGCGCCATGAACCACCACCAGACTCTTGTCGCTCTTGACGTTGGAGGTAATGGAGCCCGCGCCCATATGGCTCTTGTAGCCCAGAATGCTGTCCCCCACATAATTATAGTGCGGCGTCTGCACGTTATCGAACAGGATAACGTTCTTCAATTCCACGGAATTGCCTACCACGCAGCGCTCGCCCACCAGCGCCGCGCCCCGGATAAACGCTCCGTGACGAATCTCCGTGCCCGCTCCTATGATGCAGGGCGCACCCAGATAGGCCGTTGGCGCAACTGTCGCCGTTTTATGCACCCACACCTGGGGGGCAGGCTGATCGTATTCCTCGTCGGAAAGGTCTTCACCAAGGGCAAGAATCAGCGCCTTGATGCCGCAGAGCGCCTCCCAAGGATATTGGAAGCCCGCCAGATAAGCCCCCGCCAGGGAATGAGTCAGGTCATACATGTCATGAACAGTCAGCATGGCTGCTCCGCCTCGCTTTCATCGCTTTGATACCACCGCGGCGTCGAAAAAATTCATCTCTTTTACATTCGCCGCGCCGCGGGCAGTTTCCTCCTGACGGCCTGAAGTCCGCACACATCGGCAGTATGGCGCGCTTTTTAGCGGTTCATTCCCCGCGCCCAAGCGCTGCCGTCAGCGAAGCGAAAAGCCTGCCCGACAAGCGTCGGACAGACTTCATAGGGGATGATATTAGCCCTCGGAAGCGGCGTAGCTTTTTTCCGCCGGGCCGTGCAGCAGCCATCCGGCGGCAACGCATTCCAGCACAAGCACCGCCGTAGCCACCGCTGCCTTCGCCAGGGAGCCAAGGCCCGTATTGACCATCAGCAGCACCCAGGCCACAATGGGCAGCGCCAGCAGCACAATGCTGATGGCCATGCCGATCAGGACGTTCATGCTCTGCTTGATCGCCTGCGTCTCCGTGGTCCAATGGTAGTTGGGATGCAGCGCGTCCAAGGCCAGGCTGAGGGCGCAGGTAGCGTAGTTCATCAGCATAGCCAGCGCAAGGGCGGGGATCAGCAGCCAGGTCAGGGAGCCCAGCAGCACCGCCGCGACAACGGCGACAATGATGATAGCCAGCCCGTTGATGGACAGACCCGTGAGCAGCTTGGCCTTGAGCAGCGCCCGGGGCGTCACAGGCATCATGCGATACAGGTCATGACGCCGGCCCTCTCGGGTCACGGCGGTAGCCACCGCGGGATTCATCCAGCAGCAGAAGGCCAGAACCGCGGCCAGAATCAGGGTCAGATCCGTTGCCGGGATGCTTACCAGGAAGCCGCGGATTGTCGCCAGCATATCCGCAAAGGTGATCTCCGACGCGGAGATGATGCTCACCGCCATCATCGCCAGCATCAGAGGCACGACGATGACGCTGCTCAGCGCGTTGATGGCATAGGCCGGCGTCCGCAGAAGCTCCGACCACTCCCGGCGGAACAGCGCCATGGTCTGGCTGGCGGCCTTCCAATCGCCCGCGCTCAGTTTGCGGTGCTTGCGCTTGGTCGCCTGCTCACTCTGCCGGGTGCAGACCTCCAAATACCTCCCGCCCATCAGCCATACCACGCCGCCGATGGCCAGCAGCGATACGCCCGCGAACAGCAGGAAGGAGCTCCAGCTGCCCGCCAGGCCCTCCACCGCCCAGCGAATGGGGAGGATGGCGGAGGTCAGGGTATTGACCAGGCCGTTCTGATCCAGAAAAAGCTGAACGAAGAACATGGCGCCCGCATCGTCCGGGATTTTGGGCATGATGGCAAATTCCAGCGACAGCACCGCCACCAGCAAGAGGACGGAGCCGCAGGTCATCACCAGTTCCTTATGGCGGCTCAGCGCGCCAAAGCGCACCAGCACGGAAGCCAGCACCACCGTGACCGCCACCGGCAGCGCGGCGCTGAGCAGCAGCGTGACCGCCGCCCGGAGGATGTACGCCCCGCCGCCATAGCCGTGAAGGCCCATCATTACGAACAGCGGCGCCAGGAGCACCAGGTTAATCAGCGTTTCGCTGAGGTAAACCTCGGTCAGGCGGGCGGCCATCACCGTTCGGGAGGTGACGGGCAGGCTGGACATCCAAGCGCTGTCGCGGCTGAAATACAGCCTCGTCAGGGTCTGGAAAGCGCCCATGAACAGCGTGACAGCCATCGACATCAGCAGCGCCATGGCCGGGAGCAGCAGCGGCTGTCCCACCCGCGCCAGGAGGCTGTACAGCATGACCTCGCCATAAATCAGGAAGCCCGCCACCGCCACGATGGAGAGAATACCCAGCCCCAGCAGAACCACCGCCGCAGGGCTCACCTTGCCGTCCTTGCGGGAAACGGCGGTGCGGGCGGAGGCCAGGGTATTCAGTATCGCCAGACGAAGGAGCGCGGCATAGCTGCTCATTCCGCCTTCACCTCCGCATCGGTCATCTCCAGGAACAGCTGCTCCAGGGACGTGCCGGTTTCACCGGAACGGAGCTCCTCCAGGGTGCCTTCCGCCACAACCCTGCCCTTATCAATGATAGCGATCTCATCACAGAGCTTTTCCGCCACCTCCAGCACATGGGTGGAGAAAAAGACCGTATTGCCCTCGTCGCAATGGCGGCGCATCTCCTCCTTCAGGATATGGGCCGCCCGGGGATCCAGGCCCACCATGGGCTCATCCAGCACCCATACCGGCGGCTTGTGGATCAGCGCGCCGATGACAGTCAGCTTCTGCTTCATGCCGCGGGAATAGCTGCGAATCGGGTCGCCCGCCGCCTGCTCCAATTCAAACAGGGCCAGGTACTTTTCAATATGCGCCTTGCGCCGTTCCGGCTCCACGCCATAAATATCAGCCAGAAAACGCAGGTACTCCAGACCCGTGAGACGGTCGTACAGCTCATGGCCGTCGGGCACAAAGCCAATCATGCGCTTGGCATCCACGGGATCCTTCGCCATATCCATGCCGCCGATCAGCACCCGGCCGGATGTGGGCGCCAGGATGCCCGTCATCAGGCGGATGGAGGTGGTCTTTCCCGCGCCGTTGGGCCCGATAAACCCGAAGACCTTGCCCCGCTCCACCAGCAGGTTCAGGTCAT
This sequence comes from uncultured Clostridia bacterium, assembly GCA_947565865.1. GTDB lineage: Bacteria > Bacillota > Clostridia > Christensenellales > Aristaeellaceae > UBA11524. Next base: position 36,514 of record CANOHT010000014.1, read on the forward strand.
CCACCGCCTTCACGCCGCTTTTGCCATACTCCTTGGTGACATGCTCAAAGCGAATCATTTTTGTCAGCCTCCTATTCATTCGTTGCCTGCGCGCCGGCTATCCCGGCTTTCCACAGCTTTATCATAGCACGGCTTACCCGCGCCGTCCATGCCTGATGGCGGAAATGACGCCGCCGCCGTTCCAAAACCGCCGTCAGGCCATCAACCGCAGCAGCGCCATATAAACCGCCGTTCCCCCGGCGATGGACAGCGTCATCCGACGCCGCCACAGGTGCAGCCCCGCCGTGACCGCCACCCCCATCAGCGCCGGAAGGCCAAAGGGCGATTCCGCCAAGGAAATATCCTTGAGGCAGTACACCACAAGCATGACCATCACGGCCCGGGGCAGCCGCCGTTCCAGCCAGACGACGAAGGCGGGGGCCTGCCGCCCTGCCGGGAACAGCCAGAAGGGCGTGAAACGGGTCAGCGCCGTTGTCAGCGCCACCAGCGCCACGGTCATGAGCAATTGCGGAACTGTCATGCCCGCTCGCCTCCCCTCTCGCCCCGGTAGCGCAGGAAGAATCCCGCCAGCATCAGGGCCATCGCCAGGAGCAGAAAGCTGTCCTTGCCCACCAGGAGCAGGCTTCCCAGGGTACAGACCAAGCCAAGCGCCGGGGGAAAAAGTGCCTCCGCCGGGGAAAGCGTCCCCTGCCGCAGCGCTTTGATCGCGTCCGCCGTCTGCTCGGTGACGATGACGGTGAACAGCGCGGTCATGGCAAAGTCGATGCCCGTCAGGTCGAAGGGCAGCAGCTGGCCCAGCACAACCCCCGCCACCGAGCCAGCCACCCAATACGCCTGATCCAGCATGGACACGGCGGCATACCATCGCCCCTGCTCCTCGCCCTCCGGCGCGCCCTGGCACACCAGGGAGTAGGTTTCATCCGTCAGGGAGAAGATCAGGTAGGGCTTCCATCGTCCCGTGTCCTTGTACTTTTCCAGCATACTCAGGCCATAGAAGATATGACGGGCGTTCACCAGCAGCGTCATCAGCGCCGCAGTCACCGGGGCAAAGGGCTGCGTCAGCGCGCCCAGCATGGCAAACTGCATGGAGCCGGCGTAGATCGCGCCGCTCATCAGCAGCGCCCATGCCAACCCGAAGCCCTTTTCCCGCAGCGCCACGCCATAGGCCACACCCAGAAACAAATAGCCCGCCAGCACTGGCACCGTCCTGGGAAAGGCTCGCCTGATGGTTCCCAGCATTCGCCCCGCCATCCTTTGTACGCAAATCACGGCTCATTATAGACCTGGATGATGTCACTGTCAATGCCATCTCAGGGACTATGTTCGTATCAGAATAGCTATTTTTCGCCAGGAGCAGCTTGACCCACGGCAAAAAAACACCGCGAGAACAATTGATTCTCGCGGCAAAGGTCATCGTGCCGGGGCTGACCACTCATAATAATAGGACAGCACGCCGTCTTCCGAAAGGGTCTCGGTCCGCTGAAAGCCGCACTTTTCCAGTACCCGCAAGGAGGCGGCGTTGTCCGCGCAGGTGAACGCGCCCAGGCGGCGAATGCCGAAGCGGCGGCTGATTTCTTCCATGAACAGCCCCGCAGCCTGCGTCGCGACGCCCTGACGCCAGTACGCCGTATCCCAGACACAATAGCTCAGCATGGCCTGGGGCGTCTCCCCGGGGGCCATGGCATAGCACCACACATCGCCCACATAGCGGCCGTCCGCCAGGATGATCCGGCCATAGCTGCGGGCCCCCGGCAGCAGCGTCCGCTGATAGTCCGCCAGCGCTTCCGCCTCGGTGGCGGCCTTCAGCGGCAGATAGCGCCGGATGTCCGGCTGACGGGACTGATGAAAGAAAATTCGCACGGTTTCCGGCGTACGCTCCCCCAACGTGATGATCATGCGATCACCTGCCCTGGGCGGGCTTGACCATGGTCAGGCTGATGCGGCCCTTCTGCCGCTCCACCTGAAGCACCCACACCGTCACCACATCTCCCACCCGGACGATCTCGCTGGGGTGCCGCACCCGCCTTGCCGCCATCTGGCTGACATGCACCAGGCCGTCATGATGAACGCCGATGTCCACAAAGGCCCCGAAGTCCGTCACATTGCGCACGGTGCCCTTGAGCTCCATGCCGGGGGTCAGATCGTCCATGTCCATGACGTCGGTGCGCAAAAGAGGCGGAGGCAGCTCGTCGCGGGGGTCCCGCCCGGGCTTTGATAATTCGGCCACAATGTCCCGCAGGGTCGGCTCGCCGATCTCCAATGCCCGCGCCAGGGCCGCGTACCCTTCAGCCTCCGCTTGGACGCGCAGCTGGCCTTCCGCCGCCTGGGCCGTCGTCAAGCCAAAGCGCTTCAAAAGTGCCTGGGCCGCCGCGTAGCTTTCCGGGTGAACGCCGGTATTCTCCATCAAATCCTTGCCGCCGGGGATGCGCAGGAAGCCCGCGCACTGCTCGAAGGCCTTCGGGCCCAGCTTGGGCACCTTCTTCAGCTGCGCCCGGGTAGCAAAGGGACCGTTTTCCTCCCGGTAGGCCACGATGTTTTTCGCCACCGCGGCGTTCACCCCCGCCACATGGGCAAGCAGCGACGGGCTGGCGGTATTGACGTCCACGCCCACGCTGTTCACGCAGTCCTCCACCACGCCGTCCAGCGCCGCGTCCAATTCGCTCTCCTTCAGGTCGTGCTGGTACTGCCCCACGCCGATGGCCTTGGGATCGATCTTCACCAATTCCGCCAGAGGATCCTGCAGTCGCCTGGCGATGGACACCGCGCTGCGCAGGCTGACGTCGAACTGGGGGAATTCCTCCGCCGCCAGCTTGCTGGCCGAATATACCGAAGCACCGGCCTCGCTGACCACCATATAGGCCAGCTCCGCCTCGCCCTGCATCTCCCGCACCACCTGGGCAAAGAACTGCTCCGTTTCCCGGCCCGCCGTACCGTTGCCGATGGCCGCGATGGTCACGCCATGTCGGCGGATGAGGGCCTTCACCGTGGCCTTGGCCTGCTCCACCCGCCCGTGGGAGGGCAGCGGGAAGATCACGCCGGTATCCAGCACCCGGCCCGTGGCGTCCACCACCGCCACCTTGCAGCCCGTGCGGATACCGGGATCCAGCCCGATCACAACCCGGCCATGGACGGGAGGCTGCATCAGCAGGGGCTTCAGGTTCAGCGCGAAGACGCGGATGGCCGCGCTCTGGGCCCGGGCCGTCAGATCGCCCCGCAGCTCCGTCTCGATGGAGGGCGCGATAAGCCGGGTATAGGCGTCATCGCAGGCACGCAGGACGTATTCGGTGGCCAGGCTGCCGGTGTGGGCCACATAAGCCGCCTGGATGATGGCCTGAGCCGAGGGCGCGGGCGCTTCCAGTTTAACTTTGAGGAAGCCCTCCTTCTCCCCCCGGTTCATGGCCAGCACCCGATGAGAGGGCATCAGCTTCCAGGGCTCCCGGTAGTCGTAATACATGCGATAGACGCTGTCTTCCTCACCAGCCGCGCGGGTAACCATCACGCCGTCGCGGCGGTAGAGGGCCTTCAGCTTCTGGCGGATGGCGGGATCGTCGCTAATCCGCTCAGCAATGATGTCCATGGCGCCCTGCAGGGCTTCCTCGGCATTGGCGACACCCTTGTCCGCGTCCAGATAGCCCTCCGCCAGTTCCTCCGGCGTAGCAGCCTTCGTCAGCTGAAGCAGCAGCGTGTCCGCCAGGGGTTCCAGGCCCTTCTCCTTGGCAATCATGGCCCGGGTGCGCCGCTTGGGACGATAGGGCCGGTAAATGTCCTCCAGCTGACCCATGGTGGCCGCGCCGTCGATGGCCACCTGCAGCTCCTCCGTCCAGACCTCCAGCTTTTTCAGCGCCTCGCTGATCTCCTGCCGCCGGGTATCCAGCGCACGCAGAGCCCCCAGACGCTCGGCCATATCCCGCAGCTTCTGATCGTCCAGCTCGCCATGCTGCTCCTTGCGGTAGCGGGCAATGAAGGGCAGCGTGCAGCCCTCGTCCAGCAGGCGGATCACCGCCTCCACCTGCCAGGGGGCCACATGGAATTCAGCGCATAAAACCTCAACAATGGACATTCGTTTTCCTCCTACAATACTGTGAAAAAGTGGTATGCGCCACTTTTTTTGAGCTCTGTACGCCCTCCCGGCCGTTCGTTGCGTAAGGAAGCAGTTTCCAATCAAAATCGCCGTACAGGGGCTTCGCCCCGTTTCCCCCGAAGAGCCCCGCCGATTTTGACGGACAGTCCAAGGGCCTGCGGGCCCGCCGACACCTTCCAGAGGTTTTTGAACGGCGGGATGCCCTACCTTCCGTTCCGGCCCGCCAGGATGCCGCTGCCAAAGGCGAACATCAGGTTGAAGCCGCCGCAGTCGCCGTCCACGTCCAGCACCTCCCCCGCAGCGTGAAGGCCGGAAATCAGCCGGGATTCGCCGCTGGCAGGATCAAATTCCCCCGGACGCGCGCCTCCCTTGGTCACCTGGGCCGCGTCAAAGCCCTTGACGCCGCGAACGTGAAGCCGCCAGCCCGACACCGCCCCGACCAGCGCGGAACATTCCTTGTCGGTCAGAGAGGTCACCGCACGGTTCTTCCATGTGATCCCCGCCGCGGCGCACAGCCCCGCCGCCAGACGCGGCACACACAGCCCCGTCAGCAGCTGTTCAAGCGGCTGCTCCCGCCATTCCCGGCGGCGGACAAGCAGGGTTTCCCGCAGCGCCTCGCCGTCGGGCAGCCCAAGGGCCGGAAGCAGGTTCAGCGTCAGGCTTCCGCCTTCGCGGGCCCACCGGGCGCACTGCATCACGCACACGCCGCTCAGGCCATAGTCCGTGAAGAGGGCCTCGCCGCTCTCCCTGTGCAGGACGCGGCCGCCGTCCTCCGCCTGAACCTGGCACTTGACCCGGATGCCCGCCAGGCCGCGCAGAGGCCCTGTCTCCGTCAAGATGGGCGTCAGGCAGGGCGCGGGAGCGGTCACAGTATGGCCCAGAGCCTTCAGCAGGCCATAACAGCTGCCGTCGCTGCCCAGCTTGGGCTGCGCGCAACCTCCGCCCGCGAGAATCACCCGCTCCGCCGTCAGCCGCCGATCTCCGGTCTTCACCGCAAAGCCCCCGCGGCAGGGACACAATTCCTCCACCGTCGCGCCGGTATGCACCGTGACCCGCCGCCGCTCCATGGCAAGCCGCAGCACATCCAGCACCGTGGAAGCCTGTCCGCTGGCGGGATAGACTCGGCCGTCCGCCTCCTGGCGCAGGCGAAGACCCAATCCTTCCCAAAAGCGCCGCTGCTCCTCCGCGCCGCACCGAGACAGCGTTTCCGCCGCGTAGTCTCCGCCGCCGGGATACCGCCAGGCCCCGGTATTCATCAGGTTGCAGCGGCCGTTGCCCGTGGCCAGCAGCTTTTTGCCCACCCGCTCCATTCGTTCCAGCAGCACCGTTTCATCGCCCTGTCCCGCAGCCTCGATGGCCGCCGCCAGACCCGCCGCGCCGCCCCCGATGACGATGACCCTCGCCATGGCGCACCTCCCGCGTGTTTTTCAGACAGCTCATTATACCATATTTCCTCCGCCGCGCAAGCAACGTGGATAAGAACGCTCAAAGCCTAATAAAATAGGGCCGAGGTGATCGCTATGTCAGAGACAGCGGCCAAGGCAAAGCCTGGCTGGAAATCGCTCGCCGCGCTGATTGTGCTGACGCTGGGGCTGGGCGGCGTCGTGGGCTTTTTTATCCGAAACGACATGAGCTTCTATGATTCCCTTTCAACGCCGGCCTTCGCGCCGCCCGGCTGGGTCTTTCCGGTGGTATGGTCGATACTGTATACGGCCATGGCCGTGAGCATCTGGTTTGTTCTGCGCACCGGTGACCCGGCCCGGGTCAGGTTCGCGGTGCTTTACGCCCTGCAGCTGGCCGTCAACCTTGTCTGGCCGATCCTGTTTTTCACCCAGCACGCCCTGGGACTCGCCTTTGTGTGGCTTGTGCTTTTGTGGGCGCTGGTGCTGATCCTGATGGTTGGCTCCTTCCGCCTGAGCAAGACCGCTGGCTGGCTGCTGCTGCCCTACCTTTTGTGGCTCAGCTACGCGGGACTTCTGAATTTCTTCATCGCCCGCATGAACCCATGACAACAATATGAACCGTCCGCCCAATGCGACGCGCAAAACGGGTGTGGGAACTTCCCACACCCGCTGTTTTTGCGACGTCACCTTTTCTTGCGTGTCAGGCATGCCCCAACAATCGCTCCGATCAGGGCCAGCGGCGCAATTCTAACGAACGACCATTCAAGCGCGTGAAGCGCAACGCCGATCACCGCGGTCTCGGTATGGCTGTTATCCCAGCCCAAATAGGGGCTTTTCAAAACGATCAGGGCCGCCAAAGCAGCCAGGATGACTGTACACCCTATCATGCAAAGCCAATGGATCCATTTTTCCCTGGTTTCCTTTTTCCGCGCAAGCTGAAGGTTGATGACCTCCAGTTTCTCGGAGATCGCTTTTAAGTCATCCGCTTTGTTATCGACGATGGTTTCCCCCAGCAGGGTGCTTACCGGCGTCTCAAACACCTCCGACAGAGAGAGCAGCATATCGGCATCCGGAACCGACAGACCCTGCTCCCATTTCGAGATAGTCTGCCTTACCACATTCAGCCTGATCGCAAGCTCCTCCTGCGAAAGTCCTTTGGCTTTTCTGAGCGTCCTGATGTTCTCATTAATCATCAGCGATGACCTCCTTTCACCGTTATGATACAGACGAACGCCCGTTGCGGCAAGCAACGCAAATGAACATGGCGGCGTTTTCCGATCATTTGGGATCTGTCGGCATCATTGTGACGCGGAATTTGGTCAAGGAATCCTGCTTTACGCCCTCGTCCCGCGCACGAGCCGCTCGTGCATGAGGACCATCAGCGCCATCAGCACCAGGAGATACCAGGGGAAAAGCCCCGTGGTCAGCCGCCCTGCCAGCGCGCCGAAGAGGGGCGGCATCAGGCAGGAGCCCACATAGGCGCTGGCCATCTGCACGCCGATGACGGCCTGGGAGCGTTCCGCGCCGAAATGAGCGGGGGTGGCATGAATCACGCAGGGATAGATGGGCGCGCACCCCAGGCCAATGGTCAAAAGACCCGCCAGCGCGCCGCTTTCACCCAGGGGGAGCATCAGGCAGACCAGCCCCGCCACGATGACGCCCTGGCCCGCGCGGATCAGCGTTTCGTCCCGGAAACGGTTGGCAATGAAGCCGTTCAGCCCGCGCCCCACGGTGATGCCCAGATAAAACAGGCTGACGAAGCGGGCCGCCGTCTCCTCGGAAATTCCCCGGCTCAGCACCAGATAGCTGCCCGCCCACAGACCCGTAGTGGACTCCAACGCGCAATAGCAAAAGAAAGTGACCAGCACGGCCTTTGCCCCGGGGATCGCCAGCACCTCCCGCAGGGACATGGCACGGGGCTTCTCTTCCGCGTTGGTTCCGGCGCCAAGGCGTTTCTGCCACAGGCCCAGACTGCACACCAGCAGCGCCGTCAGCGCCAGCTGGATCATTCCGACCCACTGATAACCCGCCTGCCAGCCAAAGCCGCCCGTCAGCGCCAGCCCCATCAGGTATGGGCCCACGGACGCGCCGATGCCCCACATGCAATGAAGCCAGCTCATATGCCGGGAGGAATAATGGAGGGCCACATAGTTGTTCAGCGCCGCGTCCACGCCGCCCGCGCCCAGACCGTAGGGTATGGCAAACAGGCAAAGCATCCAGAACGACCCGCTGACGGAAAAGCCAAACAGCGCCAGCATGGTCATGGCCACGCTGACCGCCGTCACCCGTCCCGCGCCAAAGCGTATGGTCAGCCGGTCGCTTTGGAGGCTGGATAGGATCGTTCCCGCTGATATAATCATGGACACGGCGCCGGCCCAGGCCACAGGAACCTCCATTTGCCTGTACATCACCGGCCAAGCCGCGCCCAGCAGACCGTCCGGCAGCCCCAGGCTGATAAAGGACAGATAGATAACCCCCAGCAGCAGCGCCGTCATGGTTAGTTCGCTCCTTTTATATTGAAAGTTCATTATTGGAAGACAGTCCCGCGTTCCCGGGTTCACGCCAGCCCAAGGGCGCGCAGAAGACCGGGAATTGCCTGTTCAAAGGCGACGCCGTAATGCAGCGGCAGTCCGTTTTCCAGGGTGTGCAGCATGGCCTCATGGGTGAAGTCCACAGCCATGCGAGTCGCGCTGCCGACATCATGCCCCAGCACCGCCGCCGCCGTCAGCGCGCTGGCAAAAACATCCCCCGTGCCATAGAAAACCTGGGGCAGCATGGCGGCCCCGGCAAAGGAAAACGCGCCGTCCGCCGCCCGGAAGGCCGCCGCGCCCAGCTGATCGCCCCGCCGCACCCCGGTTATGATCGCCTGGGAGCACCCATAGCGCGCCGCCAAGCCCTCCAGTAAGCCGCAAACCTCGCCTTCATCGGGTGAAGGCGTATACGGTCTGTCCAGCAGGATGCAGGCTTCGGTCAGATTGGGTACAATCACATCCGCCAGGCGGCACAAGTCTCCCATCCCCCCCGCCATCTCCTGGGTGTAGGTGGCGTAAAGGCGGCCATGATCGGCCATCACAGGGTCCACGACCGTGCAGCCGCCCTCCTGACGATACCGCTCCAGCACACCGCCCACCAGGCTGATCTGCTCAAAGGAACCCAGAAAGCCGGTGTACAGCCCGTCAAAGGCCAGGGCAAGGGTATCCCAGTGGGCCAGCACTCGCCGCATCTCCTCCGTCAAATCCAAGCAGGCATAGTCCGTAAACACCCCTGTATGGGTAGACAAAAGCGCCGTCGGCAGCGCGGCGGTATGAATGCCGCAGGCGGACAGCACCGGAAGCGCCACCGTCAGCGAGCACCGCCCCTCGCAGCTTAGGTCATGGATGGCCAAAACTCGCTTCTGCACCGTGCAAGCCCCCTTTCAACGCAGTATCATACATCATTCGACCTCATTTGTCCAGGCATGAGCCGACAGGCGCGTTGCTTTCCTATTAGATGAGGTCTGCGGAGGAAAAAAGGGGCCGAAACGCTTATGAAAGCCATTCAGGAAGTGAAATTTGGTGAATGAAGTATCCATAATCCACGTTTTTTCGGGAAATTTCGTTGACTTAATTGCATGATAATGTTAAAATACTGATTTGATAAGAATACCAATTGAGTTACTTTAAGCGCCGCAAGAACAATGGGCGCTTTTGCGCAAAGGCGGCCCGCTTAAACGTGGAAAAAGGAGAATGACCATGCAGTACTCGATTGCAAAGCGGATTCTTAGCCTCCTGACGGCAGCCGTCCTTCTTCTCAGCCTGGTTCCGTCGGCCGCTGTCGCCTCGAATGCCGGCGGCGGTACGCCTGTTGTCCCCGATAACCATGTTCACAACGAGTCCGGATGGCTGTGCCAAGCGGAAAAGACGTTCGTTTGTCCCGAGACAGACCCCGCCCACATCCACGACGACAGCTGTTATGAGGAACGCTGGACCTGCAGGGAAGCGTCTGAATTTGTGCTGCTTTCCGTGGAATATTTCGTCACGGAGGACGGCCAGAAGGTTCGCGTTGCCGAAACCCATGAGGCACTGCTGAAAAACGGCGCCGTCTATTATGTGAACCTTCCCGACCTGAGCAAGAAAGGGTACGCGCTGGATCTGTCCAACATTTTCGCCTGGACCACCGGCGAGGACGGCAGCCAGATTCAGCGGCAAATCACGCTGACGCCGGACGCCAATGGCCGTTACATGGTTGGCGGCACGGTCAACGAGGACGTCCGCTATGTCGTGAATTATATTTACACCCTTGAAGAAGCCCCTTACCAGCTCAATTACTACGGCTATGACGCCCAGGGCAGAAACGAGGTTCTGCTTTATTCCTACATCGGAGAGGGAATCAAGGATCAGGAATGCCATCCTCCCGTGGGCGTCAACGACATGGTGAAAACGCTCTTCGACGATCTTGGCAGCGGCGACATCATTGCCCAGGGGCCCAGCGGCGAGGCCATGATCCAGGCCCTGACCCGGCTGACCGCCAGCCACTATGGCGACGAGCGCCACGACATCACGCCCTTGCTGGAAGCCATCGCTCAGGCACTCGGCACATCGGTCAACAGCCTGACCCGCACGCAAATCAAGCAGTATCTCGCCAACGGCATCAGCAAGATGTACGGCCTTGACCGAAACCGCAATACGGAGGATCAGCTCGGGTTTACCGTCACCGCCGACGGCAGGGCGGAGCGGAATATTTACTACATGGCCGGTCAGCGGCAGAATATCCTTTTCACCACCGGTATTGCGGATACCTTTGTCAGCGGTATTCCCCAGCAGAAGTTCGCGCCTACCGCCGATCCTGACGGCGTGATTATGAACTATGATATTTCCTACGACATCAACCGCATCACTTCGCTTCCCACCGTCGATATTTCCGCCTATACCCAGGGAATTGACGGCAAGGGCATCTATGCCGTCGCGGATCCCGACAAGGGCGAAACGCACAGGTTCATCGGCTGGGTGACCGGCAGGGGCGCCAGCGTCATATCCGATTACACGCCGGACGCCGCCTCCGCCGGGGGACGGTACGAGGATCTGACCATATACACCACGCCCGAAAAAATCGAGCAGCTCACCCGGGAGGGCTATGCCCCGGCCAACGGAAGCCTTCAAAACCTGGCCGAGCAGCTGAAGACGATGCCTGACGGCGGCGCCACCTACTACGCTGTGTGGGAGCCTTACATCTCCGATTATGTGGTGCAGGTCTGGTTTGAGGACGCGGATACCGAAAACCTCTACCGCATCAGCCACACGCTGGACATCGTGCGCCGCGCGCCCATCGGCCATACCGTCAAGCACAACGCCTTCGACGTGGAGCGCGCGGATGAAACGCGGGTGGTTGACGCGGCAAACAACCATCCAGAAAACTTTCCCGTGGTCTTTGCCGACCCGGACAGCCGTTACGGCGTTTCGGACAGCTACGACAGCTATCAGAATTCCTATGTCTACAGCCCCTTTTACGGCTTCGACTTTCTTGAATGCGAGGAATGCGCCGCCAACCCGGACGGCTGCGCCTGTGCATCGGGCTCCTGCCATTGCACGACCTGCCAGCGCATGACCCTGGGCGTTGACCCCGTCACGGGGGCGCAGACCACCGGCAACCGCTGCAACTGCGTCGGCGTCACCTTGGGCAGCAACGGCAAGACTGTCCTCAATGTCTTCTATACCCGCGAGCAGTGGAAGATCGTCTATCATCCAACGGTGGAGCTAACCGCCTACAAGGATTACGCCAGTCAGGGCGGCACGCCGCTGGAAGGCGGCACTGTAATCAATACCGTTGAGACCATCATCGGCCGCTTCACCGACGACCTCACGGCGGACATGTTCACGGAAACCATTACGCCGGTGTTCCCCTATGAATACACCAAGCCCCGCATTCTCACCTTTACGGGCAAATACGGCATGCCCGTCAGCCAGGGCCGTCAGGTCAACGAGGACGGCACCCTGAGCGCCTCCACCCTTGGCCCGGGCTACACCGGTACGGACTTCAGCCAGTGGAAGCAGATTGTTCTGGACTATTACGCCGGTTATCCCTACGCAAGCTATGACCTTTTTGTCCCCAAAGTCGGAGAGTACACCAACAACTACTTTCAGCTCTTCCTTGGCGACACGGCCAAACGGGCAAGCGATCTGTATTTCACCACAGAACCCCACAATTACGACTACTATCTCAATCGAAACCTTGCTTTCGAGAGTGCTCAGCTGCCCTTTGCCGGCGTGGCGGAAATCACCCCCGCGGTCTATCTGACCTATGAAAACAAGGGCGGCGACTGCGAAGACATGATTCAGGGCGTTCCCGATACCGTGACCATGCAGCGGTACACCGGCACCTGGAAGGGAGATCGCTTCTCCCGGGAAAGCAGCTACTTCCTGGATCGTGTGGACAACAGGCACACCGGCAGTCACTATGACTACGGCACACACACCATGCATCTTTATCCCTTCTACGGCAACGTTTCCAATATATACGCCATTCAGTATTACGGCGAAGCCCTGCCCAGCGAGCCGGACGCTGATTGCCGCGTGGATACCTCCACCGGCAAACGGTACACGCTGATCCAGACCGATACGGTGGAAGCCCCCTGCGACGTCCTGCAATACGAGGCCAGAATTCCCGCCGGCTTCATGGCGCAGATGTGGCGCACCAGCATTAACCAGGATTTCACACAAAACGACAGCCTGTTTACAGCCTCCAAGGTTACCAATGTTTTGGCTCAGGCGGCTATTACCGGCTCAAGAAAGCCGATGACGATTCCGCCGCAGGCTGCCATGGCGAACCCGTCGGCAGGCAACTATGCCAACTATCAGATAACACAGGTTTTTGACGGCAACAGCTACAATGCCTACCTGCCCACCTGGGAGGTCTGGCAGCGCAGCCTGAAGGTTGGCAACATCGTTCCCGACAACTACTGGATCACGGACTGGATTCGCCTTACCGACGATACCAGCGCCAACATGACGACCAACGTAACCGACGCGATGAAGGAGCGCCTGCAGTCCTCGGTTACCATCGGCGTGCTGTATCCGTCCGTGTCCCTGAATCGCTGGCGGTACATGAACACCGGCGCCTCCGCGCGCAATGGACATCTTTATCCGCGCTCCAGCAAGGATGCGGACGCGGCCATGACCACGCCAATGGCCGCCACCAACGTCCTGGCCATGACCCGCAACAAGTACACCATCACCTATAACACAGCCTTTGTGAACGCTGAGGGTAAGCTGCTGACAGATGAAAACGGCCATGTGCGCATCAAGCCCATTCACACCACCGACCCCATCTTCTATCAGCAGATGCTGGACGGCACGGGCGGCGCGAACAATTACTACAACGCTTATTTCTGCTATGATCCGGCGGCGGCCGATCCCTTCACCCTCCTGGGGTACAAGGATGCTCCGCTCCCCGGCGGCGCCTCGCCTGACGCAACAAAAATCGGCGGCGAGGGCAAATGGTATTTGGACGCCGATGGCACAGTCGAATTCAGCGCGAAGGCCATGTCGCTCATGCCCGCCAAGAACATCGACGTCTATTATCGCCTCAGCGATGTCCGCTATAATGTAGTCTTTATTGACAGGCTGACCGGCACCCAGACGAAGACCTTCAGCATGAACGGCGAGCAGAAGACCTTTGCCAACGTGCTGACCAACCAGGTGGTGCGGGCCAACGACACCGCGGCCCCCGTCCCCTCCCCTGTTTACAAAGGCTACTCCTTCGCCGGCTGGTATCTGGATGAAGCCGGAACCATCCCCTTCAGCTTCAGCCAGGAAATCACCAAGGATACGGTGGTCTACGCCATCTGGAACCCCAAGACCCCCACGACCTACACCATCCTGCATGTGCTTGAGCTGCCCGACGGCACCAAGATTGAGCTGACCGGCACCCAGAAGAACGTCTCCGGTTATGTCGGCGACACCGTGGACGCCAACGCCCTGGGCAGCGAAATCTACCAGAACGGCACCTACTTTGAGCCTGACTATTATAGCCAGTCCATGGTGCTGGAAAAGGCCGCTGACAAAAACGTTCTCACCTTCGTCTACCATTCCGTTGAGCGGTCCTACAAGATCCGTTACCGCGAGAAGGATAACGAAGAGAAGATTATTTCTCCCGATGTGGTTGTGGACAAAACGACGCTCAATTACATCACCGTCAAGTACAAGGATTTTGAGAACTGGGGCTGGCAGCTTTTTGGCGAACCCTATGAGACGCGAATGCTGGAGGATGGCAAGACCATTGAGATCACATTCTGGTATGAGCGGATTCCCGGCCCCACGCTGAAGGTTCACGCCAACAAGTACCTGGACGGCGAACCCTCCAGGGGGACGCGCTTTACCTTTACCCTGTCAGGCCCCAACGGCTATGAGGAAAAGGTACAGGCTGCGGACGGCGTGATCGCCTTTGAAGAACTCTATTTCAATGCGCCCGGCGTTTACACCTTTACCCTGGCGGAGGAAAACGAAGGCGGGATGATGAAGTACGATGACGCCGTCTACCAAATCACCGTAACCATCATCCGGGATGACAAGACGATCCTTCACATGGACGGCGAGCCCGTTATCACCCTGAACGGCCGGCCCTACACCGGCGAGAATATCGACTTCAGCAACCATACCATCCAGATGCCCGCCACCGGCGACCAGACCCCGGTGACGCTGCTGACGGCCATCCTGGCGGCGGCCCTGGCGTTCATCGTTCTCCTGCTTATGCGCAAAGGGAAGCGTCACGGCGGCGCGGCGTAACCCCTCGGCTTCGGTTTTTTGGCGCAGGAGCTCCTTCGTTTCAAAGCACCAAGGGGAAAGAGTGAGAAAAGAGCTCCGCAGGGAGGCTCCGTCTCACTCTTTTTCCTCATTATCCACGCCCTTGCGCCCAAGCTGCCGTCAACGGACGCAATCGCTCAGAAGGGAGGCGGCGATATGTCACGCGGACAAGTCCGACCGCGGCGCTTATGGCGCGGCAGTTCGGGGCATCGGCAACCGTCCCCGGAGCCTACCGGCGAAAGACGCCGCGCAAGTCGCTCACGCTGCCGGCGCTGTGGGCTTGTTTCTCGTCCCGGCCCGCTCCACCGCCTCATCCGTCAGGCGATGACGCGCCTTCGGACAAGCCGTCCGATCTCGCGCCTTCTGCGGGATAAGAGCATCATTGAACGTCGTTTCCACAAGAAGCGTTACAGGCGCTATATCCTGCGCGGCGAGGGGCAATCCGCCCGCCCGGGATCCGCCCTCATGCTGGCCTTCCTGAGCCTGACGGCCCTCTACTGCGCCGTCAGGCTGACAGTTTACGGTTTGGACGCCTACCGCGCGCATCAGGCCTCCGCGATGCTGCGGCAAATCTACTATGAGGAGGAGCCCACAGCGGCGCCCCCCGCCACACCGTCCCCCGCCCCCCTCTGGACATTGGCGCCCGCGGCGGCGGACATCTCCATGCCCACGCCGGAGCCGACGCCCGAGACCCGGCTGCGGCTCACAGGCTATCCGGACAATCCCGACGGCCATATCAGTCAGCGGTTTGAGAAGCTGCGCCGCCAGAACGAGGACATCGTGGGCTGGCTGCGTATTGACGGGGCCCTTGAGGAGGCCGTGGTGCAAAGGGACAACGTTTACTACTTGAATCGGAATTACTGCGGCTATCACAACGTCAACGGCGCGATTTTCCTGGAAGAAACCTGCGATCTGAGCGTCCGCCCCTACACGCTGATGCTCTATGGCCATAACATGAAAAGCGGCGCGATGTTCGGCGGGCTGAGAAATTATGAAAGCCTGGCCTATTATCAGAAGAATCCCTTCATCACCTTTGATACCGCCTATGAGGGCGGGCGGTATGTGGTTTTCTCCGTAGCCATGATTAGCCTGAACCCGCGCAGCCGAAGCTACATCGATTTTTCCAAGCTGAATTCGTCCATCATCTCCTGCCGGGAGGACGCACTGACGGCACTGCGAAAAGTCTCTGTTTACGCCGTCGGTCTGGATGTGACAGCCCGGGATCAGCTGCTCCTGCTGATTACCTGCGCCAGCGACGACGCGGAAAGGCGCGTTATTGCCGCGCGGCGCATCCGGGAGGACGAAAGCGAGAGCGCGCTAATGTCCGTCATTCACAGCGCGCGGAAGCGATAGCCTGCAGATCCCTCCGGCAGGCATGACTTTTAACCCGGATATGGGGATGAGGATTGCTTTCCTATATCAAATACGTTATAATGATATTGTGTTGGCTTTTTTAAGCATACAGCCGCCCGATCACCCTGACAAGGAATGAAGCGCCATGAATGAGTTACAGCAGCACTACCTGGATAATGTCCGCAGGGCCCGGCAATTCGTTAAGGTCATTTATTCCCCCGATTTGGATGAGGACGCGCTTGTACAGGCTGTGACGGACAACGCGCGGGCTCAGTCCGCCATCAAGGCGGAAAACGACGCGCTGCTGCGCGACCCGGCCATGGGGGTATCCCTTCCGCTGGATCAGCTCTCCCAGGATCAGCAGGAGAGCATCGAGGACTTCGCCCAGCACCTGGCCTATTTCATGCGCCAGGAGGATAACACCCTCAGCCACCTGCTTCACCGCCGCCTGCTGGAAAAGGCCCGACAGCAGGGAAATCTGGACGATCAGATCAAGCAATCCTACTTCTGCGGGCTGACGCTGTACTACCTGAATAAAACAAGCATGCATTACCATATCAACCTATTCACCAAGCAGGTTCGGGAATACTTCGCCTTTGGCGGCGCTTACCTGGATCGTCTGGAGGATTTTGCCCCCGAAACCCAAAGCTACATCATCCGCTCCTTTGGCAACATCCGCTTGGGCTATGACGCGCTTTCCGATGCCGACAGCACTTACTATGCCGCCAATGAGGACGAGCATGAGGAATGCATGCGTATCACGCTGGCGCTTCCGGGGATCTTTTCTGATCCCGCGCTGCAGGCCAAGGCGCCGCAGTTCAACTGGACAGCTTGTCTCGCCAGTGTTCACCTCAACGTGACCACTTATCTGACCTTGCTGCGGCAGAAAAAGCATCTGGAGCTGACCGAGCCCATTTACCAAAGCGCCTGCTACATCCGCGACCACGCCCTTCAGAACGGCCCCAGTACGGAGGCGGTTCTGAAGCCCAGCTTCCAGTACATTTACATGGCCGCCAGCTACCATGCTGGGCGCTGCACCCTGGATGAGCTGCTGCACTTCCTGTACGAGCAGTGCATTCACGCCGCGCCCGACCGCTATGACCCGGATTCCTTCTGGGATAATGTTTACTGCTGTTACTATTTCTTCGCCTATTACAGCGACTTCGCCCAGCACACGCCGGAGGGCGACCAATGTGTCGATCGCCTGCTGCTGCAGATGCGGCGCTACGTCAGCGGCATTCCCATCAACGAATACCTCTCCACCTTCACCCAGATTCTGGGCAAAGGCTTCTCCACCCTGCCGCACCAGAATGACACCGTTAACCAGCAGCTATTGTATCACCTGCTGGACTTCCATCCACCGACGTTCATCCACAGCCAGATGGTTTCGCGTCTCGCCTGCCTGCTGATGACCGCCCTGATGGATCTGAACCCCGAGTACATCGTACAGCACAGCGACTATGCCACGGTGGAGGACGTTCGGCTGCACCGTGAGGAAATTCTCAGCCTCACCGAGCAATGCGGCCAATTCCATGACATCGGCAAAATCCTCATCATTGACATCATCGGTCAATACAGCCGCCGCCTGTTTGACGAAGAGTTCAAGCTAATTCAGGAGCATCCCTACATTGGCTACACGACGCTGAACCTTTACCCGTCCACCAAGGCCTACGCGCAGGCCGCCATGGGGCACCACTGCTTCTACAACGAACAGGGCGGATATCCCGCCTGCTATCGGCGCACCGATGACCTGAACCAGATTATCATCGACCTTCTGACCATTGCCGACAGCATGGACGCAGCCACGGACAACATCGGCCGCAACTACGCCAAGGGCATTACCCTGGAGCAGCTGCTGAAGGAATTCCAGGCGGAAAGCGGCGTCCGATACGCGCCCTTTGCCGTGGCGCTCCTTGAGCATCCGGCCGTCCTCAAGGAAGCGGGGCAGATTCTCTCCGTGGCCCGCAGGCAAATTTACCGAGATGTCTATGGTTCCAGGGAGACCATCGCCCAGGCCAGTTCCCCGCCCGTGGAACCTACCTAACGTCATTCCGCGGTGAAGGCACCGCCACTAAGGCGCATCGCGCCCATAAAAGGAGCAAGCAGCATGACAAAAGCACTGATTTCCGTCACCGGCCTGGACGCGACAGGCATTATTGCCAAGGTAGCCACCAAGCTCAGCGAGATGAACATCAACATTCTCGACATCACCCAAACCATTCTGGACGGCTACTTCACCATGATGATGGTGGTGGACCTGGACGGCGCGCACATGGAGTTTTCCCGCATTGACGAGGCGCTGCAGCCCGTGCGTGACGAAATGAAGATGACCATTCACATGCAGCGCATGGACATTTTCGACGCCATGCACCGCATCTAATTCGCCCAAACAGCTTACGTCACTCTGGCGGGAGGGCTTCGCCCCATATCATCGCAGACTTCCCTGGTTGCCCATGGCTCCCGGCCGGGAAGTCCTGTAAGGATGCTTTTTCTCACGATAAGCACAAAAACAGACGCGCATGCCGTCCGTTTTTGATGAACAGTCTCGACCCGCTGCCCTCCGACACCTCCCAGGGCTTTTTCGCCCGCGAAAGAATGGCTCGTCTTGCTTTTTGTCCGATAAGCACATAGCGTCCTTTCGCACATTACACCAAGGAGTGAAATCCATATGATCGAAACAGGCGAGATTCTCCAAACGATGCGCATGATCCAGGAGGAAAACTTCGACATCCGCACCATTACCCTGGGCATTAATCTGCTGGACTGCTCCCATCCCGACGCCGAGGAGTGCGGCCGCAGGGTCTACGATAAGATCTGCCGCGTGGCCCGCAACCATGTCCGCACCGGCGAGGCCATCGAGCGGGAGCTGGGCATCCCCATCGTGAACAAGCGCATTTCCGTGACCCCCGTCAGCCTGATCTGCCAGGCGGATCCCCGCCCCATTGCCCGGGCGCTGGATCAGGCCGCCCGCGAGATGGGCGTCAACTTCCTGGGCGGCTATTCAGCGCTGATGCACAAGGGCGCGACCCAGGCCGACGAGCGTCTGCTGGCCTCCATCCCCGAGGTGATGGCCACCACCGAGCTGCTCTGCTCTTCGGTGAACGTGGGCAGCACCCGCGCCGGCATCAACATGAACGCCGTGCGGGAGATGGGCGAAATCATCAAGAAAACCGCCGCCATGACAGCCGACCGGGACAGCCTGGGCTGCGCCAAGCTGGTGGTCTTTGCCAACGCCGTGGAGGACAACCCCTTCATGGCAGGCGCTTTCTGCGGCGTGGGCGAGCCGGAATGCGTCATCAATGTGGGCGTTTCGGGCCCCGGCGTGGTGAAGAAAGCGCTGGAATCCGTCAAAGGCCAGCCCTTTGACGTGGTGGCGGAGACCATCAAGCGCACCGCCTTTAAGATCACCCGCGTGGGCCAGCTGGTAGCCCGGGAGGCCTCCCAGCGGATGGGGATTCCCTTCGGCATCGTGGATCTTTCCCTGGCCCCTACCCCGGCCCGGGGCGACAGCGTGGCCCACATTCTCACCGAAATGGGCCTGGAAATGGCGGGAGCCCCCGGCACCACCGCCGCCCTGGCCCTGCTCAACGACGCCGTGAAGAAGGGCGGTGTGATGGCCTCCAACCATGTGGGCGGCCTCAGCGGCGCCTTCATCCCCGTCAGCGAGGACATCGGCATGATCGAGGCGGCCTCCAGCGGCGCCCTCTCCCTGGAAAAGCTGGAAGCCATGACCTGCGTGTGCTCCGTGGGTCTGGATATGATTGCCATTCCAGGCGACACCAGCGCCGCCGCCATTTCCGGCATCATCGCGGATGAGGCCGCCATCGGCATGGTGAACAACAAGACCACCGCCGTACGCGTCATCCCCGCGGTGGGCAAAAAGGCTGGCGACACGGTGGAATTCGGCGGCCTGCTGGGCTACGCGCCCGTCATGCCTGTCAACACCTTCCGCAACGAGGATTTCATCGCCCGGGGCGGCCGGATTCCTGCGCCGCTGCACTCCCTCAGAAACTGACACGCCGCGCCCGGCGCTCATTCGCCCTTTCCATATGGGGAGGGGCGAATTTTTTTGCCATTTGCTTTTCCAATGGGGGATTTTATGGTATACTAAGGAAACGCCATGGCGCCTGACGCCATGGGAGAACAGTAATCGGAGGATTCCATGGGCAATTTTGTGGATCATGTGAAAATCACGGCCAAGGCCGGCAACGGCGGCAACGGCAGCATGTCCTTCCATCGTGAAAAGTACGTCCTCAACGGCGGGCCTGACGGCGGGGACGGAGGCAACGGCGGCGACGTGCTGCTCTATGCCGACCCCAATATGCACACCCTGCTGGATTTCCGCTTCAAGACCAAATATACCGCGGAAAACGGCGGCGACGGCAGCGGAAACCGCTGCACCGGCAAGCGCGGAGCCGACCTGGTCATCAAGGTGCCCGTGGGGACAGTGCTCCGTGAGGAAACCACCGGCGCGGTGGTGGCGGACATGGACAAGCCCGGCCAGACCCGGCGCATTCTTCGCGGAGGGCGCGGCGGCTGGGGCAACCAGCACTTCGCGACCCCCACGCGGCAGGCTCCGAATTTCGCCAAGCCCGGGGTCAAAACGGAGATTCACACCTTCCTCATGGAGCTTAAAACCATCGCGGACGTGGGCCTGGTGGGCTATCCCAACGTGGGCAAAAGCACCATCCTGTCCGTTGTGACCAGCGCCCGGCCGAAGATCGGCAACTACCACTTCACCACCTTGACCCCGAATCTGGGCATCGTCCGCCGCCATGGCAAGGACATCGTGCTGGCAGACATACCCGGTCTCATTGAGGGGGCGGCGGAAGGCGCGGGGCTGGGACACGACTTCCTGCGCCATGTGGAGCGCACCCGGCTGCTGCTGCATGTGGTGGACATCGCCGGCAGTGAAGGGCGCGACCCCATTGAGGACTTCGACCAGATCAACCGGGAACTGGCAGGCTACGGCGAATTGGCCCAGCGACCGCAGATCGTGGTCTGCAACAAGACCGATCTGCCGGACGCCGAGGAAAACATCGCCCGGATGAAGGCCCATGTCGCCTCCCTGGGCTACCCGGTCTTCGCCGTCAGCGCCGCCACCCATCAGGGCTTCGATCCCCTGCTGGACGCCGCCGCCAACCTGCTGGAATCCCTGCCCCCCATTGTTCACTTTGAGGAGGAGGTTGACCTGGAAGAGCCCGCCGTCAAGCCCGACGCCTTTGAGGTGCGGCGGGACGGCGAGGTTTACGAGGTGGTTGGCCCGTCCATGGAGCGCCTGCTGGATTCTGTCAACTTTGACGATGAGGAATCCATGAACTGGTTCCATCGCACCCTGCGCCGCTGGAGTGTTATTGACGCGCTGCGCCAGGCCGGCGCCCAGGAGGGCGATACCGTCCGCATCATCGACATGGAATTCGATTTCATCGAATAAGGAGGCGCCGCTATGCCTGTCCTGGAAACCCCGCGCCTCCTGCTCCGCCCCCTTCAGCCTGACGACGCGGAAGCCGCCTTCCGTTGGTGCGGCGATCCCGCCGTCAATCGCTACATGCGCTATGCGCTGTACCAGCGGGCGGAAGATATCATTCCCTGGCTGGAAGAGGCTGCCGCGAGCCCCTATGAATTCGGCTTTGTCCGCCGGGCGGACGGACTGCTCATCGGCAGCGGCGGCGTTACCCCCGGGGATGCGGAAAACGAGCCATGGGAGCTGGGCTACAACCTTCGCCGGGACTGCTGGGGCCATGGGTATGCCACCGAGGCTGCCATGGCGATGCTTGATTACGCCAGGAAAACTTTCGGCATCCGTGATTTCATCGCCTACCACGCCAAAGCCAATCCCGCCTCCGGTCGGGTGATGGAAAAGTGCGGCTTCCTTTACCAGCATGACGGCGAATACAGCCGTTTTGACGGCAGCGAAACCTTTCCCGCCCGCTTTTATACCCTGCGAATCAACTGACATAAGGAGAAAACAGCAGATGACCAGCAAGCAGCGCGCCATGCTCCGCGGCATGGCCAACACCATGGAAACCATCCTCTACATCGGCAAGGACGGGGTTGTTCCCGGCGTCATTCAGCAGGCTGACGATGCCCTGGAGGCCCGTGAGCTCATCAAGGGCTGCGTTCAGCAGGGCGCGCCCCTCACTGCTCGGGAAGCCGTCACGGCCCTGTGTGAAGCCCTGGGCGCTGAGCCGGTGCAGTGCATCGGCCGCCGTTTTGTCATGTACCGCCCCAGCACCGAGAACCCCCGCATCGTGCTGGAATGACGCAGAGCGGAGGCTATATCGCCATGGAAACCCATGTCGCTCACCCCTTTCCGCCCGTCGTGGGCCCCCGCAGCCACACCCTGATCCTGGGCAGCTTTCCTTCGGTCAAGTCCCGGGAGCAGGGCTTTTTCTATGGGCATCCCCGCAACCGCTTTTGGCCCCTGCTGGCGGCGATTTACGGTGAGGATGTTCCCGACCACATTCCCGATAAGCAAGCTCTGATCCTGCGCCACGGCCTTGCCCTGTGGGATGTCATTGCGTCCTGCACCATTACCGGCTCCTCTGATGCCTCCATCAAAGACGCGCGTCCCGTGGACATCCTCCGGATCACCGACCAGGCTCATATCCGCCGGGTTCTTTGCAACGGCGCCTTGGCCGGAAAGCTCTATCAGCGCTATCTGGCTGACGCGCTGGCCCTGCCTGCCATCGTTCTGCCCTCCACCAGCCCCGCCAACGCCGCCTGGTCGCTGCCGCGTCTGGCGGAAGTTTGGCGCAGCGCCCTGGAGGTGGAAGCATGCTGACCCTCCCCGACGCCATTGGCGCCCAATTGAAGGGGCAGCAAGCACTGACCGATACCACAGGTCGGTCCTCGGCCCAGGTGCTGCTCTATCCCAACGCCGTGCTGAAGATCCGGCCTGATGACGACGAAGCCCGGCGGGAAGCGGCCATGCTGCCCTGGCTGGAAACACGGCTCCCCGCCCCTCGTTTGCTGGCCCATGAGGTCCGTCAGGGTACCGACTACCTGCTGATGTCGCGGCTGTCCGGGAGCATGCTGTGCGCGGACGCCTTTCTGGACGATCCGTCCCGGCTCATCGACCGTCTGGCAGAGGCACTGACGATGCTGTGGTCGGTGGATGTCACAGGCTGCCCCAGCGACTGCTCCCTGGCCCCTACCCTTCAGGACGTGGAGCGCCAGCTTCGCCTGGGACTTCTCACGGACTTCGATGCGAGCCGTGCCGAAGGCTTTGCCACCCCGGCGGCCCTGCTGGATTGGCTGGAGGGCCATCAGCCCGCAGAGCAGGCCGTGCTGTCTCATGGGGATTGCTGCCTGCCGAACTTGCTGGCCGACGCCGAAGGCAAGCTGGGCTTTATTGATCTGGGCAACTGCGGCATGGCTGACCCTTACCAGGACATCGCCCTGGCGCTGCGCAGCCTCCGACAGAATCTGTCCGGGGTATTCGGAGGAAGGCCGCGCCCGCCTGTCGACCCCCAAAGGCTGTTCGACCGCCTTCAGCTGGCCCCCGACTGGGATCGACTGCGCTATTACACCCTGCTGAATGAGCTGCTGTAACGTCCTGGAGAAAACAAGAGCAAAATTTCTTCAGAAAATGCGAAAAAGCTCTTGACAACCCATGCCAAACATGGTATCATGTATCTCGTTCGCTGGGGAACACAAAAAGCGAATGAACTGAATATCTGGGTGTGGCGCAGTTTGGTAGCGTGCTTGAATGGGGTTCAAGAGGCCGGAAGTTCGAATCTTCTCACCCAGACCAAAACGACAATCTTTGAAAAAAGGATTGTCGTTTTTCTTTATCATCAAAACGGTTACAGTATGAACAAAATAGCTATGAACGCTTAACCCAAGGCTGTTTCGTTCCACTATATCAGAAAAATCACTGATGCGCATGGAGCAAGGAGGTGCGCCATTGGATCAGAAGAACCTGGATGCAAAGGTGCAAGTGATGGCAAAAGCGCTCCTCTCCTGCTCCGAAGATCTCGCCACGATATTGTGCTGGCCATCTGCCAATCCGCCGATCGTATTGGCGATAATCCACAGACCGATGCAGGCGGTCGAGCCACGCGGTTGGACTGCCTGCAAAAAAGGCTATGCTTCCTGATGAAAGCATAGCCTTTGATTGATTCACACATCATCATCCGCCGAAAAAGACACGGCAGGCGTTGTCGTAGAGGATCGCCTGCTTTTGCGAAAGGGACAGTCCCGGATCTTCCCGCACGCAGTCCACCAGGCTCTGATAAGTGGCGCTGCACAGGTTGAAGGGCATGTCCGTACCAAAGATCAGCCTGTCCGCGCCCACGATTTCGACAGCCGCATGGGTGAAGTATCGCGCTCCCTCAAAGGGCGGCGTATCCCGCAAGTTGCTGGGCAGCGAGGCCAGATCGAACCACACGTTGGGCAAGCGCAATTGACGCAGGCCTTCCCGCATTTCCCACTCCATCCCCCGCTTGGGCGCCAGCAGGTGGCAGACCACGAAGGTCATGGACGAATGCCGCAGAATGGCCCTGCGCAGGGCCGGGATCTGGCTGCTGTCGCTGCCCAGCTTGCCGATATCCACGACAAAAACCAGGCTGTGATCGTCCGCGTAGGCATATTCCCGCTCCATCACGTCACCGTCCAGCGGCAGTACGCCATGGTTGCTCATAAGACCTGAGCCGGTACTCACCTCAAACTTGACCACGCGGATCCCCAGCTCCTCAAAGAGATGCCGGCGAATCCCTTCACAGCGGAGACAGAAGGGATCATAGGAAGCCGCCGCCAGGAAGCGGTCAGGATAGCGGCGGGCCGCCTCATAGGAGTAAATATTCTGAAAGCCCGAAAAGTTGCCTTGCAGCAGCACAGCCTTCTCCACCTGATGAGCGTTCATCACCGCCAGCACCGCTTCCGGGGACACCTGATCCTCGCCCATCTCCGGCGGAATCATCTGGAAGGAGGCGCCGTCATCATACATGACGCGACCGCCGCCGATGGCACGCAGGGCGCCGCCTGCTCCCGTACCGGCGATGGTCTGAACCAAATGCACATGGGCGTCAATAATCTTCATCCGCTTCACTGCCTTTCTCCGCTGCCTCAATCAGCTGTATGATACCATGTCCAAGCGCAGGAGGCAAGCCCCTGGCGCGCCTTCAGACGTCCGAAGCCAAGACAGTGCCCCAGTCCTGGCCGCTCCATCCCGGAACGACCTCCCACAGCGAGCTGATCAGCCGCACCGTGGCCCTGTCGCCTGCCCGCACGACAAAAAGCTCCATGCCGCAGCTGCTCAGGCCGTTCAGCTCACAGTGCAGGCGGAAGCGCTCCGGCGACATCCATCCGCCGCTGGTCATGCACGCCTCCCCCGTGTTCATAAATGTGCCCTTCCGCCAGCTGCCATGGCCGTAGGGCAGTGCAAATTCGCCGTCAGCCGTGGCAAAGATCACGCGCTCCCGCTCAATGGTCACGGTTTTGAAGGGCAGCGCGCCCTGGGTCAGCGCCACGGACACACGCTGCTGAGCGTTCTCCCTACCCCGCAGCGGCTCATAACGCAGATCAGCCAACTGTGCCTGAAGGCGGCCGGCCGCTTCCGGGCTGGCGGGCAGGCAATCAATGTCCTCCAGATGGCGGAAGAAGGCGTCATAGATGGGCTGCACGGCGGTGCTGTCCATAATGAGATCGGCGGTGGTACACAAACAGAGCTTCTTCTCCGGCAGGCACAGGGCCATCTGTCCGCCCAAGCCATACATAGAGAACCCCCGGCGCATCCGCCAGAACTGGTAGCCATAACCATACCGCTCCTCCAGGGCAGGCCGCTCGTCCGTAGCGATCTGGCAGGAGGTCGCCGCCTTCAGATAAGCCTCGCTGATGAGACCCCGGCCATCGCTCATGCAGAAGTTCGCCAGGGTGCTGAAGTCCCGCAGAGACATCACCAGACCTGTGCCACCCTGCGAGACACCCGCGCCATCCTTCCGCCAGCACTTTCTTCCGGTCATGCCCAAGGGACGGAACAGCCGCTCCTCCATGAAATCCAGGATCGAGCGGCCCGTTTTCTTCTCCACCAGGGCACAAAGCACCTGGGAGGCGCTGGTATCATAGCTGAATACCGTTCCGGGAAGATGGGTCGCCTTGCCGTAGAAAAAGGGCTTTGTCCAGTCGCTGTCCCCCAGGGCGCTGTACATGGCCCGATCATAGCAGGTAGCCATCCTCAGCATGTCCCGCAGCGTCACGGCCCGAAGCAGCGGGTCGGTATGCTCCCCCACCCATTCCGGAAAATAATCGACAATATGATCGTCCAGGGACAGCGCGCCGTCATCCTGAAGCAAGCCGATGGCCAGGGCCGTCACCGACTTGCTGACCGAGTACAGGCGGTGGGGCTGATCCAGCTCATAGGGCGCCCAGGAGCCCTCTGCCAGCGTCTCGCCGTTTAGGGTGAGCACAAAGCCGTGGATGTTCAGCCCACGCATATCCTCCACAAAATTCAAAATAGCGGTCTCGCGGGACAAGGTCATGGTCAACGCCTCCATCATAAAAGAATGGGCTGCCGCCCTGTTACGCGCGACAGCCCGGGAATTTGGATGAGTTCAGCCTTACTTCATGGCCGCGGCATAGCGGTCATACTGCGCCTGACGAACCTTGAGCACCTCGTCGATCTGCATCGCCTTCAGGGTGGAGATGTAGTTTTCAAATTCGGTCTCAATGTCAGAGTAGCCGCAGATGAAGGCCACGGCGCGCTCATCAACATAAGTCTGAATGTCCACCAGATACATGCTCACGATGGAAGCCTCTTCGGTGGTGGCGTAGGTCGCGGGGAAGGGCACGCGGTTGTAGGGCATTTCGTTTTCCTTCACCGCCTGCACATGCCAGTCGGCCAGCAGCACGCCAGTGGCGTCAGCAGACTGCTGAGAAGGCATGCAGGGCGCGTTGATGCCCAGGCCCTGGTACCAGATGGCATCCTCGGTGCAGCGGGGCAGGTAGCTGCGGTTGCCATCGGCGTCCACTTCGTAGGTCAGGCCTTCCATGCCCCAGACATACAGATCCTGAGCCTCCTCGCTCATGGCATAGTCCAGGAACTTCACGGCCAGCTCCACATCGGCTGCCTTGGCGTTCACGCCGAAAACGCTGCTGAAGGGGGTGCGGCCCACATAGTAGCCTTCATACTCGCCGGACAGCGGAGGAACGCCCACGATGATGCCGGTCTCGCCATCATAGTTGGGATACTGCGCGCTGTACAGGGTAGACATCTGCCAAGAGAAATCATAGGTCACGCCCGTGGTATCGTTGGCAAAGCGAGAGGTGATCTGGTCGCGGTTCAGAGAAGCGAACTCGACTTCCAGCAGGCCTTCCTCGTACAGACCGTTCAGGAAAGACAGGTAAGCCTTGTACTTCTCGGGCTCAGCCTGAGCGTAATGCACGACGCCGTCCTCATCAGCGTAGAAGCCGCTGACCAGATCCAGGCCGAAGGCAGGGCCGAACATGTAGGGCAGGAAGGAGGACTGGACGGACATGGGAATCTCATCGGTGGTGTCGCCGTTGCCATTCATGTCCTGATCGCGGAACGCACGCAGCATTTCCACGAAAGCGTCCAGGGTCTTGGGAGGCTCGATGCCCAGCTTCTCGATCCAGGGCATGTTGTACATCATGACGGGCTGGTAGCTGTCAGTCACAACGGTCTGGGGCACATAATAGATGTGGCCGTCGGAAGCGGTCAGCAGCGCCTTGATGACGGGGTTGGCATCCAGGTACTTCTTGTAGTTGGGCATGATGTCGAAGTGCTCGTCCAGAGCCACGAACATGCCGCTGGAAAGGTAGGTCTGCTGGGGATCCAGGTCAGGCAGCTGCACGATGTCGGGCAGATCCTGGCCGGAGGCCAGCATGGGGCTGACGGAATCAGCGTAAGAGGTGGGATCCAGCAGGTTCCACTTGATGGTCACATTGGCGCGGTCGGCAATCTCGTTGAGCAGCGTCGCGTTGGACAGATCCACGGTGGAATACCAGGAGTTCATCGCCAGGATGGACACGGAAGCGCCTTCCTGATCGGTAATGGCGGGAGATTCCGCCAGACCAACGGAGCAGCAAAGGGTCAGCGCCAGTACCAGAGCAAGGATACGGGTGATTTTCATGGTCAGTCTCCTTTCAAGATATGCTTTATGCGCCTTACAGGGCGCCGTAAGCCAACGGAATGGGGATCAGCCCTTCACAGCGCCCAGCATGGTACCAGATACCAGGTACTTCTGAACGAAGGGGGTGATGCAAAAGATCGGGATCGTCGCCAGAACGATACACACATAGCGAATCTTCAGCGTGGCCTGGGCGGCCGCGGCGGCGCCTGTGGAGCCCGCGCGCTGAAGAATCTCCGAGGAGGACATCAGCAGGATCTTCCGCAGGAACATCTGCAAGGGCTGAAGCGCGGTATTGCCGATGTACAAAACGGCATTGAAGAAGTCGTTGTACCGGGCGACGGCGTAGTACAGCGTCAGAACAGCCAGGGTAGGCTTCACCAGCGGGATGGCAATGTGGATCAGCTGGTAGAACTCGCTGGCGCCCTCCAGGGAAGCGTTCTCATACAGATCCTGGGGTACGCTCTCCATGGCGGAGCGGCAGATCATCATGTTGTAGGTGCTCAGCAGCGCAGGCAGAATCATGGCCAGCCGGGTGTTATACAGCCCCAGGCCGGTCACCACCATGTAGGTGGGGATCAATCCGCCGGAGAAATACATGGTGAAGACCACAAAGAAGTTCAGCTTGCGCCGCAGGAAAAACTGCTTCTTGGACAGCGGATATGCCGCCAGGCAGGTGAAAACCATGTTGCAGATGGTGCCTACGATGGTGTAGAAGAAGGTGTTGCCGTAGGAAACCCACAGCTGATCGTACTGCACCACCATCTTGAAGGCATCCAGGGAAAAGCCCTTGGGAAAGAGCAGCACATCGCCCCGGGCCACCGCCGCGCCGTCGCTGATGGACACGGATACCACATACACAAACGGATAAAGCGTTACCAGAACTGCGAAGACCACAAATACCCAGATGATGATGTCCAGGAGCTTATCGCTGGGGCTGGAGGAGCGGAAGCTGTCCGCCTTGTTTTTGTCAACCTTGATTGCTGTCCAAGAAGCAGTTTTTCCTGCGGCGCAAGCTGAACTTCTTTGTGGTCTTC
>CANOHT010000015.1 GCA_947565865.1 uncultured Clostridia bacterium
GGATGATTTGATGGCGGCGTCAGTCAAAACGGTTACTTTGGCAGAGTTTACCCAACAGGCGGATACTTGCTTTTCGGCGGCTGTTTCAGGCGACTTGGTCAAGGTCACTGATGGCGGACAGGAAACCTACCTCATAGGTTCCGAACTTTTGCAGTTCATCACCGACTGTCTTTTTCATTATGAAATCATGATGACCCAATAATGTTCCCGCCAAAGGCCGGGAACAGAAAACGCGCATGTAGGCTGTCAGTCAAGTGTATGACAGAAGCTTGCGGACGTGTATCGGGCGTTTCTGTTTTTCCGGCCGGGACTGGATCAGCCGATGCCGCACGGGAGCGGGGTTTCCTCATCCATGGCAGGCTGGTTGCCGATGGCCCTAACCTGCTGAAGCGTCCTGCCATGTCGGCGTCCTGTTCAGCATCGGCAGAGGCAGTGAAAGGAAGCTCTTCCAGACAGAGACCGCCTAAACGCTATCGGGGTCGTGATCCCTGGGCAGCAAGCGATGTTGACGTCTTCTGCTGGCGACGGCACATTGAAACGGAACTCACGACGGACTTCATCACGCGGCATATGGAGTCACTGCTTTCATCCGGGGCGGAAGGACGGACGACTGCCCCGGCGGCAGCTCGCGGCGGCGAGCCTGGCCGTAGCATTGCGGATGACCATGCGTCGAAACTGGCCTATCCGCGGATGGCTCTTGCGCCAGGCGATGCCAAGGCTGCTTCAAATTGTGTCCGCCCTGTCATATTCCAGGTGCGGCATGGTGGCCGAAAGCCTGTACAGCGGCCCCTGCCATCGGATAACGTTCTGATCAATGATTCTTTTGTCATCAAGAATTCCCTATTTGGTGGATTTTCCCTTTTTGCGGGTATTCAGCGGCCGAAGAAGGGTTCTTTTTTCCTGCGCATTTTTAATCTTTGTTCCTTTTCTGTATTTAGCTGGAAAGATTGACAGCCGGGGCGGGAACATGGTATAATATCCCGGTGTACAACCCGTGTACACGAATACATAGCACCATGGAATCAGAGGCGCGCCGCACAGGCGTATTCCGGCGGAGGACGAGGCTCCCGCGAGGCCGGATGAAGGGGTACGGCGCCGAAAGATCGCGATGCGCCCGGCAGCGCGGTCTTGGTTGCCCGCCCGAAGCGGCGAGGAACTGTCATCGGGCGCAGGCCCGGCGGAGCGCTGATTCGACGGGAGTTCGGGCGTCTTTAGGCGCCAGGGAACGCTTCCGGCGCACCGCAGGCCTTGGCTTGGGGTGATTTTTTTCATTCCATTGGGATACAATGTCAACAAGAAGGAGCGAGGATTGATGGAAAAGTATCGTGTGGGCATCGTTGGCGCGACAGGCATGGTGGGCCAGCGGTTTATTTCCCTGCTCAGGGGGCATCCCTGGTTTGAGGTGACCTGTGTAGCGGCTTCCGCCCGGAGCGCGGGCAAGCTGTATAAGGACGCGGTGGGGGAGCGCTGGGCATTCGATTGGGAAATTCCTGCTGGTGTGGCGGAGATGACCGTTGTGGATGCGGCTAATGTGGATGAAGTGGGAGCTAAGGTGGATTTCGTGTTCTGCGCCGTGGACATGAAGAAGGACGAGATCCGCGCCCTGGAGGAGACCTACGCCCGCCATGAGATCCCCGTGGTCAGCAATAACAGCGCCTGCCGAGGTGTTGAGGATGTGCCAATGGTGGTGCCGGAGATCAACGCGGATCATCTGGCGGTGATTGAGGCCCAGCGCAAACGACTGGGGAGCGAGAAGGGCTTTATTGCGGTGAAGCCCAACTGTTCCATCCAGAGTTATGTGCCTGCTCTGACCCCCTTGATGGAATTTGAGCCGGATAAGGTTAGCGTGTGCACTTATCAGGCTATCAGCGGCGCGGGCAAGACCTTCAAGAACTGGCCGGAGATGGTGGACAACGTGATTCCCTACATCGGCGGCGAGGACGAAAAGAGCGAGAACGAACCCCTGAAGCTGTGGGGACATGTGGAGAACGGCCGCATCGTCAACGCAACGACGCCGGCTATCAGCGCCCAGTGTCTGCGGGTAGCCTCCGCCGACGGGCATATGGCGGCGGTGTCCGTCAGCTTCAAGAAGAAGCCTTCCATGGAACAGATCAAGGAGCGTTGGCTGCATTATGAGACGGAAGCCCAGCGGCTGGAGCTGCCGTCCGCGCCCAAGCCCTTCCTCCAGTACTTTGAGGACCCCAGCCGCCCGCAAACACGGCTGGATCGCGACTTCCAGAATGGCTATGGCGTGTCCATCGGCCGTTTGCGGGAGGATAAGATTTTTGACTACCGCTTTGTCTGTCTGAGCCACAATACCATTCGCGGCGCGGCGGGCGGCGGCATCCTGACGGCGGAGCTGCTGTGCCGCAAGGGCTACATCCAGCGCCGCGGCTGACCGACAAGAGCAAGGGAGGAGAAACCATGAAGCCATTGTTTACTGGCTGCGGCACCGCGCTGATTACCCCGTTCAAGCAGGGGGAGATCGACTGGGAAGCCCTCGACCGCTTGGTGGAGGAGCAGATTGACGGCGGCGTGGACGCGCTGGTTGCCACGGGCACCACGGGCGAGCCGTCCACCATGACGTGGGAGGAGCATCTGGCGGTGATCCGCCGGGTGGCGGAGATGGCGAAGGGCCGGGTGACGGTTATCGCCGGTACGGGCAGCAACTGCACCCGAGAGGCCGTTGAGGCTGCCAAGGCTGTGCAGGACAGCGGCGCCAACGCTCTGCTGGTGGTCACGCCCTATTACAACAAGACCACCCAGGACGGTCTGGTGGCCCACTACCATGCCATTGCGGACAATAGCGCGCTGCCGCTGATCGTCTACAACGTGCCCAGCCGCACGGGGCTGAACATCACCCCTGCCGCCCTCAAGCGCATCTGTCAGCATGACCGGATCGTCGCCGTCAAGGAAGCGAACCCGGACGTGGAGCAGGCCATGGAAAAAATTATCCTGTGCGGAGAGGACGCCGTGTTCTATTCCGGCAGCGACGAACTGATCGTTCCCTTGATGTCCGTGGGCTGCAAGGGCGTCATCTCCGTCCTGTCCAATGTGATGCCCAAGGAAACCGCAGATCTGACGCACCTGGCGCTGGCGGGCGATTTCGCCGGGGCTGCCGCCCTTCAGCTGAAGCTGCTGCCCTTCATCAAGGCGCTGTTCAGCGAAACCAGCCCCATTCCCTGCAAGGCTGCCATGGCCATGCTGGGCAAATGTGAGGAGGAGGTGCGCCTGCCTCTGGTGCCCATGCAGGCCGCCACCCGCGAGCGGATGGCCGGTGTCATGCGGGAGCTCGGTCTTTTGTAAGGGAGGATACGCATGAAGATATTGATTAGCGGCGCTTTGGGCCATATGGGCCGCGCCGTGGCCGAGCAGTGCGCGGCGGAAGGCCTTGAAGTCGTGGGCGGCGTGGACGTGACGGCGGGGGAGGCCGGCTTTCCGGTTGTCACCAGCTTTGAGGAAGCGCCCGAGGCCGATGTGGTGATTGACTTTTCCAAGCCCGCCGCGCTGGACGGCCTGCTGGCCTATGTTGTCAAGCGTCATATCCCCGCTGTTCTGGCCACCACCGGCTACACGGAGGAGCAGCTGGCCGCCATCGACCAGGCGTCGCGGGAAGCCGCGCTGTTCCGTTCCGGCAACATGAGCCTGGGCATTGCCCTGCTGCGCGCGCTTTCCCGGAAGGCGGCGGAGGTGCTGGGAGGCGGCTTCGATGTGGAAATTGTGGAAGCTCACCATAACCGCAAGGTGGACGCCCCCAGCGGCACAGCGCTGATGCTTTATGATGCGGTGAAGGACGCTTATGGCGAGCCCAGGGAGGCCGTATGTGGACGCCATGGCCGAGACTGCAGGCGTCAGCATCAGGAGATTGGCATCCATTCCTTGCGCGGCGGTACGGTGACGGGAGAGCACGAGGTGCATTTCCTGGGTGTCAGCGAGCGAATCCGTATCAGCCACAGCGCGGAAAACCGCAGTGTTTTCGCGGCGGGGGCTGTCCGCGCGGCGGCGTTTCTGCTGGGCAAGGAGCCCGGACTGTACAGCATGGATGATGTGGTGGGGAAGCTGTAACGCCGTTGCGGCATAAGAAGGCGGTCTGCCGGATGAGGGCGGGCCGCTTTTTCATCTGCCGATGGTATGAAAATGTGCTTGCAATTTGTCGAAAAACGCTGTACAATGACGTTGATTCGTATCAGGCAGAGTAGCCTTTGGCGCGTTAAGTGTTCATGAACGGGGAGTTGTCATGAAACGAAGCCGGCCCCTTGCGGCTGGCGCGGTGCCACGGGCGCATCCCGCTGCTTTCATCAGGTGCTGCCTTCTGCGAGTCAAATGATGATTCCGCAAGGAGGTTTTGTTTGTGTTGAAGAAAGCAATCCCGCACCTGTCTACCCGTCGTCTTGTTTTCCTGGCGCTGATGGTGGCGCTGAACGTCGTATTGAGCCGCCTGAGCATTCAGCTGTCCCAGGAGGTTCGTCTGAGCGTGGTGGGCTTCTTGCCCGCGGCGCTGGCCGGTACGCTGCTGGGGCCTGTTTACGGAGGCTTGACCGGCGCGCTGGCGGACGTGCTCAATTACCTGCTGTTCACCCATGTGTACGGGCCCTATTTCCCTGGTTACACGCTGACGGCGCTGCTTTCCGGCCTGTGGTATGGTTATGTGCTCCATGACCGAAATATCAACTGGTTCCGGGCTGCCCTGGCGATTGTGCCGGTGGTGGCGCTGGGTGAAATGCTGCTGAACTCAGTCTGGGTGTATATGATGTATGCCAAGACCTTCTGGGCCAAGCTGCCGATGCGGCTTGTGACCAACGCTATTGAAATTCCTGTCAAAACGATCCTGCTCATGGGCATGACCAAGCTGATGACGCGAATGCCGAAATCCTATCTCAAGCTGTAAGGAGCGATTGCGATGGCCGCAAGCAAGAAAGCTATTCTGTCGGAGCTTCGCCGACTCTATCCGGAGGCGAAGCCGGAACTGAACTTCACCAATCCCTATGAGACGCTGGTGGCGACCATGCTGTCCGCCCAGTGCACGGATAAGCAGGTCAATAAGGTGACGCCGGCGGTGTTCGCGCGTTTCCCCGACGCGGTGAGCATGGCCTCGGCCACGGTGGAGGAGCTTTATCCCATGGTGAAAAGCTGCGGCTTCAAGAGCAAGGCGGGCAACATCATCGAGGCATGCCGGCTGGTGGCTTCAAGTCACGGCGGCGAGGTTCCCCGCACCATGGAGGAACTGACTGCCCTGCCTGGCGTGGGCCGGAAGACGGCCAACGTGGTAATGGCCAATGCCTTCCATATTCCGGCGCTGGCGGTGGACACCCATGTTTTCAGGGTCAGCAACCGCCTGGGTCTGGCTGACGCCAAGGACGTGGAAAATACAGAGCGCCAGCTGATGCGCGCCATCCCCAAGGCGGACTGGTGCGAGGCCCATCATTGGCTGATCTATCATGGACGCCGGGTTTGCAAGGCTCAGCGCCCCTTGTGTGAGGAATGCACCCTGAAGGACATGTGCAAGGACATGGCTCTTCGGCGGAAAGCGGCCAAGTCGCCTAAAACCGAAGCGATGGAAGGCTGAACGAATACATCGGGCCCCCGTGCGTCAAGCGGCGTCACAGGGGCTTTTCTTCTTGTTTCAGGCTTCGTTCAGCTTGCTGATGGCGCTTTCCAGGGCCTGGGCAAACCTGCCGATGTGCAGCCCGTCGATGAAGCGGTGATTGACTTCCATGGACATCCCCAGCATCAGCCGACCATCCCGCGGAACATAACGCCCCCAGGCAATACGGGGGATGGCGTCATCCGGGTCGAAGTCCCGCTCGTTGGTCAGGCTGGTGAGCTCCACCCAAGGCAGGCAGGAAAAGTAGATCAGGCTGCTGGTTTCTGCCTCTGCCTGGACGAAGGCGCTTTGTGCTTCGCTGCGCTTGCGAGCTTCAAGGCAGAAGGCGCGCAGATCGTCCATCCTGGGCATGGTAACGATGTGGAACTGCTCGCTGCCCTTGTGCAGGTCGGTGAAGCTGGGGTCCCGGCCATCCAGCATCACTACCTGACCATCCGCTATGTCGTAGCGAAAGGCTTCCACTTGGTTGAGGGCTTGTGTGCATAGGTGTACCAGCGCGTAATAGAAGGAGCAGCCCTCACGCTTGGCCCAGGCTGCCAGCGGGGTAACGTCAAGCTGGAAGGTGACGGCGTAGAAAGGGTTGGAGACGGCGGAGAAAAAGCCGAAGACCTCTGCCCGAGGCCAGGCAGTCATATCAATCCTGGTCATGAGGAACCTCCTGTGTATCTTTTGTTCAATCGGGATGGAAAATAATCCATATAGAACATTGTCTTGTGAAACGGTTGTCAAGTATAATGATAGCGACTGAAACGATTCGTGTCAAGTGCGGGATGTGTTTCAGCGGGATAAAGATAGGGTATCCTTGGATTATGACGGAAGCCTCCCGTGCGGAGGCTGCAAATTGAAGGAGGAAACCAGCATGCTGAAAGGTAAGGTTGCCATTGTTACCGGCGGTACCCGCGGCATTGGCTATGCCATTGTGAAGAAGTATCTGGAAAACGGCGCGACGGTGGTGCTGTTCGGTTCCCGCCAGGAGACGGTGGACAAGGCCATCGCGTCCCTGAAGGCGGAAAATCCCGCCTGGACGGTTGATGGCGCCTGCCCCAGCCTGACGGATGCCGCAGCGGTGGAGGAGGCCGTGAACGCCGTGGCCGCCAAGTATGGCCGCCTGGACATTCTGGTGAACAACGCCGGCATATCCGACAGCACGCCCACCGAGAAGGTGACTGCCGAGCAGTTTGATAAGGTCATCAAGCTGAATGTTAACGCAATCATGTACGCGGTGATGGCGGCTGTGAAGATCATGAAGCCCCAGGGCGGCGGCGTCATCCTGAACACCAGCTCCATGGTGTCTATCAGCGGTCAGCCCTCCGGCGTGGCGTATCCTGCCAGCAAGTTCGCCGTCAACGGTCTTACGCTGTCCCTGGCCCGGGAGTTTGGCCCCAGCAACATTCGCGTCAACGCGGTGGCTCCCGGCATCACCCGCACGGACATGGTGGCGGCGCTGCCTGAGCAGATGATTAAGCCCATGATCGGCATGATCCCTCTGCGCCGGGTGGGCGTGCCGGAGGATGTGGCCAACGCCTTCCTGTTCCTGGCCAGCGACATGGCCAGCTATGTTACCGGCGAGGTGCTGTCGGTGGACGGCGCGATGCGCACCTAAGCTGCGCTTCGCAGAAATGGCTTTGCCATGTCTGCAAAGCGCAGACCCGCCCTGCCGGCAAAGCCGTCGGATACGAATACAGTCAGAGGGGGCAGCGGCCCCCTGCGACACCTCCCGGGACGTTGCATGAGATAAACGGAGAAGCTGACCGCTTCTCCGTTTTTGTGTGGCCGCGCATGAAAAGGAAAGCGGAAACGAAAGCTATTTTGCGGTGTCCGCCCAAGTGGGTGCCGAAGGATTCCAAAGGGTGATCGGAAAACCCTTTGGCTGTGCGGCGCGCAGGATTTGACTTGACATATACCCTCGTGGGGTATATAATGGATGAGAAAAGTATACGGCAGGGGGGTATTGCTGTGGAATGTGATCATGACTGTGGGTGCTGCCAGCGCCGCAAGGAGAGGGATGCGCAGGAGGCGACGGCGCTGGTTCACCGGCTTAACCGCATTGAGGGGCAGATACGGGGCATCCGCGGCATGGTGGAGAAAAACGCCTATTGCCCGGACATCCTCGTCCAGGCCAGCGCCGTCAGCGCTGCCGTCAACGCCTTCAACCGGGAGCTGCTGGCCAGCCATATCCGCACCTGCGTGATGGAGGACATCCGCGCGGGCAAGGAGGAAACCGTGGACGAGCTGCTCAAGGTGCTGCAAAAGCTGATGAAGTGACCGAAAGGAGTGACAGCAAGATGAAGCAATACTGTGTGACAGGCATGACCTGCGCGGCTTGCTCCGCCAGGGTGGAAAAGGCGGTCGGGGCCGTGGAGGGGGTGACGGGGGTATCCGTCAACCTGCTGACCAACGCCATGGGCGTGGAGGGCGACGCCTCGGATGCCGCGGTTATTCAGGCGGTTCAGGCGGCGGGCTATGGCGCGTCGCTGAAGGGCGCGGCCGTGGAGCCCTCGGCGGCGGAGGATGCTCTGGCGGATCGCGAGACCCCCGCCATAAAGCGGCGGCTCTGGTGGTCGCTGGGCTTTCTGGCGGCGCTGATGTATGTTTCCATGGGCCATGTGATGTGGGGCTGGCCCCTGCCTGCCAGCCTGGCGGAAAATCCCCTGGCTGTCGGCCTGATCCAGCTGGTGCTGACAGGCGCCGTGATGATCATCAACCAGAAATTTATTATCAGCGGTTTCAAGGCGCTAGTCCACCGCTCGCCCAATATGGACACCCTGGTGGCGCTGGGCTCCGCGGCGGCGTTCGGGTACAGCCTGTGGGCGCTGTACGCTATGAGCGCGGCGGCGGTAGCGGGAGACATGGCCCACGCGGCTCATTATCTCCATGAATTGTACTTTGAGTCCGCCGCCATGATCCTGACCCTTATCACCGTGGGCAAAATGCTGGAAGCCCGCAGCAAGGGCAGAACCACCGACGCGCTGAAGTCCCTCATGAGGCTGGCGCCCAAAACCGCCACGCTGGAGGCGGACGGCGTGGAAACCGTTGTTCCTGTGGAGCAGGTACAGCGTGGAGACGTGTTTGTGGTGCGGCCGGGAGAGCATATCCCGGTGGACGGCGTGGTTCGGGAGGGCGTCAGCGCCGTGAATGAGTCCGCGCTCACGGGCGAAAGCATCCCTGTGGACAAGGCGCCGGGGGATCGGGTATCCGCGGCGACGGTGAACACCTCGGGCTTCCTTCGGTGCGAGGCCACCCGTGTGGGAGAGGATACCACCCTGAACCAGATCATCCGCATGGTCAGCGACGCGGCGGCTACCAAGGCGCCCATTGCCAAAGCGGCGGACCGGGTCAGCGGCGTGTTTGTGCCGGTGGTCATCGGCATCGCGGCGGTCACCATCGCGGTGTGGCTGCTGCTGGGGGAGGCCTTTGGCGGGGCGCTGGCCCGGGGCATCGCGGTGCTGGTAATTTCCTGTCCCTGCGCGCTGGGCCTGGCGACCCCTGTGGCCATCATGGTCGGCAGCGGCCTGGGCGCCAAGAACGGTATCCTGTTCAAAACCGCCGTTTCCTTGGAGGAGACGGGCAGAACGCAGATCGTTGCCCTGGATAAAACCGGTACCATCACCTCCGGGCAGCCGGTGGTGACCGATGTGCTCCCGGTGGATGGCGTGACGGCGGAGGCGCTGCTGGCGGAGGCTGTGGCCCTGGAGAATAAGTCTGAGCATCCGTTGGCCCGGGCCATCATGGCTTATGGTGAGGAAAAGGACGTACCAATCCGGGAAACGGCGGACTTCCGCGCGCTACCGGGGAATGGCCTGACCGCGACGCTGGCGGGCGAGACGCTCCTGGGCGGAAGCCTTGGCTATGTCAGCGGACAAATTCATGTGCCGGAGACGGTGCAGATGGAAGCCCGGCGCTTGGCGGAGGCGGGCAAAACACCTTTGCTGTTTGCAAGGAACGACAGGCTGACGGGCGTTATCGCGGTGGCGGATACCATCAAGCCGGAGAGTCCGCAAGCCGTTCGAGAGCTGCAGCAGATGGGCGTCCGCGTGGTGATGCTCACAGGGGACAACCAGCGCACCGCCAACGCTATCGGCCGTCAGGCAGGGGTGGATCAGGTGGTGGCGGAGGTGCTGCCGGAGGGCAAGGAAGCGGTGATCCGCCAACTGAAGCGCCAGGGCAGGGTAGCCATGGTGGGCGACGGCATCAATGACGCTCCGGCGCTCACCCGGGCGGATGTGGGCATGGCCATCGGCGCTGGCACGGACATCGCCATTGACGCGGCGGATGTGGTGCTGATGAACTCCCGGCTGACAGACGTGCCCGCGGCAATTCGACTGTCCAGGGCGACGCTGCGCAACATCCATGAGAATCTATTCTGGGCATTTATCTATAATCTGATTGGTATACCCTTGGCGGCGGGCGTTTTTATCCCGCTGCTGGGCTGGCGGCTGAATCCCATGTTCGGTGCGGCAGCCATGAGCCTGAGCAGCTTCTGCGTGGTTTCCAACGCCCTGCGGCTGAACTGGTTCCGCCTGCACGACGGCAAACGGGACCGGCGCATCAAATCGGTGACCCTCGCGGAAGTGGAGGCTCCGAAGCATGCCGCCATAACCCGCACCCTGCATATTGAAGGCATGATGTGCGGCCACTGTGAGGCCGCGGTGAAGGCGGCCCTGGAAGCGCTGCCGGAGGTTCGGGAGGCG
This sequence comes from uncultured Clostridia bacterium, assembly GCA_947565865.1. Taxonomy (GTDB): domain Bacteria; phylum Bacillota; class Clostridia; order Christensenellales; family Aristaeellaceae; genus UBA11524. The sequence goes on from CANOHT010000015.1 coordinate 10,297, forward strand.
GTTGTCAGCCATAAGGCGGGCACGGCCGTGGCGACCCTGACCGCTTCTGTGGAGGATAGCGTGCTCCGCGAGGCTGTCGAGGCTGAGGATTACAAGGTAACAGGCGTCGAATAAGGCATCGCGCAGGGGGACTTCTGAAAGGCAGAAGTCCCCTTTTGCCGTTGAATTCCAGCGGGAAAACGGCAGCGGACCTCCCGACTGTTAAGAAGTATCCCGCAGCGATCAGGGGAATAGGGCTGTCGTATGGCTCCGGGGTCAGCGCCCTGCCGTCTGCTTGACCGGCGAGGGATGCATGACCTTAAAAAAGTGGCGCATGTCACTTTTTTGACGCCCTCGACATTCCCCGCGCGGCGGTTCGACGGTCAATTTCCGCGCGGCGCGCTATGCTTGTCCAAAGGAAGGATGTGGACGACATGGCGCAGACCAATACCGAGGGCATTGCCCGAAAGAAAAAACATGGCAGGGGCCGCTGGATGCCCCGCCCCTTTGTGGCGAAGATCCTGGACGCGGTAAGTGAGATGCTTCGGCTGGCCGGGCGGATGCTGCCCGCCTTTTTGCTGGCCTTCGCGGATTTGCTGAGCATCCCCTCGGGCCTTCATATCGCGTATATGACGGCCCTGGGCTGCCTGGGGGAAAGCCTGATGTGGTCAGCCTGCGGCTGGGGGCTTTCGCTAATGATGCGGTTGGTGTGGGGACTCCCTCTCCGCCTGGAAACCCTGGTCAGTCTGGGCTTGGCGCTGCTTTCGCCCATGCTGCTGCATCGCCGGGGGATGGCGCGGCTTATGGGATGGACGGCGGTATGCCTGTTGCCGATGGTGCTGCGTCCCATCTTTTTCGGCACGGCGGCGGAGGTGCTGCTGGGCATGGGCGCCATGGTGATGGGTGGTCTGTCGGCGCCAGTGTTCCTTCGGGCGGTGAGAGTGCTGGAGGGAGGGGAAGCCATTGAGACGATGGAGGAACGGGTGGCGGTGGGCTACCTGTGCGGCATGCTCCTATGCGGCGGCGGACGGATGCTGCTCTTTTTGGTCAACGTGGGCGTGTGGGGAGCTGCGTTTTTAACCCTGTGCGCAGCGTTGTTCCTGGGCGTGGGCGCGGGAACGGTGGTGGGCATGATGGCGGGGATTGCCATGGCCATGCAGGGACTGCCCATCGGTATTCCCGTGGCGTTGGCTTTGGGAGGATTCTCGGCGGGCATGGCCCAGGCGCTGGGGCGGCGTTGGCTGACCTGCCTCAGCTTTGCACTGGGTTCCGCGCTGGCGCTGCTGCTGTGCGGAGCCACGGGCTATGGCTGCGCGGGCGGCGTCCTGGCGGCGGCGTTGGTGACCGCGCTACTGCCCAGGGATCGGACAGAGCGCCTTCAGCGTACGGCGCGGCGTTTTTTGCCTGTGCGGACATCCATGGGTGACGGCTATGCAGCCTCGGCCTTGGCCAGCTGGGAGCATACGGTGGATGCCATGGCGAAAGCTGTGCCATCCCCCTTGGAGGAGGAGGGGGATCGCACCTGCGCCTGGTGGAAATGCCGGCTGTGCGAGGGCTGTCCTGACGACGCGGACTGTGCCTGCATGCTTTCCTCCCTGGCGCTTCACCAGGCGGAGGTCGTGTGGAAGATGCGCGGAGAGCAGGAGGATCGCTGGCGCGTAGCGCTTGAAAACCTGCGCGGATTGGGCTGCGGACGGCTTTATTTCCTGCGGGAGCGCATGGACGTGCTGCGCCGGGAGGATAAAAACCGTCAGCAGGAAAACATTCGCCTGGGCCATCAGCGGGATATGCTGGTGACCCATTTGCAAGCCATGGCCGGGGCCGCGCGGCGCTTTGCCCAGCTTTCGGCCGGGGCTACCTGGTGGGATGATGTCAGCGCCGGGCAGCTGCGCCGCGTGCTGGCGGAGATGGCCTATCCCGCTTCGCTCCTCTATGCCAGGCGGGTTCAGGGTCACGCTCGGGTATGTCTGGAATGCCGACGCGCCCAGGAGGCGGAGGATCAGGCGGAGGAGCTGTGCGCCATTGTCAGCCGGTCGCTGGAATTGCCCATGATGGTGGGCGAGATCGAGGGCGACCGGGTGACGCTGACGGAACGTCCCCTTTGGCAGGTTATCCATGGCGTGGCGCGTCGAGGCGTGGACGGCCGGGATGTCTGCGGGGATACGGCCCTGTGCTTGACTCTGAGCGACGGCCGCTTCCTGGCCGCGCTGAGCGACGGCATGGGCCATGGCGAGCAGGCGAGGAAGGAGAGCCGCCAGACGGTAGAGCTGCTTCGGCTGTGCCTGGACGCCGGCTATACCCGTCAGCAAAGCCTCACCGCCGTGAACGGTATGATGCTGCTGTCCAGCCGGGGAGAGCGCTTCTCCACGGTGGATCTGGTCACTTGCGACCTGTGGACAGGTCAGGTGACCATTGATAAGCTGGGGGCCGCGGCCAGCTGGCTGGTACGCGGGCGGGAGATGACGGAACTCACCGGTGACGCGCTCCCGCTGGGGGTGTTGGAGCAGGTGGAAAGCCGCAGCGAGGTGCTGCGCATCCGCGAAGGCGACCAGCTCATCCTGATGACCGATGGGGTGGAGGACGCTTTTGACAGCAGGGAGGCCCTGCGCGACGCGCTGCTCCAGGCTGCTGACGAGCCCAATGCCCAGGACGCCGCCCACAGCCTGCTGCTCAGCGCCGGAAAAGGCGAGGGCGCGGGCGGCCATGATGACAGAACAGTCGCGGTTTTGCGGTTCTTTTCTCAAAATGCTGTACAAACGGGGGCGGACGCCGTATAATGGTTGCACGATACAGCGGAAGGGGAGGCGCGGCTTGTGCCCATGGAGAGCAGGGATGAAGGCTGGACGCGGCGTACCATTCGGCCGGAGCGGGTGCTGGCGGGAGGCTTTCTCGCGCTGATTCTGGTGGGCGCGGCGCTGCTGGCGCTTCCTGTGGCCTCGGCCAGCGGGCAGTCCATCGGCCTGTTTGACAGCCTGTTCACCGCCACCTCGGCGGTGTGCGTCACGGGTCTTGTGGCGGTGGATACCGGCACGGCGCTGTCGATATTCGGCCAAATCACGCTGCTCATGCTGATTCAGCTGGGCGGACTTGGCTTCATGATTTTTGCCACCCTGATCATGATGGCGCTGGGGCGGCGCATCACCCTCAGGGAGCGCATGGTCATCCGGGAGTCCATGAGCGTGACGGATCTGTCCGGCCTGCTGCGGCTGACCATGTGGTACGGCGGCATGGCGATGGCGATTGAGGGGGTCGGGGCGGCGCTGCTGGCAATTCGTTTGGTGCCGCTTTACGGCTGGGGAAAAGGGCTGTACTATGCGGTATTCCATGCTGTGAGCGCGTTTTGCAATGCTGGCTTTGATCTTTTTGGCCATTACAGCAGCCTCACCGCCTTTGCCGGGGACCCGCTGGTGCTCCTGACCATCGCGGTGCTGATCGTTCTGGGCGGTCTGGGCTTTTCGGTGATTCTGGAGGTGATCCGGCATCGTCACGGCGGCCGTCGGCTGACCCTTCACGCCAAGGTGGTGCTGACCGCCACGGTCGGGCTGCTGCTGGCGGGAACGCTGTTTTTCGCCCTGACGGAATGGAATAATCCCCTAACTCTGGGCAAGGATGGCGCGCCGCCCGCCCAGCGGCTGCTGAACGCCTTCTTCCAATCCACCACCATGCGCACTGCGGGCTTCAATTCCGTGGATTTGGCGGGGATGAAGGAGTCATCCAAGCTGATGGCGGTGCTGCTGATGTTCGTCGGCGCGTCCCCGGCTTCCACTGGCGGCGGCGTCAAAACCACCACCATGAGCGTGCTGCTGCTGATTGTTCTGAGCGTGGTGCGGGGCGACGAGCATGTGAATGTCTTTGGCAAGCGGCTGCCTACGGGCTTGATGCGTCGAGCGCTTGCCATTCTGTTCATCGACCTGTTGATCCTGCTGGTCTGCGCCATGCTCCTGACCTTGGCGGAAAACGAGGGCATGCCCTTCCTCGATTTGCTGTTTGAGTCCGCCAGCGCGCTGGCTACGGTGGGCGTCAGCGCCGTGGGGACGCCGAACCTGACGTTTCTCAGCCGCTTGGCGCTGATCCCGGTCATGTACTTCGGCCGCGTTGGCCCGCTGACCCTGGCGCTGGCGCTGGCCCATAAGCAGTCCGATACCCAGAACCGGATCAAATACCCAGAGGAAAATATTATGATCGGCTGACACGCGGGAGGAGAAGCTGTGATGCGCAAGACAAAACAAAAGCAGTTCCTGGTGCTGGGACTGGGCCGCTTTGGCCACAGCCTGGCCAGGAGCCTGTGCAAGATGGGCCATGAGGTTTTGGCTGTGGATACCAACGGCGAAAATGTGACCGCCATTGCCCCCTATGTGACCCAAGCGATTCAGGCGGACGCTACCGACGAGGAAGTGCTGCGCTCCATGGGGGTGGAAAACTTTGATGTGGCGGTGGTCTCCATCGGCCAGAACATCCGGGATTCCATTCTGGTGACGGTGCTTTGCAAGGAGGCGGGTGTGCCCTACGTTATGTCCAAGGCCGTGGATGAGCTGCATGCGAAGGTGCTGCGCAAGGTCGGGGCGGATCGTGTGGTGTTCCCCGAGCGGGATATGGGCGTCAGGGTGGCGAAATCTCTGGTGACGCCCAATATTCTGGACTTGATGGAGCTGAGCAACGACTATTCCATCGCGGAGGTTATGGCGCCCAGGGCCTGGGAAGGCCGGACGCTGGTGGAAGTCAACGTCCGCCGCAATTATGGCTTGAGCGTCATCGCCATCCATCGGGGGGAGACGTTCCTTGCCTCGCCCGGGGCCGACACGGCCCTTCAGTCGGAGGATGTGCTGATTGTCCTTGGAAAGCAGGAGAGTATAGACGCGCTGGAGCGCCTGTAAGACAAAGGAGAACCGAGATGAAAAAGCGACCGGCCGTCGACTTTTCTGCGCCGGAGTGTCAGCCCTTTTTTCTGGAGGGCGGCAGCCATGGCGTACTGCTTATTCATGGCTTTACCGGCTCGGCAGGGCACATGCGCCTGATTGGCGACTGCCTGCATCATCAGGGTTTTACGGTGCGGGGAATCAACCTGCCCGGCCATGCCGATACCCTGGAGGCCATGGGCCGCACTGGCTGGCAGGACTGGCTTGCGGCTTCCAAGGAAGCCCTGATGGCGCTGCGGGAGCGCTGCGAATACGTCAGTGTGGCGGGGCTGAGCATGGGTGGCGTACTGACGCTGCTTCTGGCCGAGCAAATGGAGCCGACGGCGGTGGCGCCCATTTCCGCGCCCATGGCGGTGCAGAACAGGCTGATGCCCCTGGCGCGCTTTGTCGCGCCTGTCATGCCCACCGTCTGGTGGCGGGAGGACAAGGAAAGGACCGCTCAGTTGGATCAGCGCTATGATTACGGCTATCCTGGTTTCCCGACAAGGTGCGCGGCGGAGCTGAATACGCTGATTCATATGGCCAGGCGCGATCTTCACAGCATTACTTGTCCTGTGCTGGCTGTTCAGTCCCGCGCGGACGAGACCATCTCGGCGGACAGCGCGGAGGTCATTGTTCAGGGTGTGAGCAGCGATGTTGCCGGCGTCCTCTGGCTGGAGGACGTCCCTCACGTTTGTACGCTTTCCAAGGAGCACCGGCATGTGGCCTCGGCCATCGGCAAGCTGTTCCGGACAGCGGAAAAAGGGTAAGAAAGGGCGGGGACGTCGTGCGATGTCCCCGCCTTCAGCCTATCGGAAAGGAAAGCCGCGGTGGTTCCGTTCGTGTTGGTTCTTCAAACGGCGGTCGTATCGGTCGTGTGGCGGCGCCGTGATAACACAATGGCGGGGAAGCTCCGCCTCGGAAGGCATCTACATCCTCTTCAAATAGCTGGCAAGAAAGTCATTCACATTCGCAAAACAATTCGGACGCATACCTGCCTCGCGATACGTTTCCAAATAGCTTTTTAAGGTGTGCTCAAAGAGCAGCCGATTTTTCTCCGGATCGCGAGGATCAAATTGCCCCATCATATCCAGCGGCTTGATTGCGACATTTTCCGCGATTTCATCCATCATGCATTGGCATGAAACCATATTCATATAGGACGAAAACAAATCGTTTCGCGTTGACGCCTCCTGCATTTTGTTCCGCCAGTTGGAAACCATTTCTTCATATGTTCCGGAAAGATTGTCCTGACGGGGCGCGCGTTTTTCATGGGGAAACAATAAGCTTGCCTGCACTTCCTTCATCAAATCCGTCAATCTGCTTCTGATTTGCGCACTTGATTCCGCCTGGATCACCCGCATAACCTGTTCTTTCATGTCAAAGGACAGGTTCAGTCCTTCCAGCTCGTCAAAGGTCCTTTTCAGACCTTTTCTAAAGTATCGGCCGTGATAAAGCATGACGGCATCCAGCAGAAAATGGATCGCAATGCCCGCAGCGGTGCGCAGCTTCGCGACGGAGTCCGTCAGGAAGCAGTCGGCATACATTTGTTTCGCATGGTCAATGGCCGCCTGCGCCTTGTCATACCGCGCATCCGACGCCAGCAAATCCAACGCCTTTTTTCTCAGGCTCTCCAGCCGCTGGACGGCATGCTGCTCTTTTGCGTAGACCAAGGGCGAATCAAGCAATCTGGACAACTGCGCGTGACCGCATGCAGCGTCCGCCTCGAGCATTGCCCAGGTGGTGCAGTAAAGATCATATCCGATTTCGGTATCGTCAAGGATGAATGCCTCAGATAGCTGATAGCCCTGCGCATCATTGATTAAGAGCAACAGATCAAGGTCGGACTTTTCATGAGTATCACCTGTCGCGACCGAACCGTACAGCCCGATCAGCGCCAGCGAATCCGGACATACCGCTTCCGCCTTTTTGATGATGGCGTCTATAATTTTTGGGTTGACTTCATTCATGGCTTCATGCCGTCCATCGTAATTGATGTGGGTTCATGCGGATTAGCCGCTGCTGAACGCTTATTTTTCCAGCTTCTTCATATCCTTGGGCACCGTCAGGAAAAGTGCCATACCGATAACGAACATCACCAGCACGGGGATGATGCCAAGGTATACCTGCTGGGTAGCGCCCCACACCAGGGAGAAGAGGGCCGGGCCGATAACGGCGGAGAACTTGCCGAAAATATCGAAGAAGCCGAAGTATTCGTTGGCTGATTCCGCGGGAATCAGCTTGCCGTAATAGCTGCGGGACAGGGCCTGAATACCGCCCTGTGCCGTGCCGACCAGGAAGCCCAGTGCAAGGAAGCCCATCAGCAGCGGGGTGGAGCCCATGGCGCTCAGGGGCTTGAGGAGCAGCGCCACAAAGCAGACTGCCATGTAGGTGCCAATGCCCACACAGATCATGTTGCGCACACCGATCCGCTTGCTGAACTTGCCGTACAGGATAGCGAAGGGGAAAGCGACGATCTGCACCAGCAGAAGGACAACGATCAGGCTGTTGCTGTCCAGGCCCATGTTCCGGCCAAAGACCGTGGCCATGTGGATGATGGTGCCCACGCCGTCGATGTAGAAGAAATACGCCAGCAGGAACAGCAGCAGGCCCTTGCAGCGGATGATTCGACGCAGCAGCGAGCCCATGCGCCGGAGGGTCTGGGCGAAGACGTGCCCTTCAGGCTCAACGCTGTTCACCTGGTGAACATGGCGCCACATGGGCACGGTGAAGACCAGCCACCATACTGCCGTCAGCAGAAAGGAGAGCTGGCAGGCCAGGGTGGCGTTAACGCCGAAGGACTCACCGAACATGATCAGCACCATGCCCACCAACAGGGGAATGGTGCTGCCGCCGATGTAGCCCAGACCGTAACCGTAGGTAGACACGGCGTCCATGCGGTCATCCGTGGTAACGTCCGGCAGGAAGCCATCATAGAAAACGCAGGAGCCGTTGAAGCCGATGGTTCCCAGCACATAGAAAATCAGGATGACCTGCCATTGGTCGGTGAAGGTGAGCGCCGCGGTAGCCGCTACGCCAAGAATGACAAAGCCGGTAAAGAAGCGCTTTTTATAGCCGCGGTAATCGCCCATGGTGCCCAGGAAGGGAGCCAGAACGGCGCAGATCAGCGTGGCCAGAGAGGTAGCGTAGCCCCACCAGGTGCCGGCGGCCAGATTGCCCTCGGTCAGCGTCGCGTAAAAGTTGGGCAGGATTATGGCCGCGATAATCGCGGAAAAGGAGGAATTGGCCCAGTCATACATGATCCATCCGCGTTCAGCCTTGGTGAATTTTTTCAGCATCCGCTCAAACATCCCTTCGTGTCAGGCGTGTTGTTCAGTCGGACGGTTAACGTGCGCTCCGAAACGCCTGTACCTGTATTTTATACCAACAAATTCATTATACCATGGTTCCCGTCATATGCAAGGGGCGTATGTTATGTTATTGTCTTAACAAAAATCAGGGGTCAGGTGTGCTTATAGAAGTATTTGCTTGTAAAATAATGGAATCCATGTGGCTTTTTAGCATGTCAAAATGTTTTTCTTGCAAATTTTGACGAAATAATGTTCTCAAATCGGGTTTTTCACTTGCGTCCTGGCAGAAAAAGGTTTATAATCAATGCATCATCGTCTCCTGTGGAGAAGGGATGGAGGAAAAGCAGATGGCGAAGAAGTGGAGCGTGGATTCGGCTTTGGTGGAAAGCGTGGCAGCCAACCTGGTGGAGCTGCTGCCCCTGTTTCCCAAGCGCTTGATTCGGTTGGATGCGCTTGTGCGGGAGCATGAGATGCCGTTTTCACATATCCAGATCCTGGTGCTGCTGGCTGAAGGCGCGATGGCCATTGGTACGCTCTCGGACAAGCTGAGCATAGCCAAGCCCAACATTACCCCGCTGGTGGACAGCCTGAGGGAGCAGCACTATGTGGAGCGTGTGCGGGACGCCCGTGATCGCCGCATCGTCAATGTGTGCATAACGGACAGCGGCTTGGAGAAGCTTCAGGCGATTCAGCGCTCGGTGGCCAAGCAGGTGGCGGAATGGCCCGGGCTTTTCAGCCGCAGCGAGGTCAAGGCCTTCAAAGGCGCGCTTTCCGGCGTTATCCGCATGGCGATGGAGGTCGGCGCAGGGGAGTAAGGCAGGTTGATAGCAGCTCAGGCGGCATTTGCCCTGGGCTGGCCTCATTATGATGCCATCGAACTGATAGATGAAAGGGAGACCGATGCTGCCGGTCTCCCTTTCCTTCTGCTTGTTACTTTGTCCCGAAGGAAATACCGATGTTCTTGGCAATGGTGATCATCTGGTGCTCCTCGGGTACAAGCTTGGGCACGCCCGCGATGTCGGACAGCCGGTTGTGCGTGATTTCGTTGCCCTTCAGCGCCACCGTGACGCCGAACACGCCATCGCGGATCAGCTCCGCCGCGTGGACGCCGAACTGGGTGGACAGCACGCGATCATAGGCAGAGGGCGCGCCGCCGCGCTGGAGATGGCCGGGCACAACGCTTCGGGCTTCCACGCCCACCAAATCCCGCAGCTGCTGGGCCACATAGGCGCTGGCGGAGAAGTGCTCCGCGGCGCGCTTGGCCTCACGCTCCTTCTTCTTCATCTTGGCCTCTTCCTTGTCCATGGCGCCTTCCGCCACGGCAATGATGGTGAAGCCCTTGTTGGACTTGGCGCGGGCTTCCACCACCTTGGCCACGTTCTCGATTTTATAAGGAATTTCGGGAATCAGAATAACGTCGGCGCCGCCGGCCACACCGGCGTAAAGCGTCAGCCAGCCGGCCTTGTTGCCCATGATCTCAATGACCATGCAGCGGCCGTGGGAAGCGGCGGTGGTATGGATGCGGTCAATCACGTCGGTGGCGATGTCCATAGCTGTGTGGAAACCAAAGGTAAAGTCAGTGCCGTACAGATCGTTGTCAATGGTCTTGGGCAGGCCGATGACGTTCAGCCCCTCCTGAGAGAGCAGGTTGGCGGTCTTGTGGGTGCCATTGCCGCCCAGGGTAACCAGACAGTCCAGCTTCAGATCCTTGTAGGTCTTTTTCATGGCGGCAACCTTGTCCACCTTGTCCTCGCCGATAACGCGCATGTTGCGGAATGGCGTTCGGGCCGTTCCCAGGATGGTGCCGCCCAGGGTTAGAATACCGGAAAAGTCGCTTCGCTTCATTTCCTGGTAATCGCCCTCGATCAGGCCGCGATAACCGTCATGGATGCCGATGATTTCCGCGTCAAACATTTCATAGGCGGCGCGGGTTACGCCGCGAATGGCCGCGTTCAAGCCAGGGCAATCGCCGCCGCTGGTCAGGATGCCGATTCTTCTTTTCATGGAAAAACGCCCTCCTCCACATTTGTATGAACCTTTTCATCCCTTATTATACCACAACCCCCGTCCAATGACTACCCGGAGAGCGTCAAAAAAATGGCTCGCGCCGCTTGGGGGAGTTCCGTGCGCCCGGTCCTTGACGCGCAAGCTTTCGGGGGAGAGTCCGGGCAGGAAGCGATGATGCCGACGCCCTGCGTTCTTCATGCGCGGACGTCGCGAAACCTGCGGGAGAGCGGACAGGAGCCGTGACGCGCGCTGCCATGAGCAAGCTTCGATGAAACGAAAGCTCCTCTCCCGCGTCACGGAAGAGGAGCAAGAGGGGGAATATCCCTCTTTGGTGGTAAGGGGCAGGAGGCGGCGCCTCCCGCCGTCTTTGACTTACTTGCCGGCCATCTGGCGCTCGGCCTGCTCAACCAGGCGCTTCACCATGTAGCCGCCGATGCTGCCGGCCTGACGGGAGGGCAGATCGCCGTTGTAGCCCTGCTTCAGGTTGATGCCCAGCTCGCTGGCGATTTCATACTTCATGTTGTCCAGGGCGGCGCGGGCTTCGGGAACCATACCGCCGGGCTGGCTGGTGGACTGATTCATATTGTTGTTATACATGATGGTTGTCCTCCTCATGATGTTGGTTGCCGTCGCGTGGCCAAGGCGGGCAAGTCCCAGGGGGGGATTCGCCTGCCTTGAGGCGCGGCGGGGGTGATGGTCATAGGCGGAGGATGGCGTGACATGCGTCAGGCCATGGCTGCCTGTGACATTCGAGTGACAGGATTCCGTCGCGCGCCGTTAAACGCGCTTGAGGCTGATAAACCGGGAAGAAGCAATCTTACTTACCGGCCATCTGACGCTCGGCCTGCTCGACCAGGCGCTTGACCATGTAACCGCCCACATAACCGTTCTCACGGCTGGACAGGTCGCCATTGTAGCCCTGCTTGAAGTTGATGCCCAGCTCGCGGGCGATTTCGAACTTCATGTTGTCCAGAGCGGCCTTGGCTTCGGGAACCATCTGGGTGTTGCCGTTGTTCTTCTGGCTCTGACCCTGCTGATTCTGCTGATTCATGCTTGTTTCACCTCCTGTTTCGTTCATCGGGAATATCATGCGCAGTTCGCGGCGGGATACCCTGGCAATTTCACGCAGTGCCGTTGGCATTTACCATGCCTTCCAGCGTTACACCTTGCCGGTGATCTTGCGAATGATCGTGTCCAGCTCGCTCTGGAGCTCGGACATGTCCGCCGCGCCGTCCAGCCGGTCGCCCAGCTTGTCCAGCTCGTCCAGCAGACCGGCATCGTCCGTCACCTCGATGACGTTCACGCCGGTAAGCACGCCGTTGACCCGCTCCTTGATGATCTCGCGGAGTCGGTCGTCAATGCCGCCCTTGTACTGGCTGTCGAACTTCAGCGCCACCGCCGCCGTGTTGCCGACGATGATGACCTGGGCGTCCTCCACCTCGCTGAGCCGTTCCAGCTCATCCTCGATCTGCTCGATGGCCTTGCGGGCGTCGTTGACCGTGGTCACGCCTTCGACAGCGGGGGATGCCATGGGCTCGCCGCCGGGAATGGTGGACGCATCCGGCATGTCGCCCATATTCGGCATGGCGCTGTTGGTGGCGTCCGGGGTATTCGTGGGCGCCTGAGACACCGTGGCCGAGGGCGATGGGCTGGGGTTGGGTTCCGCGCCGGTGGCGCAGCCTGTGAGCAGCAACGCTGTCGCTGCCAGCAGGCAGGTTCCGTAAAGGGTCCTTTTCACGTTGTTTCGCCTCCTCGGCGCTATTGTCACCCGGCGGCAGTCGTGCAAACCAGACAAAGTTTTGAAAAATTTACACCGTCTGGCTTGTATCTGCGCGAAATCCCTGTATAATAGAAAGAGCGGTATTTCTCCGCGAAAAAAGTTTTTTCGGGCCGAACCGCCGCGACTTTGCATAGGTCTTGAAACATGGGCGGTCAAGGGGCACGAAAGGAGAGCCTGACCATATGTCGAGTATTCTGCAGTCCATGGCTTCGCTGGCGGCCGCGGGGACGATGCTGCTTTCCTCCGCGGTGGATGCGGCGGCGCCTCAAAACGACGCTGACGGCCTGCTGTTTCTGGTGAACCGTCAGTGGCGCATCAGTCAGAACTATGAGCCTGAGACACGGCTGACCGACGTGCCGGGGCAGGTGCGTTACATGCGGGAGGACGCCTCCCTGGCGCTGGAGGAAATGTACGCCGCCTGCAAGGAGGAATTGGGCGTCAAGCTCAAGGCGGTGAGCGGCTACCGAAGCTACGACAAGCAGAGCAATATCTACAATAGTAAGCTCAAGCGCGTGGGCAGCAAGGAAAAGGCGGACGAGTATGTGGCTCGGCCTGGCGCAAGTGAGCATCAGCTGGCCCTGGCCATGGATGTGGGCCAGGAGAGCGACAAGGTCAATCTGACGTCCAGCTTCGGCGGCACCAAGGGCGGCAAATGGGTGCGGGAAAATTGCTGGCGCTTCGGCTTCATCCTCAGGTATGACGAGGGCTGGGAGGAAATCACGGGCTACAGCTATGAGCCTTGGCATGTGCGCTATGTGGGGAAGGAGAACGCGCAGCGCATATACGAGGCCAACGTGCCGCTGGAGACCTACCTGCAGGCTTGGCGGGCGGAAAAGCTGCTTGAGATCGTTGCGGAAGATTAAGGAAAAAAGAGAATAGGGGTGCTTCAACGGTGGAAGGGTATCGCGGACTGGCGGCATTGCTGCTGGCGCTGACGCTGCTGATGACGGCGGCGCTGGCGGAGGGTGAAATGGTGGATGACGACGGCGACAGCCTGCTGCCGGTGGCACAGACGGCGGGAACGGTTCCTGAGCTGGATTTGCGGTATCTGCTTTTGGCCAGCGCGGAAGAGCCCCTTGAACCGGGCTATGTCCCTGCGGGGCTGCAAAGCGTGACCTCTCGCCACAATGATAACCGGGGCCGCAACGAGAACGGCGGCATTTACATGGCAAGCAGCGCTTCCATGCACCTGGTTGACGCCGCTCTTGCGGCGCTGGAGGACATGTTTGTGACGGCGGAGGGCGAGGGAATCGCGCTCTATCTGCGCCAGGGCTACCGCTCCTATGAGGATGAGGCGGCCCGGTATCAGCGGCAATTGGCCCGGGGCGAGGACACGGAGCTGCCCGGCCAGAGCGATTATCAAACGGGCCTGGCGGTCACGGTAGTGGGCAAATCGCTGCGCACCAAGGCCCTGACCGCGGAGGGGTATCTGGCCACCAAGGAGGGCAAGTGGGTTGTTGCCAACGCCCACCGCTTCGGCTTTGTGCTGCGTTACCCTGAAACCAGGGACGCGGTTACGGGCCATGCCTATCAGCCCTGGCACCTGCGGTATGTGGGCAGCGGCGTGGCTGATTATATGACGCAAAACGGCCTGACGCTGGAGGAGTACCGCGCTGAATTGGACGCTGAAATCGGCCCCTATGTCATGCCGGAGGGCGATACCAGCGTACCCGCGCCGGCGGAATATCATCCCGTGCAGGCAGCGCCCGACCAGAAGGAGGCGCCGCTGCCCGTGTCGGCTGACGGTCTGGACGAGCATTCCTCGTCCGTTACGGCTCCTGCTGCCGAGCTTTCCGGCGGGGACAGCCGTTACCTGATGCTGGCCAGTCCGGCGGAGCCGCTCGCGGCGGATTATGTGCCCTTGGGTCTGGAGGGCGTGATCTCCCGCAAGCATGATGAGGCCGGCATTTACATGGCCAGCAGCGCCTCCATGCGTCTGGTGGACGGGGCCCTTGCGGCGCTGAAGGAGATGTTTGCGGCGGCGCAGGAGGAACGGATCACGCTGTACCTGCGCCAGGGTTATCGCTCCTATGAGGATGAGGTCGCCCGGTACGAGCGGCAATCGGCCCGGGGCGAGGCCACGGAGCTGCCCGGACAAAGCGATTATCAGACGGGCCTGGCGGCTACGGTGGTGGGCAAATCGCTGCGCACCAAGGCGCTGACGGCGGATGGGTATCTGGCCACCAAGGAGGGTCAGTGGGTCATCAGCAACGCCGACCGGTTCGGCTTTGTGGTGCGCTATCCCCAGGGGAAGGAAGGCGTCACGGGGCATGCGGCGGAGCCTTGGCATCTGCGGTTTGTGGGCAAGAAGACCGCGGCGTCCATGGCGGCTCAGGAGCTGACACTGGAGGAATACCGCGCGGCCTGGGATTTGGCCAATGGCCCCTTTGTCATGCCGGAGGGCGATGTCATCGCCGCGAGCGCTCTGCCCCGCATCATGCCCGAGGAGACAAAAAACAATTCCGTAGAGGAGCGTCCCTGGGAGGCTGGCCCCACCCCGGTGCCTGCGGTGCTGCCGGGCGGCGCGTCCATTCTGGAAGAGACGGAAGATGGCGATTTTGAGTTTTCTTTGTTTGATTAACCCCAAAGGAGGACTTCATCAGGATGAAAAGACTGCTGCGAGGCATCGCGCTCCTGACGGCGGCGGTCAGCTTCATGACTTTTGCCGCGGCGGAGGATGTGGAGCTGACTCTGGATGATACGGGCATTGTGCTGGAGGAGGTTTCCTACAACAGCGTGGCCTGGGATTTTCCCATCGACTTGACGGAGATGGATCCGGAGCTTGTTCGCTTGGCCAACAAGGAGGTTCTGCTGAGCAAAGACTTCATACCGGAGCCTCTGATGACGATTCCCAAGCGAAAGACGGACAGCGAGGGCAACAACATCAACGGCGGCATGAACAAGGCTTCCAGCAGTGAGATGCAATTGCAGGAGGAGTGCGCCGCCGCCCTGGTGGCGTTGATGGAGGCGGCCTTGGCGGATGGTCAGAAGCTGTACCTGAAGAGCGCGTACCGCTCCTATCGAACGCAGAATACCATGTATTACAACCGCCTGGAGAAAAACAATGGCAAGGACGACGGCTGGGTGACCAAGCCGGGGGCCAGCGATCATCAAACGGGGCTGGGCTGTGACGTGGTGCCTGGCAATTGGCGCGACCGCGGCATGAATGAGCAGATGGCCGCGGAGGAGGAATGCCAGTGGATGGCTGCCAACTGCCAGGATTTCGGTTTTATCATCCGCTATCCGGAGGATAAGGAAGACATCACGCAGATCAATTATGAGCCCTGGCATCTGCGTTATGTGGGCGTCCCGGTGGCGACGTATATCATGGACAACGGTCTGTGTCTGGAAGAGTTCCAGGAGCAGCTGCAATCCGCCATCAGTCAGTTTCTGCTGAACGGCGGCGAGCGCAGCCTGGTGGAGGCGTATATCCTGACATCAGCGGAGAATGAGTGAGGGCGGTTTTCCGGCGCGGGGACGGCGATGGCTGACTCGCGTCTCTTTTTTTGCGCGGAATGAGAGAAATCCTTGGTGAAATGATTGCAATTTCCTGCAAATTGCGGTAAAATAGGGAACAAACCAGGCACAACGCGGCGGCTGATGTCGCGGCAGAAGTCCGGGTCATTTTACGCCTGTACAGCCGCTTCCGTTCTCTGGCTGCACGGACGAGGATAAGGAGCGGAATTCCTCATGACGATCAAGAGTCAGAACAAGTGGGTTCGCGGCGCGATCCCCGCATTGCTGCTGCATTGCAGCATTGGTACGGTCTACTGCTGGTCTGTTTTCAGCGACAGGATCGCCCAGTATATCGGCTTCTCTCAGGGCGCGGTGGAATGGGCCTTCAGCCTGGCGATTTTCTTCCTGGGCATGAGCGCCGCCTTCCTGGGCAACGTGGTGGAGAAGAACATCCACCGTTCCTCCCTGATCGCGGCCATCTGCTTTGGCGCGGGCATGGTGGGCACGGGCTTGTTCATCTGGTACGGCGGCGCGCACCAGGGCAGTGTGCTGGCGCTGGTGGGCATTTTGCTGTGCTACGGCTTCATCATGGGTATCGGCCTGGGCTTGGGCTACCTCTCTCCCGTAAAGACCCTGATGCTGTGGTTCAGCAAAAACAAGGGTCTGGCCACGGGCCTGGCGGTGGCGGGCTTCGGCGCGGCGAAAGCCATTGCCAGCCCCATCATGCAGGGCATGCTGGATGGCCTGGGCGATAACGGTGTGTGGCAGATGTTCATCATTCTGGGCTGCGTGTATTTCGTGATGATGATGATCGGCCATGTTTTCCTGGCCAAGCCCGCCGGCTGGAAGGAACCCGCCGTGCAGGCGAAGGGCGCCCGCGCCATCGACGTGATCAAGACCAAGCCGGTGGTGTTCGTCGGCATCTGGCTGATGTTCTATCTGAATATTACCTGCGGCCTGGCGCTGATTTCCCAGGAGAAGTCCATCCTCAAGTGCATTGGTCTGGCCGCGTCCGTGGGCATGCTCTCCTCCGTGACGGCGGTGTTCAACGCCGGCGGCCGTTTCTTCCTCTCCGCCTGGGCGGATAAAATGAAGGATCGCAACACCGTATACAAGATCATTTTCGCGGCCTCCATCATCGCCACGGCGCTGGTGCTCTTCACCGGCGGCATCGCGGGCGGCGCTGCCAGCACGGTGCTGATGGCGCTGGTGCTGATCCTGCTGTTCACCGTGAACGCGGGCTATGGCGGCGGCTTCTCTAACGTGCCTACCCTGCTGTCCGATCACTATGGCATGCAGAACATTTCCGCCATCCACGGCATCACGCTGTCCGCCTGGGCCATGGCCGGTCTGACGGGCAACCAGCTGTCCAACTGGATCGTCAATACCTTTGGCGAATGGATCGTGGTGGACGGCTACAATGTGAACCCCACCGGCTATCAGACGGTGCTGTATGTGACGCTGGCGATGTACGTTGTCGCCATGCTGTGCAGCCTGTTCCTGGTGGGCGGCCGGAAAGAAACCAAGGTGGAGAAGGCCTGAGCGCCTCAGGCGTCCAGGCGGGCTGTTTATCAGAAAGCCGAATCAGGAACTGTCAATACCCGTTGGAGAGCGATTGCTTTCCAGCGGGTATTGTGTTATCATGAATCAAAAATGAAAGAGATGGCCGCGTCATGCAGCGGCTGAGAAGGGGTCTTGACAGTATGTTCGATCAGGCTGCTTTGCTTCAACGGCTTCAGGCGCTTCCTTTTTCCAAGGAGGAATACTGGGTGGTGGCCGGCGGTGCCATGGTGCTGCATGGGTTTCGCCCTCAAACACATGATATTGATTTGGGATGCAGCACACGCTTGGCCGATGAATTGGAGCGGCAGGGATTCGCGGTGACGCGCTGTGATGATGGCTCCAGAAAAATTTCATATTCTGAAAACATTGAGATTTTTGAAAACTGGATTGATGGTAAAGTAACATTCATCAGCGGCGTTCCCGTCGTGTGTGCGAACGGCTTGCTCCAGATGAAGAAGAAGCTTGGCAGGGATAAAGATTTAGCGGATATTGCGCTGATGGAAAGGGCAAGGAAATAAGTTCAATAGAAGTCAGACAATGCTGTGTGCTGGCGGATGTTTACAGATTGTTCACAGCATCAATATTGACTTTCTTTGACTATTGACCTATAATAGAATCACGGTTCAGGAATGAGCCGGAAGCCATAGGTACAAAATAACCGAGGAACCCAATGAAGGAGGTTTGAATGATGTATACCATGATCCCTTTCCGCAGCCGCCGCGACCTGTCCGCCCCCATGAATGATCTGTTCAGCGATCGCTTTTTCCGCTCCTTCTTTGATATGGGGGATGTCGTGGGCGCCGCGGGCTTCCGCGTGGATATGCGGGAGCAGCCCGACGCCTATCTGCTGGAGGCGGAGCTGCCCGGCGTCAAGCAGGACGCCATCAACCTCACTGTGGAGGATGATGTGCTGACCATCGCGGCAGATGTGAACAGCCAGCGGCAGGAGCAGCGCTCCGCCTACCTGTACAGTGAGCGCCGCACGGGCCATATGGAGCGCCGGTTCAGCCTGGAGGGTATCCGTCAGGAGGACATTGCCGCCCGGTATCAGGATGGTGTGCTGACGGTGACGCTGCCCAAGCAGAAGGCTGACAGCCAGCGTACCGCCCGGCGCATTGCCATTGACGGCAGCGGCGCCAGCCAGAGCGACGTGCCTGTCCAGGGCGGTCAGCAGTAAGCGAAGAAACCGCAGCGCCGGGGTTCCGAAATGCGTTTCGGGCCCCGGCGTTTCTTTTTTCGCAAGCGTTCATGAAAAGCTGACAATTATGTAACATTCAGTTCACAATGCTGCGATATAATCATACCATAGAATTCCTGTATGGAATTCGTGATACGGAGGGAGACGTAAGTGGACGAGCTCAAGAACCCCAGGAAACCGCTGATATTCTACTATTTGCTGGTCATGGTAGCCATTTTCCTGCTGAATCTGCTAATTGTGCCCGGTGTAAGCAGGCAGCGTGTTACCGAGGTGGACTATGGCACCTTCATGCAGATGACCTACGGCGAGCAGGTCGGCATAGTGAATATTAAGGACAATCAGATCGTCTTTACCAATAAGGATAAGACGCAGATTTTCCGCACGGGCATTGTGGATGACCCCAACCTGACCGACCGGCTGTATCAGCACGGCGCGATGTTTGCCAGCGAGATTATTGAGGAGGCTTCTCCCATCATCTCCTTCCTGGTGGGCTGGATTCTGCCGATTGTGCTCATGGTCGTCATCGGCCAGATGATTGGCCGCTGGATGATGAAGAAAATGGGCGGAAATTCCATGATGTTCGGCGGCGGCGCGGGCCTGGGCAAGAGCAACGCGAAGGTTTATGTGAAGTCCTCCCAGGGCATTAAGTTCATTGACGTTGCCGGTGAGGACGAGGCCAAGGAAAGCCTGACCGAGATTGTGGATTATCTTCACAACCCGGAGAAATATAAGGAAATCGGCGCGTCTATGCCCAAGGGCATATTGCTGGTTGGCCCTCCCGGCACGGGTAAAACCATGCTGGCCAAGGCTGTGGCCGGCGAGGCCAATGTACCCTTTTTCTCCATCAGCGGCTCTGAATTTGTGGAAATGTTCGTGGGCATGGGCGCCAGCAAGGTACGCGACCTGTTCAAGCAGGCGAAGGAGAAGGCGCCCTGCATCGTGTTCATCGACGAGATCGACACCATCGGCAAAAAGCGCGACGGCGGCAAGATGGGCGGCAATGACGAGCGTGAGCAGACCCTGAACCAGCTGCTCACAGAGATGGACGGCTTTGAGGGCAACAACGGCGTCATCATCCTGGCGGCCACCAACCGTCCCGAATCCCTGGATCCGGCGCTGACCCGCCCCGGCCGCTTTGACCGTCGGGTGCCTGTGGAGCTGCCCGATCTTCAGGGCCGCGAGGCCATTTTGAAGGTTCATGCCAAGAAGATTCGCCTGGACGGCAATGTGGACTTCAGCAGGATTGCCCGGATGGCTTCCGGCGCTTCCGGCGCGGAGCTGGCAAACATCATCAACGAGGCCGCGCTTCGGGCTGTGCGCGATGGGCGCGGCAGCGCCAACCAGGCGGATCTGGAGGAAAGCATAGAGGTCGTCATCGCGGGCTACCAGAAGAAAAACGCCATATTGACAGACAAAGAGAAGTGCGTCGTCGCGTATCATGAGATTGGTCATGCGCTGGTGGCGGCCAAGCAGAGCGATACCGCGCCGGTGCAGAAGATTACCATTGTGCCCCGCACCTCAGGTGCTTTGGGTTACACCATGCAGGTGGACGAGGGCAACCATTATCTGATGACCAAGACGGAAATCGAGAACAAGATTGCCACGCTCACCGGTGGCCGGGCGGCGGAGGAAGTGGCCTTTGGCAGCGTAACCACGGGCGCAAGCAATGACATTGAGCAGGCAACCAAGCTGGCCCGGGCGATGATTACCCGCTACGGTATGAGCGATTTCGGTATGGTGGCTCTGGAAACCATGGAGAACGCTTACCTGGGCGGCGATGCGTCGCTGGCCTGCTCGCCCGAAACCCAAGCGAAGGTTGACCGTATGGTGGTGGAGCTGGTGCAGCGCCAGTATGATAAGGCTGAGACCATCCTGCGGGAAAACCGGGCGAAGCTGGATGAGCTGTCTCACTTCCTGTATGAGCGGGAGACCATCAGCGGCGAGGAATTCATGGAGATATTGAACCGCGCGTGACGCGGTCAATCGGAGGAGGAATAAGGTATGTTGAAGAAGCTGGCCGTATTGCTGGGAGGCCGCACAGGCGGTCTGGTGGCCTGTGTCATTGAGATTGCCGTGGGCATTCTGCTGCTGATTAACCCGGTGGGCTTCACCACGGGCATCATTGTGGCAGCGGGTATTTTGACCTTTGCGCTGGGCGTCGTCCAGCTGGTGAAGTACTTCCGCCAGCCTGTACAGGTGGCCGGACAGAATTTGTCACTGATGAAGGGACTGCTGCTGATGCTGGCGGGCGGCTTCTGCGCGCTGAACAGCGAGTGGTTCATGGCGGCCTTCCCGGTATTGTCGGTCCTGTACGGTCTGATGATGCTGGCTGGCGGTGTGGTCAAGCTCCAGTGGATGACCGATCTGCTCAGGCTGCGCCATCCGCGCTGGTACATGCCGGGGATCTCGGCGCTGCTGTATATCCTGATTGCCGTGATCGTCATCGTCAATCCCTTCAGCGCGGCCATGGCGGTGTGGATGTTCGTGGGCATTTCCATGATCGTATCCGCCGTGGTTGACGGCGCGTCCCTGCTGCTGGCACAGTGATCGTTCATCGGTTGGAACAGCCGCTTCCTGCATCCGTCAGGGAGCGGCTTTCTTTTTGTTTTCCCAGCTGCGAGGCCGCCGCCGCGCTTGCGTACCGGCTGAAATATGCTATAATACAAAGGTATGCTGATTGTATCTCAAAGGAGGCCGTTATGGAACAGTCAAAACCCATTGCAGGGAATACGGCCACAGGGACGCTCAAAATCCTGGCGCTGGTCTTTATGTTTGCCGACCACGCCGGAAAAATGCTTTTCCCTGGCGTGATGGAGCTTCGCATCATCGGACGGATCGCCTTCCCGCTGTATTGCTGGTGCATGGTGGTGGGCTTTTCCTATACCAGAAGCGTACCGAAGTATCTGCTCCGCATTTGTCTGGTGGGCCTGGTGTCGCAGCCGCTGTACATGCTGGCGCTGAATCACACCTGGCGGGAGCCGAACATCTTCCTGACCCTGCTGATTGCGCTGCTGGGTCTGTGGGCCATCCGTGAAAGGAAGGCCTTCAGCCACATCTGGGGCCCGGTTGCGGCGCTGCTGCTTGCCAGTGTGCTGGAATGTGATTATGGCTGGCGGGGCGTTCTGCTGGTGTTCCTGCTCTATGCCGTGCGGGACAGCCGTGCGGGCATCGCGGCGGTGATGGCGGCCTTCTGCCTGTATTGGGGCAGCGGATCGGGAACCATCAGCAGACTGCTGGGCCAGCGCCTGTCCATGCCGGCAATGCTGGCGCCGCTGCTTTCGCCGTGGCTTCGGATTCAGGCAATGGCGATCCTGGCCTTGCCCTTCATGCTCTGGCCCATGCGCGCCAGGCAGCGGATGCCCCGCTGGCTGGGGTATGGACTGTACCCGGCTCACCTGGCCCTGCTGTATCTGCTGGAAAGGGTGATGGGATGAGGCTTCGCCGGGAGGAAGCCCTGCGCTATCTGGGCGCGGCGGGGGCGGACGACGCCCTTCGTCAGGCCATGGAGGAAGCGGCCGCGTGGCTGGAAGCGCGCATTACGCCCCGGTGGGTCTACCGCGTCTTTCCACTGACGGCGGAGGAGGGCGGCGTTAACCTGGCGGGCGCGGAGGTGACGCTGACGGGCCGCCTGGCGCAGACCATGCTGGCGGACTGCCGTCAGGCGGCGCTGCTGGCCTGTACCCTGGGCCAGGGCTGGGAGCGGCTGATGCGGGAGGAGCAGGCCCGCGACATGGCCCGGGCCGTTATGCTGGATGCCTGCGCCAGCGCTTATGTGGAAGCTGGATGCGACGCGGCTCAGGCGGAAGTCGCCGCCCGGATGCCGGGCTTGCATCTGACGGATCGTTTCAGCCCGGGCTATGGGGATTTGCCCCTGTCGCTGCAGCCGGCCATCCTGACCGTGCTGGACGCGTCCCGGCGACTGGGACTTCACGCGACGCCAACCTATCTGCTGCTGCCGCAAAAGTCGGTGACGGCGGTGATCGGCCTGGCGGAGCGCCCTCAGGGAGCGCGCATTCGCGGCTGCTCCCATTGTGATCTGCGGGAGCACTGTACTTTGCGGCAAAGAGGTGGTTGCGGTGTTTGATACCAATCAACTGACGCTGCTGGATGGGGCCATGGGCACCATGCTCCAGCAAAGCGGCCTGAAACCCGGCGAATTGCCGGAGCTGTGGAGCCTGACCCACCCGGACAGGCTGGCGGAGATTCACCGGCAGTATATCGCGGCGGGTAGCAGGGTGATCTACGCCAATACCTTCGGGGCTAATCCACGGAAGCTGGCGGGGACAGGCTGTACTGTGGCGGAGGCGGTAACGGCGGCGGTGGCTGTGGCCCGTCAAGCGGCGGCCGGGACGGGCTGCCTGGTGGCCATCGACATCGGCCCCTTGGGCGAATTGCTGGAGCCCATGGGTACGCTGACCTTTGAAAAGGCGATGGAGGCCTTCAGGGAAATCGCGGAAGCCGGAGCCAGGGCGGGAGCGGATCTGGCGGTCATTGAGACCATGACAGACCTCTACGAGGCCAAGGCGGCCCTGCTGGCGGTGAAGGAGCATACCGACCTGCCGACCGTCGTTACCATGACCTTTGATGAGGGCGGGCGAACCTTCACCGGCTGCACGGTGGCCTCTATGGCTCACACGCTGACAGGGCTGGGGGCGGACGCCATCGGGCTGAACTGTTCCCTGGGCCCGCGGCAGGTGCTGCCCATGATCCGGGAGCTGGCCGCCCATACCCATCTGCCCATTGTGGCCAAGCCCAACGCGGGACTGCCTGACCCTATCGACGGCCATTATGACCTGACCCCGGAGGAATTTGCCAAGGCGATGGCGGAGGTTGTGGCGGCGGGCGCGTCCCTGGTAGGCGGCTGCTGCGGCACAAACCCGGCATATATCCGGGCGCTGAGTCGGGCGGTGGAGGGTGTACGCCCCAATCGTCCCGCTTATATTCCGTCAAGCTTCATCTGTACGCCTACTGTGCCGCTGTCCCTTGATCGGGTGCGGATTATTGGCGAACGCATCAACCCCACGGGCAAGAAGCGGTTCCAGCAGGCGCTGCTGGCCGGGGACATGGATTACATTGTGGATGTGGCTATCCAGCAGATGGACGCGGGCGCGGAGGTGCTGGACGTCAATGTGGGTTATCCGGGTGTGGATGAGACGGTTATGCTGCCCCGGGTGGTCAAGTGTCTTCAGGCTGCCATGGATTTGCCCCTGCAGCTGGATTCCACCAACCCCGCCGCCCTGGAAGCGGCGCTGCGGGTCTATAATGGCAAGCCCGCGGTCAACTCGGTGAGCGGAAAGCCGGAAAGTCTGCGCGATATTCTGCCGCTGGTCAAAAAGTATGGCGCCGCCGTCGTTGGCCTGACGCTGGATGAAGCGGGTCTGCCCCGCACGGCGGAGGAGCGGCTGGCCATTGCTGGGCGAATTGTGACGGCGGCGGAGAATATGGGTATACCTCGGGAGGATGTGTGGATCGACTGCCTGACGCTGACGGTCTCCGCCCAGCAGGATCAGGCGGCGGAGACGCTGCGGGCCCTGACCCTGGTGCGGGAAAGGCTGGGCCTGCCCACGGTGCTGGGCGTCAGCAATATCAGCTTTGGCCTGCCCAACCGGCTGCTGATGACGACCATTTTCCTTACGGAGGCGCTGCGGGCGGGGCTGATGCTGCCCATTGTGAATCCGAACCAGCGGGATGTCATGGACGCCATTGCGGCGCACCGGGTGCTGTGTGGCGAGGACGAAAACTGCCGGGGCTATGTGGCGCGCTTTGCGCAGGAAAAGGCAGCGGTGCCTGCTCCTCAGGGGATGGATATATCCCTGGAGGAGGCGATCCGCCGGGGCCTGCGGGAACAAGCTTCGGCCCAGGCCAAGGTCAGGCTAAAGAGCGCGCCCCCGCTGTCGCTGGTGGAAACCTGCCTGATTCCGGTGCTGGATCAGGTGGGCGCGGACTACGAGGCGGGGCGCGTGTTCCTGCCTCAGCTGCTGGCTTCTGCTCAGGCGGCGCAGGCGGTCTTCGGCGTCATCCGGGACGCCATGGCGGCCTCCGGGGCCCAGCCGATAAAAAAGGGCCGGATGGTTATCGCCACGGTACAGGGCGACATCCACGATATCGGCAAGAATATCGTCCGCACAGTGCTGGAAAACTACGGCTATGAGGTCATCGACCTGGGACGGGACGTGCCCCCGGAGGTGATCCGCGATACGGCGCTACGGGAGAACATCCGCCTGGTGGGGCTTTCCGCGCTGATGACAACCACCCTGCCCGCCATGGAAGCTACCGTCCGACTGCTTCAGGCACTGACGGAGCCGCCGGTTATCATGGTGGGCGGCGCGGTGGTGACGCCGGATTACGCGGCAGGCCTTGGCGTGCTGTATGCCCGGGACGCCCAGGACTCGGCGCGGATCGCCAGAAGCGTACTGGGGTAAAGGCACGGGAAGGGGTTGGCAGATTGGTCATGCTCCGATGGGGCATGGAAAGTCAGCCGTCGGCAGAATGAAAATCAAAACGGGCGATATGCGCGGCAGTTTCTGTGTTTTTCGTAAGAGCGCGCGGCGAAACGGGACGAAGCCCCTCGTCAAAGCGGTGCGGCCGCTTTGACGCCAAGATCATCGGAGGTGACAAGATGCCCATTAAGATACCCAATGACTTGCCTGCGGCGGATACCCTGCGGGGCGAGAATATTTTCGTTATTCCCCATACGCGGGCCATAACCCAGGATATCCGTCCTTTGCGGATTCTGCTGCTGAACCTGATGCCCACCAAGATTGCCACGGAAACCCAGCTGGCGCGGCTGCTGGGCAATACGCCCCTGCAGGTGGAGCTGGAATTGCTGATGGTGTCCACCCATGTGAGCCGCAACACCTCCGAGGCTCATATGCTTGCCTTCTACAAAACCTTTGACCAGGTGCGGGAACAGACCTTCGACGGCATGGTCATCACCGGCGCGCCGGTGGAGCGCATGGATTTTGAGGAGGTCGAGTATTGGCGGGAGCTGTGTGAAATCTTCGAGTGGAGCAAGACCCACGTCACCAGCACCTTCCACATCTGCTGGGGGGCGCAGGCAGGGCTGTACTACCATTATGGCATTGCGAAAAAGCCCCTGGCGGAGAAGCTGTCCGGGGTGTACAGTCATCGTGTGACGCACAAGGGCAGCATTCTGTTCCGTGGCTTTGATGACCGCTTTATGGCGCCCCATTCCCGCTACACCACAGTGGATAAGGCGGACATTGAGGCGGTGCCGGCGCTGAAGATTCTGGCTGAAAGCGAGGAGGCGGGCGTTTACGCCGTTTCCACCCACGGCGGACGGCAGGTATTCATCACGGGACACAGCGAGTACGACGCGGAAACCCTCCTGGGCGAGTACCTGCGGGATCAGCGCGCCGGACTTCAGCCCGCGCCGCCCAAAAACTACTTCCCCCAGGATGACGACAGCCTGACGCCGCTGTGTACCTGGCGCTCGGGGGCCAACCTGCTCTATTCCAATTGGCTGAATTATTTCGTCTATCAGTCCACGCCCTATGACCTGGGCCGCATTGGCGATGAGCAGTACCTGACCCGCTGATGGCGTAAGCCAAGGGGTCACGGATCAAACCCCCGGGAGATCGCTGATTGTTCATGAAAATCGGCGGGCCCCAATGGGGTGTTCAAACGGGGCAAGTCCCTGTACGGCGATGCTCGCGCTTCTTTGTCCTTTATACGAGTGAACAGCCGGAAGAACGGTCTGCCGCTCGATCAGTGAGGACGTGTTATGAAACGAGGCTGCGGCGCTCTTCAAAGCGTTTCTTTCCCTCTGCTGAAATAGCGGCTGCCCACGGCCAGCAGCAGGCAGGCCAGCCCGGGCAGGGGATAGTAGGGCAGTCCTGTCAGCACATACACCATCAGCAGCATGGTGCCGTAAAGCATGTACCGCTTGGCCTTGTCCCTGCGCAGAACCTTGCTCCGCAGATGCTTCCAGCTGTCATGGCGGCTTTTCCGCCTGCCCAGCACCACCAGCTGATCGTCCGTAGCGGGGCTGGCCTGGCCGGCCAGCAGCAGCAGTTCCTCCCGGGAGATCAGCCGCAGGGGAATTTTGCTTTCCTCCGCCCAGGCCTGGGTCGCGACGGGGCATTTCCCCATGACGCACGCTACGCAGCGCTGCGCGCCGTATTCCCGTGAGGCTCGCAGGAAGGGGAGAAGCGTGTCCGGGGTTGCCGCGCCCTCCGCCGTCATCCGCAGGCAGGCAATGAGCAGCGTTTCGTTACCATAGCGGCACAATATGCCCTCCTCCGTGACGCGGAGCATCGTCAGCTGATGCTTTTGCCCAAGGAGGATCGCCGCCTGAAAGTGCGCCTGACGGGGTGGGGACAGCAGCATATCCTCCAGCAGCATTTCGCCTCCCAGCCGCTGGCGCAGCGCTGTTTCCCGGTGGCTGACGGTGCGCCTGCGGTAGCGGGTCAGCGCAATTTGCCCCATCAGTCCAAGCGCCAGCCCGGCCAGGATGGCGGGGATCCCCAGTCCCCATAGATAGACAAACCAAAGCACGGCCGCCAGCGCGATGATGGCACGAAGCCCCAGATCGTCCAGGGCGCTGCCCAGGCGGCTTCGACGAAGGTATTGCTCCATGAAGTTTTCCCTCCCTCAAGGAATTTTGATGAAGCCCCTTTTATGTTTGACCAAAATCGTTTATAATGAGAGCAGTTACGAAGGAGGCTTCTGATTTTGGCCAAGGAACGCATTGGAATCATGGGCGGCACCTTTAACCCTATCCATCAGGGGCATCTGACCATGGCTCTGGCGGCAAAGGAGAAGGCCCAGCTGGACGAGGTGCTGGTGATCCCCTCGGGCAATCCGCCTCATAAGGCGCATACAGCCCCGGCGGAAGACCGCTGGCGGATGGTCTGCGCGGCCTGCGCTCAGGAGAGCGGCCTGACGCCATGCCGGGTAGAGCTGGATCGCCCTGGCGTGATTTATACAGTGGATACCCTGTCCATTTTGCGGGAGAAATATCCCAAGGCGGAATGGTTCTACATCATTGGCGCGGATACGCTGATGGAGCTGCGCAATTGGCGCCGCTTTGAGGAAGTCCTGCGCATGTGCACCTTCCTGGTATGTCCCCGGGCTACTGACGCGGCGCCCATGGCGCTGACGGAGGAGCGGCATCGTCTGGAAGCACTGGGCGGACGGTTCGTTATGCTGGATCTTCCGCCCATGGAGGTATCCTCCACGGACATTCGTCAGGCGTTGGAGCGGGATCAGCCCACCTCGCTATTGCCGGTGACGGTGCGGGAATACTGCGGCATCATGGGCCTATATGGCATGACGCAGCGGCTTCCCCAGGCAGAAGCGTGGCTGGACAGGTTGTTCGGGGCGTTGACGGTCAAGCGCTTCGCGCACACCCTGGCGGTGGCTTCTACGGCCCGCAGTCTGGCCCTGCTTCATCATCTGGACGCGGCGAAGGCCGAAGCGGCGGGGCTGCTCCATGACTGCGCCAAGTGCTTGCCCCTCAGGGAGCAGCAGCGGATCGCCAGGGCACATGGGCTGACGGCGGACACGGGCCTAATGGAAAGCGGGGCGCTGCTTCATGCCGTGGTGGGCGCGTATCTGGCCCGGGCGGATTATGGCGTGACGGATGCGGACATCCTGGAGGCCATCCGATGCCACACCACCGGAAGACCGGGGATGAATCGTCTGTCCATGGCGGTCTATCTGGCCGATGCCATCGAGCCGACACGGGAGGCATACCCGCTGCTGAATCAGGTCAGGCTGATGGCGCAGCTCTCCCTGGAGCGGGCCATGACCACTTCCATGGAGGGAACCGCCGGGCATGTGCGCAAAAGCGGCAAGGCGCTGCATCCCGCCACACTGGAAACGCTGAACTGGCTGCGGACGCTGAAGGAAGCGAACGGGCCGTCCATCTGACAAGGATCAAAAGGAGAATGACTATGCAGGATCAGGCTTTGGCTCAGGAGATTGCTCAGGTTATCTATGATAAAAAAGGGCGGGACATTGTGGCCCTGGATGTGCGGCATTTGACGGTCATCTGTGATTACATGGTGATCGGAACAGGCCGCAACGTCAATCAGGTTAAGGCTATGGCGGATGACGTGGATGACCGCATGGCCGAGCTGGGGCTGAATCTGCGTCGAACCGAGGGGCAGCAGGATGGCCGCTGGATCGTGCTGGATTACGGACACATCATGGTGCATCTGTTCCACCAGGATGACCGTGCCTATTACAACCTGGAACGGCTGTGGGAGGATGGCTCGAACCGTCTGACGCTTCCTTTCGACCAAACGTCGCTGGAATGAACCCGGGCATAACAAAGGCCGATGACTGCCTCCTCGTTGCGGGACGTCATCGGCCTTTCTGCGTGTCAAGGAGCGGCTACGCCACATGGGAGGAAGTCGCGCCGCTGCATCAAACGGGCTCACTGACCTAACATAGCCGCTGTTCTTTCGGCCGTTTGGTCGTGTAAGAAGGCGGCTTCTAACGGAATCTCGCGAATAGCCCTGTAGAGGGACTTCGTCTCTCTATCAGAGCCCCAAAGAGGCTTTTCGACTTTCGATTTGCCCTCTGTCAAGAGCAGATTAACGGACTGTTTAGATAATCTGAAAGGCCGATGACAATCCCTGCTACGGGATGTCACCGGCCTTGATGATGTACCTATTGACCGCGAAGCCGCAGAACTTCATCCAGGATGTCTTCGGCCAACTGGGCTTTCTGCCGCAGGGGACATTCCCGGGCGCCGTCGTAGGTAAGCAGTGTGGCGATGTTGGTATCGACGTTGAAGCCTGCGCCAGGCTGGCTGACATCATTGGCCACGATGAGGTCAAGATGCTTCTTGCCCAGCTTCCTGGCGGCGTTGTCCAGCAGATGCTCCGTCTCGGCGGCGAAGCCCACCAGCGTTTGTCCGGGTCGCTTCTGCGCGCCGATGGCAGCGGCAATGTCGGGGTTTTCCACCAATTCCAGGGTGAGCGGCGCGCCGGAACGCTTCTTCAGCTTCTGCGCAGATGGATGGGCAAAGCGGTAATCCGCCGGGGCGGCGGCCTGGATTACAATGTCCATGTCCGGGGCAAGGCGAAGGGCCTGGTCATGGAGCTCCAGGGTGGACTCGATGCGTACCAGGTGAACGCCCTCCGGCTCCGGCGCGGTGGTGGAGCCGGCGATCACCGTGACCTCCGCGCCCCTGGCCTTGGCGGCCCGGGCGATGGCAAAGCCCATCTTTCCCGAGGAATCATTGCTCAGGTAGCGCACGGGATCAAGCCGCTCCCGAGTGGCGCCCGCGGTGACAAGTACCTTCAGGCCCCGCATGTCCTGGCGAGGGCACAGCAGCGCTGTGACGGCCTCAACGATGTCGGCGGGAGTGCTCATGCGTCCCGATCCCGTATCGCCGCAGGCCAAGAAGCCCGCGTCCGGTCCTACAACGTGGACGCCCCGCGCCCGCAGGGTCGCCATGTTCTGCCGCGTTGCCTCCGCCGTCCACATGCCGGTGTTCATGGCCGGGGCCACCAGGATCGGAGCTTTGGTGGCCAGCAGGGTGGTGGACAGCATATCGTCTGCGATGCCGCAGGCCATTTTTGCCAGGATGTTGGCAGTGGCCGGTGCGACCACAAAAACCTCCGCCCGCTTGGCCAGAGCAATGTGCTCCACCTCCCAGGGCGCACGGCGGTCGAAGGTATCGGTGACAACAGGCTGATTGGATAGGGTTTCAAAGGTCAGTGGCTGGACGAATTCCATGGCGTTCTTGGTCATGATGACGTGAACGCTTGCCCCCAGCTTGCGCAGCCGGGATACGACTTCCGCCGCCTTGTAGGCAGCGATGCCGCCGGTGACGCCCAGCACCACCTCTCTGCCTTGAAGGCTCATTGATCCATCTGCTCCTCATCCGCAGCGGGGGCGTCATAGGTAATCAGGCCCCGGTTAATCTCCTCCACGGCGGTCTTGAGGGGCTTGAGGCCCTGAGCGTCGATGAGCGGCTGGCTGCCCGCCACAATCTGACGGCCGCGCTTGGAGGCTTCCACCACCAGGGTATAGCGGGAATCGGCGTGCTCCAGCAGCTGCAGGACGTTGGGTTGAACAATGGACATGATCGGTTCCTCCTTATCATTCATCAGCCGGCAGGCGGCGTGTTATTCCTCGGGGACGGTGGGCTTGAAGCGCTGGGTATTGTGCTTCTCGGCGCGGATGACGGCCCTGAATTGACTGTAAGCCAGTTCAAATCCGTCGTTGACCACGACGTAGCGATAGCGGTGCTGCTGAAGAATTTCCTTGCGGGCGTTGTTCAACCGCTTCTCGATTTCGGCGGGATCTTCAGTGTTGCGGGTATGCAGGCGCTCGCGCAGCACCTTGAAGCTGGGGGGCAGGATGAAAATGCTCACGCAGTCAGGCTGCCGGGCCATGACGTTCAGCGCGCCCTGGGTGTCGATGTCCAGCACCACATTCTTGCCTTCCTCCATGCGCTGGTTGACCTCCTGGCGCAGGGTACCGTAGCGGTGGCCGTGCACCGTGGCGTATTCCAGGAAGGCGTCCTCCGCCAGCAGACGGTCGAATTCCTCCTCGGACTTGAAGTGGTAGTGAACATCGGGAATTTCGTAATCCCGGGGTCCCCGGGTGGTGGCGCTGACCGAGAACACGAAGGTAGGGTCGTCCTTGAGCAGGCGATCCACCAGGGTTCCCTTTCCCGCGCCCGAGGGCCCGGATACAACCAGCAGCATTCCCTTACGCTGAGGTTCCATGCCAATCCTCCTCTTTGGTATCACCCGGGCTGAAGGCGGGGGTGACGCTTGCGTCTGCATACAACCAAAGGCAACCCGGCTATTCGGCGTTCTGCACTTGTTCCCGCAGCTTCTCGATCTCGCTTTTGAGATCGACCACCAGCTGGGCAATGGCGGCGTCGGACGCTTTGGAGCCGATGGTGTTGGCCTCCCGGTTCATTTCCTGTACCAGGAAGTCCAGCTTCTTGCCGATTTCGCCGGAGGCGTCCAGGTAACGGCGCATTTGGGCGAAATGGCTTTCCAGCCGGGCCAGCTCCTCATCCACGGCGCAGCGGTCGGCCATCAGCGCGACCTCCTGGGCCAGCCGGGCGGAATCGGCCTGCTCCAGCTGCCACTGGTTGAGCCGGGCGTTCAGCCGGGCGCGGTATTCCTCCACCACCAGGGGCGCCCGTTCCAGGATGCGAAGCCGCAACGCCTCCGCCTGCGCCAGATGGGCGGCAAGATCGGCCCGCAGGCTTTCGCCCTCCTTCTGGCGCATGTCGCACAGCTGCTGCAATGCCTCGCGGGCAGCGTCCAGGCAAAGGGCGGCGACGGCGTCCTCGTCCATCTCCGCCTCGCTGACGGTGATGACGCCCTCCAGGGACATCAGCCGGGTAACGGTGAGGTCGTTGACCATGCCGGTGTCAGCGCATAGCTTGTCCGCCAGCGTCTTGTAGGCGGCGGCCAGCGCGCTGTCGGCCGTGGCCTGACGATTCCCGCCGTCGGTGCGGCTCACGGTAACAAACACATCCACATGACCGCGACGCAGCTGGGCTGCTAGGCATTTGCGGAGGCCGTCCTCCAGGAAGGAAAGGCTCCGGGGCAGGCGACAGCTTACATCCAGGAAGCGATGGTTGACCGCCCGAAGCTCCACGGTGGCCGTCCAGGGAGCGGCACTGAGCTGACAGCGGCCGCAGCCCGTCATACTGCGCATGGCTTTCCCTCCTCATCCTCTTGTTGAAATAATATTATATCATACTCCCGGAACGCTGACAAGGTTCCCTGGAAGATTTTCTCCGCGGAGGCCGTCAGTCCCGGCAGGTCTCCACGCCGTCCTGATGGGTGACAAAGCGGCAGGGGCCGGCGGTCTCGGCCGTCAGGGAAAAGACATTGTTCGCACTTTGGGCATGAAAGCGTCCCAGACCCGGCAACGCCAAATCCGCGGATGCTCCGGGCTGGAACCAGTGAATCGTCAGGCGGTTTTGACCGTCCGGCAGCATCGACGTGCCGTCCACCCGGACGGCCAGCAGTGCGTTTTCCCGAATGAGCAGCGGCATGGCGCTGGCGCTCCGCAGCCGCCGGAAGGCGCCCGAGACAGTCTCGCCTGTCATCAGTTCCGTCCAGACGCCGGGGGGCGGCAATGCGTCCACCGCGCCCTCATCGGATAGGGGACAAACCGCGATATCGTCGCCCAGGAAAAAACAGCCCTGCCCCTCCCGTGCCTTCGCATTGTTCAGATGAAGCGCAAGGCTTGCCCGAAGGCCCACATACCGCCGCAGCACGTTTCCTGCCCGGGCATCCCGGCTTAGATGGCGCGCCACGTCCTCCGCCGGAAGGGCCTCGCCCCGCATGATGGCCTCCGCCGCGCGGCAGAGGAAGGCCTCTCGTTCCGCAGCGGTTTGAAAACGCGGGCATGGCGTCACTGTGACGCCCGCCACGGGGATGTCCTGAGCCTGGCAGAGCGCAAAGACCCGTTCCACCGCTTCGCGGTCAGCCAAGTGCTTGGATAGCCATAGTCCCAATTGCATGGTCATCGCCCTCCTGATGGCAGTATAGCACATTTCCGGGGGATGGAAAAGGGGCCGCCGCGCTTGACAAACGGCGGGTCTGGGAGTATGATAGACGAGCATGAGGTGATTAGGCGATCGCGTGCCGCAAGGCATGAGGAAAGTCCGAGCACCATAGGGCAGGGTGCCAGCTAACGGCTGGTGGAGGCGACTCCAAGGAGAGTGCAACAGAGAGATACCGCCCTGTATGCCGTGAGACTCCCGCTTGAAAAGCGGCAGGCACACGGCATGCAGGGTAAGGGTGGAAAGGCGAGGTAAGAGCTCACCCACGGCTTGGCGACTTGTCCGTGATGTAAACCCCACCTGGTGCAAGATGCAATGGGGACAATGCGGCTGCCCGTCGCCTGCCCCGCAATCGCTGGAGCCCGCGCGGCGACGCCGGGCCTGGATAGATGATCGCCCTCGACAGAACTCGGCTTACGATCACGCTCATGGGAACAAAAGTGGCTTTCGCCACTTTTTTGAGTTGCGGCGCGTCCTTGCCGGTTGATGTACGCCTTTGGGTACTCTGATACCTCCCGGGGCGTTTTGACCGGCTTCCGGCCGCCTTTCCCAAGTGGATACAAAGGATAAGGAAGGGAGCTTGCCGATGCGAAAGCGGATGATTGCGTGGGTGCTGACCTGCGCGTCGCTCCTGGCACTGTGCATGTCAGCGCAGGCCGCAGCCAAGGATTTCACTGTCCGTCATGGGGATCAGACACGCAAGCGGGTGGCCGTCACCATTGACGACTGCTTCAGTCTGGAGCATACTGTCGCGGCCTTTGAGCTGGCCAATCGTTATGAGGTGCCGATCACGTTCTTCATGTTGGGCATCAACCTGCCCGAGCAGGACGCGGAGGTTTGGCGGGCCATTGCGGATTCTCAATGCGAGATCGGCAACCATACCTACGGGCATATCAGCCTGACGACACTGGATGCCCGGGGGATTTACGCACAGCTGATGAAGGCGCAGGAGCAGCTGGACGCCAAGCTGGGCTACCATTACCCGATGCAGGTGATGCGTCCGCCCTACGGTCATCTGAACCGTGACGGCAAGAACCATGTGCTGAAGGCTATCGAGGACGTGGGCTATACTCATGCCGTGCTGTGGGATGTAAGCCAGACCGATCCCGAGCAGTGCTATCGCCGGGTGAAGAACGGGAGCATTCTGCTCTTTCATACCCAGGCCAAGGATATCCGCTGCCTAGAAGAATTGATTCCGCGCCTGCTGGAGGACGGCTATGAATTGGTGACGGTCAGCGAGATGCTGGACATGCCCCCCGTGGCTACCTCAACGGATATGTACACTTATGTTTATTATCATGACTGGCAAAAGCAGCAGGAACAGTGACGCAGGACGGCGAGCTGGCCGAAGGGCAGCGCTCCCGCCGGAGCATACCGTTAAGGAGAAGCGTATATGACGACGACCAAGGATAAGATGCACGGCTGCCAGCTGTATGATCCCAACGATGAGGCGATCATGCGGGAACAGGCCCTTTGCCTGGAAAAGCAGTATGATTACAATATGACCCGTCCGTCGGAGGCAGACAGGCGAGCGTTGCTGCTGAAGGATATGTTCGCGGAAATCGGCGAGGGCTGCTATATTGAACCGCCGCTGCATGCCAACTGGGGCGGTCGCCACGTCCATTTCGGCAGCTGCGTCTACGCCAACTTCAACCTGACCCTGGTGGATGATACCCGCATTGATGTGGGCGATTATACCTTGTTCGGCCCCAATGTGACGGTGGCGACCGCGGCGCATCCGCTCCTGCCCGCGCTGCGGAAGCTGGGCTACCAGTACAACGCGCCGGTGCGCATCGGTAAGAACTGCTGGATTGGCGCGGGGGCGGTCATCCTTCCGGGCGTCACCATCGGAGATAACGTCGTGGTGGGCGCGGGGAGCGTCGTGACGAAGGATCTGCCGGATGGCGTGGTCGCTGTGGGTAACCCGTGCAGGGTGCTGCGCAAAATCAGTGAGCACGATAAGGAATACTTCTTCAAGGATCGAAGAATTGATTACAGCATGCTGCCCATCCGGCCGGAGGACTTGGAATAAAGGAAGGGGCTGGCTCAGCGCCACCTTTCCCAAGTGCCTCAAAGTCATGGGAGGGGTCGGAGCGCCTCTGCGGAGCGTGAGAACGGGCCGAAGCCCCGGTACAGGGATTTTCGTGCCTGTTTGCCCGAAATGCTTCCTCCCACAAACGGCCGGCGGAACGGCTTGTGAGTGCGTGCGCAGCGCAAAAAAGCGGCACAGGCCGCTTTTTTCATAGGCTTCCGCCTTCTGCCGCGCGACGCGTGGCAGAGGCGTTATTTCAATACGCTCATTTCCCGCCCATAGGGATCAAACAGCCGCGCCGTGTCCTGCTTGGAGGTGTGCCAGACCTTCGTGTCCGGCCAGACATAATCGCCGAGTCGCTCGGAGGACTCGCTGCTGACGGCGATGATCTCCCCGGGCTGCGCGATGGCTCCTGCCGGGAAGACGAACAGCTCTTCCCCTCGTTCGGACAGGATGAACCAGTCCGTCAGGTCAATGGGCTGTGCGCCCGTGTTTTGCAGGCGGATGGTATCGTCCTCGCCCTTGTCCAGCAGCGCCATGCCCTGGGGGGCTTCCGGCGGAACAGGCCAGTCCCGAAGGCTGGCTTCAGCCTGACCCTCGCGCATCCATACCAGCACCCCGGCCGAGGCGGCCTGGGTCTGAACGATCTTCGCGCCGGCGCTTTGAAGCAGCGTGATGACCCGGGGAGAGGGCGTATCGGGTTCCTCCATGGTATTGGTGGAGATGACGGCCAGTTTGGGCTGTACGGCTTCAATCAGCGCGGCGGAGGTGGCGTCGTCTTCCCCGTGATTGCCTACCTTCAGCACCTGGCAGGCGGGGATAAGGCCAGCGTCCAGCAGGGTCTGCTCCTCGGGAAATTCCATGTCGCCCGCCAGCAGCATCCGACCGCCGCCCGCTTCCACCAGCAGTACCAGAGAATTGTTGTTTTCCTTTTCGCTGGGTTCCACAGGACCGAGGACGGTGATGCTGCCGCCTTCCAGCGGCAGGGTGTCTCCGCCGGAAAGCCAGGCGACCTCCTGGCCTCGCAGCGCCGCCGCCCGGATGACCTTGTGCTTGCTTTCCTTCCGGGTGTACCAAACCGGCGCGTACCAGCCATCCACCTGAATGGAGGACATAGCCAGGGCCTGCGCGCCGCCCGCGTGGTCGCCATCCGTATGGGTGACGATGACGCCGTCCAGCCGAGTGACGCCCTCGGTCTTCAGCGCTCGGGAAAGCTGGCCCCAGCTGGCCTCCGTGCCTGTATCAATGAGGTAGGCGCTGCCGCCGCTGCGCAGGAGCAGGGCGTCCGCCTTGCCTACGTTGATGGCCAGCAGGGAGACGTCGCCCTCCGCGTGGGCGCAGGATGTGAGGGTCAGGCAGGAGAGAAGAAGCATCAGCAGTCGCAGCATGGCAGGAACTCCTTTCTGTATAAATCATACAACGAAAACGACCATTGAATTCGTTCCGATTGACGAAAAATCCTGCCTGTGCTATCATTTTCATAAGGAGCTGATGGTATGGAGCGATGGATGCGCCTGGCCATCCGGGAGGCGGAAGCGGCGGCAAGGCAGGGGGAAATCCCGGTGGGCGCGGTGCTGGTGCGGGGCGACGCGCTGGTCTGCGCGGCCCATAATCTGCGGGAGAGGACTCATGATCCCACGGCCCACGCGGAGCTTTTGTGCCTGCGGGAGGGCGCGCGGCTGCTGGGGGACTGGCGGCTGCGGGACTGCGCCCTGTATGTCACGCTGGAGCCCTGTCCCATGTGTGCTGGAGCCATGGTGATGAGCCAGCTGGGACTGTGCGTGTTCGGTGCGGCGGATTCGCGACAGGGCTGCTGCGGGAGCGTCTATGACCTGCCGGGGGACGCGGCCCTGCACGGCGTGACCCGGTGGCAGGGAGGGCTGCTGGCGGAGGAATGCGCAAAGCTGCTGGCGGACTTTTTTGCCAGTCGGCGCGGTGAGGAGACGGTGCGGTGAGGAAGGTCTATGTTTATCTGTATGAGGACATGGCGGATTTTGAGGTGACGCTGCTTCTGCATCGCCTGCGCAAGGACGGCGGCCGGGAGATCGAGGCTGTTGCGGAGACCCTGGAGCCGGTTAAGGCCCAGTCCGGGCTGCGGTATTGGCCGGACAGGTGTATCGAGGATACGGAGGCTGCAGACGCCGAGGCGCTGCTGATTCCCGGCGGGCCCATCAACCCCGGACAGAACGCCATCATTCCGCTGGTACGGGATGTCATCCAGCAGGGAGGTCTGGTGGGAGCGATTTGCTTCGGGCCGCAGTTCCTGGCCCGGGCGGGTATCCTCAAGGACTTCCGCTACACCACTTCCTGCACGGAGGAAAAAATTCATCAGCTGGGCCTGGAGGATCCCTTTCCCCGGGAACGGTTTGTGCAGGCGCGGGTGGTGCGGGACGGCCATCTGATTACCGCCCAGGGCTATGCCTTTGTGGATTTCGCGGAGGCGGTCTGCGACGCTCTGCATGTTATTCCAGAAGATCGGCGGCACGCGCTTGTCGGTCGAATCAAAGCAACGACAGGAGGAAATGACCATGGCACGGAACGAGGATAAACGGTTTGTCTTTTCGGAGCAGCAGAACAGCTTCATGAACAGCTTCAGCGTTCTGGTGGACAGAAGAACCGGCGTGAACTATTTGGTTATCAGCGGCGGAAACGGGCTGTCCGGTGTGACGCCACTGTTGGATAAAGATGGCAAAGCGATGGTCAGCACTGCCAGCGAACTGATGGAGCTTCAGTATAAATAAGCGGCAGCAAAGCCCGCTCGCAGATGGATAAAGCGAGCGGGCTTTGTTTGATATGGTTGAAGAAGTTTGTCAGGGCGGCGGACAGGAAAGCGTTTGGCTGTGCCTCGTCGCTTTGCGGGCGGCATGTAGGTACTGCCGGCCAAGCTGTATCAGGTGCGCCGAATAAGCCTCAGGAGCACGTCCGTGACCTTCTCCATATCCTCCATGGTGCCGATGGTCACACGGAGCCACGGCTTCAGGCGGGATGCGGTGAAGTGTCTGACCAGGATGCCATCCGCCCGCAGCGCTTGCTGCACCGGCCCGGCATCCTCCGCGTCCCCGCGGACAAAGAGGAAGTTCGTCGCGCTGGGAAGCACGGGAATACCCGCCGCCGTCAGCCTGGCGCGGCACATCTCCCTTGCGGACACGACCTTGTCCACTGCCTCGGCCGTGTAGGCGGTGTCCAGCACGGCTGCCCGGGCGGCGGCCTGCGCCAGACGATCCACCGGGTAGCTGTTGAAGCTGTCCCGAACCCGGCGCAGGGCGCTGATAAGGCGGGGGCTGCCCAGGGCATAGCCTACCCGCAGCCCGGCCAGGCCATGGCTCTTGCTCAACGTGCGGACGATCAGCACATTGTCAAATTCCTTTATCAGCGGCAGGGCGTTTTCCGGCGCGAAGGCGGCGTAGGCCTCGTCCACCAGCAGCACGGCGTCATGGGCGCGGGTGTGCTCGGCCAGGCGGCGCACCTCCGTCATGGGCAGCATGATGCCCGTGGGCGCGTTGGGATTGGCCAAAACAACGGGACAGCGACGCATCAGACCGTCCGCATCCACGGTGAAGTCCTCCCGCAGGGGAACGGTCTGATAGTCCGCGCCAAACAGCCCGGCGTAAACCGGGTAAAAAGAATAGGTCACGTCCGCCGAAATCACCCGCTTGCCCGCGAAAAAGGCCGCGAAGGCGAAGGCCAGCACCTCGTCCGAGCCGTTGCCGCAAAACACGCAGGCAGCGTCGATGCCGTTTACCTGGGCGATGGCCTCCCGCAGGGCGGTGGATTCCATGTCCGGATAAAGCCGCAGGGTATCCGCAAGGCCGGCCAGCGCCTCCGCCACCCTGGGAGAGGGGGGATAGGGGTTCTCGTTGGTGTTTAGTTTGATAAACGGTCGCTCCTTGGGCTGTTCGCCAGCCACATAGGGGGTCAGTCCAAGGGCAAGGCTGCTTTCATAAGCCATGGTCACATCCTCCTGACAGGCACACCCTCAGCAGCCAGATAGGCTTTGAGGTCGGCAATGGTCATGATGCCGAAGTGGAACAGCGTCGCCGCCAGGGCTGCGTCCGCGTGGCCGATGGTCAGCGCGTCCCGGAAATGCGCCATTGTTCCCGCGCCGCCGCTGGCAATGACCGGCACGGGAACCGCGTCCGCCACGGCGCGCGTGACGTCCAGGGCAAAGCCGTCGCCAACGCCGTCGGTGTCCATGGAGGTCAGCAGGATTTCCCCCGCGCCGCGCCGCACGCCTTCCGCCGCCCACTCAATGGCGTCCAGGCCGGTATTGACCCGTCCGCCGTTGACGTACACGTCCCAGCCGCCGCCGGGGCGCGCCTTCACATCCATGGCCAGCACCACGCACTGGCTGCCGAAGCGAAGCGCCGCCTCGGTGATGAAGTCCGGGTTGCGGACGGCGGGGCTGTTGATGGACACCTTGTCCGCGCCCAGCAGGAGAATTTGGCGGATCTGCTCCAAATCCCGGATGCCGCCGCCCACCGTGAAGGGGATGAACACCTGCTCCGCCACCCGGCTCACCACGTCCAGCATGGTTCCTCGGCCCTCGTGGGAGGCGTTGATGTCCAGCAGCACCAGCTCATCCGCGCCAGCCTCGTTGTAGCGGACGGCGGCTTCCACCGGGTCGCCCGCGTCCCGGATGTCCACAAAATTGACGCCCTTGACCACCCGGCCGTTCCGGATGTCCAGGCAGGGAATGACGCGGCGGGTCAGCATGAGGCAGCCCCCTTCCACTGGGCGAAGCGACGGAGCATGTTGAGCCCTGCCTCGCCGGATTTTTCGGGATGGAACTGGGTGGCCATGACGTTGCCGCGGCAGACGGCGGCGGTGAAGGTCTGGCCGTAATCGCAGGTAGCGACGGTCCAATCGTCGGAAATCTCCGCCGCGCAATAGCTGTGCACGAAGTAGACGGCGGGATCGTCCCCCTCGTCAAACAAGGGACATGCGCGGGTTTTGAGGGTATTCCAGCCCATGTGAGGGATTTTCAGACCTCTGTCCTCAAAACGGGCGATGACGCCGGGGAACAGCCCCAGCCCTTCCCAGACGCCGTTTTCCTCGCTGCGCTGGAACATCATCTGCATGCCCAGGCAGATGCCCAGCACTGGCTTGCCGACGCGGGCGGCTTCCAGCACGGCCTGGTCAAGACCTGTTTCACGCAGGCAGGCCATGGCGTCGCGGAAGGCCCCAACCCCAGGGAGCACCACATGATCCGCCCGGGCGATGACCTCCCGGCTGTCGGTGATGACTGCCGGAAAACCAAGAAACTCAAAGGCTTTCTGGACGCTGCGCAGGTTCCCCATGCCGTAGTCGATAATCGCGATCATGGTAGCCTCCTTGTCTTATCACAGTAGCGTGATAAAGTAGATTCGGGAAGAATTCGTCCAGGCGTTGAACCTGGACGAACAACCGTCCCGATAAACCTCCATCCCACAGAGGAACAGCCCTTTAACAGGCCCAATGCTCGAGGCTGTCCGCAGGACTGAAATCGTGTAACCCTGCTTTGCCGGGTTCGCGGGTTGTTTCTCGCAAGCGAGAAACATTCCTTACACGCTTGGACGGTCGGGAGCCGCGTCAGCGGCAACCAGTGAGAGCGTACAAAACCTCGTCAAAGTGGCGTGAGCCACTTTGACGAACCGCCTTAGCGGTACAGAATCTCATTCCGCTTGGGGCCGTTGGACACCATCTTGATGGGGCAGCCGCAGGCCTTTTCGATGTATGCCACATACTTGCGGCAGTTTTCAGGCAGATCTTCATAGCGCTGAATGCCGCGAATCTCACATTCCCAGCCGGGGAGGATCTCATAGACGGGCTTGCACTTCATCAGTGTGGGAGTGGCGGGGAAATCGGTAATCCGCTGGCCGTCCACCTCATAGGCAACGCACACGGGAATTTCCTTCAGGTAGCCCAGCACGTCCAGGTTGGTCAGCACGACCTCTGTGGCGCCCTGAACCATCACGCCATAGCGGGTAGCTACGCAGTCAAACCAGCCCACGTCACGGGCGCGTCCGGTGGTCGCGCCGAACTCGCCGGCGTCGCCGCCCCGGCGGCGCAGCTCGTCTCCCTCATCGCCTTCCAGCCGGGTAACGAAGGGGCCAGCGCCCACGCAGGAGGAATAGGCCTTGGTGACGCACACAATGTCCGTCATGTCCCGGGGAGACACGCCCGCGCCCACGCAGCCGTAGCCGGCCAAGGGAGAGGAAGAGGTGGTGTAAGGGTAAATGCCATGGTCGGGATCGCGCAGAGAACCCAGCTGGCCTTCCAGCAGAATGACCTTGCCCGCCCGGTTCGCTTCATAAAGGAAGCGGGTGGTATCGCAGACCATGGGGCGAATCTTCTCCGCCAACGCCGTCATCCGCTCCATCAGCGCGTCAAGGTCGATGGCGGGCTTGTGATAGAGATGCTCCAGCAGGCAGTTCTTCTGCACCAGGGCGATTTCCAGGCGCTTGCGAAGCAGTGCTTCATCGTAGAGCTGACAGACCTGGATGCCAACCTTGGCGAACTTATCCGAATAGAAAGGCGCGATGCCGGACTTGGTGGAGCCGAAGGCGCTCTTGCCCAGGCGCTCCTCCTCAAAGCGGTCGAAGTCGATGTGGTAGGGCATCATCACCTGACAGCGGTCGGAAATCAGCAGCTTGGGCATAGGGACGCCCCGAGAGGTAAGGGAATCCAGCTCGGCCAGCAGCGCTTCAATATTGAAGGCCACACCAGGGCCGATGATATTGGTCACATTCTGATGGAACACGCCCGAGGGCAGCAGGTGCAGGGCGAACTTACCATATTCATTGATAATGGTGTGTCCCGCGTTGGCGCCGCCCTGGAAGCGAACGACCACATCGCTGGTTTCCGCCAGCAGATCGGTTACCTTGCCCTTGCCTTCATCGCCCCAGTTGGCGCCTACGATGGTACGAACCATGGGAATCCTCCTTGAGCAGCGCCGTGCAGCGCCGCGTTTTGCCAAATCATACATGGATTATTATGCACCACCTGCACCAGGATGTCAAGGGCTGAAACGGCTTGTGCAGGGAAAGTGCAAAAATAATGAAAGAAAATGCGTATGCGTCTCCTGCCGTCCGGGAGAAAGCGAAAGAATTTACAGTTTTTTTAGGATAACGCTTGCAATTTTCTTCAGAACATGGTATCATATCCAACGACGGTTTTACCATGTCCGGGCGGGGTATGCCCATCCGACATCCGCCGATCCACCGAGCCGCGGTTTTGCCGCGTTCGGATAGAAGAGTTTTCACAGCAGGAGGTGAATTGAGTTGCCGAATATCAAGTCTGCCAAGAAGCGCGTGAAGGTCAGCCTGAAGAAGAACCTGCGCAACCGTATGGTGAAGAGCGCGATGCGCACTTCCGTGAAGAAGTTCGAGGCCGCCATGGCCGATCCCACCACCGCCGGTGTGCAGCTGAGCGCTACCACCTCCGCGATTGATAAGGCCGTGGCCAAGGGCGTCATCCATAAGAATGCCGCTAACCGCAAGAAGGCCCGTCTGGCCAAGCAGCTGGC
The DNA here is from genome assembly GCA_947565865.1 of uncultured Clostridia bacterium. Taxonomy (GTDB): domain Bacteria; phylum Bacillota; class Clostridia; order Christensenellales; family Aristaeellaceae; genus UBA11524. The sequence continues at coordinate 52,540 of CANOHT010000015.1, forward strand.
CAAGGCCGCGCTGTAATCGCTCATTTGAATGAAGTAAAGATGTCAAAAAAGTGGCTTCGGCCACTTTTTTGCTTTCTATGACTTCCGCTTGTCAAGTGGGCAGGGCAGCGCTGCCCTGCGGCTTCATTCTTCGGGGGATGGACAAACCCAAAAGAAAAATGTAAAATATGCTATGGATGGATGAAAATGCCCATTTCATGTGTTGTATAAGCGTAACGGCCGCCGGAAAGACGTTGCGGGCCGGGAAAAGGAGCAAAAAGATGAAACAAGCGATGCGCACGTTGGCGAGGCGTCTGCTGGCAATGACGGGCGCGCTGTGCCTGCTGCTGACGGCGGGAGCAAGCGCGGAGGGGACGGACGAGTTTTCTGCCATGCTCCCGCTGATCGACCTGACGGCTTCGGCGGCCCTGCGGGTCGGGGAAACGCCGGAGACCATCACGCCGGACGGAACGCTGTCTGAAGCCTTTGTATACAACTTTTTCCTGCTGGGACAGCAGGCTGACGCTTCCCTGGGCATCACCGGACAGATGCTGGGCGATATCAGCGCCCAGGCGGAATACATGGGCCGGGCCTTCAGTGCGAAGCTGCCCGCGCTCAACGGCATCCTGGCCTTTGCGGAAACCTATCCCTACATCGGTGTGCGTCCCATGGCCTCGGAAATGAGCGAGGACGGCACCGCGGTGATCCTTTACGGCGATGTGTACCAGGCGGAAAAGCCGCTGTCCGCCATGACGGAGGCGGAGCACCTGCAGGTCAGTTGGCTGGATCGCCGAGCGGTGGCGGAGCTGCGCAGAGATGAAGCTGCCCCCAATGGCTGGAGGGTGTACAGCTTTTCCTTCGAGGCGGAGCTGATGATGGAGGAAGCCGCGCAGAACTATTTTGCCGATACCATGGTGGAATACATGAACGTGGACAAGGGCTTTTCCATCCAGTATCCGGCGGTGTTTGCCGAGGAGAATCTCACCGAGGATGAGAACGGCATCATCGGCGCGCTCAAGGACGGCAGCGCCGCGTTCTATGCTCGGCGGAAGGCCAATGACAGCGGCGCTACCCTGGATACACTGATGGCGGACATGCAGGCGGCCGCGCCCTCCGCCACGCCCGTGGTGAACGAGGCGGCGATGTCCGGGCGGCTGACCCAACAGCGCCAGGACGGCATGACGCAAGTGGATCTGGTGATTGTCACAGACCTGTATATCTATGAGGCGCAGCTGGTTTATGCCCCGTCTCTGGCTGCGGATTTCGCCTTGTACAGCGACTACATGACCAATTCCTTTACAGCGGACGAGCTGGGCATCGGCTGATTTTTGATGCAATCTCGCGGGGGAAAACGCATAGCATGATGGTATCGGATAGGAGGATAAACACCATGATGAAACGATTGCTGGCCTTGTGCTTGACGCTGATGCTGCTGGTGGGCGCTGCGGTGCTGCCCGTACAGGAGGCGCAGGCTGCTTCCACAACCGCCACTGTGAAGGGCGGATGGCTGCGCCTGCGTTCCGGCCCGTCCTACACGCACAGCACCATCACCAGCTACTACACGGGTACGGTGGTCAACGTGCTGGGCTCCAGCGGCGTATGGTATCAGGTGACCACGCCGGACGGCCGCACAGGCTATATGCACGGCGATTTCCTGACTGTCAACGCCAGCGGCTCCACGCCCCCCGCGCCTGGCGGTGCGTATGAGAACATCGCTGCCACAGTGGTGAGCCGCAACGGCTTGGGCGTTCGCCTGCGTACCGGCCCCAGCACCACCTACGGCATCCTGGGCCTGTACCCTGTGGGCACTCAGGCGACCATCCTCCGCTCGGGCAGCTGCTGGCATTATGTGCGTATCGGCCGTCATACGGGCTATATGATGAGCGAGTTCCTGTCCACAGGCACGGGCACTACGCCGCCCTCTGCCGTGGGCGGCTACACCGCCTATGTTACCAGCGAGAACGGCCTGGGTGTGCGCCTGCGCAAGGGCGCCGGCACGGGCTATGGGGTGCTGGGCCTGTACAGCGTCGGCACCCAGGTGACGGTGCTGGAGCATGGCGCCAAGTGGGACTATATCCGCGTGGGCAGCCGCACGGGCTATATGATGAACAAGTTCCTGACCACCAGCGTCAATACCAGCAAGCTCACGGGCGTCACGCTGAATACCTACGCGCCCACGCCCGGCGTTACCCTGCAGGCGAACGTCACGCCGGTGGGGGCTACGGTGACCTTTGAATGGCTTGATGCCTACGGTATGAAGCTGGGCACGGGTTCCACTTATCTGGTAGGGGCCAGCGATGTGGGCCGGCAGATTCGCGTCCGTGTGACTGGCACGGGGAATTATACCGGCGTCGCCGTCAGCGCCTTTGCCACGGTGACGGTGACGGGTGCCCCAGCGCCTACGCCTCTCACCGGCGTTACCATCGACAATAACAGCCCGGCGGTGGGGCAGACCCTGAAGGCTACGGTGAGTCCAGCGGGCGCCACGGTGGAGTATATCTGGTACCGTGACGACGGCGCGAACCTGGGCAACAGCCAGACCTACACCGTCAAGGAGGGCGACGCCGGCCACGCCCTGTACTGCGCCGCCTATGCCAAGGGGAACTACACTGGCGCCATTGCCAGCTATTATACCGCCAAGGTGCAGAACAACGCTGCCAGCTCCGCGCTGACGGGTTCTGTGAGCCTTCCCACTTCCGCCAAGGTTGGTGATACCTTGACCCCCACGGTCAGCGTGAACACCATCGCCTACACCTACAATTGGCTGGTAAACGGCCAGTCCATCAGCACCAACGCTACCCTGGTAGTCGGCACGGACATGGCGGGCAAGACCATCACGGTGATGGTGACGGCGGCCACGGGCAGCGGTCTTACCGGCAGCATTACCAGCGGCGGGTGTGCCATCGCGGCGGCCGACCCGGTGAAGCCCAGCGAAAAGCTTGATCCTGAACCGCTGTCGGGCACGGCAACCCTGGCATCCTCCGCCAAGGTGGGCGAGACCCTGACGCCCAGCATCAATGTCAGCCAGACGGATTATACCCTGACCTGGACGGCGGACGGCCAGACGGTGGGGTCGGGCGCGACCCTGACCATCACCGAGGGCATGGCGGGCAAGACCATCGTCCTGACCGTGAATGGCAAAGTCGGCAGCGTAACCAGCAACGGCTGCTCGATTTACCAGGATACCGCCACCACCACGGATTTGGTGGAGCCCTGATACGCACCAACCGCAGCAAAGGCAGACCCGCAGGCATAGCGGGTCTGCCTTTTCATTTTCCCTATAAAATAGGAAGGAATCTTCCGGCCCCACGGCGAAGTGTATACAAAATCCATCTGAGGAGGCGATGCAGATGCGCCCATGCTTTCACTTTGCTCCTTCCGCCAACTGGATGAACGACCCAAACGGGCTCTGCCAGGTGGATGGCGTATATCATTTATATTATCAGTATAATCCTCATGGCCCGATATGGGGTGATATTCATTGGGGCCATGCGGTTTCGCGGGATCTTGTACGCTGGGAGGAGCGGCCCGTCGCCCTGCATCCGGCGGCAGAGCGCGGCGAGATTCACTGTTTTTCCGGGGCCTGCTGCAAAGACGCTGCAGGCAGGCCGCACTTTTTCTACACCAGCGTAGGGCGACAGGAGGATGGCCGCGGCTGCGTGGATGGCGCGGAGCAATGGTTCGCGGAGGCAAAGGATGCTTCCATGGATCAGCTGATCCGGCGGGAAGGGGCGCTGACGGAGCGAAGCCATGGTGATATGAAGGTGCGGGAGTGGCGCGATCCTTATGTGCTTCCTTGGCGGGGGCAGTACCTGATGGTGCTGGGCGGCTGCGTGGAGGGCCGCGGCAGCGTGCTGCTGTATACCTCCCCGGACATGCGAAGCTGGACGTACCACAGCATCCTCTGGCAGGGGGAGCAGGCGGATGATATTCCCTACGAATGCCCCAACCTGTTTCCCCTGGACGGCAAAATGGTGCTGATGTATTCGCCCTGCGCGCCGGTGGAAGCCGTGGTCGGCGTACTGGATGAGCGGCTTCGCTTTCAGGCGGAAGGCAGGGAGGTGCTGGATCCCGGCGGAAGGAACGGCTTTTATGCGCCCCAGGTTTTCCGGGACGAGGCGGGGCGAACGATTCTCATGGGCTGGATGCCGGAGACGGATGGCGAGGAGGCCGCGAGGCGGCGGGGTCAAAGCGGTCAGATGAGCCTGCCGAGGCTTCTGTCCCTTCGGGAGGGCCGCGTTCATGCTGAACCGCTGCCGGAGGTGTGGGCGGCATTGAAGCCTACGACGGGGCCGGTGGGCCGTCATTTCGCGGTCAAGCTGGATGTCCGCCGTGATGCGCTGCCCTTGTCGCTGACCATATTGGCCAGCGGGGATGGCAGGGAAAAGACGGTGCTGACGCTGACGGAGGCGGGGCGGCTGACCCTCGGTCTCGGTCAGTCCAGTCTGAGCGGCGCACCGGACAAGTCGCCTATAGCCCGCGATGTTTCCCTGGCGCGGGAGAATGAGCTGTTCCTCGCCGTGGACGGTACTTCCGTGGAATGCGCGGTCAACGGACAGTGGCTGTCCGGGCGGGCGTATCCCACACAGGCGGATGCCGGCGGCTTGGCCGTGGAAGGGGCGGGGCTGCTTCAGGCGAGAATGGGGGTTGCGCGTGAGTAATGTGATTCTCCTGGCGGCCGCCGTTATCCTCATGTGTTTGGCGCTTAGCAGGGTGTCCAGCCGCATTGGCGTTCCGGCGCTGATGGTGTTTATCGTGCTGGGAATGCTTTTCGGTTCGGACGGGCTGTTCCGCATATCCTTTGACAATTACGGCGCGGCGGAGACCATCTGCTCTACGTCGCTGATCTTTATCATGTTCTATGGCGGCTTCGGCACCAGCTGGCGCAAGGCCCGGCCCGTGGCGGTGAAGTCTCTGCTGCTGTCCAGTCTGGGCGTGGTGGTGACAGCGCTGCTGACGGGAATCTTCTGCCGCCTGGTGCTGCGGATGTCCTGGCTGGAGGGTCTGCTGATCGGCTCGGTCATTGGCTCCACGGACGCGGCGTCCATGTTTGCCATCCTTCGCTCCAAGCATCTGAACCTCAAATACAATACGGCCTCCCTGCTGGAAATGGAGAGCGGCTCCAACGATCCCTTCGCGTATATGATGACTATCATCACCCTGTCGCTGATGAAGGGCGAGGGCGACGGCTTGAGCATGGTGGGCCAGATCATCGGCCAGCTGCTGTTCGGCATGACCGTGGGGGTGGTGGTGGCCCTGGGATGCGTGTGGCTGATGCGGCGAATCGACATGCGGGAGGGCGGCTTCGATACGGTGATGGTCTTCGGCGTGGCCCTGCTGGCTTATTCCGGCGCGGCGACGCTGGGGGGCAACGGGTATCTGGCAACCTATATCGCCGGCCTGATCCTGGGCAACAGCGCCATCCCGGGCAAGAAAACGCTGGTGCATTTCTTTGACGGCATGACGGGGCTCACGCAGATTATGATCTTCTTTTTGCTGGGGCTGTTGTCCTTCCCGTCGCGGCTGCCGCAGGTGGCCCTGCCTGCTCTGGCCATCGCCCTGTTCCTGACCTTTGTGGCGCGTCCGGCAGCGGTATTGATGCTGATGTCGCCCTTCCGCAGTCCGATGAATCAGCAGCTTCTGGTCAGCTGGGCGGGTCTGCGCGGGGCGTCCTCCATCGTGTTCGCCATCATGGCGGTGGTGGATCCTGCCAACGTGGGTATGGACATCTTCCACATGGTCTTCTTTATTGTGCTGTTCTCCATCGCCATCCAAGGGACACTACTGCCCTTCGCCGCCCGGAAGCTGGACATGATCGACGACAAGGAGGATGTCATGCGCACCTTCTCGGATTATTCCGAGGAGACGCCGGTGCAATTCCTGCAGCTGGCGATTGGGGAGAACCACCCCTGGGTAAACCGCTCCCTGCAGGAGATTGACATGCTGCCTGATGTTCGGGTGGCGCTGGTGATCCGCGGCGGCAGGCAGGTGAGTCCGCGCGGCGCCACGGTGCTGGAGCAGGATGACACGGTGGTGCTGTCCGGCCCGTCGCTGGAAGGCGACGCCTGGGGGACACTGACGGAGATTCCCATCATGGCGGATCATGAATGGGTGAACCTGCCCCTGCGGGAGGTATCCATGGCGCAGCATATGTCCGTCATTTTGGTGAAGCGGGACGCCGGGGCCATGATTCCGGATGGCGATACCGTGCTGCTGGCGGGCGACGTGCTGGTGGTCAATCATATGGACAGTTGAGCCGTTCCGAAGCATGGTTGAGTCAACGCCCCTGTACAAAAGGGCAAAAATCATCTATAATAGAGCTAACCGTAAATAGGCGGTAATTTCCAGGAAAGGAAGATCACACCGATGCTGGATCAGAATGTTGCGCGGGAAGTATTGGCCCGCGCTGTGAAAACCGGAGGCGACTTCGCCGAGATTTTCATGGAGGATCGGATGGATCACGTTATCGTGATGCGCTCCGGCCGCATTGAGACGGTCAATACGGGCCGTCTGTACGGCGCTGGTATCCGGGTGTTCAGCGGTACCAACGCGGTTTATGTCCATACCAACGATACCTCCCGGGAGGGCCTGATGGCCTGCGCGGAGCAGGCGGCGTCCGCCGTGAGCGGCGGCAAGGGCTGCGCTTTGGTGCCCTTCAAGGCTGTGAACTACGCTCGCCCGGAGGAAATCGCGCTGCTGCCCTCCGACGTCAAGGCGGCGGTGAAGGCCGAGAAGGTTCGGGCTGCCGAGGCTGCCGCCCGCAGGATTTCCAACGAGATTGTCCAGGTCAGCGTGACCTACAGCGACCATATCCAGGATGTGCTGATCTGCAACACCGAGGGCGTTTTCGCCACGGATCGCCGTGTGCGCACCCGGTTGTCCACCGCCTGCGTGGCCTCCAACGGCACGGAGAATCAGACGGGCTTCGACGGCCCCGGCGCCTCCATGGGCTTCGAGGTGTTCGACAGCCGCATTGACCCGGAAAAGAGCGGCGAGATCGCGGCCCGTCAGGCGGTAACGATGCTGCACGCGCCGGTGTGCCCCGCGGGCGTGATGCCTGTGGTGATTGACAACGGCTTTGGTGGCGTGATTTTCCATGAGGCCTGCGGCCATAGCCTGGAGGCCACCAGCGTCGCCTTCGGCCTGAGCGAGTTCTGCGGCAAGCTGGGTCAGGTGGTGGCGTCTCCCATCGTTACCGCCATTGACGATGGCCTGCCCGTGGGCGAGTGGGGCTCTCTCCATGTGGACGACGAGGGCACGCCCACCACGCATCTGGTTCTCATCAAGGACGGCGTATTGACCAACTACATGATCGACAAGCTGGGCGGACGGCGGATGAACATGGCGCCCACCGGCTCCGGCCGCCGGGAAAGTTACGCCTACGCGCCCACCAGCCGGATGCGCAACACCTACATTGCCGCCGGCAAGGATGACGAGGCGGAGATGATCGCCACCATGGGCGACGGCCTGTACGCTAAGTCGATGGGCGGCGGCTCGGTGAACCCCACCACGGGCGAGTTCAACTTCGCGGTGAACGAGGGCTACCTGGTCAAGGACGGCAAGATTGCTCACCCTGTGCGCGGCGCGTCCCTGATTGGCAAGGGCTCCGAGGTATTGATGAAGATTGACCGTGTGGGCCGCGATATGCAGCAGGCCCAGGGCATGTGCGGCTCTGCCAGCGGCAGCGTGCCGACCAATGTGGGTCAGCCGATGATCCGTGTCAGCAGCCTGACGGTGGGCGGAAGGTAAGGTGATTGAGATGGATATGAATCTGTTTATGGATCGGCTGCTGAAGGCGGCCGTGGAAAAGGGGATCAGCGAGGCCGAGGTATACTGCGAGGAGGCGGACTCCTTCCGGGCCAAGGCCATGGAAGGTGCCATCCAGGACTATCAGGTTTCCTCCTCCAGCGGTCTGAGCCTGCGCGGCACGGTGAACGGCAAGATGGGCTATGCATCCACCCAGGCCTATGATGACGCGGCCATTGAGCAGCTGATTGAGGGCGTGAAGGAATCCGCGGCTCTGACAGAAGCGGAGGAACAGGACGAAATCTTCGCGGGCGAGAAGGAGTACCCGGTTCTGCCCAAGACCGAAAGCGACATCGACGGCGTTTCCGCTGACCGCAAGCTGGAAGCCTGCCTTAACATTGAAAAGGCGGCCCTGGCGGCAGACAAGCGCATCTGGAAGATGCAGGGCACCATGCTGGCCACAGCCACGAGCAAGACCTATCTGCGCAACACCCACGGCCTGAACCTGAGCAACGAGAGCCGCTACTGCATGGCCTATGCCCTTGCCGTCGCCAAGGATGGGGAATCCACAGGCGTGGGCTTCGGCTTGGACATTGGCGGTAATTTCGCGGACATCGACCCTGAAAAGATTGGTCGGAAGGCCTCGGCGGAAGCCGTCAGTCAGCTGCACGGCAGGAGCGTTCCCGCCGGGGAGTACCGCGTGGTTGTCCGCAACGATGCCATGTGCGACCTGCTGGCCACCTTCAGCAGCATTTTCTCCGCCGAGAATGCCCAGCAGAACCTGTCCTTGCTGGGCGGCAAGGAGGGCACGGCCATTGCCTCTGAGGCGGTGACCATCATGGATGATCCGCTGCTGCCTGGCGGTCTGGCGACTTCTGCCTTCGACGCCGAGGGCAGCGCGTGCCGCACCAAGGCCGTGGTGGACAAGGGCGTGCTGACCACACTCCTGCATAGCCGCAAAACGGCCCGTAAGCAGGGTGTACAGTCCACCGGCAACGCCAACCGGGCCCGTTATACCTCCACGGTGCATGTGGCGCCCACGAATTTCTTTTTCAAGCCTGGCGATAAGGATATGAGTGCGCTGATGGCGGATATGGGCGACGGCCTGGTGATTACCGAGCTGGGCGGCCTCCACTCCGGCGCGAACCCTGCCAGCGGCGACTTCTCCCTGATTGCCAAGGGCTACACCGTCAAGGGCGGCCAGCGGGAGCAGACGGTGGAGCAGATCACCGTTGCCGGCAACTTCTACCAGGTGCTCAAGCAGATCAAGGCCGTGGGCAGCGATCTGGTTTTCCCCGGCAGCAGTGTGGGCAGTCCCTCGGTGGACGTCGGCACGCTGACGGTGTCCGGCGGACAGTAATATACTGCCAAGGCGGCGTCAAAAAAGTGGCTTCGGCCACTTTTTTGAGTTGTGCAGCCCTCACTGGTCGAGGAGCCAGCCGTTCTCCCGGTCGGTCGGCCTTATAAGATGGGTTTTTACCCCAAACAGGGAACAGCCGCGCCGCCAAAGGCGCAACTGTTGCCTCCAGAACAGACAGCCACCGCCCTGTCAAAGGGCAAACCCTTCCACAATTCCAACGGTACCAGTCCCATGTGCAACCGGGTCTACCGAGACAGACCAGACGAAATACTTGTTGCTGAAGTACACTTGCCGTCTCCAAATGAAGTAGAACCACCGCCTCTACGAGGCGATATTAGCTGGTAGTCGCCTATGTCTGCACACAACACGCTATGCCACGGGGGTTGGGGGAACGAAGTACCGCGCCGCCAGTGGCGGATGAAGCGGAACGCAGTTCCAATGAGGCACAGAGCGGGGACAGCGCCAGCGTTCCCGCGACATTGCCGAATTGTGGATGGCTACGGTGCATGTTGAATTTAGCCGCCCCCAATCCTCTTTGGTCCTTTCTCCGAGGAGAAAGGACAACCAAACATGCTTCCCAGCCCTACCAAAGGCGCAACTGTTTAGAAAAAAACTCGAAAACCATCAGAAAAAGGCTTCGCCCCGTTTTAACGTCCCAAAGTGGCTCGATGATTTTCGAGCACAGTCAAAGTGGACGCGCCCCCTCCGACGCCTCCTGGAATTTGTCGGTGGCCTGTGAGGGGGCCGCCTGAAAGTCACCGCTGTTTTCCTTTCACGCGCAAGTATCTCAGCCGAAGGGGCCTTGCCCAAACGCGGCACAGGAGTCGAGAGAGGCGAAGTCCCTTCGCGGGGTGTTGGGGGCGAAGCCCCCAACCGGGAGTCCAGAAGGCAGAGCCCTCAGGCATCTCCCTTTTGTCCATACATGAAGGAGGATAAGAAGATGAAGCCATACGGCAAGCTGGTACGGGATCGCATTCCTGAATTGATTCGTCAGGGCGGGGGAACCCCTGTGACCGAAACCATGGATGATGACCGCTACCTGGCGGAGCTGGATCGCAAGCTGAACGAGGAGGTCGCGGAATACCAGGAGAGCAAGGCTCTGGAGGAACTGGCGGATATCCTGGAGGTGGTGGAGGCCATCGCCGTCGCCCGGGGCGCCACGCTGGAGCAGCTGGCCCAGGTGAAGGCGGAGAAGAAGCGCGAGCGCGGCGGCTTTGCGGAGAAAATCTACCTGATCCGAAAGGAAGGTTAACCTGACAGCCGAAAATGAATTTTACTCAACCTTTTCCTTGTCTCGCGCATCTGATGGATGTCATGACAGATGCCAAAGAACCATGGAAAGAGCGTGAGCCGATGAACGAGCAGACTTACCTTGACCTGATGCGCCAGGCGGAAGGCGTCCTGTATCATGTGGCCAGTACCCTTTTGCGGGACGAGGCCGACCGCAGGGACGCCATGCAGGAAACGGCCCTGCGCGCTTGGGAGAAGCGGCATACCCTGCGGGAGGAGCGGTGCTTTCAGACCTGGTGCGTGTACATCATGATGAATGTGTGCCACAGTATGTCCCGCAAGGGCAGGCAGACCGTCACCATGGAGCGGAAGCCGGAGCGACCCATCCGCTGCGAGGAGCCAGAGCTGCGCATGGTTCTGGATGGCCTGCCGGAAAAGCACCGCCTGCCGCTGGTGCTGTACTACCTGGAGGGCTTCTCCGTGGAGGAGATCGCCAGGGCCATGGGCGTTCCCGCGGGCACGGTCAAGTACCGGCTGCATCAGGCGAGAAAAGCACTGCGGATTGAATGGAACGAGGAAAAGACGGTGTGACCATGAAGGAAGCGGAACTGCGCTCCCGGCTGAGGGCCCTTTACCCGGATGCTCCGGCGGATACGCATCAGGCCTACATCATGGCGCTGGCCTCCTGTAAGAAGGAAAAGACCATGAGGCATAAGCGGGCACTCATTCCCCTGATCGCGCTGCTGCTGGCGCTTCTGGCGATTGCCACGGCCGTGGCGGTGAGCTATACCAGCGTTACCCAATGGAGAGATATGTCCAGGCAGGCTGTCCGGGAGCATGTGACCACGCTGTACCAGGCCCATGCAAACGAATGGTTGATCCTGTCGATCAACGATTTTGTGTTTGACGGCCAAGACCATTGCGACGGCTGAAGGCACACCCTATCTCCTGGATGTGGAAGGCAGCCGGGGGGGATTTCCTGACAGGCTTCTTCTTCCCCGAAGCTTGGGATTCCAGGCCGCCGGAGCAGATAGAGGCGGAAGGTTTTGGCTTTGACGGCGTGCTGATGGACGAGGATGGAAATCCGCCGCCGGACGGCCAGGACATCAGCTGGGTGATGACCTTCCAGTTGCTCAAGCCACTGTGGCCTGTGGAAGCGCTGAAGCAGGAGGACTCTTCGCCCTGGATGAGGACGCGCTTCGCCTGCGCTACCGGGAGGCTCGGGAAAATCTCAGAATTCTGTATACCGGCGGCGTTCTGACGGAGTACGCGGGCAAGGCGGCAGCTATCACCCAGGATGAGCTTTGGATGCTGGATAAGCCAGAACGGCTGATGTGCCTGGGAGACTTCGAACGGACGGATACTGTGGTGTGCCGCTTCTCCACCAGCCTGAGAGATGATGTATGCCGAGAGGAGATGGAGGGCCAGCGGTTTGAACTGGGGGAATACGCCTTGCAGGTGGAGCGGTTTGACCTGTCTTTCCAGCGGCTGTCGCTGCGGATGCGGTTCGACTTCGGCCGTCCCTTGGCGCTCACGGAGGCGCAGACGGTGATGGCGCCCAGACATTGGGAGGTACGCTACAACGGCAGCGACCAGCCTGCTGAGGGCGGCGTCGGCTGTGCGCAGGTCAACCCGGATTATGGCTTCAATCAGCAGTCGGAAATAGAAACGCTGGATTTGATCCTGGCCTACGATGACTGGCCCGAGGACGAGGTTACGTCGGTGACGCTGATTCCCTTTGAATGCCGGGAAAACGGGGCGGAGCGCCGGCGTGTCTATGACAAGGAAAAGGCCATCACGCTGACGGTCAGGTAATACAATCGAAGAAGGGATGCCATAGTGGCATCCCCTTTTTTCCTGTTTGCTTGTATGTGGCCTGACCGACAACGCTCACCCATGACGCGAAACGGGAGTCAGAGGACAGCGCCCTCTGTATCCTATCTCGCGCATATACCTTCGCCC
>CANOHT010000016.1 GCA_947565865.1 uncultured Clostridia bacterium
AGCCTCATGGCGGCTGCGGCGCATCTTGACTTTCGCCGTTCCAGACCTCTTTGCTGCTTTCTCTATGGAGTAAGTACGACTAACCAACCTCCGCTGCCCTGCCAAGGGCTTCCCTCCCGCAGTGCATGGCCGCCCTGAAAAGGCTCGGCGGCCTTTGAAGGTAGGGAGAAGGCCCGCAAGCCCTACGGCCCCTTATTGGGCATTGGCTGCTCTGGCCGCGCTCTTCGCCGAAGGTCGCGGTTTTTGTTAAATTTTTGCATGGATGAGGAGAAAACTTTGGTGAGAAGCCTCTTTTCAAAATGTATGAATACTGCTATAATGGAATTGGAGCGTGATGCTCACAAAATGAGAGGGGATCATACACATGAAGAAGCTCATTTCTCTTCTGCTGGCGGTGACCATGCTGCTGGGCGTCGTTTCCCTGGCTTCCGCTGAGGGCGCGGCCTATAAGGTAGCCATGATTACCGACTCCGGCGACATTACCGATCAGTCCTTCAACCAGACCACCTACGAAGCCTGCAAGGCCTTCTGCGAGGCCAACAACGTGGACTTCACCTACTTCAAGCCCGCCGGCGATTCCGACGCGGAGCGTATCGCTCAGGTCGAAAACGCCATCGATCAGGGTTACAATGTGGTCGTCATGCCCGGATACCTGTTCGCCCCCGCCATTGCGGAGACGGCTGAACTGTACCCCGATGTGACCTACATCGCCCTGGATGTGTCCAAGGACGACCTGAACGGCGCCGGCCTGACCGAGATTCCCGCCAACGTGTACTGCGCTGTGTACCAGGAAGAGCTGTCCGGCTACATGGCTGGCTACGCCACTGTCAAGCTGGGCTACACCCACCTGGGCTTCCTGGGCGGCATGGCGGTTCCCGCGGTTGTCCGCTTCGGCTATGGCTATGTGCAGGGCGCTGACGCCGCCGCGCAGGAGCTGGGCGTGGACATTGCCATCGAGTGCGCTTACGGCAACCAGTTCTACGGTGACGCCGACATCACCGCCGCCATGGATAACTGGTATCAGAACATGGGCGTGCAGGTGGTCTTCGCCTGCGGCGGCGGCATTTACACCTCCGCTGCTGAGGCTGCCGTGAAGGTGGAAGGCACCAAGGTCATCGGCGTTGACACCGACCAGTCCTTCATCATCAACGAGCGCCAGGAGAACCTGACCCTGACTTCCGCCATGAAGGGCCTGGCCCCCACCGTCAATACCATGCTGACCGAAACCGTGCTGAACAACAACTTCGCGGCCTTCGGCGGTAAGGTGGATACCCTGGGCCTGGTGTCCGAGAATCCCGCGGAGAACTATGTGCAGCTGCCCGCGGAAACCACCCTGTGGGGCGACGGCTTCACCGAGGAAGACTACAACGCGCTGGTCGGCAAGATGTTCCGGGGCGAGATCACCGTGTCCAACGCCATTGACGCGATGCCCGCCGTCTCCGAGAAGACCACTGTGACCGATTACGGCAACCTGAAGTAAACCACGCAACCGCACCGGGGATAGGGTCTGCCTGTCCCCGGCTTTTGACAAGAGCCCCCTGGCCTCCCTCCGCGGAAGCGGGGGCTTTTGTCAGAAGTCCGATGCACACACCGATGGAAGCCCCGGCGGCTGAAGCCGAAGCCGATACGATCCGATAACTTTGCGTGTGGGAGGTATGCCTTTTGGAGAACCAGTACGCCATTGAGATGCTCAACATCACCAAGAGATTCCCCGGCATCATCGCCAACGACAACATCACATTGCAGCTGCGCAAGGGGGAAATCCATGCGCTGCTGGGAGAGAATGGCGCGGGCAAATCCACGCTGATGAGCGTGCTGTTCGGCCTGTACCAGCCGGAGGAGGGCGTCATCAAGAAGGACGGTCAGGAGGTATCCATCAGGAACCCCAATGACGCCACGGCCCTGGGCATCGGCATGGTACACCAGCACTTCAAGCTGGTGGAGTGCTTCACCGTGCTGGACAACATCATCATGGGTGTGGAGCCTACCAACAGGCTGGGCTTCCTGCAAAAGAAGGAGGCCCGCAGGAAGGTGCTGGAGCTTTCCCAGCGCTACGGTCTGCAGGTGGACCCGGACGCGAGGATCGAGGACATCACCGTGGGTATGCAGCAGCGTACCGAAATCCTCAAAATGCTCTACCGGGACAATGAAATTCTGATCTTCGACGAGCCTACCGCGGTGCTGACGCCCCAGGAGATCGACGAATTGATGTCCATCATGCGCAGCTTGGCGGCGGAGGGCAAGTCCATTTTGTTTATCTCCCACAAGCTGGCGGAGATCATGGCGGTGGCTGACCGCTGCTCCGTGCTGCGCAAGGGCAAGTATATCGGCACGGTGGATACCAAGGACACCACCACAGCCGCGCTGTCCGCCATGATGGTGGGCCGGGACGTGAACTTCCATGTGGCCAAGGAGCCCAAGACGCCCGGCGATGTTGTCCTCCAGGTGGAAAACATGACGGTGGCCTCCAAGGCGCATAAGAACAACGCTGTTAAAGGCGTGTCCTTCCAGGTGCGGGCGGGGGAAATCGTCGCCATTGCGGGCATTGACGGCAACGGCCAGACCGAGCTGGTCTACGGCCTAACCGGGCTGGAACCCCTGGCGGAGGGGAAAGTCACCATGCTGGGGAAGGACATCACCCGGGCGTCCATCCGGGAGCGCTCCACCGGCGGCATAAGCCACATCCCCGAGGATCGGCACAAGCACGGCTTGGTGCTGGACTATACCCTGGAGGACAACATGGTGCTTCAGCGGTACTTCGAGCCGGAATTTACCAGCCATGGCTTCCTGAAAAGAAAGAACATCCGCGCCTATGCCGAGCGGCTGATTAAGCAGTACGACATCCGCTCGGGACAAGGGCCTGCGACCATCGCCCGCAGCATGTCCGGAGGCAACCAGCAAAAGGCCATCGTGGCTCGGGAAATTGACCGCGACCCGAAGCTGCTCATCGCCGTCCAGCCCACCCGAGGTCTGGATGTGGGCGCCATCGAGTACATTCACCGGCAGATTGTGGCCGAGCGGGACGCCGGCAAGGCGGTGCTGTTGGTTTCCCTGGAGCTGGATGAGGTCATGGACGTTTCCGACCGCATTCTGGTGATGTATGAGGGTGAAATCGTGGGCGAACTGAACCCCAAGGAGACCACGGCGGAAGAGATGGGCCTGTACATGGCAGGCGCCAAGAGAAAGGAGCTGTAACCCATGGAGGCCAAAAAGCGCACCCCTTTTCTGCGTAATCCTTCGGTGCAGGCACTGCTGGCGTCGGTGCTGTGTATCCTGCTGGGGCTGGCGGTGGGCTACATCGCGCTGCTCATCATTAACCCTGCCGGAGCCTGGGACGCCATCACCGTGATTTTGAAAAATTTTTGGCAGTACAGTTCTCAGGCGGCGCAGCTGCGCTATCTGGGCAACACGCTGGTGAAGGCCGCGCCTCTGGCGATGTGCAGCCTGTCGGTGCTGTTCGCGTACAAGGTGGGGCTGTTCAACATCGGCGCGGCGGGCCAGTATGTGGTGGGCGCGGGGGCGTCGCTGTACTGCGCGCTGGCCTGGCAGCTGCCCTGGTATGTGTGCATGCTGGCAGCAGCCCTGGCGGGGGCGCTTTGGGGCGCCGTTTCCGGCGCGCTGAAGGCCTGCCGCAACGTCAATGAGGTCATTTCCTGCATCATGCTCAACTGGATCGGGCTGTATCTGGTTAATACGCTGCTGTCCGCGGTAAAGGATCCTGCCAGCCCCTATACGCTGAAGCTGAATAACGCCAATCCCGCCGCGCTGATTCCCTCCCTGGGCCTGGGTCAGCTCTTCAGCAAAAACCGCAATGTGACCATCGCCATCCCCCTGGCCATCATCATTGCCGTGGTCATTTGGGTGCTGCTGAACAAGACAAGGCTGGGCTATGAGCTCAAAGCTACGGGGATGAACAAGAATGCGGCCCGGTATAGCGGCATGCGGGAGAAGTACAACACCATCCTGACCATGGCCATTGCCGGTGCGCTGGCGGGGCTGGGCGCGTCGATGTTCTTCCTTTCGGGCTTTGAGGAGTGGGCGGTTACCCAGTCCGCCGTTCCGGCCATGGGCTTCAACGGCATTGCCGCCGCCTTCCTGGGCGGGCTGCATCCCATCGGCGCGCTGTTTTCGTCCTTCTTCATTCAGCATATTACCGCCGGCGGCGCGTACATCGACATGACCATGTATTCCTCCCAGATATCCGACTTCATCTCCGCGATGATTATCTACCTGTGCGGCTTTGTGCTGTTCTTCAAGCACTTCCTGAACAGATGGCTGGATCGCCGGGACGAAATGAAGCTGCGGAAGGAGGCTGAGAAGAAATGACGCTGCTGATTCAATACATGCTGCTGTTTGCGGCGGTGCTGCTGCTGGTGGCCCTGGGCGGCTGCTTCTCCGAGCATTCCGGCGTGATTAACATCGGCCTGGAGGGCATCATGGTGTTCGGCGCTCTGGGCGGGGCGCTGGTGATGAAGTACCTGCCGGCAGGCGCCTCCGCGCTGACGGTTGTCGCCTTGTCTATCTTAGCCTCCATGCTGCTGGGGATGATATACTCATTGCTGCTGGCGGTGGCGGCCATCAATTTCAAGGCGGATCAGACCCTGGTGGGTACAGCCATGAACCTCTTGGGTACGGCGGCGGCCACCGTCATCGTTAAGGCCATCAACACCGCGGAAAACGCGGCCAACGTGTCCTCGGCTATTCAGTATATCGAGGCCAAGAAAGCCTTCCTGGTGAACATCAACGGCTTTGAGTTCAACTGGTTCATGCTCCTGGCGGTGATCCTGCTGGCGGCTTCCTATGTGCTTTTGTACAAGACAAAGTTCGGTCTACGCCTGCAGGCCTGCGGCGAGCATCCCCAGGCGGCGGATTCCGTGGGCATCAATGTTTACAAAATGCGCTACGCTGGCGTCATGATCTCCGGCATCCTGGGCGGCGTGGGCGGCCTGGTGTACATTACCGCGGGCGTCAGTGAGTGGAAGTTTGAGAACGGCGTGGCAGGCTTCGGCTTCCTGGCCCTGGCGGTGATGATCTTCGGCCAGTGGAAGCCCATCCGCATCGCCCTGGCGGCGCTGCTGTTCGGTCTGTTCCGCTCCCTGAGCAACGTGTACACGGGCTTTGACTTCCTGGCCAGCCTGAACCTGCCGGGTACGGTGTATAACATGCTGCCCTACATCATTTCGCTGATCGTACTGACCATGACCAGCAAAAAATCCGCCGCTCCGAAGGCGGAGGGCATCCCCTACGATCAAGGATCGAGATAAGCGTTCCATCCTGCTCCGGCGATGCGGGGCAGGATTTTCCTATCCTGCAAAAGGCGAACATTCTGCGGAAAGCCGAACAAAGTACAGATTGCGCGGCCAGGCAGCTGCGGGTATGGAAGAGATTGCGCTTGTCCTGGCTGGAGCCTGCGCCCGTAAAAATGAAGGAAAGATGCAGAAAATGGCGGTTGACGGCGGTGAACATGCAGGAAATCAGTCGTAAACGGCGCGCTGCTGTCGGAATTTGCCGCCTGTGCCCCATATTGGACAATAGTCAAACAATACGGTGAAAAGTCGGAAAAATGTTCGGAATATGGCTTGACGGCGCTGCTCGCTTATGGTATGATGATTCCGTTGTCCGGAAAGGAGGGAGCGTCATGCAGGGGCAGTTTCAGTGTTCAGGGCTGTGGCAGGGCGCTGCCTGTGTTTCGGGCGGCCATTACCATGGCGGAGACAAAAAGAGCGTGGCTTGAGCGATAGGCTTGCCAGGCTCTTTTCTTGTTCAGGCAACGTGGAAAGGAAGGAAAGCATGAAAAAGGTTGCAGTCATCATGGGCAGCGACAGCGATTTGCCCGTGCTCAAGGGTGCTTTTGAACAGCTGAGAAAGCTGGATATCCCCTTTGAGGCCCATGTTTATTCCGCCCATCGGACGCCGGCGGAGGCTGCGGCATTCGCCAAAGCTGCCCGGGCAAACGGCTTTGGTGTGATGATCGCCGCCGCTGGCAAGGCCGCGCACCTGGCGGGGGCCATCGCGGCGCAGACAACCCTGCCGGTGATCGGCATACCGGTCAAGTCCTCGACGCTGGACGGCCTGGACGCTCTCTTGTCCACGGTGCAGATGCCCAGCGGGATGCCCGTGGCCACCGTGGCCATTGACGGCGCGGCCAATGCGGCGCTGCTGGCGGCACAGATTCTGGCCGTGGAAGACGCCGAATTGGCGCAGAGGCTGGACGCCCTGCGTCTGGCGCAGCACGACGCCGTGCTGGCCAAGGACGCGGCGCTTCAGATCGACTGAGCCTGTTTCACCCTTGATGAAAGTCACAGATAACGAAGGAGGAACTTTTCCATGAAGAAGCTGCAGCAGCTCTATGAAGGCAAGGCCAAGAAGGTTTACGCGACGGATGATCCCGGTGTGGTGCTGGTGGACTACAAGGACGACGCCACCGCCTTCAACGGCTTGAAAAAGGGCACCATCCTGGGCAAGGGCGTCATCAACAACCGGGTGACCAATTTCCTGATGCAGATGCTGGAAAAGAACGGCATCCCCACCCATTACATTGAAGAGATCTCTGACCGGGAGACCCTGGTGAAGAAGGTCACCATCGTTCCCCTGGAGGTGATTGTGCGCAACATTGCCGCCGGCAGCCTGAGCAAGCGCCTGGGCCTGCCCGAGGGCACCAAGCTCAAGAAGACCGTCCTGGAATACTGCTACAAGGATGACGAGCTGGGCGATCCCATGGTGAACGAGTACCACATCATGGCCATGGATTGGGTCAGCAAGCCTATGCTGGACAAGATTGCTGAGTATGCCCTGAAAATCAACAGCCTGCTGACGGCGTTCCTGGCGCAGAGCGGCATCGAGCTGATTGATTTCAAGCTGGAATTTGGCGTGACGATGGACGGTACGCTGGTGCTGGCGGATGAAATCAGCCCCGACACCTGCCGCTTCTGGGACAGCAAAACCCACGAAAAGCTGGATAAGGATCGTTTCCGCAGGGATATGGGCGGCGTGGAGGATGCCTATCAGGAAATCCTCAAGCGCCTGATGGGAGAGTAAGGATGGAAGATTATACGATGACGGACTGGGATGACCTGCCCTTCGACAAGCTTCATGAGGAGTGCGGCGTCTTCGGCATCTATCACAAGGGCGAAGCGGAAAACCTGGCGTCGGACGTGTATCACGCGCTGTATGCCCTTCAGCACCGGGGGCAGGAGAGCTGCGGCATAGCTGTCAACCGGGACGGCGTCATCAGCTGCCACAAGGATGTGGGCCTGGTGAACGACGTTTTCAGCGCGGACGTGCTGGGCAAGATGACCAAGGGGCAGGCGGCCGTGGGCCACTGCCGCTACGCCACCACCGGCACCCTCAACCGCAACAACGCCCAGCCCATGCTGGTCAATCACCGCAAGGGAACGATGGCCCTGTGCCATAACGGCAACCTGACCAACGCCTTCCAGCTGCGGGAGGGTCTTGAGGAGACCGGAGCCATCTTCCACACCACCTCCGATACGGAGGTCATCGCCTACATCATTACCCAGCAGCGGCTGAAGTGCGCCTCCATCGAGGCGGCGGTGCTGGCGGCCATGGGGCAGCTGGAAGGCGCCTATTCCCTGGTGATGATGAGCTCCACCAAGCTCATCGCGGCCCGGGACCCTCACGGCTTCCGCCCGCTGTGCATGGGCCATATCGGCGAGGACGTGGTCTTTGCCTCGGAATCCTGCGCCCTGGACGCCGTGGGCGCCACCTTCGACCGGGACATCGAGGCCGGCGAGGTGGTGGTGGTCAGTTCGGAGGGCGTTAAGTCCTACAAGCTGGAAAACGCCAGGCACGATGGCATGTGCGTCTTCGAGTATATCTACTTTGCCCGGCCCGACAGCGTGGTGGACGGCAGCTCCGTGCATGAGGCCCGGGTGCGCGCCGGTTCCTTCCTGGCCCTGGAGCATCCTGTGCAGGCGGATGTGGTCATCGGTGTGCCGGATTCTGGCCTGGACGCGGCCATCGGCTTTGCCCGGCAGAGCGGCATTCCCTATGGCCTGGGCTTCATCAAGAACAAGTACATCGGCCGCACCTTCATCCAGCCGGAGCAAAAGCAGCGCCAAAATGCCGTGCGCATCAAGCTCAACGTCATTTCCGAGACGGTGCGGGGCAAGCGTGTGGTCATGGTGGACGATTCCCTGGTGCGCGGTACCACGTCGGCCCGCATCGTCAGGCTGCTGCGGGAGGCGGGAGCCACGGAGGTGCATGTGCGCCTGTCGGCGCCGCCCTTTACCCACCCCTGCTTCTTCGGCACGGATGTGGATTCCACCGACGGCCTGATCGCGGCCAAGCACAGCCATGAGGAGATCTGCCGGATCATCGGCGCGGATTCCATCGGCTTTCTGTCCCTGGACGCCTGCGACAAGCTGGCTGCCCATAGTCAGTGCGGCTTCTGCAAGGGCTGCTTCACGGGGGAATACCCTGTCAGCGTACCCTGCGAAAAAGCCAAGCATCGGTTTGAACAGCCCCTTTCCGGGCGGGAATGATCCAACCATACGCAAGGAGAGACGATATGAAGAGCGAGAGCGCAAGCTACAAGGCCGCGGGGGTTGACATCACCGCCGGCTACAAGGCCGTGGAGCTGATGAAGCAGCATGTGGCCCGCACCCTCACCTCGGGGGTGGTGGACGGCATCGGCGGCTTCGGCGGACTGTTTGAGCTGGACGTGAAGGGCATGGAGCGCCCTGTGCTGGTCAGCGGCACCGACGGCGTGGGCACCAAGCTGAAGATTGCCATGCTGCTGGACAAGCATGATACCATTGGCATCGACTGCGTAGCCATGTGCGTCAACGACGTGATCTGCTGCGGCGCCAAGCCCCTGCTTTTCCTGGATTACATCGCCTGCGGCAAGAATGTCCCGGAAAAAATCGCGCAGATTGTGGCCGGGGTGGCGGAGGGCTGTGTCCAGGCGGAATCCGCGCTGGTGGGCGGCGAAACGGCCGAGCATCCCGGCATGATGCCTGACGACGACTACGACCTGGCGGGCTTCTCCGTGGGCGTGGTGGACAGGAGCCGGATCATCGACCGGGAAACCATGACGCCCGGCGACGTCATCCTGGCGCTGCCCTCCACGGGCGTGCATTCCAACGGCTTCTCCCTGGTGCGCAAGGTGTTCGGCATTGGCGCGGGCGGCGAGAACCGTACCTATGCCGAATTGGCGCAGCCCCTGTGGGAGACGCTGCTGACCCCCACGAAGATTTACGTCAAGCCGGTGATGGCGCTGCTGAAGGAGATTCAGCCCCGGGCCATCAGCCATATCACAGGCGGCGGCTTCTATGAGAATATCCCCCGGGCGCTGAAGGACGGCTGCTGCGCCAGCATTCGCCGGGCTGATGTGCGGGTGCTGCCCATCTTCGACATCATTGCCCGGGAGGGCGGCATCCCCGAGCGGGACATGTTTAATACCTACAACATGGGCGTGGGCATGACCATGACCGTGGCGAAGGCGGACGCCGACCGTGCGCTGGCCATCCTGCGGGAGAACGGCGAGCCCGGCGCGTATATCCTGGGCGAGATCGTTGCCGGGGAAAAGGGCGTGACGCTATGGTAAGGGCCGCGATCCTGGTATCGGGCGGCGGCACCAATCTGCAGGCCATCATTGACGCCAAGGCGGCGGGTAGGATTCCTTCCGCCGAGCTGGCGCTGGTGATTGCTTCCACCGCGAAGGCCTACGCCATCCAGCGCGCGGAGGCGGCGGGCATTCCGGCGGTGGTGGTGCATAAGGACAAAGGGGAACCGGCGGAGGCCTACGGGGAAAGGCTGCTGGAAGTGCTGCGGGCGCACCGGATCGACGTGGCGGTGCTGGCGGGCTTCCTGACCATTCTGCCGGAAAACGTGATCCGCGCCTATGACCACCGCATCCTGAACATTCACCCCAGCCTGATTCCCTCCTTCTGCGGGGCGGGCTACTACGGGCTGCGCGTTCATGAGGCCGCGCTGGCCAAGGGCGTGAAGGTGACCGGGGCCACGGTGCATTTTGTCAATGAGATTCCCGACGGCGGCGACATCATTGCCCAGAAGGCGGTGGCGGTGCTGCCGGGGGATACCGCGGAAGTGCTTCAGCGCCGGGTGATGGAGCAGGCGGAGTGGCTGCTGCTGCCCCAGGCGCTGGAGGAAGTGGCCGGCGCGATCCAGGGAGGTGCGGGGCGTGGAGCTGATTGAGCTGACGCACCAGCAGATCGAGGCGCCGGAGGACGGCTTCAGCGACTACTTTTTTGTGAAACGCCTGAAAAGGCTGGAGAAACAGGAGGATGACGGATGGAAACCTTGAACCTGACGCAGCTGCTTCGCGCCAATACCTATCCCGGCCGCGGGATTGTCCTGGGGATGGACGAGCAGGGCAAGCATGCGGTGATGGCCTATTTCATCATGGGCCGCAGCGAGAACAGCCGCAACCGCGTGTTTGTGGAGAAGGATGGCGGCATCATCACCAAGGCCTTTGACGAGAGCAAGATGGTGGATCCCAGCCTGATTATCTACGCGCCGGTGAGGGTGCTGGGAACGGATACCATCGTTACCAACGGCGATCAGACCGATACGGTGTTCGACTTCATGGCGGCGGGCAAGTCCTTCGAGGACGCCCTGCGCACCCGCACCTTCGAGCCGGACGCCCCCAACTATACCCCGCGCATCTCCGGCGTGGTCAGCGTGAAGGATGGCAAGGCTTCCTATAAGCTGTCCATTCTCAAGAGCGATGAAAATGACCCGGACTTCCCCCGGCGCTATTTCTTTGAGTATGAAGCGCCCCGGGCGGGCATCGGCCATTTTATCCATACCTATCGGTGCGACGGAAATCCCATTCCTTCCTTTGAGGGTGAGCCGGAGCGGGTGACCATCGCCGGGGACATCGACCGTTTCACCGAGGAAACGTGGAGCAGCCTGAACGCCGACAACAAGGTGAGCCTGTTCGTACGTTCCATCGACGTGGCGACGGGCGTGGCGGAAACCCGCATCGTGAACAAGAACAAGTAAGCAATACGCTCTCCCCAAATAGGGAGAGCCTTTGCTGCGCATAGGCGGACACGCAGGGCAGGGCTAACCGTTTCTGCCCCATGCAGGCGCACACAGGCTGTACGCCAGTGCCAAGCGCTCGACGCCGAAGGGGAGTCCAGAGGGCCGATGGCCCTCTGGCGGGGTACAAGGGAAGCGCCCCTGGCCAAGCAGGCGGGCGCAAGCAATACGCTAGTCCCTGGCGTCGAACGCCGAGCGGGAGTCCAGAGGGCCGATGGCCCTCTGGCGGGATTCAGGGGCAGTGCCCCTGAAGCCCTCGCAGGCGCGTGTAAGCAAAAACGTCAGCCCCAGGCGTCTGACGCCGAAGGGGAGTCCAGAGGGCCGATGGCCCTCTGGCGGGGTACAGGGGCAGCGCCCCTGGGGAAAGGAGCAAGGTCGAATGGCTACGGAACTGGAACTGAAATATGGCTGCAACCCGAATCAGAAGCCTTCCCGGATCTTCATGGAGGAAGGCGAGCTGCCGCTGGAGGTTCTCAGCGGCAGGCCCGGTTATATCAATTTTCTGGACGCGCTGAACGGCTGGCAGCTGGTGAGCGAGCTCAAGCGGGCCACGGGCCTGCCTGCCGCCGCGTCCTTCAAGCATGTGAGCCCCGCCGGCGCGGCTGTGGGCCTGCCGCTGAGTGATACCCTGCGCCAGATCTACTTTGTGGGCAAACAGGAGCTGTCGCCGCTGGCCTGCGCCTATGCCCGTGCCCGCGGCGCCGACCGCATGTCCTCCTTCGGGGACTGGATCGCGCTGTCCGATGTGTGCGACGAGGATACCGCAAAGCTGATTAAGCCCGAGGTGTCCGACGGCGTGATCGCCCCCGGCTATACGGAGGAGGCCCTGGCCATCCTCCGGCAAAAGCGCAAGGGCAGCTACAATGTGGTGAAAATCGACCCGGCCTATCGTCCCGCGCCCATCGAGCGCAAGCAGGTGTTCGGCGTGACCTTCGAGCAGGGACGGAATGAGTTCGTCATCGACAATGACCTGCTGGCTAATATCGTCACCAAGAACAAGGAGCTGCCCGAGTCCGCCAAGCGCGATCTGGTCATCGCCCTGATTGTGCTGAAGTACACCCAGTCCAACTCCGTGTGCTATGCCAAGGACGGCCAGGCCATCGGCATCGGCGCGGGGCAGCAGAGCCGCATCCACTGCACCCGTCTGGCCGGGCAGAAGGCGGATAACTGGCTGCTGCGCCAGCATCCCCGGGTGCTGAATCTGCCCTTCGTGGACAAGATTGCCCGGCCTGACCGGGACAACACCATCGACGTGTATATCTCCGATGACCCGGAGGAGGTGCTGGGCGAGGGTCGCTGGCAGCGCTTCTTCAAGGAGAAGCCCGAACCCCTGACCCGGGAGGAAAAGCGGGCCTGGCTGGATCAGCAGACCGGCGTAGCCCTGGGCAGCGACGCCTTCTTCCCCTTTGGCGACAACATTGAGCGGGCGCATCGCTCTGGCGTGAGCTATGTGGCCCAGCCCGGCGGTTCTATCCGTGATGACAACGTGATTGAGGTGTGCGACCTGTACAACATGGTCATGGCCTTCACGGGGATGCGGTTATTTCACCACTGACCAGGGGCGCTGCCCCTGGACCCTGCCAGAGGGTGCCACCCCTCTGGACGCCCATTCGGGTGGGCTGCAACTGGGTTCCTCCGCTGCGGGGGTCACGCCGCACAACAGGTGCGGCGCGACGCGAAACATGGGGTGGCGAGTACCTGCGAGTTTTGGGGTTCCCCCAGCGAACGCAGTTCGCTGGTAATGGGATTCTTAAGGGGCGATGCCCCTTAAGCGGAGGTACAGGAGGCGGAGCCTCCTGCCTCGTGACGAAGGAGAATAAGCCATGAAGGTACTGATTGTAGGCGGCGGCGGCCGGGAGCATGCCATCGTCATGAAGCTGGCGGAGAACAAGGCTGTGGAAAAGCTCTATGCCGCGCCGGGCAACGGCGGTATGGCCGCGCTGTGCGAGCTGGCGCCCATCAAGGCCACGGATGTGGCGGGCATGGTCGCCTTCGCGCAGGCGCAGGCCATCGACTTTGTGGTGGTGGCGCCGGATGATCCCCTGTGCCTGGGCATGGTGGACGCCTTGAAAGCCGTAGGCATCCCCGCCTTCGGCCCGGAGAAAAACGCCGCCATCATCGAGGGTAGCAAGGTCTTCGCCAAGAACCTGATGAAGAAGTACGGCATTCCCACCGCGGCCTATGAGACCTTTGAGGACTATGACGCCGCGGCCGCTTACCTCCGGGACGCCGCCTATCCCATCGTGGTCAAGGCGGACGGCCTGGCCCTGGGCAAGGGTGTGCTGATCTGCCAGGACCAGGCGGAGGCACTGGAGGCCGTGGCCTCCATGATGAAGGAGAACAAGTTCGGCGCGTCCGGGGCCCGTGTGGTCATTGAGGAATTCCTCACGGGGCCGGAGGTATCCGTGCTGGCCTTCACCGACGGCAAAACGGTGAAGCCCATGGTGTCCAGCATGGATCACAAGCGCGCGCTGGATCATGACGAGGGCCTGAACACCGGCGGCATGGGTACCATCGCCCCCAACCCCTGCTATACCGAGGCGCTGGCGGAAAGGTGCATGAGGGAAATTTTCCTGCCCACCATCGCCGCCATGAACGCCGAGGGCCGTACCTTCCGGGGGTGCCTGTATTTCGGGCTGATGCTGACGCCCAAAGGGCCCAAGGTCATCGAGTACAACTGCCGCTTTGGCGACCCGGAGACCCAGGTGGTGCTGCCGCTTTTGCAAAGCGACCTGCTGACCATCATGCAGGCTACCGTGGACGGCACCCTGGACAAAACCGAGGTTCGCTTCGCGGACGGCGCGGCCTGCTGCGTGGTGCTGGCTTCCGGCGGCTATCCGGTGAAGTATCAGAGCGGCTACCCCATTGCCGGCCTTCAGGAGGCGGAAAAAACGGCCCAGGTGTTCCACGCGGGAACGAAGCTGACCGAGCAGGGCGTGGTGACGGCGGGAGGCCGCGTGCTGGGCGTCACGGCCACGGCGGACACCCTGCGGGAAGCCATCGACAAGGCCTACGCGGCGGCGGATCAGATCGCCTTCACCGACCTGCACCGGCGGGAGGATATTGGCCAGCGCGCCCTTCTCGCCCTCAGGCAGTAACAGCACAGGAGGATAAGCATGAGCGTCAAGCGCATTTATGTGGAAAAGAAGCCGGCCTACGCCGTGGAAAGCAAGCAGCTGCTGTGGGAAATCCGGCACATTTTGCAGATCAAGTCCGTTACGGGGCTGCGGATGCTGAACCGTTATGACGTGGAAGGCGTGGCGGATGAACTGTATGAGCGGTGCAAGCCCATTGTGTTCTCCGAGCCCCAGGTAGACGATACCTACATCGCTCTGCCTGCGGGGGCGAAGGCCGTGTTCGCGGTGGAATATCTGCCCGGTCAGTACGATCAGCGGGCCGCTTCCTGCGAGGAGTGCATCCAGCTGGTGGGCCAGTGCGACCGTCCCACGGTGCGCAGCGCCCGGGTGTACCTGCTGGACGGCGACTTCACCGAGGATGAGCTGAACAGGGTGAAGAAGCACGTCATTAACCCGGTGGAGAGCCGGGAGGCCGACCTGGCTGAGCGCATCACCCTGCGCCAGCGGTATGAAACGCCTGACCATGTGGAGACCCTGACAGGCTTCACGGCCATGGATACGGCGGAAATCGGGGACTTTGTGAAGCGGTACGGCCTGGCCATGGACAGTGACGACCTGGCCTTCTGCCGGGATTATTTCGCCTCCGAGCAGCGCGATCCCACGCTGACGGAGATCCGCATGATCGACACCTACTGGTCCGATCACTGCCGGCACACCACCTTCCTGACCACCATCGATCATGCGGACATCCGCAAGGCGGCGGTGGAAAAGGCCTTCCAGCGCTATCTGGCTGCCCGGCAGACGGTCTATGGCGACAGGCAGCGGCCCATCAACCTGATGGACATCGCCACCATGGGCGGCAAGTACCTCAAGCGGATTGGCCAGACCCCCAACATCGACGTCAGCGAGGAAATCAACGCCTGCTCCATCAAGATCGACGTGGACGTGAACGGCGCCACTGAGCCCTGGCTGCTGATGTTCAAGAACGAGACCCATAACCATCCCACGGAAATTGAGCCCTTCGGCGGTGCGGCCACCTGCATCGGCGGCGCGATCCGCGATCCGCTTTCCGGACGTACCTACGTTTATCAGGCCATGCGCGTCACCGGCGCGGCTGACCCGCTGAAGCCGGTGAGCGAAACCATGCCCGGCAAGCTGCCCCAGCGCAAGCTGGTGACCACCGCCGCCGCGGGCTATTCCTCCTACGGCAATCAGATCGGCCTGGCCACGGGCCTGGTGGACGAGCAGTACCATCCCGGCTATGCCGCCAAGCGCCTGGAAATCGGCGCGGTGGTGGGCGCGGCGCCTCTTCGGAACGTCCGCCGGGAAGCTCCCGCGCCTGGGGATCAGATCGTGCTGCTGGGCGGGCGCACGGGCCGCGACGGCTGCGGCGGCGCCACGGGTTCCTCCAAGTCCCACAAGCTGGAATCCATCGAGACCTGCGGCGCGGAGGTTCAAAAGGGCAACGCGCCCACCGAGCGCAAGCTGCAGCGCCTCTTCCGGGACGGGGAGGTGACGCGGCTCATCAAGCGCTGCAACGACTTTGGCGCGGGCGGCGTGTCCGTGGCTATCGGTGAGTTGGCGGACGGCCTGAAAATCGACCTGGACCGCGTGCCGAAGAAGTACGACGGCCTGGACGGCACGGAGCTGGCTATCTCTGAATCCCAGGAGCGCATGGCCGTTGTGCTGGCCCCGGCGGACGTGGCGGCCTTCCTGGCGGCGGCCCGGCGGGAAAACCTGGAGGCCACGGTGGTGGCGGAGGTGACGGCGGAGCCCCGGCTGCGGATGACCTGGAAGGGTGCGACCATTGTCGATTTGTCCCGGGAGTTCCTGAACAGCAACGGCGCGGAAAAGCATACCGCCGTATCCGTTGACGAAGATGAGGTCAGGCAGGTTGCCTTCGCGGGGGATACGGTGTCGGAGAAGCTGGCCGCCATGGTCAGCGACCTGAACATCTGCTCCAAGAAGGGGCTGTCCGAGCGGTTCGATTCCACCATCGGCGCGGCCACGGTGCTTATGCCCTTTGGCGGAGCGCGTCAGCTGACGCCCAATCAGGCCATGGTGGCCAAGCTGCCCGTGCTGGGCGGCGAGACCGATACCGTTTCCGGCATGGCCTATGGCATGCACCCCGAGCTGCTGGAGCAGTCTCCTTACGAGGGCAGCTACCTGGCGGTGATCGAGAGTGTGACCAAGCTGGTGTGCGCGGGCTTTGACTACAAGCAGGCCTACCTCACCTTCCAGGAGTATTTTGAGCGGATGACGGCGGAGCCCACCCGCTGGGGCAAGCCCTTCGCGGCGCTGCTGGGCGCTTTCGACGCTCAGCTGGATCTGAACATCGCGGCCATCGGCGGCAAGGACTCCATGTCCGGCACCTTTGAAAAGATGGACGTGCCGCCCACGCTATGCTCCTTCGCGGTGGCTCCCGGCAAGGCCGGCGAGGTCATTTCCCCTGAGTTCAAGCAGGCGGGCCACGACATCCGCCTGGTCAGCTGCGGCGCCCACGATACCGCCGCGCTGACGGCCAACTATGAGGCGGTGCGCCGGGGCATCCTTGACGGCACCATCGTGGCGGCCTGGGCGCTGGGCCTGGGCGGCGTGGCGGAGGGTCTGTTCAAGATGGGTCTGGGCAACGCCATCGGCACCCGGATTGATGACGACTTTGACGGCGATCTCTTTGCCCAGCAGATCGGCGGGATGCTGATTGAGTGCGCGGGAGAATGCGACCTGGGCGTGAAGGTGGGCGACACCATCGCGGACTGGGTGCTGGCCTATGAGGGCGACCGCATCGACCTCATGCCCATGCAGGAGCTCTATGAGGGCAAGCTGGAGAAGGTGTTCGCTTACCGCGGCCATGACGGCGAAACCGCCGAGACCTTCACCTGCAAGGCGGAGGAGCGGGTGAAGCCGCGCCTGACTGTCGCGAAGCCTCTGGCGTTCATCCCCGTGTTCCCGGGCACCAACTGCGAGTACGATACCGCCAGGGCGGTGGAGCGGGCCGGCGGCCGGGCGGAGATCCTGGTCATCAACAACCTGACTCCCGATGCCATCACGGCATCCATCAAGGCGGCGGCGGACATCATCGGCCGCAGCCAGATGATCGTGCTGCCCGGCGGCTTCTCCGGCGGCGACGAGCCCGACGGCAGCGCCAAGTTCATCACGGCCTTCTTCCGCAATCCTGCCATGAAGGACGCCGTGGCCGATCTGCTGGAGCGGCGCGACGGCCTGATGCTGGGCATCTGCAACGGCTTCCAGGCGCTGATTAAGCTGGGGCTGGTTCCCTTCGGCCGCATTGTCGATACGGACGACCAGTGCCCGACCCTGACCTTCAACGAGATCGGCCGGCACCAGTCCATGCTGGTGCGCACGCGAATCGCCTCCAACAAGTCACCCTGGCTCAGCCGGTGCCAGGCGGGAGACATCCATACCATCGCCATTTCCCACGGCGAAGGGCGCTTTGTCGGCCCGGAGAAGCTGATCCGCGACCTGGCCGCCCATGGGCAGATTGCCACCCAGTATGTGGATTTGTCGGGTTCGCCCAGCATGGACGCCCGGTTCAATCCCAACGCCAGCTACTGCGCCATTGAGGGCATCACCTCCCCCGACGGCCGTGTGCTGGGCAAGATGGGCCACACCGAGCGCAGCGGCGAATATCTGTACAAGAATGTGCCTGGCAACAAATATCAGCCGCTGTTTGAGGGCGGCGTGGACTACTTCAAATAACATAGGACGGGAAAGCCAGTCAGCAGCTCAAAAAAGTGGCATTTGCCACTTTTTTGAGTTGTGCCCGGCCCTTTGGGTGTCGGGAAGCGGTTTCGTATGAACCATCGCCTCAATCGCCGCGCGGGGGCCGCACCTTGTTGTATCGCCCTGACGGGGCTTGCTGACTGCCGGCGGACAGTCTGCCGCCGCAGGTTTGGCATTCCCGATGGCATTTGGACTTTTCCGACAATCTGCAGGCTGGTTTTCCCTTGCAATCCGCGGCGCTTTCCTGTACAATAGGACATGACGATGATTCACCAAGGAGGACAAGACCCATGGCGCACGATGCCTATATCAGCCCCTTTTCCACCCGCTATGCCAGCAAGGAGATGCAGTTTATTTTCTCGGATGACAATAAATTCCGAACCTGGCGCAGGCTTTGGATCGCCCTGGCCAAGGCCGAGCAGCGGCAGGGGATCGCCATCACCGATGAGCAGATTGCCGAATTGGAGGCCCATGCCGAGGATGTGAACTATGATGACGCCCTCCGCCGGGAGAAGGAGTGCCGCCATGACGTCATGTCCCATGTGTACGCCTATGGCCTGCAGTGCCCCAAGGCCGCCGGCATCATCCACCTGGGCGCAACCTCCTGCTATGTGGGCGACAATACCGACGTTATCATCATGCGGCAGGGCCTCAAGGTGGTGCGGCGCAAGCTGCTGAACGTCATGGCGCTGCTGGCGGATTTTGCCGAGAAATACAAGGCCATGCCCGCCCTGGCCTATACGCACCTTCAGCCGGCGCAGCTGACCACCGTGGGCAAGCGGGCGACCCTGTGGCTGAACGAGATGTACATGGACCTGATGGAGCTGGAGCACCGGGCGGATTCCCTGGCGCTGCTGGGCAGCAAGGGTACCACGGGCACCCAGGCCAGCTTCATGGAGCTGTTCGGCGGGGATAGCGCGAAGATCAAGGCCGTGGAAAACGACATTGCCCAGGCCATGGGCTTCAGCCGGGTGGTGCCTGTTTCCGGGCAGACCTACTCCCGCAAGATGGACTACATGGTGGTGTCCACCCTCTCCGGCGTGGCGCAGACGGCCAGCAAATTCGCCTACGACATGCGTCTGCTGGCCAACTTCAAGGAGATGGAGGAGCCTTTTGAGAAGAGCCAAATCGGTTCCTCCGCCATGCCCTACAAGCGCAACCCCATGCGCTGTGAGCGGGTGAACGCCCTCAGCCGCTATGTGATGGTGGATACCCTCAACGCCGCGCTGACGGCAGGGACGCAGTTCTTCGAGCGCACGCTGGACGATTCCGCCAACAAGCGCATCGCCGTGGCCGAGGCCTTCCTGGGCATCGACGCCATCCTGAACATCATGATGAATGTGTGCGACGGCCTGATGGTGTATGGCAAGGTCATCCGCGCGCGGGTGATGAACGAACTGCCCTTCATGGCTACGGAGAACATCATGATGGACGCGGTGAAGAAGGGCGGCAACCGCCAGGAGCTCCACGAAAAGCTGCGCGTTCATTCCCAGGCTGCGGCCCGCGTGGTGAAGGAGGAGGGCGGCGCCAACGACCTGATCGACCGCATCTGCGGCGACCCCGCCTTCCTGGTCACCCGGGAAGAGGTGGAGGCCATCCTGCAGCCCGAGCACTTTACCGGCCGCAGCGAGCGGCAGGTGGAGGAATTCCTGACGGAGATTATTCGTCCGCTGCTGAAGGCCAACGCCGACGTGCTGGGCGAAAAGCAGGAGCTGCATGTCTGACGGATAAAGGAGAAGGATCATGCCTTATATCAGCACCACGGTCAACATCGGCATTTCCGGCAGGCGGGAGCAGGCTGTCAAGGAACGGATGGGCCGAGCCATCGAGCTGCTTCCCGGCAAAACGGAAAGCTGGCTGATGCTGCAATTTCAGGATAACGCCTCGCTGTACTTCAGGGGAAGCAATGAGCCCTGCGCCATCTGCCAGGTAAAGCTCTTTGGTTCGGCTGCCGAGGAGGATTACGCCAACCTGACCCGCGCGCTGACGGACATTCTTCAGGAGGAGCTGGAGCTGGACAGCGACCGGATCTACATCACCTACGAGGAGATCGGAACCTGGGGCTGGAACGGCGGCAACCTGTAATGCCATAAAAAATTCCCCCAAGGCGCGGCCTGTCGGCGCGTATTCCTTGGGGGAATTTGTAACTTGTCAGATGCGGGCAACGCCGGTTTCCCGGGCGGCCTGCATGACGGCATCCGCCACAGCGCGGGCAACCCGCTTGTCCAGGGCGTCGGGGAGGATGTAGTCGGCGGCCAGCTGATCGCCCACCAGCTTCGAAAGGGCGCGGGAGGCGGCCATCTTCATTTCCTCATTGATGCACCGGGCCCGGCAGTCCAGCGCTCCGCGGAAGATGCCGGGGAAGGCCAAGACGTTGTTGATCTGGTTGGGGAAATCGCTGCGGCCCGTACCCACCACCTTGGCCCCAGCGGCCAGTGCCTCGTCGGGCATGATTTCCGGGGTGGGGTTAGCCATGGCGAAAACGATGGGATCGGCGGCCATGGAGCGCACCATGTCCTGGCTCAGAACGCCCGGCGCGGAGACGCCGATGAACACGTCCGCGCCCTTAACGGCGTCCGCCAATGCGCCCCGCAGATGGCCGCGGTTGGTTACCTTGGCCATGGCGGCCTGGGCGGGATTCAGCTGCGTCATGCCCTCGTCAATCACGCCGAAGCGATCCACCAGCGTCAGATGGCGAACGCCCAGGTTCAGCAGATGCTTGGCGATGGCGATGCCAGCGGAGCCCGCGCCGTTGAGGACGACTTTGGCCTTGCCAAGATCCCGGCCCGTGACCTTCAGCGCCCCCAGCAGGGCGGCGGCCACCACCACGGCGGTGCCGTGCTGATCGTCGTGGAATACGGGAATGTCGCAAATCTGCTTCAGCTTTTCCTCAATTTCAAAGCAGCGGGGAGCGGCGATGTCCTCCAGATTGACGCCGCCGAAGCTGCCCGCCAGCAGGGATACCGTGCGGACAATTTCGTCCACATCCTTGCTGCGGATGCACAGCGGGAAGGCGTCCACGTCGGCAAAGGCCTTGAACAGGGCGCATTTGCCCTCCATCACGGGCATACCGGCCTCCGGGCCGATGTCTCCCAGGCCCAGCACGGCGGTGCCGTCCGTCACCACAGCCACCAGGTTGGCCCGTCGGGTCAGCTCATAGGACTTGTCCACATCGTCGTGAATGACCATGCAGGGCTCGGCCACACCCGGGGTGTAGCAAAGGGAAAGATCGCGGCGGTCGTTGACGGGCGCCCGGCTGACGACCTCGATTTTCCCATGCCATTCGTAATGCTTCTGAAGGGACTCCTCGCGGATGCTCATGTCTGCTCCATCAGGCGGAAGGCTCCGCCCCGCCCTTGCCCCTGGGCGTCGGGGTGTTTGTGTTCCATAACAGTTTACCCTGAACAGGGGTGTTTGTCCAGTCCATTTCGCAAAATTCGGGAGGAATGTTCATGGTCAGCAAGCGGGAGAAGCTTTACCAGGCGGTGGAAAGGCTGAAGGGACTGCGCTGCCCTGTGTGCGGCGGCGATGTGGAGCGGGCAGGGGAGGCCTTTGCCTGCGCCAGGGGGCACAGCGTCAACGTCCATCGCAAGGGGTGCCTGAACGTATTGTCGGTTCCCATTGAAAGCTGCTATGACAGGGGACTGTTTGCCGCGCGCCGTCAGGTGTTCGCGGCGGGCTGCTATGCGCCGGTGGTGGAAGCCGTGGAGGCCCTGCTGCCGGAAGGGAAGCACTGCCTGCTGGATGCCGGCTGCGGTGACGGCTGGTATCTGAACGCGCTGCTGACCCGCCATCCCGACTGGTGCGGCGCCGGTGTGGACATCAGCCGGGACGCGATCATAGCGGCTACGGATCAGCCCTGCGCGGCGGTGTGGTGTACGGCGGATCTGCGCCGTCTGCCCTTCCGGGACGGCTGCTTCACCGCGGTGCTGGATGTGCTGACCCCGGCCAGCTACGCGGAATTTGCCCGGGTGCTGACGGATGGCGGGCTGCTGGTGAAGGTCTATCCGGGGCGGGAATATTTGCGGGAGCTTCGGGCGGCACGCGGTCTTCCGCCCTATGAGGAGGGCCAGGTGGACGCCTATCTGCGGCAGAAAACCACGGTGATGGGGGAGAAGCGGGTGACGGCCGCGTGGCCTGTCACGCCGGAATTGTGGCGCAGCTTTGTCTGGATGACGCCCCTGAACCAGGATCTTTCAGCGGAGGAAAAGGAGGCTCTGGCCGTCAAGCCAGCCGATACTGTAACGATTGACCTCCATGTGGCCGCCTGTCGATGGCGGGCGTAGATGATGGCGCGGACACGGCGCAAAAGAAGACGGTGCGGTTATTGCCGCGCCGTCTCTCTTTGGATAGGAATGCAAAGGCTCCGTTACAGCCTGTCCTCCTCCAGCTGGCGAATTTTCCGGCGCAGCAGCGTTCCCTGCAGGATGCACAGGATCAGCAGCAGCGCGCACCCGCCGCCCAGGCCGTAGGCGAGATACGGCGCTGCGGCCTCTTCTTCAGCGGCGATCTCAGCGGTGAACTGGGCCGGGGGCTGTTCCACCGTCAGGCTGAGGGGAAGAGAAAGGGCCGTAAGGTTGCCGTCGGGGTCGACGGCTTCCACGTCCAGTGTGCCGGTGAAGTCGCCGGAAAGTCTCTTGTCCGGCGTGATGGTCAGCTGGGCCTGCTTGGTTTCGCCCGGAGCCAGCGTCCCCACCAATACGCTCTGCTTTTCCACCATGCCGGGGAACGACACGGAAGCCAGCACGTTGAGCAGGTCGGCCCTGCCCATGTTCATCAGCGGCAGGGTGATGGTCAGTACATCCCCCGCCACCACGCTGGAGGCCATTTTCACGCCGCCCTGCTCCAGGCGCATGTCCTGGGTGACAGGCAGGGTGAAGCCTTCTGTCTGGGTGACGCTTTCCCCCAGGGCTGTCCAGCTGAGTTCAAATTGCAGCTGGTGAGGCGCGACCGACGCCCGTGCCAGTACCGTGAGAGGGAAGCGGACGGTCGTGCTTTCCCCTGGCTCCAGGTCGGAAAGCTCCATCGCTTCGGCGCTTTGCGGGATGATTTCACTGCTTGCGTCCCGGACGCGGAGGACGGGCCGCTGGAAGGAAACCGTTCGGCAGGGGTTGGTCAGCGTGGCACTGACCCAGCCGTCCTCGCCAACCTTCAGCTCGGATTGCACGTCCGAAACGCGCATACGGGTGGTTTCCCCGCTGGGCAGTCCGTCCCGGACGCGGATGACGTAGGGCCAATCGACGCTGAGCGTATCGCCCTCTGCCGTCTGTCCGGCGACGCGGATAACGCAGGCGTAATCCCCGTTGCGCCTGTCCGGGTACAAATCCAGCGTCATCCGTACCGCGTAAACGCCCTCGCCCGAGGGCTGGGTTTTCACTGTCATGGCCTGGGGCTTGAAAGGAGAGAGGTCGTCGCATTGCATGATAAGGGTCGTCTGGATGGCGCCGCTGGCCTGGTCGGAGGTTAGAGGCAGCGCCAAGGTCAGCCGATGGTTGAAGATCGTCGGCTCATAGCCCTGCCGCCAGGGGCGGTTCATGCCCGGCAGAACCCGCTCCTCATCAAGGACGAAGGGGGCGGCTTCCTCCGCGTGGCCGCCGAAAAGGGGTACAAGAAACAGCACGGTCAGCAAAACCGCGATCCAATATAGTTTTTTCATCAAGTTTACAGCTCCCTGATATTATCAATGATAGTTTGCCCCATCACCCGGCGCAGCTGTCCGCGAATGCCCGCTATGGCGCACAGGGCGTTGAGCGCGGCCAGGGGCAGAAGGACGAGAAGCAGCCAAGGATGATCATAGGGGAAGATGTTGCCAGAGATATTGAATGTGATGCCGTATGTGACGGCGGTGAGCAAATAACCGACGCCGGAAGCGATGATGGCAGGAATGGCGTAGCAGCGCAGCAGCGTCCCTTCATCCGCGCCCACGGCCCGCAGCGTACCTACCATGCGCACATCCGCGCGGAGCCGGCGGGCGGTATTGGTCACCTGCATGGCCACGCTGACGGCGAAGAACAACAGCGAAATCCCCCCAAGGAGCGCCAGTGTCCGTATCAGATCCCGCCTGTGTTCCCTGCGGGCTGCCAGGCTGTTGTGGACTGTCGCGTTCCGGCGTATGCCGACGCGGGTGATCCTGTCCTCCAGGCGGGCTTCGGTATCGGCGTCGGGCATGGCGGAGAGCATCAGGTTCACGCCCTCCGCGCCGTTGGCGTGAAGACCCAGCGCGGCGGCCCCTTTTTCCGTGGTGATGAAACACAGCCCGGAGGGATAGACGCCGACAATAGAAACTGGGCCCTTGAGGATGGCGCCGACCCTCGGTGCGCAGGCTGTCCGGGCAAGCCCGCTGTAATAGCGCTGCAGCTGGCCCTCGCTTGTCCGATCGGTGAACCAGTCCGGCGTTTCTCCCCAGAGCTGCGTAAGGGAAACGGTTTGGCCGGTATAAAAGTAGTCGTTTTGCAGGATGAGATCCCAGTCCTCCCGCCGGAGTTCATTGTCGAAATGGAGGGTGTCACGTTCAAGAAATCCGCCGTCGGGGGTGATGGCGCACAGGTTCGGCGCGTAGACCAGCACTTCTTGGCCCGCGTCCAGCGCCGCCATGTCGATGCGTCCCTCGGCGACGTTCTTGGCCAGGGCGCCTTCGTCCAGCGTGGCGATCAGGATGGTGACGGGCAGCAGCTTATCCTCCACGCCCAGGACCTTTTGCAGCGTACGCATCTGCTGGAAGGTTGCCATGGTGCTGCGGTAGAACCACTCGTGGGGGAAATCCTCGGCAGAGGTCTCATCCGTAACATCCAGATAGTAGGTCTCCACGCCGATGTTTGTTGCGCAGACCGGCATCATGGTTTCTTGCCCGTCATCATAACGGGTGGTCAGGTTGTAGGTTCTGAGGTAGTCAGGCGCCGGGTCGGGCAGGGGGAGAATGGCCGTGATCTGCCGCTGGCTGGCTACCTGGCTGACCAGCGGCAGGGCGCGAAGCTGCTGGAGGTCGCTATCCGTGAGTCCTTCATCTTTCTGCGCTTTCTGGGCGAAGGGCTCAGACACGAAGCTGGCGTCCCTGCTTATGGTGAGGCTGAAGGCGTGCTGGTTTTGGGAGTCGTTCCCACTCTGGAAAAGCAGCAATTCGCTCAAAAGGAGCGCCACAAAAAGCATCAGCGCCGCCATCAGGGCGCTTCCGGCCTGGCGCATGGGATGCAGCGCCAGCTGCCGGGCCGCGATCAGCCGGGGAACCCTGAAGGTTTTGTGGCTGCGGAAACGGCGGGCCCTGCGCAAAGCGGCGGTGTTCCTGAGTACGCCCATGGGCGTTTGCCTGGAGGCTCTGCGCAGCGGCAGCGCGGAGGCCAGATACACGCACAGGAAGGCAAGCGCTACCACCGGCAGCAGCAGCCAGACCGTCGGGTGAAAAACCAGCTCCTGGGGCGCTGCCATGGATAGGAGCCAGCAGGTCAGGCAGCCCATGATCACGCCAATGGGCAAAGCGGTCAGCGTCAGCAGCCACACGTCCCGGCCAAAGAGCCTGCGCAGCTGCCGCCGGGTGGCCCCCACGGCCCGCAGCATCCCGATGTCCTCCGTTTTGCGCGCCAGCATGCTTTCCATGGCGGAGGCAATGGCTACGCAGGAGGAAAGCAGCAGCGCGCCGCTGAGAAGAACCCACAGGATCACCTGACTGCTCTTTTGCAGGGCGTCCCTTTGGCTATCGTCGTAAGGCGACGCGGAGCCGGTCACGCGGCTGATGCGATGGCACATGTGGAAGGCCCCGTCCTGGACGGCCTGAATGTGGTCAAGGGTTATCAGGGGCCGATTGGTCATCACCCGATGGACAACCATCCTGCCCACGGGATAGGGAGGCTCCCGGAGCGAGGTCAGAATCCCGGGCAGCCTGACGGCGCCGCTGTCGAAGCTGTACCAGCCGTCCACGTCAAGATAGACGCTTTGCTCGCTGAGAATCCCCACCAGGGTGAAGGTACGCTCCTGGCTTTCGCCGTCAAAGGGCCGCATCGTCCAGGTGAAGGTATCCCCAACGGCGGCATCCTCAAGGGAAAGCTTGTCCAGGGCGCTGCGCTCCGCGGCGATCTCCCCGGGGGCTTCCGGCAGGCGGCCCTCAATACAATGGCGGTACATGAGCGCCTCGGCGGTTTCGTCGTAATAGCCGGTATAGACCTTGCTGTCCTCCACGGATGCGGTGACGTAGACGCTGCCGATCCGGTCGAACAGGCCGCTGCCGCGCAGCAGGTCGTCGGTGATCGCTGGGCTGTCGGGGAGGAGGG
Source organism: uncultured Clostridia bacterium (assembly GCA_947565865.1). Lineage (GTDB taxonomy): Bacteria > Bacillota > Clostridia > Christensenellales > Aristaeellaceae > UBA11524. The sequence continues at coordinate 26,111 of CANOHT010000016.1, forward strand.
TGTCCGCCCAGCCTACCCGGCGAGCCATCTTTTCCTCGTTGGCCCGCAGTGTTCCCTGGATGCACAGGACGGAAAAGCTGGCCAGGTATACCGCCAGAAAGATGCCGATGGCGAGGCTGAAATAGGCTTTGCGGTTGTGCTTCAGATTGGCCCTGGCTACCCGGTTCATGGTGAGGCGCTTCACGACTTAACCACCTCGCTGTCATGGGCAACGCGGCCGTCTTCCAGCTGGATGACGCGATCCGCCTGCTCCGCCACGTTCAGGTCGTGGGTGACCAGCACCAGGGTGATGCCCAGCTCCCGGTTCACCTGGCGCAGAAGGGTCAGGACTTCCCGGCCGACCTTGCCGTCCAGGTTGCCGGTGGGCTCATCCGCGAAGAGGATGGCGGGCTTGTTCGCCAGTGCCCGGGCGATGCTGACGCGCTGCTGCTGTCCGCCGGACATGGCGCCGGGCAGGTGGGAAAGCCGCTCCTGGATGCCCAGCAGGTCGATGATATGATGCAGGTGCGCCTCGTCCGCCTGGCGGTTGTCCAGCATCACGGGCAGCAGGATGTTCTCCCAGCCGGTCAGTTCCCGCACCAGGTTGTAGCTCTGGAACACAAAGCCAAAGCGGCGGCGGCGCAGCACGGCCAGCTGGTTTTCCTTGTACTTGTACAGATCAGCCTCCTGATAGATCACCCTGCCGCCGGTGGGATGATCCAGGCCGGAAAGCAGATGCAGCAGCGTGGATTTGCCGCTGCCGCTGGGGCCGGTGATGGCCGTAAAGCTGCCCTGCTCCAGGGCAAGGGATACCCCGTCCAGGGCGATCACCTTGTTTTCGCTGGCCTGATAAACTTTGCTGAGGTTTTCACAGTGCATGATTTCCATCATCATGACCTCCTTTCAGCGCCATTGTAGCAGGTCAACCTTACGCCCGGGTGACGTTTACCTTACGATTTCGCAAGACGGGGAGGCGGTGCTGTCCATCAGCGGCAGGGTGATAACCATCCGCAGGCCGCCGGGGCTGTTTTCGGCGTGGACGCTGCCGTGATGACGATGAATGATCTCCTTCACGATGGCAAGGCCCAGGCCTGTGCCCTTCGTTTCCCGGCTGTGGGCACGGTAGAAGCGGTCGAAGAGGTACGGCAGCTCCTTGGCATCCACGCCGCCGCCGTTATCGGCCACGGAGGAGAAAAAGGCGGAAGGCGTCTGTTCCAGGCGCACAGTGATTTCGCCGTCCTCCGGGGTATGCTCGCAGGCGTTTTTCAGCAGGTTCAGATAAGCCTCGCCCAGCCATTTGCCATCGCAGCGGATGACGGCGGAGCCCTCGACGCTCAGCCGCTTCCGGGGATAAACGGAGGCGAGGCCCTGCCAGGCTTCGCCAACGAGAGCGGCCACGTCATGCTCGCGGAAGGTGAAGGCATAGCCGTCCGCGCACAGGCGCTCCAGACGCAGCAGGGCATGGATCAGCCGTTCCATCCGCTCAATCTGGGTCAGCTGCTCGTCCGCGTGGGGGCCGGCGTCCATCTCACAGAAAAGCCGCAGGGAACTCAGCGGTGTTTTGAGCTGATGAGAAATGTCCGCCGTCAGGCCCCGGGCGGCGCGGCGTTCAGCCTGCCGCTGCTCCCGGGCCAGCAAGACCTGATTTTCCAGCTCGGCGGCGGCATTCTGCAAAGGCGCCAGCGCGTCCTCCCGCACAGAGAACGTCAGCTGCCGACGCCCGGAAACAAGAAAGGCCTCCATCCGCCTGGTCAGTGCGCGAAGGCGGATGCGCAGGCGCACGTGCGCCGCCGCCAGCGCCAGCAGAACAACGGACAGCGCCGCCGTCGCCGCGATCAGTCCGCCCACTGGTAGCCCACCCCCCGTATGGTCTTGATGTGCTCCGCGCCGATCTTCTCCCGCAGGCGGCTCACATGGACCGAAAGCGTGTTGTCATCCACAAATTTGCTGTCCGCATCCCAAAGGGCCTCCAGCAGAACGGAACGGGGAACAATGCTCGTCCGCTCCATAAGCGCCAGCAGAATACGGTATTCCGTCAGGGTCAGGGGCAGCGGCTCGCCGTTTTTCCGCGCCTACATATGAGCCTGATCCACCTCGATGCCGCCGCGGGCAAGGATGGCGGAGGGCCGGGGCTGGCTGGCCCGCAGCAGCGCGCGGATGCGGCTGAGCAGCTCCATCATGCGGAAGGGCTTGGCGACGTAATCGTTTCCCCCGGCGTCCAGGCCGCGCACCACGTCCCATTCCTCATCCTTGGCGGTGAGAAAGAGGATGGGCGTCGTCACCCCGGCCATCCGCCAGCGCTGGCACAGGGCCACGCCGTCGCCGTCGGGGAGGGTGACATCCAGCACGATGAGGCTGATGTCCTCTCCCAGGCTCGCAAGGGCCTCCTGAACACAGGAGGCCGCCGTGACGCGGTAGCCTTCCCGCGCAAACAGCTCACAAAGGCCCTGGCGGAGAGCCTGGTCATCCTCAACCAACATCAGCGCGGCGCGTGGCGATTCCTGATTCATGGGCGCTTCCTTTCGTTCCGCGCGATGGCGGAAAATCCGTACTTGTCACTGATTGTCATTGTATATGAAAAGGCGGAGGATGTCCATGCTGTTTTCAACCGCAAAAAAGCGACGCCCCGATTGGGTATCGCCGCAGGCTATGATTTAACTTCCCGGGAGGTGTCGGAGGGCCCGCAGGCCCTCTGACCATCATTCGTATCCCGGGGAGCTTTCTGTCAAGAAAACATTCCTTACACGACCGAACGGCCGGTCGAACGGCTATGCCGTTCGACCAGTGAGGGCGTGCATCACTCACGAAAGTGGCATAGGCCACCTTCGTGACACTCAGTCCGTGGCCTGGGCTACGTCCTTGTGCCGCACGCGGAGCATCAGGGTGGATTCCTCGCTGTCCCATTCCGTCTGGGCGTTCAGCGCCCGTTCCAGCAGACCGGTGGAGATCAGCAGCTGATCGTCCAGGAGCAGGATATCGCTGGTTTCCAGGGCCAGGGGCACATCATCCACGCGGCAGACGGCGGCACTGTCGTTCAGGGTCAGCACAACGGTGTAGCCTTCCGCCGTGAAGGTATAAACGGCGCTGTCCTGGGCCAGTGTCCAGGTATCGACGCTGGCTGCCAGGTCGCTGAGGTTCAGCATGATGCCATCTTCCAGCCGCCACACCCGGGGAGCCACGCGAATGGTCACCCCGTCCTCCTGACGCAGGCAGGTGAGCTTTTCCCCGCTGTCGTTCAGGACGATGGCGGCGCCCTGCAGCAGGATGGGAGCCGCCGGCGGCTCGGTCACATCCGTGGGCGTGGAAACGAGTCCGTCCAGCGCGGCTTCCGGCTCCATGGCGGGGAGGGCGGAGGGCGCAGGCGGGGCGATGGTAGGCGCCTGGGTGACGGCGGGCGTCTGGGTGGGCGCGGCCACCACGTCAGGGCTCTCGTAAAGGATGGTCTGGGTACGCTGTCCGGCCACGCCGTCCACCGTCAGGCCGTTGGCGGCCTGGAAGGCGCGCAGGGCCCGGTAGGTCTGACGGCCAAAGGCGCCGTCTGCCTCGCCGGTGAGATACCCCAGCTCAATCAGCCGCTCCTGCATTTGGCGCACTGACGCGCCGCGGTCGTTGAGCTCGATGTTGCGGTAGGCGGCGTTGGGGGTGATGGTGGGCTTGGGCTCTGGGGTAGGGACGGCGGTGGGGGCTCCCGGAACAGCCGAGGGCGTCGCGGTCGCGGGTGCGGCGGATACGCCGGGCGCCTGGGAAACGACGGCCGGGGGTGCCATGGTGGGCACGGGCGTTTCCTGGGGTGGCGGCGCGCCCTGCACGGAGGTAGCGAAGGTCAGGGTCATATACAGCATCAGTGTTTTCAGAAAGTCCATGGCGCAATCTCCTTTCGGATGGCGGAGCCGTCTCCGCCCTGGGGAAGGAAGGCTATCTGGAGCCGACAAGGATGCCGGCAGACGATCAGTCAGGTCTATTATACGCTATCTTTCGCGTGAATACAATCAAAACCGGGATTTTTACAGCAAAAGGTCTGTAAGATTTACGGGTGTTGCGCTTGCTTTTTGCTATGCTTTATATTATGATTAGAAAAGACTTTGCATGGAAACATCTGCCTTAGGGGCGCTTATTGCGCGCCTAGGGCAGGAAGGGATGGGCGCATGGCACGCTATTCAGCGGAGGAAGCCGCCGCAAAGCTGGCGGCATTTGATTTGTACGGTCAGGTTGTGGACATCCGGCGGTATGGCTGCGGCCACATCAATGACACCTTTATGGTAACCACGCGGAAGCCGGGGAGGAGTGAGGAGCGCCGCTACATCCTGCAGCGGCTGAGCCCTGTGGCCTTCCGTGAGCCGGAGAAGTGATGGAGAACATTGCCAACATCACCGCCTACATGAAAAGACTGATCCTGGGCCGGGGCGGCGACCCCGACCGGGAAACGCTGATTATCATCCCCGCCAGGGACGGCAAGGACTATCTGCTGGACCCGGACAACGGCTGCTGGCGGATGTATCTGTTCATCGAGGACAGCTTCAGCTACCAGCAGGCGGAATCCGAGGCGGTTTTCCGGGAGGCGGGGCGGGCCTTCGGCGCTTTTCAGCGGGATCTGGCAGATTACCCGGCATCCTCGCTGCATGAGACCATTCCCCGCTTTCACGATACCCCCAGCCGTGTCCGGGCGCTGCGGAAGGTGATGGCCGGGAATCCCGTGGGCCGGGCCGAGGGGGCGGGGGAGGAAATCGCTTTCGCCCTGGCCCGCGAGGAACGCGCCCGCGCGCTGGTGGACGCCCTTTCCCGGGGGGAACTGCCCCTGCGGGTGACCCACAACGATACCAAGCTGAACAACGTGCTGATGAACCGGGAGACCGGCAGGGCCATGTGCGTGGTGGATCTGGATACCGTGATGCCGGGCCTGTGCGCCTATGACTTTGGCGACGCCATCCGCTTTGGGGCCAACACGGCGAAGGAGGACGAGGCGGAGCTGTCCCTGGTGCGGTTCAGCCTGCCGATGTACCGGGCGTACAGCGAGGGCTATCTGGGAGCGGTGGGCGGACTGCTGACCGAGGCGGAGGTACGCTCGCTCCCCCTGGGGGCCTGGATGATGACCTATGAGTGCGGCGTCCGCTTCCTGACGGATTATCTGGACGGCGATCACTACTTCGGCATCGCCTATCCAGAGCATAATCTGGTTAGAGCGCGGAATCAGTTCGCCCTTTTGAAGGATATGGAGCGCCACGCCGATGAAATGGATGAGGTCATGGCGCGCTGGAATGAACAGGGGAGGTAAAGGATTATGAAGGAACCGATTCTTCTGATTATGGCGGCGGGCATGGGCAGCCGCTTCGGCGGGCTGAAGCAGATGACGCCCGTGGGCCCCGGCGGCGAGGTCATCCTGGATTACAGCGTGTTTGACGCCAGGCGCGCGGGTTTCAAGCGGGTGATCTTCCTCATCAAGCACGAGATTGAGGAGGACTTCAAGCGCCTGGTGGGTCGCAGGATGGAGCGCCATATGGAGGTGCGCTACGCCTTCCAGCAGACTGATAAGCTCCCCGCGCCCTACGCTCCGCCGGAAGGCCGCGCCAAGCCTTGGGGCACAGGTCATGCCGTGCTCTGCTGCAAGGAGCTCATCGACGCGCCCTTCGCCGTCATCAACGCGGACGATTACTACGGCGTCAGCGCCTTCCAGACTGCCTACGACAGCCTGACGACCATGGCGGATGACGACAAAAAGCGCTACATGATGGTGGGCTATGAAATCCAGAACACCCTCACCGACAACGGCCATGTGGCCCGGGGTGTATGCACGGTGGACGGCGACGGTACGCTGCGGGACATCCATGAGCGCACGCACATCATCAAGACCTGCGACGGCGCGCTGTTCACCGAGGACGGCGAGCATTATCGACGCCTGCCTGCGCAGACCCTGGTCAGCATGAACATGTGGGGCTTCACCCCCAGCATCCTGCACGCGCTGGAGGGCGGCTTCCCGGCCTTCCTGGACAAGGCGCTGGCGGAGAATCCCCTCAGTGCGGAGTATTTCCTGCCCACGGTGGTGGACGGCATGCTCAAGGCGGGAGAGGCTGTGGTGCGGGTGCTGCCCAGCCGGGACAAGTGGTATGGCGTGACTTATAAGGAAGATACGCCTGTGGTGATGGCGGCTTTGCGGGCCATGGCGCAGGAGGGGGTCTACCCCTGCCCGCTGTGGGGGAAATGAGCCTCGTCATCGGCGGATAGAAGCATACAGGCGACCTGGGCCGCTTTGCAGGCGGATGGCCCGGGCCGCTTTTTCATGCCCCGGCAAGGAGAATCTCATGATTTGTTAATCCGCGGCGGTGAAGGTTATGGTATAATGAACGGGTACTTTCCGATTGTGAGGTGTCGTATGCAGCGTTATGTGGAGCCTCTGACCTTCGCGCTGGTGATGTTTCCCCTGGCGGCGGCGCTGTTCACCCTGCCCTATGTGCTGTACAGCTACCGGCGGTACGGGAGCATCCTGCCCATGCGGGTGCTGTGCGTCTATGCCTTTATATTCTACCTGATGTGCGTGTACTGCCTGGCTATTCTGCCTTTTCCCTCAGCGGATACGGTGGTGACCCAGCATGTGGGGCTGAACCTGATTCCCTTCAGCTATGTGCCAGAAATTTTGACGGCCACGGTGGAATTCTCCATCAAGGATCCCAGCACCTGGATGAGCGCCTTTTTCGCCTCCGGGCTGTATGAGCCGGTGCTGAACATCCTGATGTTCCTGCCCCTGGGCGTCTTCCTGCGGTACTACTTCGGCTGGGGACGGCGCAGGACGGTGCTGACGGCGCTGGCCCTTTCCCTGTTCCTGGAGGTGACGCAGTATACCGCCACCTACGGTCTGGCGCCCTTCCGCTACCGCCTGACGGATGTGAATGATCTGATCCACAACACCCTGGGCGGTCTGCTGGGCTATGCGGTGACGCCCTTCCTCACCGGCTTCCTGCCCTCACGGGAACGCCTGAACCAGCTCAGCTACCAGCGGGGCAGGCGGGTGAGCTACATCCGGCGGCTGATGGCGTTCCTGACGGATCAGGCGCTGGTAAGCGGCGCCGCCACCATGCTGGGGTACTTTCTCCCCCGGAACTGGTGCTATGTGGCGCTGGTGATTCTCCTGGGCGTAGTGGCCGGGCAATGCGGCGGGGCCACGCCGGGCAAGCTGCTGGTGCGCATCCGCGTGGCGGACGCCGGGGGCGGGAGCGCCAGGCTGTGGCAGCATCTGGCCCGATGCCTTATGCTGCATGTGGGCGTCGCGCGGCTGGATATTTTCTTTGGCGGCGCGGGCGTGCTGCTATCGTTCCTGCTGCTGACGGCGGCGTTTCTCGGCGCGGTCAAAGGCGGTATCCGCAACAGACCGCAGACGATGTTTGACCGCTGGACGCACACGATGGTGGAGAGCAGCATTCCGTGCCCGCAGGAGGATACGCCTTAACGCGACGCGTGAAGCCGCGCCTTGACGCATGGCCCCTGACCGTGTAAAATGAAGACAGAGACTCTATGCGGGAGGGGAAAAGGATGCTGTACAACGGTCAGATTTGGGTGGGCACGGGGGAGCGGCCCGCATGCCTTTTACCGCAGATGGCCAATCGTCATGGCTTGATTGCCGGCGCCACGGGGACGGGGAAGACCATGTCCCTGAAGGTGCTGGCGGAGGGCTTTTCCGATATGGGGGTGCCGGTGTTCCTCAGCGATGTCAAGGGCGACCTGGCGGGCATGGCATGCCCCGGCGAGCACAGCGACGCCCTGGCCCGGCGGCTGGCGGGCTGCGGGGTAAGCAGCTTCCAGTACAGCGCTTTTCCCACCGTTTTCTGGGATGTGTACGGTGAAAAGGGTCATCCCGTCCGCGCCACGGTAAGCGAGATGGGGCCGCTGCTCCTGTCCCGGATGCTGGGGCTGAACGCCACCCAGTCCGGCGTGATGAACATCCTCTTCCGGATAGCCGATGACGAGGGGATGCTTCTGCTGGATTTGAAGGATCTGAAGGCCATGCTGGCGTACCTGGGTGAACATGTCCGGGATTACACGCTGAGCTATGGCCATGTTTCGACGGCTACTGTGGGCGCCATTCAGCGGGCCGTGGCGGTTCTGGAGGATCAGGGCGGGAGCCTGTTCTTTGGCGAGCCCGCGCTGAACCTGGCGGACTGGCTTCAGATGGATGAGAAGGGCCGGGGCGTGGTCAACATCCTGGCTGCGGATCGGCTGCTTCAGCACCCGGCGATGTATGCCGCCTTCCTGCTGTGGATGCTGTCGGAGCTTTATGAGCTGCTGCCCGAGCAGGGCGATCTGGATAAGCCGAGGCTGGTCTTTTTCTTTGACGAGGCCCACCTGCTGTTCAGCCAGGACAGCGGCGTGCTGCTGGAAAGGATCGAGCAGATTGTACGGCTGATCCGCTCCAAGGGCGTGGGGGTGTACTTTATCACCCAGTCCCCTGCGGATATTCCCATGAGCATTTTGGGACAGCTGGGCAACCGCATTCAGCACGGCATGCGGGCCTACACCCCCCTGGATCAAAAGGCGGTGCGGGCGGCGGCCCAGACCTTCCGTTCCAACCCGGCCTTCGATACGGAGGAGGCCATTTCAACCCTGGCTACCGGCGAGGCCCTGGTGTCCTTCCTGGAGGAGGACGGAGCGCCCGGCGTGGTGGAGCGTGCGACCATCCTGCCGCCTCAGTCCGCCATGGGGGTCATCGGCGGCGACCTTCGGCGGGCCTGCATGGAGAACAGCCCCTTCTTCGGAGTCTACGATGAGGCGGTGGATCGGGTCAGCGCCTACGAGCACCTGGCGGAGGCCTTCCAGCGCAAGCAGCTGCCGGCCGTGCCGTCCCTTCAGCCCGAACAGGTGCGGGTAAGCACTGCCGCGCCGGAAATCAGCCGTCCCCAAGGCTTTATGGTGCTGAATCCCGCCACGGGGCAGTATGAGCAGCGGCAGCTGGCGCAGATGACCGTGCCGCAGACGCCTGCCGCGCCGGAGGCTCAGCCCATGCCGGTGATGATGTTTGACCCTGCCACGGGGCAGTACGTCCAGCGGATGGCGCTCATGCGGCTGGATCCGTCCACGGGCGGCTATGTGCCCGCGACGCCCCAAAGCGCCGCGCCAGCGGATGCCGGGGCACAGCGCGAGACGGAAAAGCGACGCCGGGAGGCCGAAAAGGCGGAGAAGGAGCGTATGGCTGAGCTGCGCCGACAGCGAGCGGATCAGCTGCGCGAGGAGCGGGCGGCCCGGGCGCGGAAAAACGACTCTGTGCTGGGCCGGGCGGCCAACACCGCCATCGCCACCGTCAGCCGTGAGGTGACCCGAACGTTGACCCGGGGCTTGATGGGCGGGCTAAGCAGCCTGATGGGCGGCAGAAAAAGGTAAGCGAAAAGGGGCCGGGAATCATGCTGCCGGCCCTCTTTTGATGGAGGCTGGTTATGGTGAAATACAAAGGAATGCTCGGTCGGCTGGCGCTGCTGGCGGCCGCGCTCATTTGGGGAAGCTCCTTTTTTATCATGAAGAACGCGGTGGACGGCATCCCCGTGTTCCTGCTGCTGGGCATTCGCTTCACGGTGGGCAGTGTGCTTCTGACGCTGATGTTCACCTGGCGGCTGAAGGGCCTGAACGGACGGGTGGTGCGCCGCGGCGCGGTATTGGGAGTCCTGCTGTTCCTGGCCTATACCGCCCAGACCTTCGGCCTCAAGGGCACAACGCCGGGGAAGAACGCCTTCCTGACGGCGGTGTACTGCGTGCTTGTGCCCTTTGTGGCCTGGGCCGCGAGCCGCCGTCGGCCCACGGCGTGGAACTGGCTGGCGGCGGTCTTATGCCTGGGCGGCATCGGTCTGGTGAGCCTGGATGGCGACCTGACCATCAACCAGGGCGACGCGCTGACGCTTCTGGGCGGCGTGTTCTACGCCCTGCATATGACAGCCGTGAGCCGTTTTGGCGAGGAGGAGGATCCAATCCTGCTGACGCTGGTGCAGTTCGCGGCGGCGGCATTGGCCTGCTGGGCGCTGTCCCTTCTGACGGAGCGCATGACGGGGCCTTTCCCGGACAACGCCTGGTTGGAATTGGGGTATCTGGCGGTGTTTGCCACCACAGCGGCGCTGCTTTTGCAGAATGTGGGCCAGAGCGTGACGCCCGCGGCCCCCGCCTCCATTCTGCTGAGCCTGGAAAGCGTCTTCGGGGTGCTGTTTTCGGTTCTTTTCTACGGCGAGGAGGTCACGCTGCGGCTGGGTCTGGGCTTCGGACTCATTTTCCTGGCGGTGATGGCCAGCGAAACGCAGTTCGGCTTCATCCGTCGGGGTAGGGCAAAGTAAGCCGCCGCGTTCAGGCTCCGCGCTCACTCTTTGTCCCAACGGCCTTCAGCGCGCCCGCGCAGGCTTAACAAACAGTCTCCCGGCGGTGCGAGCGTCCCTTCCGCGTCTTGATACGGAACGTCTGTGTGACTTGCAATTTGCCTTTTTCCATGATAGGATACGACATCCCCCTACGAAAGCGAGTGGACGGTTGTGGGTAAGCTTTTTGATAGCCTGGCATGGCTTGTGCGAACCTTTTCCCCCAAAATGACAGCCGCCTGGGCCGAGCCCTTTGACGGCGAGCCCTGTGTGTTTGTATGCAACCATGTGGGGGCGATGGGCCCCATCGACATGGTGGTGAAATTCCCGCTGCGGGAGAAATGCCTGGCTTGGTGCAATGAAGGCATCATGAACCGCAGAACCTGCCCGGCCTACGTTCGCCAGGATTACTGGTGGGAGCCGGGCTGCGCGCTGGAACCTCTGTATAACGCGACCTTGCCTTACATCGCGGCGGCGATTCTTCCTCCGGTGCTGAAAAGCGCGCCCACCATCCCTGTTTTTCATGACGCCCGGGTGATGACCACCATGCGCGCCAGCCTCAAGCACCTGAAAAGCGGCGGCCATGTGGTGATCTTCCCGGAGCAGCCCAGCGGCCATGGCGAGCATCACGATTGGATCAACACGGGATGGATGCCCATCTGCACCATGTATTACCGGGCGACGGGCAAGGCGCTGCGGCTTTATCCTGTGCATATTGACGTGAAGGGAAAGCGCTTTCAGGTGTCCGCGCCGGTGCGGTTCGATCCCCAGCGGACGCTGGAAGAACAGCAGCCGGATATGGTGCGCCTGCTGGCGGCGGGGCTTCGCGGGGAAGCCGTGTGCTGAGCAAGACGGAAAAAACATGGCGATTCTATGTGAAAACCATTCAATTTGACCGTTTTCCCCCTTTTCAAACGCCGATAAACGTTGTAAAATATTCGTATGGTTGTGGTTTGTGAGGACGCAACCCGACTATCAGTGAAATGTAAATGCTTACATCATGAAGGAGGAGAATCCCATGGAGCTTCGTACAGCAGCTTCTCCCAGGGACGTAAAAACCTACGATACCGCTCGGCTTCGGGAGGAATTTCTGATCCCGGATCTGTTCCGTCCGGATGACATCAAGCTGGTATACAGCCATATCGACCGCATCATCACCGGCAGCGCCACCCCGGTCAGCAAGGCGCTGGTGCTGACGGCGGGGGAGGAGCTGCGGGCGGAATACTTCCTGCAGCGCCGGGAGATGGGCGTCATCAACATTGGCGGCGAGGGCACGGTGACGGTGGACGGCACGGCGTATACCCTCCGCCATAAGGACGGCCTGTACATCGGCCGGGGCAGCCGGGATATTTCCTTTGCCAGCGCCGACAGCGCCAACCCCGCCAAGTTCTACCTGAACAGCTGTCCCGCTCACAAGGAATACCCCACCGTGTACATCCGGCCGGAGGACTGTGTGCGGGTGGAGCTGGGCAGCCTGGAGCAGTCCAACCACCGCACCATCTGCAAGTACATCCTGCCCGGCCAGGTGGAATCCTGCCAGCTGGTGATGGGCATGACCCAGCTTCAGCCCGGCAGCGTGTGGAACACCATGCCCTGTCATACCCATGACCGCCGCATGGAGGTTTACCTGTACTTTGATATGCCCAAGGACGCTTTTGTCATGCACTACATGGGCGAGCCGCAGGAGACCCGCCATATCGTCATGCGCAACGAGCAGGCGGTCATCAGCCCCTCATGGAGCATCCACGCGGGCTCCGGCAGCCAGGCCTATACCTTTATCTGGGGCATGTGCGGCGAAAACCAGGACTTCGACGATATGGACGGCGTGGCCACCACGGACCTTCTGTAACGGAGCACCATCTTGAAAGGAGCGATTCCCATGAATAATCTCTTCTCCCTGGAGGGCAAGGTTGCCCTGGTTACCGGCGCTTCCTACGGCATCGGCTTCGCCATCGCCAGCGCCATGGCGGATGCCGGCGCGACCATCGTCTTCAACGACATCAAGCAGGAGCTGGTGGACAAGGGCTTGGCGGCCTACGCCGAAAAGGGCATCAAGGCCCATGGCTATGTGGCGGACGTCACGGACGAGGATGCGGTGAACGCGCTGGTGGCCAGGATTGAGGCGGAAGTCGGCGTGATCGACATCCTGGTGAACAACGCGGGCATCATCAAGCGCATCCCCATGTGCGAAATGACCGCCGCTCAGTTCCGCCAGGTCATCGACGTGGATTTGAACGCTCCCTTCATTGTGGCCAAGGCTGTGATTCCCTCCATGATAAAGAAGGGCCACGGCAAAATCATCAACATCTGCTCCATGATGAGCGAGCTGGGCCGCGAGACGGTCTCGGCCTACGCCGCGGCCAAGGGCGGCCTGAAGATGCTGACCAAGAACATCTGCTCGGAATACGGCCAGTACAACATCCAGTGCAACGGCATTGGCCCGGGCTATATCGCCACGCCTCAGACGGCTCCCCTGCGCGAGATTCAGCCGGACGGCAGCCGCCATCCCTTCGATCAGTTCATCATCGCCAAGACCCCCGCGGAGCGCTGGGGCAATGCGGAAGACCTGGGCGGCCCCGCCGTGTTCCTGGCCTCCGACGCGTCGAACTTTGTCAACGGCCACATCCTGTATGTGGACGGCGGCATTCTGGCGTACATTGGCAAGCAGCCCTGAGAACCGTGTGTATCGGCCAAGCAGCATAAGCTGCTTGGCCGTTTTTAATTTGCTCAGTCGGTCCGAACGGCGTCAGCCTTCGGCTTGTTCAGAGGGGGCCAAGCCGCCTGGCGAAGGCTGCCAAAGGATGTGCGGGAAGCCCTTGCGCCCCGATGAAGCGCAGACTTTCGCTTGCGGCGGGAGCGTTCCGGGCAGAGCCGAACCAAACCAGAACGCAAGGGAGAACCCACATGGCCGAAGGCCTGAGAAGGCGGACGGCTCCCGCGCCTGGGATGGCGCGTTGTGTCCCCGGGATCGTCCCCTTGCATATCCGCTTTTCTCCCTTCGCCAGCCGCGACTGACCGTCCCGATCAGTGAAAACGACATGCGCATTGCCCGTCTGGAGAGGAAAAACGGAAATGGTCTGTTTTTGTTCATCTTGTATAGAATGTGCGAAATCAATGTCGATTCATGGCGCGGGAGATAAGGGAAAATCGTGGTAAAACCATGGAAAGGCAACCGAAAACCACACAAAAAAGAAAAATTCTGAAAAATTGCAATAACCCTATTTACAAAATAGCCAAAGCGTATTATAATACCATCAACGGACAAAAACGTTTTCGGAGCGGCAGCGCCGCGAATACGGATGAGGGGAGGCTGGTTGGTATGGCGGCGTCGATTCAGGATGTGGCCAAGCTGGCCGGCGTGGCCATCGGGACGGTTTCCCGGGCCTTCAACGACTACCCTGACATCCGGCCGGAAACCAAGCAGCGCATTGTCGAGGCTGCCCGGACGCTGGGGTATACCCCCAACATCAGCGCCCGGAACCTGTCCGCCAAGAAGCCACCCAACATCGGCCTGATCGTGTCCGGGCTGCTGGAGGGCAACAGCAAGGACAACCTGGTCTATCTGATACTCCAGGGCGTGCTGTCCTATACCAAGGCGAAGGGGCTGGAGCTGGCGCTGTATACGACCGACTCCAAGGAGCAGCGCAGGCGCAGCTATACGGAATTTTGCGCCGGGCATAGCATTTCCGGCACCATCCTCAGCGGCATCACCACCGATGACGCCTATTTCGAGGAGCTGATAAACTCCGGCATACCTACGGTCGCGCTGGATGTGCCGATTCACGGCCAGCGCATGGGCTGGATTTCCATCGACAACCGTGCAGCGGCCCGGGAGGCGATGGCGTATCTGCTGTCGCTGGGGCATCGGCGGATTCTGGTGGTATCCGGCAAAAAGAACGCCCATGTCAGCGACGTTCGCGCCCAGGGCGTGCGGGAGGCGCTGGAGGCCGAGGGCCTGGTGGCCCAGGAGTGCGACCTGATCCACGGCGACTTCAGCGAGGAGCTGGCTTACGAGCGGGTGAAAGCGAGGCTGCGCAGCAGCGCGGGGATGCCCAGCGCGATCTTCTGCTTCAGCGACATCATGGCCATGGGCGCCATGCGGGCTGCCCGGGAAGTCGGACTGCGGATTCCTGACGACATCTCGGTGATGGGCTTTGACGGCCTGAGCCTGGGCGAATTGACCGTACCTCCGCTGACCACCGTGGCCCAGGACATGCGCGCCATGGGGTGGGAGGCGGCCCGGATGCTGCACGGCATCATGGAACGCCGCGAGAAGGGCGGCTACACCATTTTGCCCCATCAGCTGCTGCTACGGGAAACCGTTTCCCCGGTGGAAGCCGGGAAAAGCGCGGCTGGGTAATTTCTTTTTCGGTGTTCAAAAACGTTTTTGAATCCTACAGGAATCGGAAACGTTTTTAGAATAATAAACAATCAAGGAGGCTTCCCCATGAAGAAATGGTTGGCTCTGGTTCTGGCTCTGACGATGCTGTGCGGTATGTTCGCCGTGGCCGGCGCGGAGGGTGAAAAGACCATCATCCGTGTGACCTGGTGGGGCGACGAGATCAAGGACAGCGCTGAAATGCAGATGGTGAATAAGTTTAACGCCGAGCACAGCGACATTGAGATCAAGGTCGATATGGTGCCTGGCGACGGCTACGGCGACCGTCTGCTGACCTCCTTCTCCTCCGGCGAAGGCTATGACATCTTTGCGTCCGGCGAAGGCGACTTCTACAAGTGGGTTGGCGCCGGTCTGCCCCTGTCCCTGAACGATCTGATTGCCAACGATCCCGACTGGAAGAATGAGATGAACGAGTCCATCTACAATTTCGGCAACATCGGCGGCAACCAGTACTACCTGGTGCGTGACTACAATCCCCTGTGCCTGTTCTACAACAAGGACGTGTTCGACAAGTACGGCGTGCCCTATCCCACCGATGACTGGACCTGGGATGACGCCATTGAAGCGGCCAAGAAGCTGACCGTGAAGAACGAAGACGGCACCTATGAGTGCTTCGGCTTCAACGCCCAGAGCTGGGAGTACGCCGCGCTGACCTATCTGACCTCCAAGGGTCTGGACATCGTCAACGAGGACTGCACCGCTGTGGAAGGCTTCCTGAACAGTCCTGAAATGGCTGCCGCCCTGACCGAGTATGTGGGCTTCTCCACGGGCGACGACCGCATTTCTCCCGACGCTGCCGACCAGTCCACCTTCGGTTCTGCCAGCGCCATGCTGATTAACGGCAACTTGGCCATGACCATCTCCGGCGCTTGGGACAAGGATGTGTTTGAGGATTCCGGCGTGAACTACGGCACCAGCATTGTGCCCGGCAACCACCAGTCCTACCTGTGCGCCTCCGCCTTCGCCATCAGCAAGAACTGCAAGAACCCCGAGGCTGCCTGGGAAGTCATCAAGGCCCTGACCGGCACCGAGTGCGCCGAGCTGCGCGTGGCCGTCAACAAGGACGTGCTGCCCACCGTGGACAGCCTGCTGGAGACCCTGGAGGAGTCCTACGGCGAGCGCAACATGGGCATTCTGAACGCGCTGGACAACGCCATTCAGCCTGTGGGCCTGCGCGGCGAGATCGGCAATCCTGCTGTGGCCGCCTTCCGCACCGCCTTTGAGCGCATTCAGTTCAACGACGGCTCCGTTGAGGATATCCTGAACGACGCTGTGGCCGAGGTAGCCGAGGCCATGGCCGAGTAATCCGCCAGACGATTCAACGGTCAATCCATGTCGGGCCAGAACAGTCGATGGGCTGGTTCTGGCCCGACTTTTCTGTTGAGAACAAGTTGATCCGGCGTACAGACGGCGGTATGCGCCGCCGGCGAAAGCGCCAGGCGCAGGATCAGAAGGAGGAGATACGCATGTCCAATGTCAAACATGCCGGGAGGGCGCCCATGACAAACCTGGAAAGGCGGCAGAATCGCTATGGCTATGGCTTTATCATGCTGTGGCTGATCGGTTTGTTCGCCTTTACGCTGATTCCCATGGTGTTCTCCCTGGTGCTGTCCTTCTGCAAATGGGATATTGTGACAGGACTGAATACCATCGAGTTCATCGGCGGCCAGAACTTTACAAAAATATTCAGCGACAAAAAGTTCTATAAGGCGCTGGAAGTCACCTTCAAGTTTTGCCTGATTTCCATTCCCTTCTATCAGATTGCCTCCCTGATGATTGCCATGCTGCTGAACATGCGCATCAGGTTCATGCGTACCTTCCGGCTGATTTTCTTCCTGCCCTCCATCATTCCCACCGTTGCTTCCTCCATGATTTGGATGCAGCTGCTGGGCAAAAACGGCCTGCTTAACCAGGGGCTGAAGCTTCTGGGCATCACCGGTCCGGCGTGGCTCGATACCCCGCAGACCGCTCTTTACGGCCTGATCCTCATGGGCGTATGGGGCATCGGCAACACCATGATTATTTACCTGTCCGGCCTGCAGGGGGTGGGGGAGGAGCTCTACGAGGCGTCTTCCATCGACGGCGCCAACGCCTTCCAGCGCTTCTTCAAAATCACCCTGCCCATGATCTCGCCCACCATCTTCTTCAACATGGTCATGGCCGTTATCAGCTCCTTCCAGTACTTCACCCAGGCCTTCGTCATGACCGAGGGCGGCCCGCTGAATTCCACCTTGTTCTACAACCTGTACCTGTATACCAAGGCTTACAAGGAGCTCAAGATGGGATATGCCTCCGCGCTGGCGTGGATCATGTTCATCATCATCATGTTTTTTACCATGCTGGTGATGAAGTCCTCCAGCTTCTGGGTCTACTATTCCAACGACGATAAGATTTGACGGAAGGAGGAAGCAGACAATGACAGCCATTTCCAAGAAAGCCAGCCTGCCGACGAAGATCGGCCGGGGCATCACCATGCTGTTCCTCCTGGGGCTGAGCATCCTGGTGCTGATTCCCCTGGTGTGGACGATCTGCATGGCGCTGAAGCCCGCGGGCGAAATCTACACCAACAATTTCTTCCCCACGACGCCTGAGTGGAGCAATTTCTATAAGGCCGTGACGGACATTGACTTTTTCCGCTACCTGCTCAACACGCTGATCGTGGTGCTCCCCAACGTGGCGGGCCAGGTGATGAGCTGCTCCCTGGTGGCCTACGGCTTCTCCCGCTATGAGTTCAGGGGCAAGCGCGTTTGGTTCCTCATTCTGCTGGCCACGATGATGATCCCTGGCCAGATCACCATGATTCCCCAGTTCCTGCTCTACCGCCAGCTGGGCTGGGTTAACACCTACCTGCCTCTGACGGTGCCGGCGTTTTTTGCCACCAGCGGCTACAATGTCTTCCTCATGCGCTCCTACATGAGCGGCATTCCCAAGGACTTCGACGAGGCTGCCACCATCGACGGCGCGGGCCCCATCCGTAGCTTCACGCAGATTATGCTGCCCATGTGCAAGCCGGTGATGACTGCCATCTGCGTGTTTACCTTCATGGGCACCTGGAATGACTTCAACGGTCCCCTGATCTATCTTTACGACGCGAACAAGTATACCCTGTCCCTGGGCCTGAGCTTTTTCAAGGGCCTGTATACCAGCAAGTGGAACCTGCTGATGGCCGCCACCGTGCTGGTGATGCTGCCCATCCTGGTGCTGTTCTTCCTGGCGCAGGATTACATCATCGACGGCATTTCCATTTCCAGCGGCACCAAGGGCTGAGCTTTTTTGACAGCCCCGGGAGGATTTTTGGGAGAAGCGCTCGAATCTATCGAGTGCTTCTCCCGGCGCCCTTGGGCGGAAAACGCCGCGGGATGAAAGACACCGCTTAGTTCCCCATGATATTTGGTAGGAGTGGTTATACGATGTCTTTATTCTGTTCCACCGGAGCCCCTACCCCCAAATGTCTGTGCGTCAGCGAGAAAGCCAAGCTGATTGGCGCGGCGGACGGCATGTTCCCGGATTTCGGCCACCACAGCGAACGGGAAATGGGCGGGCTGTGGATGCACCCCATCAAGGTGCTGGACGGCTTCTGGCTGCGGTTTCGCGATGAAAAGGCGGATCAGGTGGATACCTGGATTATTGCGGACCGCTTTTTTTGCCTGCCGCACAAAAACGTTTTTGATTACGGCGCGAATCTGGGTCACACCCGGGTGACCATTCGTCAGGAGCGGCTGGCTCCCGAGAGCGCCCCAGGCGTGGTGGTGCGCTATCGCTTCACCAACCATGACGATGAGCCGCGGGCTGTCACGGCGGAGCTTATGGTGCGCACGGAGCTGTACCCCGTGTGGTATTCCATGGACAGCGGGGCTTATCAGGATGGCCCGGATGAAGGCGCGTGGGAGGCGGAGACGGGGACGTTTCACGCCAAGGATCGGGATAATCCCTGGTTTGCCGGGGTGCAATGTCAGACGCCGCCGACCCGGGTGCGCACGGGCCAGTTCTTCGGCCCGCAGCAGACTGCCGGTCAGGGCATTTCTGCGTCCTTCCTTTATGAAATGACGCTGGCGGCGGGCGAGGAGCGGGTGCTGACCTTCTATATGACAGGTTCGGCGGTGAGCCGGGACGAGGTGGAAGACAACCTCGCGCTGCTGTCCTCCGGCAGGGACTTTGAACAGGAAAAGCAGGCGCGCTATGACCGCTTGCTGGGCAGGAGCCGCCTGAGCGTGGGAGAGCCCAGGCTGGAGGAGGTCTGGCAGTGGATCAAGATCAACACCGACTGGCTGACGGTGGACGCGGGGCCGTTCGGCCGGGCGCTGGCGGCGGGCCTGCCGGAATATCCCTGGTGGTTCGGCTGCGATAACTGCTACGCCATCCAGGGCCTGCTGGCCATGGGCGAGTATCGGCTGGCCCGGGAAACGCTGAAGCTGCTGGCGGACTATTCGGATCGGGTCAACGGCAACGGGCGGGTGGTGCATGAGATTACCACCTACGGCCTGTGCTCCAACCCCGGCAACACTCAGGAGACGGCCCACTTCGTCACGGCGGTTTGGCACTACTGGCGCTGGACGGGAGACGCGACGCTGGTGGAGGAGCTGCTGCCCTTCTTGGGCAAGGCCATGGCCTGGCTGAAGGCCCAGGACGATGACGGCGATCTTTTCCCCAGCGGGTACGGGATCATCGAGATTGCCGGACTCAACGCCGAAATGATCGACTCCATTGCCTATACGGTACAGGCCTGGCAGTGCTATGGCGAGATGTGCCGCGCCATGGGCCGTCCGTCGGAGGCCGAGGAAGCGGAGCGCATGTTCCGCCTGTCCCGGGAGGCCCTGGAGCGCAGCATGTGGGATGAGGAAATGGGCAGCTACTGCGACGCCTATGCCAGCCCCGCCTTTGTGCGCTCCCGTCGGGAAACGATTCTGGGCCGCCGCCGGGAGCGGACGCCCGAAATGGAGCAGGCCTTCGACGCTGTGCTGGCCCGCAAGACCGGCCCGGAGGATGCGGAGGTGGGCTTCCTGATCAACGGGAACTGGACGCTGGCCACCCCCATGGAGACCGGTCTGGCCCCTGAGGCCCGGGCGGCGAGAGCTCTTGCGTATCTGAACACCTCCGACTTTGTCGGCCCCTACGGCATTTACCTCAACGCCCTTGACAAGGGCGCCATGATGACCATTTCCACCGGTGCGGTGGCGGTGGCGCAGGCCCGCTACGGTTACGGCGACCGGGCGCTGGAGCTGATTCGCCGCATGGCCGCCACCTTCGGCATGGCGAATCCGGGCATGATGTCCGAAATGTCCCCGGACTATGGATGCGTCTGTCAGGCATGGACGGCTTACGCGCTGTTCGTGCCGGTGGTGCGGCACATGTTTGGCATTCAGCCCGTGGCGGGAGAGCAGAGGATTGACCTCACGCCTGCCATGCCCTCGGCCTGGCCCGCGGCGGAGCTGACCCATGTACGGGTGCTGTCGGGGGAGATCAGCCTGCGCTATCAGCGGCGGGATAACGGCTACACCATGACTGTTGAGACAGAAAGTTGCCCGGCTGTCCGCCTCTGCCTACGGGACGGCCAGCGGGCCGAGGCTGCCGGCGCGGCGGCGGAAGGCGGCTGGCTGGATATACCGCTGGACGCCTCGGGCAAGGCCGTGGTGACGGTAACGAACAAGCAAGCCGATCAGGCTTGAGGAAAGGATGCGCGCTATGCTGAAATACGATCTGGGAGTACAGGACAAGGAAAACTGGCTCGTGGCGGAAACGGCCTTCGAGCCTGCCTTCCAGGGAAAATGTGAAGCCATCTTCTGCCAGGGCAACGGCTATCTGGGTCAGCGCGCCGCGCTGGAGGAGCGCTATGTGGGTCAGACCCGGAACCTGCTGGTGACGGGCACCTTCGACCGCGCGGACGAGGGCGAGGTGACCGAGCTGCCCAATCTGCCGGATGTGACCAACCTGGAATTCACGGTCAATGGCCGCCGTTTCGCCATGGACGCGGGGACAACCGAGGATTACCTGCGGGTGATGGATTTGCACACGGGCGAGGTCAGGCGCACACTGCGCTGGACATCCCCGGATGGCGGGCGGTACGACCTGCGCTTCACCCGCTTCGCGTCCATGGACAATGAGCATCTCCTGGGCATCAAGGCGGAGATCACCCCCCTGGACGCTCCTGCCGACATCCGGGTGGACAGCGGCATCGACGGCAGGGTGAGCAACACCGGCACACAGCATTTCAGGGAAGGCGACAAGCGTATTTTCGACAACCGGGTGCTGCGGATGACCTCCCGTACCGTGCAGTCTGACGTGACCTGCTGCCTCCACTGCGCCCACGGCTTCCGCCTGGACGGGCAGGAGACCCAGGGCAAGGTGCTGCCCATCATCGACCGGCGCTATATGGCTACCCGGGCGGATTTCCGCGTGGAAAAGGGACAGACGCTGACCGTGGAGAAGCTCACCGTGGTCACCACCACCCGGGATATGGCCTATGAGGGCGTGAAGGACGCCGCCCAACGCGCCATGGACGACGGGCGCGCCGTGATGAACGCGGCCATGGAGGCCGGCTATGACCGGCTGTTTGCCGCCAGCGCGGAGAAATGGGCGGGGCTTTGGGCCCAGGCGGACATCCGCGTGAGGTCGGAGCGTCCCTTCGATCAGCTGATGCTCCGCTTCGCCCTGTACCATCTGAACATCATGGTCAAAAAGGATGACAACCGGGTGGGCATCGGCGCCAAGGGCATGACGGGAGAGGGCTACAAGGGTCATTCCTTCTGGGACACGGAAATCTTCATCCTGCCCTATTTCATCCTGACCCAGCCCGAGACTGCCCGCACCCTGCTGGAATACCGTTACAAGGGCCTCTTTGGCGCGCGCAGCAAGGCGAAGGAAAACGGCTTCGAGGGCGCGATGTATCCCTGGGAGGCGGCCTGGGTGGACGATGGCGAGGTAACGCCTTTGTGGGGCGCGGCAGACGTTGTTACCGGCAAGCCCATGAAGATTCTTACGGGCCTGATCGAGCAGCACATCACCGCGGATGTGGCCTTCGCGGTGGAGCAGTATTTCGCCGTGACCCATGACCAGGAGTTCATGGATCGCTATGGCTATGAGATCATCATCGACACAGCGCGCTTCTGGGCCAGCCGGGTCACCTGGGACGAGGAGAAAAACGCCTATGTGATCCTGGATGTCATCGGCCCGGATGAGTACAAGGAGCATGTGGACAACAACGCCTATACCAACTACATGGCGGCCCACAACCTCAAGCTGGCCCTTCGGGTGATGGATGAGCTGGAGGACCGCCGGGACGAGACCTGCCGCCGGCTGAGCCAGCAGCTTGATTTCGCCGTCAGCCGGGAAAACATCGCCCGGGTGCTGGAGCGTCTGTACCTGCCCGCGCCGGACGGGGAGGGCATCGTGCCCCAGTTCGAGGGCTATTTCAGCCTCAACCATGTGGACCTGACGCCCTACAAGCAGGCCAGCGTGGTAGGCACCATCTACAATGATTACAACATCGAGCAGATCAGCGCCATGCAGGTGCACAAGCAGGCGGATACCCTGGCGCTCATGCTGCTGATGGACGATCTTTTCCCTGCGGATGTGAAGAAAAAGAACTACTATTTCTACGAGGCGCGGACGCTCCACGATTCCTCTCTGAGCAAGTCCACCCACTGTGTGCTGGCGGCGGATCTTCATGAGGATGAAACGGCGTACAGCTTCTTCAAGGGCTGCGGTGAAATTGACCTGGGCCCGAAGATGACCACCTCTGACATGGGCGTGCATACCGCTTCGATGGGCGGCATCTGGCAGTGTGCGGTGTACGGCTTTGGCGGCGCGCGGGTGGTGGGCGGTCAGCTCCGCGTCGCGCCCCGGCTGCCCGCCTGCTGGCAGACCCTGGCCTTCCCGCTGTGCTGGCGGGGGCAGCCCCTGCGGGTTGAGGCGGAACGGTCGGCGGTGCGGGTGAGCAATCACGGTACGGAGGCGGTGGAGATCGAGCTTTGCGGGCGGCGGACGCGCATCGCGCCTGGCGAGACGGTTTCCGCGATCTGCTGAGGACGGAGGAAGACTGGCGTGGCGCTGCTTTTGAAGCCGGACTGCCGCCGGGTAGGGGGCACGGACATCCGAACATGGACGCCGTGCCTGACCAACCCCGGCGATGAAGCGCTGCCCTTTGCCGGGTTCAGCGCGGAAATCGGCCGCTTTGACCCCCGGGGCGCGCAGGCGCTCGTCTTCCGCAGCGAATGGGGCCGGGAAATGACCCCGCGCCTTGTGCCTGCCGCCGGCCTCTCGCTGGCGGTGCGCTCGGGGCGTTCCTGCCATGGCCACGCGCCCTATGCCTTTCTTCAGGAGGCGGACGGCGCGTGGCATGGGTATGCCGTCTGCTGGCCCGGCAACTGGCGGCTGACCTTCACCGGGGATGGCCGGGTGGTCTATTCCATGGATGAGGACATGCTTAGCGGTACCCTGGCCCCGGGGGAAACGCTGGCCCTGCCCCAGGCGCTGACCGCCGACGGCGGAGCCAGCCGGGACAGCCTCTGTCAGGATCTGTGCGCCTACCTGCGGGAGGCGCTGCCGCGCACCCGGCTCAGGCCGGAGGAAATC
The DNA here is from genome assembly GCA_947565865.1 of uncultured Clostridia bacterium. Classification (GTDB taxonomy): domain Bacteria; phylum Bacillota; class Clostridia; order Christensenellales; family Aristaeellaceae; genus UBA11524. The sequence goes on from CANOHT010000016.1 coordinate 49,376, forward strand.
AGCTGGAACCACTGGTGGCGCTATGAGGATGTGGATATTACCGAGGATGTGGTGCTGCGCAACGCCCGCGCGGCCTCGGAGCTGGGGCTGACTCAGGTGGTGCTGGACGCGGGCTGGTTTGGCGACGCGGAGGGCGGGGTCCACTGGACGCAGCTGCGGGGTGACTGGGGGCGGGTGAATCATCGCCGCTTCCCGCACGGTCTGGCCTGGGTGGCGGATCAGATTCACGGCCTGGGGCTGCGCTTCGGCCTCTGGGTGGAGCCGGAAGGGCTGGGCGCGAAGAGCAGCCTGCGCGCCCAGCACCCCGAATGGGAGGCGCTGCGGGACGGCAAGCCGCTGCCGGAGCCCTGTCTGTGCCTGGGGGCTGCGGGCGCGGCGGAGCATGTCTGCGACCAGCTGGCCCGGCTCGTCCGTCTGACCAAAGCGGATTGGCTGAAGCTGGACTTCAACGTGGATGTGGGGCTGGGCTGCAATCGCGGCGACCACGGCCATGAGCCGGGGATGGGGCTGTTTCGTCATCTGACGGCGTATATGGCCCTGCTGGATCATCTGCGGCGGACATTCCCGGGGCTGGTGGTGGAAAACTGCTCCTCCGGCGGGCTGCGGATGGATCTGTGCACCATGGCGCATACCGACGTGTGCTTTCTCAGCGACCCGGATGAAACGGCGCACAGCCTGCAGGTCTTTCAGCATCTATCCTTTCTGCCCCCGGAGCGGCTGCTGCACTGGGCCTGGTCGGAAACGCGGCCGTACCCGGACGGTTCCCGGGTTTTCCCGGGGCTGCCTTCCCATGCGCCGCCGGAAGCCCTGGCCTCCGCCGTGGCTGGCGCGATGCTCCATCCCTGGGGCGTTTCCCGGGACTTGACGGCGATGCCGGCAGCCCAGCGGGAAACTCTGCGGACGCACATCCGCCTCTACCGGGAGGCCATCGCGCCCATGCTGGCCCGGAGCCGTCTGCATCTGCTGACGCCGCCGCCCCTTCGCCGGGGGGAGCGCTCGCGGGACGACGACCGTCTGGCGCCCTGGGCGGGGACATCCGCCGCCTGCCTGATGGAGGACGGCCGCCGGGGGTGGCTGCTGGCCCTGGGCCGGGTCAAGGAGCCCCCGAATCTGCCCGCGACCTGGTCATCCCCCCTGGCCCTGCGCCGGGCGGCCGATGGCGCGGTGCTGCCCTGGACTGGCCGGCTCCCGCCTCCGCCCAAGGGGATGGAGGCGGTCTTATACGAACTGATCCTTTGCAAGGAGGAAACATCATGAATCCTTTTATGATATGCCAGGAAGGCTTTGATCCCCAAAGCGCCGCCAGGGAGGAATCGCTGTTCGCTCAGGGCAACGGTTATCTGGGCTGGCGCGGCAATTATGAGGAGGGCTACGAAGGTGCCCTGGGCGTGGAGGGCTGCTACATCAACGGCTTCCACGAGACGGAGAAAATCCGCTATGGCGAGATCGCCTACGGCTATGCCGAGGACAGTCAGACCATGCTCAATCTCACCGGCAGCCAGCGGATTCTGGCCGAGGCGGAGGGCGTGGCGCTGCACCCCGACGGCGGGCGCTTGGCGAGCAGCCGCCGGGAGCTGGATATGGAGCGGGGCCTGGTGCGCCGGGAAACGGTCTATGCCCTGGAGACGGGCCGGGTGTCGGTGTCGGTACGGCGGCTGGTCAGCCTGCGGCGCAGCCATGGCGCGGCCATTGCCATGACCGTCACCGCCCTGGACGCCCCCTGCGCGATGACCCTGACGCCCTTGATGGAGGGCGATGTCACCAACCTGGTTTGTACGGACGATCCGCGCGTGGGCAGCGGCCTCCATGGCCGGGTGCTGTCCCTGCCGGTCATGGCGGAGACCGATGCCGCCATGGGTATGGCTCAGCACACGGGCAAGACGCGCCTGAGCGTCGCCTGTGCCATGGCCTGCCGCGTGAGCGCCCCGGTAGAGCGTGTCCGCGAGCGGACAAAGACCTGCCTGCGGGAGCGCTATCGCCTTCAGCTGAGGGCGGGGGAGAGCGCGACGCTGACCAAGTACATCGCGTATTTCAACGGCGGGGAGGCGGAGGAAGCCGCGCTGCTGACGGCGGCCCTCGGGGAAGCGGAAACGCTGGCGGAGGTCGGCTTCGACGCCCTGGCTGCCGAACAGGAGGAGGCCATGCGGGCCTTCTGGGAGGGCTGCGGCATCTGGGTCGAGGGCGACGACGCGCTGCTTCAGGGGCTGCGGTTCAATCTGTTCCATCTTTTGCAGAGTGCCGGGAAGGACGGAAAGACCAACATCGCCGCCAAGGGCCTGACGGGCGAGGGCTACGAGGGCCACTATTTCTGGGATACGGAGACGTACATCTTCCCCATGTTCCTGCATGTGGCCCCGGAGGTGGCTCGGGCGCTGCTGACCTACCGTTACGGCATTCTGCCCTGCGCCCGGAAGCGGGCCAGGGAGATGGGCCATCCGGTGGGAGCACTGTATCCCTGGCGAACCATCAACGGACAAGAGGCCAGCGCCTACTATCCTGCCGGAACGGCTCAGGTACACATCAACGCTGACATCGCCCTGGCGGTCAAACGCTATGTGGAGGCCACTGGGGATTGGAATTTTATCTGGGATATGGGCGCGGAAATGGTCTGCGAGACGGCGCGGCTTTACCTTGACCTGGGCTTTTACAACGCCCGCAAGGGCGGGCGGTTCTGCCTGAACGGCGTCACCGGCCCCGATGAGTACAACGCCATCGTGGACAACAACGCCTATACCAATATCATGGCTGCGGTGAACCTGGCCTTCGCCGCGGATGTTCTGGCCCGGATGGCGCAGGAGGTTCCCCAGCGTTTTGCGGCGCTGACGGCCAAGCTGGGCCTCGCTCCCGGCGAGCCTGATGCCTGGCGCGAGGCCGCCCAAAGCATGTACATCCCCCGGGACGAGGCCACCGGCCTCATCTGGCAGGATGACGGCTTTATTGATCGGACGCCTTGGCCCTTGAAGGACATCCCGAAGGAGAACTTCCCGCTGCTTCTGCACTATCACCCGCTGGTGATCTACCGCCATCAGGTGTGCAAGCAGGCGGACACGGTGCTGGCGATGCTGCTGCTGCCGCACCTGTTCACCCAGGCGGAAAAGGAGGCGGCCTTCACCTTCTACGATGGGGTGACCACCCACGATTCCTCACTGTCGATGGCGGCCTTCAGCGCGGTGGCCAGCCGCATCGGCCGGATGGACAAGGCCTACGCTTACTTCCGGGAGACGGCCAGGCTGGATTTGGACGATACCCACGGCAATACGCGCGACGGCCTGCACATGGCTAACATGGCGGGCACCTGGGTGTGCGTGGCGTCCGGCTTTGGCGGCATGCAGGTGGATGGCGAGGGCATCGCCTTCACGCCGGTGCTGCCGGAAGAGCTCAAGGGCTATGGCTTCCGCGTACAGTACCGGGGCAGCGTGATTGAGGTACGGGTGGACGGCGACGGCCCGCGCTATCGGCTGATTTCCGGTGACAGCGTGACCATCCGCGACAGGGGCCGGCGCGTGACCCTGACCCGCTGAGACATCATAAAACAGGAGGATATGGCGATGAAGTATCAGGGCGTTATTTTCGATTTGGACGGCGTGATCTGCTCCACCGACCGCTATCATTATCTGGGCTGGAAGGCCTTGGCGGATCGTCTGGGCATTCCCTTCAATGAAACGGACAACAACAGGCTTCGGGGCGTCAGCCGCATGGAAAGCCTGAACATTGTGCTGGAAAAGAGCGACAAGACCTACACTGAGGCCGAAAAGCAGGCCATGGCGGAGGAGAAGAACAACACCTACCGGGCGCTGCTGCACCAGATGAGCCCCGCCGATCTGTCCGATGAGGTCAAGACCACCCTGGACGCTCTGCGTGCCCGCGGTCTGAAGCTGGCCATCGGCTCCTCCAGCAGGAACACGCCCTTCATCCTGGAGCGCCTGGGCCTGGGGAATTATTTCGACGCCGTGGCCGACGGCAACAGCATCACCCGCTCGAAGCCCGACCCCGAGGTGTTCCTGAAGGCGGCGGATATGATCGGCCTTGCTCCTGCCGCCTGCGTGGTGGTGGAGGACGCTCACGCCGGGGTGGAGGCCGCGGTGAACGGCGGCTTCGACTGCGCCGCCATGGGCGACGCGAAGGAGGACGTCCGGGCGCGCTACCACCTCAATACCTTTGGCGATCTGATGAAGGCTGCGGAGTAAAGCTGCCTTATCCATGGCGGTGCCATTCAACGCGTTTGACAGCCGAAGGGCTTGCGGGCTTACCGATGCCTCCTGGAGCCTTTGCGCAGGCTGCGCGGCGGAAATGGAGCCGCCGCCGGTCTGTCAGAAAAGACGAGCAGAGAAGGACACCATCAGCTGCCGGCATGCTGCCGATCGAAAATCGGCGGCGTCACGGCGATTTTGATGGCTTTTAAGCAAAAGCATCCTGCTTGCGGCAGGCGGCCGAAGGAGCCGCCTGCATGTTAGCCAGCGAGGGCGCGCGAAGCCTCAAAGCAATGGCGTATGCCGCCGCTTTGACAGGAGGCGCGGCGGAAATTCGACCGCCGCGCTTTTGTCATTTTTGGCTCCGTAATTCCCGCGGGGAAATTGGAGGGAACGTTTGCTTTATCGCCCTGCATTTGCTATAATAGGCTAATCACAAAGCACGGGGAGGCGGGCGAATGGCGGCAGTGGCGGATAGGGAGCTGGAAACGCTGGCCTTTCACGCCCGCGTGCTGGCGCAGGCGCTGCGGGAGGACACGCCGCTGCTGGAGCGGTGCAATTTCCTGGGCATAGCCTTGGCGGGCCTGGAGGAATGGATCGCGGTGCGATTGGGCGGTCTGACGGCCAGGCTGCGAAAGGAAGACAAGCTGCGCGCCTCAGGCATGAGGACTTCCCAGGTGCTGCGGGAGGCCGCTCAGCGGGCCGATATGCTGCTGCGGGAGGCGGATCAGGCGCTCTACACGGTGCTTTTGCCCCTGCTGGCGAAGGCTGGCGTCCATTTGGCCCGGCCTGACGCGGTGACGCCCGTGCAGATGGCCGCGCTGTCGGCGCTGTTCCATCGCGACATGCTGCCGCATCTGTCGATCCTGCCCCTGGAAGCGGGACTTTCCCTGAGCGCCGGAGCGGTCAGCCTGGCGGTTCGACTGGCGGATGACGGAAGCGGGGCGGATGATGAGGCTGTGGTGGCGCTGGCCGACCTGCCGCCGCTGGTGCCTTTGGCGGGTGGGGAAACGATGCTGCTGCCCGTGGAGGACGCGGTGGCGCTGAACCTGCGCTGCCTTTTTCCGGGCCGTCAAGTCGAGCGGTGCTGGCCTTTCCGGGTGCTGCGGGACAGTCACGCCGTCAGCAAGGAGGATGACCCCGACGTCCGCCATGCCGTGCGGACGGCCATGGAAAAGCGCCGTCAGGGCCGGGTGCTTCGGGTGATGGCTCACCCCGAATTGCCGGGAGACATTGAAAGTCGCCTTTGCGCGGCGCTGGGCATCGAGCCGATGCGGCTTGTCCGGCGGGGCTATCTGGCGGCTCCTGGGCGGGTGATGAAGGCCGTGGCGGCTTTGCCCGGCTGGGACAGCGCCCGGTACGCGCCCTTTGCGCCCAGGCTGCTGGAACCCCTTCAGGGCGATCTGTTCGCCCTCCTTGAGCAGCGGGACGCGCTGCTGTGCCATCCCTTTGACAGCTTTGAGCCTGTGGTTCGCCTGGCGGAGGCGGCGGCCCGGGATCGTCGAACCCAGGCCATCCTGATGACGCTGTACCGGACGGGGGAACCGTCCCGCGTTGCCGCGGCGCTGATGGAGGCCGCCCGCCATGGCGTTCGGGTTCATGTGTGGGTGGAGCCAAGGGCCCGCATGGACGAGGAGCGGAATCTGCGCCTGATGGACAGCCTCGCCGCCGCCGGATGCCGGGTGTGGAACGGCCCGCCGGGACTGAAGGTACACGGCAAGGCGCTGCTGGTGGAGCTGCTGGAGGACGGCGTTCTTCGGCGCTACGCCCATCTGGGTACGGGCAATTATCATGAGGAGACGGCCCGGCACTACACGGACTTCAGCCTGCTGACGGCGCGGCCGGAGCTGACCGATGACGCCGCGCGCTTCTTCCAATACCTGCGGGGGGAGCGGGAGCGTCCTGATCTGCGGGTGCTGACGGCTTCGCCCCAGGGGATGCGGCAGGAGCTTCTGCGGCTGATCCGCCTGGAAATGGGCAAGGCGGAGCAGGGGCGTCCCTGCGGCATCGCCTGCATGATGAACGCGCTCACTGACCCGGAGCTGATCCAGGCGCTGACGGACGCGGGCCGCCGCGGGGTGCCTGTGGACTTAACGGTGCGGGGAGCCTGCTGCCTGATTCCCGGCCTTCCGGCAGAGACGGAGAACATCACCGTACGCTCAGTGGTGGGGCGCTTTCTGGAGCACGGGCGCGTTCTGGCCTTCGGCGGCGAGGGGCAGGAAAGCGTGTTCCTTTCCAGCGCGGACTGGATGAAGCGCAGCATGGAGCAGCGCGTGGAGCTGCTGATTCCCCTGACGGACGGGCCGGCAAGAGACGCGGCGCTGCATCATCTGCGATGTCGGCAGACGGATACGGCAGGGGCGTGGATCAACCGGCGGGGCGTGTACAATCCCCCGTGCGCGGTCGGCTCCCTGAAGTGCGGCGCCCAGGAGGTTTTGCTGGCGGAGGCCACATCGCAGGCCCCAAGGGCATAGAATGCACGGAGAAAACAGCAGGGGGGATGGCCCATGGCATGGTTCAGGGAGATCAAGGAGGATGTGGCGGCCGTGATGGCCCGCGATCCGGCGGCGCACTCGTTCTGGGAGGTGCTGCTGTGTTATCCGGGCCTTCGGGCGGTACGGGCGCACCGGCGGGCACACCGGGCCTATGAAAAGGGCCATATCCTGAAAGCGCGCCTTATCAGCCAGCGCAGCCGCAACAAAACGGGGATTGAGATTCATCCCGGGGCCGTCATCGGGCGCGGGCTGGTGATTGACCATGGCGACGGCGTGGTCATCGGCGAGACGACGATCATCGGGGACAATGTGACCCTGTACCAGGGCGTGACCCTGGGCGGCACAGGCAAGGAAACGGGCAAGCGCCACCCCACCATCGGCAGCGGCGTGGTCATCGGCGCGGGCGCGAAGGTGCTGGGGCCCATCACCATTGGCGATAACAGCAAGGTGGGCGCGGGCAGCGTGGTCATCAAGGATGTGCCCGAGGGGTGCACCGTGGTGGGCAATCCCGGCCGGGTGGTGCGCAGGCCCAAGCCCCAGGGCATCGACCTGGATCAGGTCAACCTGCCCGACCCCATGCTGGAAAAAATGCAGGCTCTTTACACGCGGCTGACGCATCTGGAGCGCTGTCTGGCGCATCGGGCCCAGGAGCTGGGCTGTACGGAATGCGGCGGGGAATGCCCCGTTCAGCAGGATCTGAACATGGATCAGCAAAGGAATACGGAGGAGTGAGCGTATGTGGATTTATAACAGCGAGCACCGCAAAAAGGAAGAATTCAAGCCCCTGCATGAGGGCAAGGTGGGCATTTACGCCTGCGGCCCCACGGTGTATGATTACTTTCATATCGGCAACGCGAGGCCCTTCATCACCTTTGACGTGCTGCGCCGCCAATTGGAGCGGGAGGGCTATGAGGTTACCTTCGTCCAGAACTTTACCGATATTGACGACAAGATGATCCGCCGGGCCAACGAGGAGGGCATCACCGTCAGGGAGCTGGGGGAAAGGTTCATCGCCGAGTATTACAAGGACGCCAAGGATCTGGGCATCCGTCCGGCCACGGTGCATCCCAAGGCCACCGAGCATATGGCGGAAATCATCGCCCTGGTACAGCGCCTGGTGGATAACGGCCATGCCTACGCCACGCCCTCGGGCGATGTGTACTACCGCGTGTCCGCCTTCCCGGGCTACGGCAAGCTGTCCGGGCAGAGCATTGAGGATCGGGAGATGGGCGCTTCCGAGCGGCTGAATGTGGAGACGGACAAGGAATCTCCCGCGGACTTCGCCCTGTGGAAGGCCCAGAAGCCCGGGGAGCCTGCCTGGGAATCCCCCTGGGGCCTGGGCCGTCCCGGCTGGCATGTGGAGTGCTCCGCCATGTCCATGAAGTACCTGGGGGAGACCTTCGACATCCACTGCGGCGGCAAGGATCTGCTCTTCCCCCACCATGAAAATGAGATTGCTCAGTCCGAGGGCGCCACGGGCAAGCCCTATGTGCGCTACTGGATGCACAACGGCTTCATCAACGTGGATAACCAGAAGATGTCCAAGTCCCTGGGCAACTTTTTCCGCGTGCGGGACATCGCCAAGGAGTACGACCTGGAGGCCGTGCGCATGTTTATGCTGTCGGCCCACTACCGCAGCCCCATCAACTTCAGCCGGGATCAGATTGCCGCGGCTCACGCCAGCCTGACCCGTCTGTATACCGCCAGGGATCAGATGAAATTCCTTCTGACCAGCGCCAGGGAGCAGCCCCTGACGGCGGCGGAGGAGCAGTTCATCCAGCGGCTTTCCGGCTATGAGGCCCGATTTGACGCCGCCATGGACGATGACATGAACACCGCTGACGCCATCGGCGCCATCTTCGAGCTGGTGCGGGACAGCAACGCTACCCTCAGCGCCCAGAGCGCCAGGGCGGCGGTGGAAGCCGCATTGACCTCCTTCAAGGCCCTCACCGATGTGCTGGGACTGGTGCAGAAGGAGGAGGACGCCCTGCCCGCGGAGATTCAGGCCATGGTGGAGGAGCGCGCCCAGGCCCGCAAAAACAAGGACTGGAAGCGATCTGACGAGCTGCGCGACGCCATCAAGGCCGCCGGATACATCCTGGAGGATTCCCGGGAGGGTCAAAAGGTGCGCAAGGCGCTGTGAGGATGCGGCGGGTTGCGGGAGCGGTATTGCTGGCCGTGAGCGCGGCGCTGCTGCTGCTGGCGTCGGCGGCGTCCTGCCGCGCGCCGGAAACCGTGCGCTGCGCGGCCAGGCCCCTGTCGATGGCGCAGCTCCCTGCCATCAGCCTGCCGGACGGGCCGGTGCGGATCAACCAGGCGGGGCTGGCGGAACTCTTGACGCTGCCCGGCGTTGGGGAAACCATTGGCCAGCGCATTGTGGAGGAAAGAGAGACGAGCGGGCCCTTTTATTACCCGGAGGATTTGACGGTGGTCAAGGGCATCGGCCCCAAGCTGGTGGAAGGAATGCGGGAACAACTGAACCTGGAGGTAACGGATGAGTGAGCTGAGTCCGGAGGTGCTGCGGGCCGGGGTGACCATGCTACTGTTCGGCGTGGCGGCGGTGGTGCTGGTTTGTTTGGCTGCCGGCGCTTCCCGCTGGCTGGGCGTCCGCGTCCGGGACGATCAGGCCCGGGAGATCACGCTGAGAGCCCGGGTGACAGGCCGGAGGAGCCGCATGCTGCCGCTGGACGAGGATGTTCCCGGCGCGGGAGAGGAGACCATCTACGGCGTGACCTTTGAGCCGGATGGCGGACGGCCCATCGAAATGGAGGTGCCCAAGGCGGTCTGCGATGACCTCACCGAGGGCGACCACGGCTACCTCACGGTGAAGGGCCGAGAATTTGTGGCTTTTATTAAGGACGAGTAAAAGGTATCAGAGGGTTTGGAGAAGCTGCGGACGTCAACAGGCAAGCGGGCAACAGCTGAGTTGATCGCCGTGGGCAGACTCCATTCATATCCGACGGCTTTGCCGGCGGGGCGGGGAGTTTTTCGCGGCAAGACGCAATCTTGCGGAGAAAAACATTCCTCAGCAGCATTCCTCGCCAAGGTGGCTCTGCCATTTTGGCGACCCCGGAGGGACTATGGCTTATCAAGCGCTTTATCGACAATGGCGGCCCAAGGATTTTTCGTCCATGGTGGCTCAGGAGGCCATCATCGCTACGCTGCGGCATCAGATTGAGACGGGGCGCATTGCCCACGCCTACCTTTTCTGCGGCTCCCGCGGCACGGGCAAGACCTCCACGGCCAAGATCATGGCCCGGGCCATTAACTGCGAGAACCCCAGTCACGGCGATCCCTGCGGGGAGTGCGCCTCCTGCCGGCGCCTTCTGGCGGACGAGTCCCTGGACGTGATGGAGATCGACGCGGCCAGCAACAATGGCGTGGACGAGATCCGCGACCTGCGGGAAACGGTGAAATACCCGCCCCAGCAGGGCCGGTACAAGGTTTATATCATCGACGAGGTGCACATGCTGTCCGCCTCGGCCTTTAACGCGCTGCTGAAGACCCTGGAGGAGCCGCCGGCTCATGTGGTGTTCATCCTGGCCACCACCGAGCCGCAGAAGCTCCCCGCCACCATCCTCAGCCGCTGCCAGCGCTTCGACTTCGGGCGCATCCCGGCGGGGCAGATCGCAGGGCGGCTGATGGAGGCTGTCCAGGGCGCGGGCGGCACGGCCACCGAGCGGGCGCTGAACATGATTGCCCGGGCGGCGGAGGGCGGAATGCGTGACGCGCTCTCGATCCTGGATATGTGCCTGGGCTATCAGAGCGATGTGGACGAGGCTCTGGTTCGGCGGGTGCTGGGCGTGAGCGACCGGGGCTTTCTGTTCCGCTTTGCCGAAAGCCTGCAAAGCGAGGATCCCGCAGCTCTTTTGGGGATGATTGACGAAATGATGCGGGCAGGCAGGGAGCCGGTGGTTTTTGCTAAGGACGTCAGCCAGCATTTGCGGGCGCTGCTGATGGCGAAGGTCTGCCCGGACGAGCTGGCCTCCCTGCTGGATCTGACGGGAGAGGACGCCGAGGAGTATGTCGGCCAGGCGGAGGGCTTCACCGAGACCCGCCTGATGCGCATGATGGAATTGTTCATGGCGGTGGAGACGGAACTGCGCTACGCCTCATCGCCGCGCATCGCCATTGAAACAGCCGCGCTCAAGGCATGCCTGCGCACCACGGAAGCGGACGCCGCGGCCCTGACCGACCGCATCGCCCAGCTGGAAAAGCAGGTGGCCGAGCTGACCGAAAAGCTGAAAAACGGCGTGGCAGCCGCGGCTCCGGGCAAGCCCGTCAAGGCTGCCGCGCCCGCACCGAAGAAGCCCGAGCCGCCCAAGACCAGGGTGCTGACGCCCACCGGCCGCACCGACGCCGACGCCTGGAAGGACGCCATGGCCGCTCTGAAAAAAGGTAATCCGGCCGCGTTCAGCATGCTCAGCACAGGGCGGTACGCGGGCTGCGAGGGGGATACCTACCGCTGGGAGGCGCCCGTGGGTATGGAATTCTTTGTGGGCGCGCTGAACAAGGAGGACAAGCGGGACGCCATTGCCGCCGCGCTGACGGAAGCCAGCGGCATTCCCAGCCGGTTTGAGGCGTCGCTGCCGGGGAAGCCCAAGCAGGAGGACAGCGGCGAGGACGCCCTGCTGCGGGAATTGTCCGATACCTTTGGCAAGGAGAATATGATGGTTCAGGAGCATGTAAAGTGACGCGGGCGGCGTTTCCGATGACGGGGGCCTGCGCGGCGCTGTTCCCGCAGGGCCCCGCGCTTCACGGCATCCGAGAGGCGGCGCTTCACGGCATGGGGCGCGGCTGGATGGATGCGCCCCTTCACCCTCGCTGCGCGGTGCTCACAGCGGGGGATTTCCTTTTGTGCGGCGGGGTTCCGGGGCCGTCGGCAAGACATCTTCTGCGCCATGCGCTGATGTCGGAGCGCCGGGAATGGCTCATCGGAGCGCCGGAGGGCTGGACGGCTGCGCTGGAAGCTGTCGCCAGGACAGAAACGGCGACCCGCTACGCCTTTGACCCGGAGATTCAGCCGGAGGATGCGCCTTTGGCGGCGATGGTGAAGCGGCTGCCGGAGGGCGCGGCGCTTATGCCTCTGGAAGGCCCGCTGATTGCCGCCTGCCGCCAGGAATCTTGGAGCCGCGATTTTGTGAGTCAGTACACCGATGGGGATTACGCCCGCCGGGGCCTGGGGATGCTGCTGACGATGGACGGCCGGGCAGTTGCCGGAGCCAGCTCCTACCTCAGCTATCCCGGCGGGATGGAGGTACAGGTGCAGACCCGGGAGGGCTTCGAAGGAAGGGGCTGCGCGACCATCGCCAGCGCCGGGCTGATCCTTCTGGCCCATGAGCGCGGCCTTCGCGCGACCTGGGACGCGGCCAACGCGGCCTCCGCCCGCCTGGCGGAAAAGCTGGGCTATCGTTCCGCGGGTGCGTATGCCGTCTATGTGTTTCAGGGCTTCCGGCCCTGAACGATTCCGCGTTCTCAGACGGCTTCAGCATGAAACGTATGCAAATGTATTGGTTTTGAACTTGTATTTTTCGCCGCATTGGCGTATACTGGAATGGATGGGCAGTCTCCGGGCTGCGGAAGATGTAAGATTGATCGGAGGAACGTCGATCATGGCAAGATTGTTTGGGACCGATGGCGTGCGCGGCATTGCCAATCAGGATTTGACCTGCGAGCTGGCCTTCAAGCTGGGTCAGGCGGCGGCCTGTGTGCTGGCCAGCAACGTACACCGTCCGACCATCCTGGTTGGGCGCGATACCCGCATCAGCGGTGAAATGCTGGAAAGCGCGCTGGTGGCGGGCATCTGCTCCATGGGCGCTCGGGCCGTGCTGGTGGATGTGCTGCCAACCCCGGCCATCGCCTACCTGACCCGATATTACCAGGCGGACGCCGGCGCGGTGATTTCCGCCAGCCATAACACGGTGGAATACAACGGCATCAAATTTTTCAACTGCCAGGGCTATAAACTGCCCGACGCCATCGAGGACGAAATGGAGCGCATTATCCGGGAGGGACTGCCGGATGACAAGGTGCTGCCCATCGGCGAGCGCGTGGGCCGTCCTGTGCGCCAGCGCAACGCCCAGCGGCGCTACATCGACTTTGCCAAGGAAACCACCGGCGTCCGCCTGGACGGCCTGCACATCGTGGTGGACTGCGCCCAGGGCGCCAGCTTTGAGGTCGCGCCCACTGTGCTGCGAGAGCTTGGCGCGACGGTTTCCGCCTACTACCATGAGCCGGACGGCAACAACATCAACGAGAACTGCGGCTCCACCCACCCCGAGCGCCTGTGTGAATTGGTGCGGGAGCTGGGGGCGGACATCGGACTGGCCTTTGACGGCGACGCCGACCGGCTGATGGCTGTGGACGAGCGGGGCAAGGTGGTCAACGGCGACCAGGTGATGTGCATCTGCGCCAACCATCTCAAGCAGCAGGGCCGCCTGCGGAACAACACCCTGGTGACCACCATCATGAGCAACATGGGTCTTGACCTGGCCCTGGAAAAGCTGGGCATCCGCAACGAAAAGACCAAGGTAGGCGACCGCTATGTGCTGGAAAAGATGCTGGAAAGCAACTACAACCTGGGCGGAGAGCAGAGCGGCCATGTGATTTTCCTGGACTACAACACCACCGGCGACGGGCTGGTGACCGCCCTGCAGCTGCTGACGGTAATGGTGGAAAGCAAGCAGAGCCTGGGCCGCCTGGCGTCCATCATGCAGGTGCTGCCGCAGTCGCTGTACGGGGCGAGGGTTTCCGATGCCCGGAAGTATGACTTCGACAAGGACGAAGAGGTGGCGGAAGCCATCAAAGCCTTGGAAAAGAAATATGAGGGCCGCGGGCGGGTTCTGATTCGGGCCAGCGGAACCGAGCCGCTGGTGCGCGTGATGATCGAGGGCCCCAGCCAGCGTGAGATGGATCAGGACGTATATGTTCTGGCAAAGCTGATTGAGAAACGATTGAATCGGTAAGATAGGGGAGTCCCCGGTGCTGCGGCACTGGGGACTCTTCTTTGCTTGCGGTCAATAGATGGTGTCTTTGCCAGGCGAATTTAAGACGGAAGGCTACGCAAGGGGGAATCGGTATGGGCCCGTGGCAGGTCTTGGGGCGGCTAAATTGAACAAGCACCGTAGCCGCCATGAGGCTGCGGTGTGGTTTGGTTTTGAAGCCCGGTTGCGCATGGGACTGGTACCGTTGGTAGTGTGGGAGAGTTTGCCCTTGGCAGGGCAGCGAAGCTTGTTTGGTTGTACTTTCTCCACGGAGAAAGTAGCGAAGAGGTCTGGGGGCGGCTAAATTGAACAAGCACCGTAGCCATCCACAATTCGGCAATGTCGCGGGGACGCAGGCGCTGTCCCCGCTC
>CANOHT010000017.1 GCA_947565865.1 uncultured Clostridia bacterium
TTTCTGGTTCTTTGATGTTGCCGGGAACCTGCCGTCAGGCGATAGCGGAGACGTTGGGGGCCTTGCACCCAAGCCCCTGCCTGAGGGCCGTCGGTCCTCTGACTCCCCTTTTCGCTGGCGCGGCAATTCTCGTGTCATTGCGTTATAAACCGCCTCCTTACACGAACGAACGGCCGGGAGAACGGCAGCACCGTTTGACCAGCGAGGACGTATACTGATACGCGGCGAAGCCCCTCGAAAAAGCGGCCTCAGCCACTTTCTTGACCGCTCATTTGACAGCCGGGCTTGCCCCTGCTATGATAGGGCTATCCCCTTCAAGGAGGCCCCTATGCGCTATCTCGTCGTCAGCGACATTCACGGCAACCTGCCCGCCCTGGAGGCGGTTCTTTCCAGCCCGGAGGCCGCCGCCTGCCAGGCCATCCTTTCCCTGGGGGATCAGGTCAACTACGGCCCGCAGTCCCGGGAGGTGCTGCTGCGGCTGAAGTCCCTGGGTGCGCGGATGCTCCTGGGCAACCATGAGGAGCGTCTGAGCCACCTGGGAGATCCCCGTTTGGCCGGCTACAACTGGACGCTTCTGCACTGGACGGCCCGCCAGGTCTCGGGCCCCGACGCCGCCGCCATCCTCCGCGCCCTGCCCCGGGACATCCGCCTGGGCCGCCTGCTGTGCGTCCACGCCGCCCCCGGCGACCTGTACCGCCTTTTGCATCCCCGGGACATCCCCGCCGTGCTGGACGCGCTGCCCGACGGCGTGGATACGCTGCTGTCCGGCCATCACCACATCGCCTGGCATATCCGCCATGGCGGGCGCGCCGCGGTCAACCCCGGTTCCCTGGGCGTCACGGAGGACGGCGTGGGCGGCGTGGCTCCCTTTGCCGTGCTGGACGGCGAGGCCGTCGCCTTCCACCAGGCCCGCTACAACCCGGACGACGTTGCCCGGGCCTACCTGCGCAGCGGCTGCGCCACGGCCGCGCCGGAAATGTGCCGGATTGTCCTGCAGAACCTGCGCACGGGCCGCTATGACAGCATATCATCCCTGGTGCGGCATGTGGCAGCCACGGGCGACCCGGGCGATCCCGCCGTGTGGCGCGCCGCCGATCTCACCTATCCCTGGGACGAGCCCCTCTCCACCCCCGAATTCTGGCGCAAGCAGGAGGACACGCTATGATTGCCAACGACACCATCGCCGCCATCGCCACCGCCCCCGGCCAGGGCGGCGTGGGCATCGTGCGGCTCAGCGGCCCCCGGGCGGAAAGCATCCTCACGGCCCTGTTCCGCCCCGCCCGCGCCGACCTTCCCCGGCTGACCAGCCACATGCTGACCTATGGCCACATCCTGGACGGCGAAACCACGGTGGACGAGTGCATGGCCGTGGTCATGCGCGCCCCCCGCAGCTACACCCGGGAGGACGTAGCGGAGCTTCAGCTTCACGGGGGCCAGCTTGTGTGTCAGCGGACGCTGGCCCTTTGCCTTCGGGAGGGCGCCCGCCTGGCCGACCCCGGCGAGTTCACCCGCCGCGCCTTCCTGGGCGGCCGCGTCGACCTCAGCCAGGCCGAGGCCGTCATGGGACTCATCGCCGCCCAGGGGGAGCAGGCTCGCCGCGCCGCCATGGCCCAGCTGCAGGGCGGACCCTCGGCCTTCATCCGTCAGGCGGCGGAGGAACTGTACGGCATTCAGGCGGGGGCGGCGGCCTGCATCGACTACCCGGAGGAAATCACCGAGGAGGAAGCCGCAAGCGACCTGCTGCCCCGGCTGCTCCGCCTGGCCGACACCCTCGATAACGCCTGTGACGAGCGCGCCGCCAGGCTTTTGCGCTCCGGATTGCGGGCGGCCCTGTGCGGCAGGCCCAACGCGGGCAAAAGCAGCCTGCTCAACGCCCTGCTGGGGGAAGACCGGGCCATTGTCACCGATGTTCCCGGCACCACCCGCGACGTGCTGGAGGGCGAAATCCAGCTTGGCGGCCTGCCGGTGCGCCTGATTGACACCGCCGGACTCCGGGACAGCGACGACCCCGTGGAGCGCCTGGGCGTAGAGCGGGCCCGCCGCGCCGTCCGGGAGGCGGACGCCGTGCTGCTGGCGCTGGACGCCTCCCGTCCCCTGACGGCGGAGGATCGCGACCTGGCGTCTTCCCTGCCTTCGGAAAGCACGGCCCTGCTGCTGAACAAGAGCGACCTGCCCGCCCTGGTCACGCAGGCCCAGGCCGCCGCCCTGCTCCCCGGCGCGGAGGTGATGGCCGTGTCCGCCCTTCAGCCTGACACCCTGGCCCCCGTCAAGGACTTTCTGCGAAGGCGGGGCTGCCTGACCGACGCCCTTCCCCTCACCCAGCCCCGGCACATGGAGGCCGCCCGCCGCGCCGCCCGCTATCTGCGGGAGGCCGCCGACACCCTGCAAACCTCCGCCATCGACCTGGCCGCCGTCCCCCTTATGGACGCTCAGCTGGCCCTGGGGGAAATCACCGGGGATCAGGTGGAGGAAAAGCTCCTCGACCGCGTGTTCAGCGAATTCTGCGTAGGAAAATAACGGCGGGTTCACAAGCCCTCCAAAAAAGACTTTGGTCGGTTTTGAGTGCATAGGCTCAGAACCGACCCGTTTTTTGATGGAGGCAAATTCAGGCGCGGAACAAAAAAGGCTGCACGCCAAAGCCCCTGCCCGTCTCTGGAACGTTCAATCGGCGAACCCGGGCTTCAGGCGGCTCCTTCGGCGGCCCGCCAAAGGAATCGGCGCATGTGAATGCTTTGCCCCAAACGCAGATCAGGCGACTTGAGAAGCTGACGCACCGCATCCTGGCAGGGTTCGCTTGCAGGGCCTGGAAAGAGCGGTATACCCTTGCGCGGCAGGAGCGATTCCGGCCCCGGGAGACGAGGCCTCCCGCAAACCGGGGTTACGCCCACTGAGGCGCTTTGATCCGCCGGAGGAAGACCGCCAGCCCGCGCCGCTGCCGCCGCTCATGGAGGCCGTTGCCACCCTGAAGCCGGAGCTGCGGCGCGGAAGGTATGCGCGGTGCGAGAGACTGCCGGGCATCCGAGCCTTCCAGCAGGAACGGTGAAAACCCGTCTGCGAAGCGCACGGAACCGTCGCGGGCATACGCCCCCCCGCAATGGGCGGACGCGGTATGAAGCAAGCGCCCTTCGCCGGGAACATGTCCGTTTGCCCCCGACGTGCCGAAGCCTCTTATCAGCGCGCGGAAGCCCCCGGCTGAAAAAAGCTTATGAGAATGCCACGATGAAAGAATCACCAAGCGCGTCTGCCGCAAGTCAGCGCACGGGAGCCGGGCCCTGTCCTCCGCTCTATCGCCCGGATGCCGCTGCCGGAAACGGCGGCTCTGGCTTCCCTCATGGGGGCATTTTCGACACCCCGGGAAGCCTGCCTACCGTGCCGCTGCACAGGGGGGACGGCGCGATGCAACACAGCGGAGCCCTCCAGGCCCAAGGAGTCCACAGGATGTCGCTATGTTAGAAGCAACGAAGCGCGTCTGCCGCAAGTCAGCGCATAGGAGCCGGGCCCTGTCCTCCGCTCCATCGCCCGGATGCTGCTGCCGGAAACGGCGGCTCTGGCTTCCCCTCATGGGGGCATTTTCGACACCCCGGGAAGCCTGCCTGCCGTGCCGCTGCACAGGGGGGACGGCGCGATGCAGGGCGGCGCTGTCAGCGGCGTGGCAATTGCCAGCATGGAAGCCGGGCATGGCGGCAAAACGCTGCTTCTGCAATCCGGCTGCTTCCTGCCTGATACGACGGTTGTCTAAAACCGACTTCGGTCGGTTTTTGTCCTGTAGAGAAGGAACTGCGCTGCGGCTGCAGCTGGCAAATCGGCGCTATCCGGGTCAACGGTTCATCCGTGAGCACGGTCCCTGGCTTCGGCGGCACGGATGAGGGCAGCGGCATCCCCGGTGAAACCGTCAGCGCGACATACTGCCGGCCGGTCATATCGGCAGCGCGCCGTTGGGCAAAGCCGAAGCCGCGCTGTCCGGTTCCGGGCTGCATCGACGCGCTTTATCATAAGGAAGCCGGACAACAGCCTTGCCCGGCAGGGGCGTCGCACCAGCCCGTCCAACGCCGCGCCCCTGTCCCGCGGCATCACCCTGAAGCCCAGCCCGATGCCATGACCTCCAGCTGTGACCTGCCCCTTGCCATGACGCCTGTCCACAGCAGACCCGGGCCCTCCATGGCAAAGGCCACCTGGGCGCGGCTGGCGTCCTGCCCCAGGCGTATGCGGCAAATGGTTCCGGCCCGAAGCTGGCACCCCCCGGGGCCGGATGGCGTCCCTGGCCGCAGCGGCGCAAACGGCGTCGCGAAATCCGGGCGGAGCTTATCCCCCTGGGAGGATGCCGAAAAGCGTCCATGGCCATCCGGCGGCCATGACCCGCGCCATTCACGAACGATCAAGGGCGGAACACGCACAACGGCGCGGGAAGCCTACACTCCCCGCGCCCCTGGCTGTCAGAAGCCCCCATTTCCTCCGATCGCTGCTCAAAAGCCGAGACAGCATGAGCGTCTGTTTTCGCGTATCTTGCGTGGAAGGGCTTTTTGCAGGGCTTCCCGGCCGGGAGCCGTAGGCGGCCAGGGAAGTCCCGCAAGCTCGGCCAAGCGCGCAGCCCGTTGCCGATACCTTATTCCAGCCTCGGGTGGGGCTGGGGATACAGGGGCAGGTCAGGAGGGCACACGGGCCGCTGGTTCTGAGACAGACAGGCCTCCCAGCGCACCATATAGCACTCCACCAGCACCTCCAGCAGCGCGTCGAAGCAGGGAGTATTGGACGCGCAGGGGATGCACACCAGCCTCGCACAGGGCAGCACCATCATGGTGTTGCGCCAGCACTCGGCGTGGGGAACCGTCAGGCGCATGGTCGCCCCCACCTCCACGCAGGCCCGTCCGCTGTACACGCAGCCGCGGCAGTCCCGCACCTGGCACATCAGCGGAATGGTCACCCGCAGGCACAGGGCCCGCTGACACGGGTCAAGCTCCTCCGTCCAGGCAGGCTCCCCCGCCGCGCACACCGCCACCAGGGTCAGGGGCGGCTCCGCGCACTCCGGCAGACCCTCCACGGTCAGGCAGGTCTGGCACCGCCGCAGCCACTCCCGGCCGCTGGCGATGATCCTGGGCAGCAGATACCCCCGCCCTCCGCAGCAGCCGCATTCCTTTCGGCGGCAGAGGTCGCAGTGGCAGTGCTCCGGCGGGCAGGGCTTGGGGGGACATGGCCGGCAGCAGTCCTCCACGGGACAGGAAATGCCGCAGTCACAGGGGCGGCAGAAGCATCCAGGTTGTTTCATGGTATCAAACCTCCAATTCGTCGCGGCAAACCGAGCGGCTCAGTATCAGCCTATGCCGCGGGGAACAGGAGGTGCCGTTTCGGCTCCGCTCCATGCGGATGGGAGCGGCTCATGCCACGGCGCGTCCGGCTTGACGAGCTGATGAAGGCCGCTTGCCTCCACGGCCAAGCCAAACCCGAAAATGGCAGCAGCCGCCGTCGGGGTGAGCGGCGCAGACGCCCCGCGCAGGCTCCATCGGCAGCGCCGAAAACGCGCGGGATCAGCGCCCCGTGAGGCGCACGCCCGCCAGAAAGGCGTTCATCATCGCCAAGCCACGGCAAGGCGGTTCAGGACGGGCCGCTGGCCTCGCCCATCGCTCTTGGCTGTCCGCCGCCAGGGAATCGCCCTGTCAGACGTTCTCACGCCCGAAGGCGCAAGGCTTCCATGGGGCGCGGATTTTGTGAAAGTTTCGTCAAACCCCTTTTCAGGCCCGTCGAATTATGGTATAATGACAGCGGATCAATATCGCGCCGCATATAGAAGGAGGTTATTCCCATGGCGATTGTTACCACCAAGGAGATGTTCCAGAAGGCTTACGCGGGCGGCTATGCCGTCGGCGCCTTCAACGTCAATAACATGGAGATCATCCAGGGCATCACCGAGGCCGCGGGCGAGCTGAAGGCTCCCGTGATTCTGCAGGTATCCAAGGGCGCCCGCGCCTATGCCAACCACACCTATCTGGTGAAGCTGGTGGAAGCCGCCGCTCAGGAGAATCCCGACATCCCGATTGCCCTGCACCTGGATCACGGCGACAGCTTCGAGCTGTGCAAGAGCTGCATCGACGGCGGCTTCACCTCCGTCATGATCGACGCTTCCTCCAAGTCCTTTGAGGACAACATCGCGCTGACCAAGAAGGTTGTTGAGTACGCCCACGACCACGGCGTGGTGGTGGAGGCCGAGCTGGGCACCCTGGCCGGCGTGGAAGACGAAGTGGTGGTGGAAGTCGGCAATGAAATGTTCACCCGCCCCGAAGAGGTGGAGGAATTCGTGACCAAGACCGGCTGCGACTCCCTGGCCATCGCCATCGGCACCTCCCACGGCGCGTACAAGTTCAAGCCCGGCACCAAGCCCCAGCTGCGCTTCGACGTGCTGGAGGAGTGCTCCAAGCGCCTGCCCGGCTTCCCCATCGTGCTCCACGGCGCGTCCTCCGTGCCCCAGGATTTTGTGGCTGAAATCAACCAGTTCGGCGGCAGCATGCCCGGCGCCATCGGCATCCCCGAGGAGCAGCTGCGCCACGCGGCTGAGCTGGCAGTGTGCAAGATCAACATCGACTCCGACATCCGTCTGGCCATGACCGCCAGCATCCGCAAGTATTTCGCGGAGCACCCGGATCATTTCGATCCCCGCCAGTACCTCAAGCCCGCCCGCGCCGCTGTGAAGGCCATGGTCGCGCACAAGATCGTGGACGTGCTGGGCTGCAACGGCAAGGCGTGACCTACCGGCCGCGAGGGGTTCGCCCCATGCCATGCCCCATCCTGCGCCTCATGTCACACTTTGTCGGAGCGTCCCGAAGGGGCGGGCCCGCGTGTGCTGCCGCGCCAGCGTCAGCTTGCCCCCGACCCCTCCAGCCCGCTCCGATATTCTCCCCGAAGGTTCAGCCTTCGGGGACTTTTTCTATGCATAAACAAAAAGCAGGAGCGCTTTCGCGCCCCTGCTTATCTTTCCGTGACGCCCACCATGATCTTCTCTGGGCGGGCCTTGTAGGTATCGGTATAGAGGAAGGTACGCTCAACCTCCGTGCCGTTGAGGTATTTGACGCGGTAGCTGTCCACCACACAGCCGTCCTTGGCCTTCGATATGGTCTCCTGCTGATCGGTGTAGGTGACGTACTTGCCTTCCTTATCCTTGGTCACAACGGGATCGGAGGGCTTGAGCACCTGGGTGGTCTGGGTCTCCAGGGCATAGGTCACGCCCTCCAGATCCGGGCCGTAGATACACACCTTGGCGATAAACCGCCGCTTGTTCTGCGGTGAGCTCTGCACTGCCGCGGTGATGTAAATCGGGCCGTCGGTATTGTTCCGGAAGGAAAAGTCAATCTTCCGGCCATACTCCCAGTACACCGTGGCATCCTTGCCGTACTCCGTGTAGTTGACTTCCTTGGAGTGAGGCTCGCGCTTGACGATCTCCAATCCGGCCTGCACCGCCGCCAGATACATGGTGGAGCTGGCCTGGCACACGCCGCCGCCCACGCCGCGGACGGTTTCGTTATAGGCGTACTCGTCCGCCTCGTAAAAGCCGTTCTCAATGGTGCGCTTGCCCACAATGTCATTGAAGGAGAAGGTTTCGCCAGGCTGAAGGATGGTGCCGGAAATCTGCTGGAAGGCCCGCCGGATATTGTTGGTGCGGTTTTCCTCGCTGCGGGTGGAAATGTCCGTGGACACCGCCGCGCGCAAGGCCACCGTTTTGCGGAGCTTCTCCACGGTGAAATGCGGGATGATGGTCTCGGGCTTGAGCTCAATCTCGCCGCTTTCCATGGTCGCGACCATGCGGTAGAGCTTTTCCTTGATGGGGCCGACGTTCAGCAGGCGGCCCACAACCTCCTCCTGAAAGGTAAACGGCTCGGTTTTCGCGGGATCGAACTCGATGATGGCCGCGTTCTGAGGCGTAATATACAGCTGGCGCTGCACACGATCCAGCAGAACATCCAACGCGTTGTTATCGCTGCTGCTGGGCAGGGCCGTGTAGGCTTCAAAGGGCTCGAGCAGCAGCCGATCCATATCGGCCTTGCGCTGATAAGCGTCGCCGGTATGGCCCTGCCGCCAGGCCTCGGACATCACATCCATGATGTCCACCGTCAGCCCCAGCTGATCGTCGGTCACCTCCGCAATCAGCGAGCCATGATACGTCAGCCGCACCGACCATGCGTCGCTGCGCTGCTGCACCTGGGCCGTCACGGCGGTGATGCCCTCATCGGGCGTCATGCCGCCCAGATGAATACCATCCACATACACCCCGTCCACAAAGCGGTTGTTGTAGGGCGCCACATACTGCTGCACCTGACGGTCCTGAAACACATGAATGCCAGCCACGCCGGCCACGCCCAGCAGCGCCGCCAGCGCCAGCATCAGCAGAATGATTCTGCCCACGGGCCGCTTTTTCGGCGGTTCGCCCCCTGAGCCGCCCTGCTGATAGAAGGCGTTCTTGGTCGGCGGCTGTCCGCCGGCCCCCACGGGCGGGTAGTACACCTGCTGGGGCGGATAGCCCTGCTGAGGCCGAGGGGAACGCTGCTTGGTCGGGGGCGGAGGCGGCGGCGGGAAATATCCTCCGCCGTAGCCCTGCCGGGGCGCGCCTGGTCTGCCGCCGTCGTAGACGCTGCGCTGAGGCACGGGATTTTGCCGGTTCGGCTGCGGCGGAAAGCCCGGCCTGCCGTTGGGCTGCTGGACATAGCCGCCGCTCTCCGCGGCAGGACGGCGGGGCTCCTGGGGCCTTGGCGGCTGGGAGGGAGCCTCCTGCCGGGGTTGATAGCCATGGTTCTGGCCAACAGGCGCGCTCTGTCGGGCGCGGTCGCTTCTGCGCTGACGCTGCCCGGACTGGGGCGGTATATAGCCGTTGTTCATGGGGCCTCCTCCTTTCCCGCAGAGCGCCGCTCTGCCATGGCTTCTTCGGATGTTGTTACAGCGGATGGCCGACGGCCCGCAGCAGCGCCCGGGCGTCCTGATCGGCTGAAGGCCAGTCAAGCAGCGTACAGCCGGGCAGACCGTGGCTGTCGCCATCCAGATGATAATCGCTGCCGCCGGTAACCAGCAGACCCAGGCGCCGAACCATGCGTTCCAGCCCGGCATACCCCTTCCCCGCCTGGGAAGGATGGTACACCTCCACGCCCATGAGTCCCTGCTCCTTCCACGCGCCCAGCAGGCTGCGCAAGGCAAGCTCGTCCTTTTTCAGCAGCGCCGGGTGGGCCAGAACTGGCGTCATGCCGTTTTGCCGCATCAGCCGCAGCGCTTGCGCCATGTCCAGCCGCTCAGCGGGCACATAGGCCGGGCAGCCCTCGCCAAGATAACGGTCGAAGGCGGCCTGAACATCCGGCACATAGCCGGCCGCCGCCATCGCCCGGGCCATATGGGCCCTGCCCAGCACCTTCACCTCCGGCATCGCCGGAAGGGGCATGCCCAGCGCCTTCAGCCGCGCCAGCAT
Source organism: uncultured Clostridia bacterium (assembly GCA_947565865.1). Taxonomy (GTDB): domain Bacteria; phylum Bacillota; class Clostridia; order Christensenellales; family Aristaeellaceae; genus UBA11524. Next base: position 9,437 of record CANOHT010000017.1, read on the forward strand.
CTGCTCACCCCGAAGGCGGCGCTTATGCTGAAGCTCCTCCAGGGCCGCCTGAAAGGTCTCCCCGGACGGCCAGCCGTAGCCCAGCAGATGCAGGCTGCGCATTCCCCGCAGGCTCAGCTCCACCCCCGGCAGCACGGGAATGGGCGCAGCCTGGCCCCGGAGGCTGTTCACGCCGTCCATGGTGTCATGATCCGTCAGCGCCATCAGGGTCACGCCGGACGCCGCTGCCCGCTCCGCCAGCATGCCGGGCGGCAGCGCGCCGTCGCTGGCATTGGAATGCAGGTGCAGATCAGGTCTGATGCTCGTCATGATCGTCCTGCGAGCCGAGTCCGCCCAGCAGAATGTCCGGCGGCAGCTCAGGCCGGTCGGGCACGACCGGTTTCTCCTCGGACTTGGGGGGAATGGGCGCGGCCTGCCGCGGCTTATCGTCCTCCAGGCCCTCGGGAATCTCGCCGGTTTCCATCAGCGCCACAAACTCGCGGCGGCTGACCGTCTCCAGGCTGAGCAGGGCGTCCACCAGGGCGTCAAAGCGGTCGCGATGGTCGTTAATGGCCGCCAGCGCCATGTCATAGGCCTCATCCAGCAGGCGGCGAACCTCCGCGTCGATCTTCGCCGCCACCTCCTCGGAATAGCCGCGGCTCTGACCAAACTCCATGCCCACGAAAACCTCCTGGTCACTGTCCAGGTACACAGGGCCCAGCTTCTCGCTCATGCCGAACTGCGTCACCATCCTGCGGCACAGATCGGTGGCCCGCTGCAGATCGCTGGTAGCGCCGGTGGAAAACTCGCCCAGGCCCAGCTGCTCCGCCGCGTGACCGCCCAGCAGCCCGGCAATGCGGGCCATCAGCTGGCTCTTGGTCAGCAGATCGTTCTCCTCCTCAGGCAGGCCCAGGGTATGGCCCGCCGCCTGACCACGGGGCACGATGGTCACCAGATGCACCGCGTCCCCGCCGGGCAGGAAGTGCATCACCATGGCGTGGCCGGCCTCATGGATGGCCACCATGCGCCGGTCGCGCTCCGTGACCTTGTGGCTGCGCTTTTCCGGGCCCATCTGCACCCGGGCGATGGCGTCCACCAGCAGCTGCTGGTCAATGACCTTCTTCCGCGCCCGGGCCGCCAGGATGGCCGCCTCGTTCATCACGTTTTCCAGCTCCGCGCCGGTCGCGTAGGGCACACGCTTGGCGATGTTGCTCAGATCCACGTCCTCCGCCAGGGGCTTGCCCTTGCTGTGCACCTTCAGGATCGCCACGCGGCCATCCTGGTCGGGGTAATTCACCGTCACCTGCCGGTCAAAGCGGCCGGGCCGCAGCAGCGCGGGGTCGAGAATATCCCGGCGGTTGGTGGCGGCCATCACGATGACGCCTTCGTTGATGGCGAAGCCGTCCATCTCCACCAGCAGCTGATTCAGCGTCTGCTCCCGCTCATCGTGGCCGCCGCCCAGACCCGCGCCGCGATGACGGCCCACCGCGTCGATCTCGTCGATGAAGACGATGGCGGGAGCGGCCTTCTTGGCCTGGTCAAACAGATCACGAACGCGGCTGGCGCCAACGCCTACGAACATTTCCACAAAGTCGGAGCCGGAGATGCTGAAGAAGGGCACCCCCGCCTCCCCTGCCACGGCCTTGGCCAGCAGGGTCTTGCCCGTGCCGGGAGGGCCCACCAGCAGCACGCCCTTGGGGATGCGGGCTCCCAGCTCCGTATAGGCCTTGGGGTTGCGAAGGAAGTCCACCATCTCCTGGAGCTCTTCCTTCTCCTCGTCCGCCCCGGCCACGTCGGCAAAGGTCACCTTGTTTTTTCCGGGCTCCTGCAGGCGGGCATGGCTCTTGCCAAAGGACATCACCTTGTTGCCGCCGCCGGTCTGCGCCCGCATCATCAGGTACCAGACCAGCATCAGCACCATGGAAATGATCAGGAAGGGCAGGAAATCGTACCACCAGGGCGTCACGAGCGGCGCGCGGTATTCCACCGTGAAGGTCAGATCGCCCACGGAAATATCGTTCAGCGCCTTGCCCTGCTTCACCGCCTCCATCTGGCGGACGGTCTCGATGAAATCCTCGCCGATGGTGGTTTCAAAGTCATAGGCCCTTTCGGGGAAATCCGCGGCGGCCACGGTGGTGTTGCGCTTGAGGCCTACCAGGTTGTTGTTGCGGATGGCCACCCGCGCCACCTGATCCTCCTGGATCATCTGCAGCAGCTGCGGATATTCGATGCGCCGGTTGACCGGGCCCCCCATCATATTGTTGAGCAGGATCGAGATGAGCAGGAAGGTGCCAATCAGCACCACATAGCTCATCAGACCCCTGGAAGACTTCTTCAAAATCGGGCTCCTCCTTGACAGATCATCGCTTTTTTCTTTGAAAAGCAACCAATATTATACCATACAACATGCGGCGATTGCAAATTTTCCCGTCCGTCCGCATGTTCTGTATGTCCGTGTTTCTTCCATTCAGAACATGACCGGTGACTTTTTACACCGGCTTTTTACTCGCCGCTGTAAATCCTGGGATGCAGTACGCCGATGTCGGGCAGGTTGCGGTACTTCTCGTCAAAATCCAGCCCATATCCCACCACAAATTCATCCGGGATAACGAAGCAGAAGTAGTCGGCCTTCAGATCCACCCGACGGCGGGCAGGCTTGTCCAGCAGCGTGGCGATGCGCACCGAGGCCGCGCCCCGATCGGCAAACAAGCGCTTGAGGTAGGACAGGGTCATGCCGGAATCCACAATGTCCTCCACAATCAGCACATCCATTCCCTCCACCGGGCGATCCAGATCCTTGCGCAGCTGCACCACGCCGGAGGACTTGGTGGCGCTGCCATAGCTGGACACGGCCATGAAGTCCGTGCGCAGGGGCAGGTCGATCTCCCGGATCAGGTCGGAGTAGAACACCACGGCGCCCTTGAGAATACCGATAATCATCAGATCCCGGCCCTGATAATCCTGGGTAATCCGAGTCCCCAGCTTCTTCACAGCCTCGGCAATTTCCTCGCGCGTCACCAGGATTTTCGTCAGGTCGCCATACAGCCTCGCGTTGCTATCCATCGTTCATCGTTCTCCTTGCTCATATGTTCGTCATAGCTTTTCTCACGGATCAAGCCAGGGCATGTCGCCCTGCCAGCATAGCGCCGCCATTTCCCCGTCCTTTGCCATCGGCGGAAGGCGGCCCGCGCCGACGCCTGCCGCCAGCAGCACCTCGCTGCCCCGGCACAAAAGCGGAAGGCGATCCCGGAAGGGAGCGTCCACCCGCCGATTGACCAGATAATCCTGCAGGGACTGCCGCCCCCCTGCGCCCAAGGGAACGATATAGTCCCCTGGCCTGCGGGTGCGCAGCCTGCATTCCCCCAGCAGCGAGCGCGGCGCGCACTGACGCCGCCTGCCGTCGCCGGGGCCTTGGTCGGGCGCTTCCAGCCGCAGGACAATGCCGCACAGCGCCGCGCCGTCCGCCGCGTCCACGGGGACAGACGTCTCCCGCTCCCCGGGGGGAAGAAGATGGATGTGCGACCAGCCCCGCTGACCGTGCCAGCCGCCGGGAAGGTTGCACCGCGCCCCCGCGCGCCCCCGGACAGTTTGCCACAGGGCGTCGGTCTGCATTCGGCTGAGTTCCCGCTCCTCCATGGCCTCCCCGGCCATCTGACGCCACCAGGCCCGCAGAACCCGCCTGGCTACGGCTTCCGGCAGGGCGGAGAGCGGCTGAAGGGGCAGGCAGTCCGGCCGGCCCCAGCGCCGGAGGAAATCCCCGCACAGGCTGTCAGCGGCCTTCGCTTCCTCCCTGAGAAGCGCCGCCGTGGCGGATATCCTTGCCGCGCTGCCGGGGGCAAGCCGTTCCATCAGCGGTAGCAGCTCCAGCCGCACCGCGTTGCGCAGATAGCGGGGCTCCGCGTTGGTGGCGTCCTCCCGCCAGGGCTGTCCGGCCTCCGTCAGCGCCGCCCGCAGCTCGTCCCGGCTGATGTCCAGCAGGGGCCGCACCAGCCGCAAGCCCGCCTGTTCGCTCTGCTCCGCCATACCGGCCAGGCCCGTGAGTCCCGCCCCGCGCATCAGGCGCAGCAGCAGGGTTTCGGCTTGATCGTCCCGGTGATGGGCCAGGGCCACGGCGTTCACGCCCGTCAGCCGGGCGGCCTCCCGGAAAAAGCCGTACCGTGCCCGCCGCGCCCAGTCCTCGCCGGGATTCTCCGGCGGGCGGGCATGGAAGACCAGCAGCGGCACGTCCCGCCTTTGGCACAGCTCGCGGACAAAAGCCTCGTCGCCGTCCGCCGCCGCGCCCCGCAGGCCATGATGCACATGCACCGCCGTGACCTCGCACCCGCGCAGCAGCAGCAGCAGCAGCAGCGCCACCGAATCCGCCCCGCCGCTGACCCCGGCCAGCAGCCGCTCCGGGGTCGGGGCCATCCGCCCCATCAGGCTTGTCAGGCGCTCTCCCATGGCAGGCTCCCTTTCTCAGATAAGCCACAAGGAGGCAGTCCGCAGCGGATAGCCTCCTCGTGTCCGTCAGAAATCACTGATTGCGCAGCGGCGCGCCGCAGGCGTTGCAGGGCGACAGCTTGGCATACTGGCTGTCGTTCACCTGTGCGTAGGTGAAGGACGCCGTCAAGGGCCTCCACTTCTGCGCCAGCGTCTGGCAATTGGGGTCAATATGGTACATTTCACCCTTGCCGGCCTGGTTCCAGTACAGCACGGTGGCGCCGGTGAAGACAGGCTCCGCCGTGGGGGTGGGCGTCACGTTGCCCGCGTTGGGGGTAGGCGTGGCGACCTCATGGCTCTCCAGGGACGCGGGGTCCACATACCACTGGCCGTCCTCCTTGCGCATGATGACCTGGAAGCGGTAGGTTTCCGGGTCGCGGCCGTTCCGCCGGTCAATGCTCGCCGTCACCGTAATGGTGCGAACAGAATCGTTTTCCGTGCCGGTGATCTTCTCGGCGGTATAATCCACCGGTATGCGGTTGCCCTGGATGCTGAACAGCGCCTTCTTCGGCTCGCTCACGCTGGAGCGCCAGGACGGAGCGCAGAGGTTAATCATGCTGTCCGTGTTATTAACGGACCAGAAGTAAAAGAAGGATTCCATCTGCTCCACCGCGGCGGAGGCAAGGCCGTCATTGGGCACGGCGGTCGGCTCGGCAGTGGGCGCTTCGGTCGAGAAAGACCCCAGGCCGCCCTGGCCCCCTGTGTCCTCCGGCTGCCGCCCCGGCTGGGAATAGCCGGGATTCTGGCCGCCGGGGGTTCCCTGCCCCCCCGTTACGCTGTCCATGGGCGCGGTGCTGGTCAGAACGCTGACCAGGGCCACCACGGCCAGCGCGCCGTAGACCCCCGAGAAGGTCAGGCGGAGGTTGGGGGCCATCATGGGCTTGACCCACAGGGCCGCCACCGACGCCAGCGCCAGGGCCACGAAAACCCATTTGATAACCGGCACACTGGAAAGCACCAGCCCCAGAATAAACAGCACCGGCAGCAGGCCGCAGAGCACGACCCACAAAATCACATCCGGGCTGAAGCCGCGCTTGGGCGCGCGTGGCTGCGCAGGCGGCTGATAATTGCCGCCGAACTGCTGCTGATAGCCCGTATACCCCGGCTGCCCCTGGGGTGCGTAGCCCATGGGAGGCTGCTGAGGCGAATATCCGGGCCTGCCCGCGTAACCGCCCGGCTGGCCCTGGGGCGCATAGCCGCCCTGCTGATAAGGCGTCCCGCCATACTGCGGCTGCTGGTAGGGCTGCCGCTGATTCTGCGGCTGATTCTGCTGAAAATACTGCCCCGGCTGACCGCCATAGCCGCCGGGCGCGGGCTGCTGGTAGCCCGCGGGCTGACCCGCCTGAGCGGGCTGGTAACCCGTCTGCTGGTAGCCGACAGGCTGCTGATAGCTCGTCTGACCGCTCTGATAGCGGGGGTCATAGCCGTTCATATACGGCTGGCTTGGCCCTGGGCCATGACTGGGCGCATTCCCATAAGGAGGACGACCATTGTTCATCCGTATACCTTCACCTTTCCGCCGCCTGACGGCGGCTGACCTGAGGCTTTATCGTATCATCATGGGCCCGAGGCGTTCATCCGCGCAAGGCAGGCCCAGATTAGTATATCACAACTTACACCCTTGTAAACAGATAATCCGTAAAAAATCGGGCGGATTCTACGTTTTGGCGTCTGCGGCGACGCCTTTTCCCACCCTCAGCCCTGGGCCTCCTCCGCCTGCCGGGGCAGCCCCTCCGGCGCTTCCTCCGCCGGAAACGTCTGGGCCGCCGGCTCCGTTTCCTCCAGGCGCAGCACCATCTGATTCAGCCCCGCGACCTCATCCCGAAGGCGGCGGCGGATCACCTGGGCCTGGTCGTCCAGCAGCCGCTTGCGGTTCTCCGCCTCCCGGATCATCCCGGCGGCCCGCTCCCTGGCCTGGCACAGCAGGCTTTCCACCTCGGCCCGCACCTCCTCGGCCCGGCGCTGGCTGGCGGACAAATACCCGTCCGCCGCGGCCTGCGTGCGGCTTACAATATCCTGGGACATCACCAGCGCGTCCGCCAGGCTGCCAAGGGGCATGCTTTCCATCCGCTGGCTCTGCTCCTCCTGGGCGTCGCGCAGCGCCTGAAGCTCCGACTGCGCGGCGGCGGCCCTGCTTTCAGCCTCGCCGCACTGCTCCTCCAGCTCATGGGCCTTGAGAATCAGCCCCGCGTTGGCCTCCTCCAGCCCCGCCAGCCGCTTTTCCAGCGCGGCCTTTTCCTCCATCATGCGGCCCAGGGCCTCCCGCAGGGCCGTTTTGCTCATATGCTCCATGGCTTTGTGCCTCTCCATGCCTTTCTCCGCCTTTCATCATGCGTCATCAGCCTTTATCATACCAAATTTTGCGCCCGTGCGCAAGCAGAAACACCGCGTTCCCCGCATATGCTTGCATCGACCGCCATGCTGAAAGGAGCGTCATCATGACTGACCAAGCCAATCGCCAGCCCAAGGACAAAATCTGCGCCTATGAATACACCGTGCGGCGCGGGGACAGCTTTTACCTCATTGCCCACCGCCTGGGCGTACCCCTGCGGGATCTGCTGGAAGCCAACAGCGACGTTAACCCCGCCCGGCTGATGGTGGGCGACGTGCTGTGCATCCCCATGGAGGAGGATGACCGCCCGCAGGCCCCCCAGGAAACCCAGCCCGCGCCGGAACCCGCGCCCCAGCCGACGCAGCCGATTCAGCCCGCGCAGCCTTCGCAGCCGGTTCAGCCCGCGCCGGACACGCAGCAGCCTACCGATGACAGCGCGCAGGACGACATGGACAGCCTGGATCAGCCTGCCCAGCCCGCGCCGGACGACACGGCCGACACGAACACCGCCGCGCCTTCGGAGCCCCTGGATCCGGCCTTCTCGGTATGCCCGGAAAGCAACCGGCGCACCATCCGGCAGGGGGAAACCATCACCGACGTCCAGCTGGACACCAACATGACCCTGCACACCCTGCAAAACGCCAACCCCGAGACGGATCTGGACAGCCTGACGGCGGGGCAGGTGCTGTGCGTCCCCGACGCGAATATCCCCTGCGACGCCCCGCAAACCGCACGCCTGACGGCTGGCGATACCATCGAGAGCGTCGCCCTTAGGCTGAACACCTCCGTGGGCGCGCTGCTGCGGGCCAACCCCTGCCTGGCGCCCAGCGATTTCCGGGAGGGCGCCTGCATCAACCTGCCGCGATAAGGCCGCCGTCCACCGATGAACGTCAAAAGCCCGCTAGGCCGTTGCTTTCGGCCAGCGGGCTTTTCGTCGGGGGGCGATGGTGGCGTTTTTCCGCAAGACAAACGGCCGGCAAAGCGGCAAGGCCGCTCGCCCCGTGAGCGCATGGCTCCGGCAAGCGGCGGCCACGTACCGGACAGCCGACGGCTATTCCTCCGCCCGCACACGCTCCAGATCGGTCTGGGCGGGATTGTCAAGGAGGGCGCCGTCGTAGGAGAACCGGGAGCCGTGGCAGGGGCAGTCCCAGGTTTTTTCGTCGGGGTTCCATTCCAGCTGACAGCCCAGGTGGGGGCAGCGCGGATTCACCACATGGCAATAGCCCGCGTCATCCTTATACACGCCCACCTTGCGGCCTTCCGCCTCCACAATGCCCCCGTGACCCCTGGGCAGCTGCGCCAATGTCGCCGTGGGAAGGGCGACGGCCTCCCGGAACAGCCCCTTCACAGCCTGGGCCGTTTCGGTCGCCAGATTCCTGGCCGACGCCGACAGCCGGAAGCGCTCGGGGGAGAACACCTCCGCCCAGGCCGGCCTGTTCCCGGTGATTTCCCCCGCGATGAGCATTGCGGACACCATGGCGCTGGTCATGCCCCACTTCCCAAAGCCCGTGGCCACATACCAATTCGGCTGACTTTCCGCGTACTGGCCGATGTAGGGCACGCCGTCGAGGGTCATGCAGTCCTGGGCGGACCACCGGGTCTTCACCCCGCAGCCGGGGAAAAGTGTTTTCGCCCGCTCCTCCAGCGCCTGATAGCGCCCGCCCTGGCTGTTCTCCCCCGTGCGGTGGTTGCCGCCGCCCAGGAGCAGCAGTCCCTCCGCCGAGCGGAAGGACAAGCCCTCCTGCTCCACGCCGTAGTACATGCCCTCGGGCGTCCAGCCGCTTTCCAGGGCCAGGACATAGCTGCGCTCCTGGTGCATCCGCATGAAATACCAGCCCGGCACGTTCACAAAGGGAAAATGGGTGGCGAACACCACGCTGTCCGCCGTGACCGTACCCCGGGGCGTGCGGATCACGCCGTCCTCCACGGCCAGCGCCGGCGTATCCCCATAGATGGTCAGCGGCTCGCTGACCGCCTCCAGGAACCGCAGGGGATGAAAACAGGCCTGCCCCTCGAAGCACACCGCGCCCGCCACCGGAAAGGGCAGCTCCGTATCCCGGACGAAGCGCGCGTCAATACCCAGGCTGACCGCTGCCTCCGCCTCCCGCAAGAGGGCCGCGTCATCGTTTTCCGCGTAAAGATAGGCCGGGGCGCGGCGGAAGGCGCAGGCAATCTCCCGCTCCTCCACCATGGCGGCATAGGCCTCCACAGCCAGCTGGTTGGCCTCGGCGTACTGCCGGGCCCGCTCCCTGCCGAGGGTCTGGATGAGCCGGTCGTAGATCAAATCGTGCTGACTGGTGATTTTGGCCGTGGTGTTCCCGGTCTGCCCGCTGCCGATCTGCCGGGCCTCCAGCACAACGGTTCTGACCCCCGCGCTTTGCAGCCGGTCGGCAATGAGCACGCCCGCCAGACCCGCGCCGATGACCGCGACATCCGCGCGCAGGTCGCCGTTCAGCCGCTCACGGCCGGCGATGTGTGTCGTTTCATGCCATAAGGACGATTCCCTTTTCACTTCCCTGCCTCCTTGCCCGCGCCATCCATCCCGATGGACGCCCTCAACAGGATGCCTTGGAAATGGCAGGGATATTCCAAACAGCGGCCATCAGGGCAAAACCAAGGCCCCGAGGGCTTGGCGGCGACAGGGCCTGACTATCGGTGAACGCCCGGGCCGAGAGGCCGAATCCCCGTCTTCCTTCAGCGCTGCCTCAGGCACAGCGATTTTACGCCCTTCCGTGCGAAAAGCTGGCACGACGGCATCCTCCGAACGGGAGCTTCCCGAACAGGAAGCCATGGCGGCCCGGGAAGCCCCGAGCCCCGACCGTGTGGCGGCGACACCTGGATGAGGATGAACGCCCGGGCCGAGAGGCCGAATCCCCGTCTTCCTTCAGCGCTGCCGTCAGGCACAGCGGTTTTGCGCCCTTCCGTGCGAAACGCTGGCACGGCGGCATCCTCCGAATGGGAGCTTCCTGAGCGGGAAGCCATGGCGGCCCGGGAAGTCCCGAGCCCCGACCGGGCGGCGGCACCTGGATGAGGATGAACGCCCGGGTTCAGAGGCCGAATCCCCGTCTTCCTTCAGCGCTGCCGTCAGGCACAGCGGTTTTGCGCCCTTCCGTGCGAAACGCTGGCACGGCGGCATCCTCCGAACAGGAGCTTCCCGAGCGGGAAGCCATGGCGGCCCGGGAAGTCCCGAGCCCCGCCCGGGCGGCGGCACCTGGATGAGGATGAACGCCCGGGGCGAGAGGCCGGAGCCCCGTCATCCTTCAGTGCTGCCGACAGGGGCGGCGGTTTTGGGCCCTTCCGTGCGAAAAGCTGGCACGACGGCATCCTCCGAACGGGAGTTTCCCGAGCGGGAAGCCATGGCGGCCCGGGAAGTCCCGAGCCCCGACCGGGCGGCGTCGGCACCTGGATGAGGATGAACGCCCGGGTTCAAAGGCCGGAGCCCCGTCATCCTTCAGCGCTGCCGTCAGGCACGGCGATTTTGCGCCCTTACGCGCGAAAAGCTGGCACGGCGGCATCCTCCGAACGGGAGTTTCCCGAACAGGAAGCCATGGCGGCCCGGGAAGTCCCGAGCCCCGCCCGGGCGGCTTCGGCACCCGGATGACGTTCAGGCCCCGCGGGCTTGACAGCCGCGGGGCCTGAGGCTTATCGTTCTTCCGCCTGGCCGCCGACAACCAGGCAATCGTTCTCCTCCCGGAGAGGCAGCAGCAGCGGCCGCTCCCGGGGCCATTCGTTAGGCGAGTGAATCACCAGGTACATGTCCCCCGTCAGCGTGCGGAAAATCATGCCATGGCCGCCGTCGCGGTCAAAGAGCAGCGGCTCGTGCCTCCAGGGACCGGTAATTTCCCCGCTCTGGGAGGACGCCACCGCCTGAACATAGCCATTATCGGAGAAGCTGGACCAGATCATCAGCAGGCGTCCGCCCGCCGTGCGGTACAGGAAAGGGCCGTCGGTGACAAAATCCTCCTGGCCCTTGCGCGCCCACGCAGGTTCCGAGGCGTGGAACAGCACCGTCGGCGCGCCCGCCGCGGCCCGCAGATCCGCCGTCAGGGGCATGGCGCACATCTCGCCGTCCTTCACCTGCACCCACTCATGGCAGAAGACCATCCAGGGCGCGCCGCTCTGGTCGACGTACAGTGTGCCGTCCAGGCACTCCCAGTCCCGGGGCGTCACAGGGCCGTCGCTGTGGGGACGGAAGGGGCCCATGGGGCTTTCCGCCCGAAGGATCTGCGTCCCCCGGCGCTCCGTGGCGCTTTTGAAGCTCACGAGCATGTAGTACGCGCCCTGGTAGGCGTGAACCTCCGGCGCCCAGAAATCCCGCGTTGCCCAGAAGCCCTCCGGCGGCGTGAACACCTCCGTGGGGCCTTCCCAGCGTTCCAAATCCTCGCTCACAAACACATCCAGGCCGCTGGCCGCGTCGGACCACGCTTCCCTGCCCCGGGTGCCGTAAAGATAATACCGGCCCCGCGCCGTCATGATGAACGGATCGCGGACATGAATCTCACCTATTTTCATCGCCGCTTACTCCCTGATGGTCACGTCGCTGGCAAAGTCGCACACCTCAATCTTCGCCGCCTCCAGCGAAGCCACCGGCCGGCCGGCCAGCGTGTAATGCTCGTAATGGACGCCTTCCACCGTGTTCTGCGGGCCGTAGCCGGCCACGCGGCAGCCCACCTCCGGCTTGACCTGAAGTTTGCGGAAGGTCACGTTGCGGATGTTGCCCGCCTTCTCGTCCTTGGACCAGAAATCCTTGGTCACCATCACATGGGTGGCCAGGTGAACCTCATGCTCGATGCGGATGTCGTCAAAGAGGATATTGCTGACGAGCGCCTTGTCCGATATATAGACCACCAGCGCGCCCAGCTCCAGCGTCCAGTCGGCGTAGGAGCGGATCACGTCGCAGTCCCGGAAGGTCACGTCGCAGATGTCGTTGACCGATTCCGCGGCGATGCCGAAGCAGCGCACCTTGTCGTTCCACACCACGCAGCGCTCCACCAGGATGTTCCTGCCGCCGCACACGGGGGGCTGCACCATGGCCTTGACCACAAAGGCGTCGTCCCCCGTGCGGCTGAAGCTGTCGTGGACATGCACATTCTGGCTGGACACAATGTCCACGCCGTCGGAATTTTCCCGATAGCCGAACATTTTGATGCTGTCCACCTCGGCATGGTCGCACTCATGGAGATGGAGCGTCCAGGCGGGAACGTTGACGAAGGTGACATCCTGAACCAGCACATCCTCGCAGCCGCGGAAGATCAGCGGGTTGCGCTCGTGCCAGTCCAGCAGGGAGAAGTCCAGGATGCCCTGCCCCATCAGCCGGACATGGCGCACCCGGTCGGCCGCCAGGCAGGTGCGGAAGTTCTTCATCCCCGCCCAGTCCTTCTGATTGACAGGCTCTTCGTCCTCCGGGTGGGGCATGGCCCGCACCACCGCGCCGGGAGCGAGATAGATCGTGTCGCCGTCGGCAAAGTCGAAGGTGTTGATCTCGTGGACGCCGGGGCCGAAGTACAGGCCCTGCACCTCCTCCGGGCGAAGCGCCTGACGCACCGGGCCGATGGAGACCGTCAGGGGCTGCTGAATGTCGCCGTCCGCCAGCAGCGTGACGTGGCCGTGCCGCGCCGTGGTAAAGAAGACGCCGTCCTCGCTGACCTCGGCGCTCAGGCCGTAGCTGGCGGGAAGCAGCTCCACCGCCGCCGCGCCGCCGGTGCGCACCGCCCGCCACTGAACAGGCGTGTCCGCCGCCGCGCTGATCTGCGCGAAGGAATGGGGGCCGCCCCGGGTCACAGGCGCGGCGTAAACCGGAACCTCCCGGCCGTTGGCGAACAGACGCCAGTCAGAGGACAGGCGGACGCCTTCCCTGGCGGCGCGGTGCGGCTCCTCGCCCTGCCGCCGATGCCCCTCGGGGTCCACAGCCTTGGTCAGGCCCGCCGGCGCCGGGGGAATGATGATCTGATCCATCGTTTTCGCTCCTTATCCGTCGATATGCTCCACACGGTGTTATGGGTCCCTGGGAGGTGTCGGAGGGCCCGTAGGCCCTCTGACTGTCAATCGAAAGCCATCGTAATGCGCGGTGGTTTTCGCGCTTTTCGTTAGAAAAAGCTTCCTTACACGACCAGTGAGGGCGTGGGATGAAACGGGGTGAAGCCCTCGAAAAAGTGGCGCATGCCACTTTTTTGACATGCAATGGGGAGGAACAGTCAGACTGCTCCTCCCCGCGCGGTGCGTTGCAGCTTACTTCGCCGCGGCGATGGCGTCCAGATCGTACAGAGCGCCGGCGAAGATCTTCACCTCGTCCACAGAACCGATGAAGCCCTCGTCCGTCTCCTCGAAGTTGCCGCCGTTGAACCAATCCCAGCGGGCCCAGTTGCCGCCCACGCAGAAGGTGAAGGGGCTGGAGATGACTTCCTCGGCGTCGGCATAGGCCTCGCAGGTCTTCACGCCGTCCACAAAGATCGTCACCAGCTCGGCGTCGGGATCATAGACCATCACATAATGATGCCAGGCGGCGGGATCGCCTTCCACGCTCTGCACCCAGCCGTCAGCCCAGGCGCTGCCGCCCACGGAGCCGTAAGCGGTGATACCCGCGGTACCGTCCTCAGCCGTAAACTTGTTGACCAGCATGGCGAAGCCTTCCGTGGCGCCCTGGACGCCGTGGCCGATGACGCGGTGTCCCCAGCCGCTGTCGTCGGAGTTCTCCATGTCCACCTTGCACCAGACGGAAATGGTCAGGCCCTTGCCGGCATAGGTGTCGATCATGTCGTTGTTGTCCTGGTCCTTGACCAGCAGGCCGGACGCGCCGCCGAAGTAGACAGCGCCGCCAGCGTAGCCTTCCGTGGCGGAAATGCCGTCGGGGTTGATGGCGGTCACCAGGTCGTTGCCGTTGCCGGAGGCGTCGGCGCCCAGGTTCTCAGCGTCGTCAAAGGTGTAGTAGGCCAGCAGCGCGGGCGCGGCGTCTTCCGCGACGGCGCAGGACAGGGCCAGCGACAGAGCCAGAACCAGGGCCAGGAGCAGGGATACCTTTTTCATGTTGGGTTCCTCCTTCTATTCATGAAGATTTATTGGGACCGAATGGATGGAACGGGCTTACCGCCGGGTGAGCAGCACGCCCATGCCGCAGTAATCGCCGTTCACGCGGAAGACCAGCCTTCCGTTCTCGATGGCGGCGCCGCAGCCCTCGGGAGCGTAGACCGCGTCGATGACGCAGCCGGAAACGTCGCAGGGAAGGACGTATTGGCCGCCGTTGCGCTCGAAGGCGTGGGCCGTTGCCAGCAGCCCCGCTTCCCCGCGGCGAACCGTCGCCTGCCAGCCGTGGGCGTGGTCATAGGCGGTGATGTCCTGCCGATAGACCCTGGTGGAGCCCTCCGCAATGATGGGCGCGGCCTTGCGGTAGAACGCCACGCCGTCCCGGATGGCCTGCATCTGCGCGTCATTGAGCAGGTGCAGCGGGCCGGAGAGGCACATTCTGCCCAGCAGCGTCGCGCTCAGCGACCAGATGATGCGGCGGAGGCTGTCATCCTTGCGCACCACCGCCCAGATTTGGCTCTGGCGGGGCAGGATCAGCCGGGTCAGGTCGGCGGCAATCAGCGGAATCTCCGGGCACTCATGGGCGTCGGAGAAGGACGCCATATCGCACCGGGACATCATGCTCAGCTCCAGGCGGTGCCCGCCGGAGGAGCAGTTCTCGATGACCAGGTCAGGCAGCTGACGGCGCATCTCCTCAAAGAAGCGGTAGGTGCCCAGTACGCCTCGGCGCTGCGCCTCGCCCATGGACTCAAAGCCGTCGAAGCCCAAACCATAGGTATTGTTATAGTCCACCTTGATGTAGCCGAAGCCATCGTCCCGCAGCCGGTTGATGACCCGCTCCCGCAGGTGCCGCTGGGCATCCTCCCGGGTCAGGTTCAGGAAGGCGCGGTCCGTCTCCACAATCGGCTTGCCGCCGTCGGTGACGAACATCTCCGGCTGATCCCTGAACACCTGGCTCTGATCCGAGGCCACCTCCGCCTCAAACCACAGGCCGGGAATCATGCCCGCGGCGCGGATCTCGTCGGTGATGGGCTTCAGGCCCTCCGGGAAAGCGGCCTTGCGCACATCCCAGTCGCCGGTGCACTGGCCCCATTCCGCCACCTGGCCATACCAGCCCGCGTCGATGACAAAGTAGCTCAGCCCAAGCCCCCTGACCGCCCGCAGCTCATCGCGCACGGTCTGCGCCGTGGGCTTGCCCCAGGTGTCGCAGTACTCGTTGTACATGGGATTGAGGGTCTTCTCCGCCTCCCCCGTCAGACGCAGCGCGGCCCTGTGGGCATCCAGCAGCGCCTCGCAGGCTTCGTCCAGGCCGCCCCGCACCACGGTGAGGGCCGCCTTGGGCAGCTCCAGGCGCTCGCCCGGCGCCAGGGTCTTGCGGAAGTGGCCGTCCTCAAAGCCTGCCAGGCCGCCCGTAAGCACCAGATCCTCCTTCTGCCGGAACAATTCCATGTTCCAGGAGCCGGCCCATGCCACCTCGGCGGCCCAGGTGACGCCGCGCTTGGTATCCTCCAGCGCCATCAGCGGGAACCAGCCGCGCACCGGCATGGTGCCGGCCTGGCCGATGCGCACGCTCTTGGTGGCCCATCTGGACCAGGAGGTTTCCAGGTTCAGCTCCTCGATGGTCTGGCTTTGCAGCCTGCCCTCGCAGGACCAGAAGGAGGAAAAGCGGTGCAGGGTCATGCAGTCCGGGGCAAATCCGGCCTCAAAGGGCGTCATGCCCGCCAGGCAGAAGGTGGCCGCGTGGTCGATGACCGCGGGCGCGTCGCCGGTGTTCTCCACCGCGGCTTCCACCGTCAGGCAGCGGCCGCAGGCGGTCAGCGTCTGGATATAACGCAGGCCATGGGCGCCGGTCAGCACCGTGCGCACCCTGTCGCCATCTTGCTTTCGTTCCGTCAGCCGCATGGAGGCGGCCGTGTTGGAGCCCAGCATGGTCAGGCCCTTGGAATAAGGGGTTTCATGGCCGTCGCCCCGGACATGCAGCTGGGCCATGGAGGACATGCTCGCGGCCTTTTCCGGGATCACCTGGCCCTCCATATCAGCCGGGACAATCATCAGGGACGGGCGAGCCTCTTTCTCACCGAACATGACGGTGATCTGGCCCAGCCGGCAGGTATCCTGAATCATAAGTTACCTCTCTTTTGTGCTTGCGCACGATATTCAATTCAACCAAACCAGATATCCTGTTACCTTACGACAAAGCAGCAATAATCCAGGGTGATATTGCCCTGCTCGTCGGGAGACGTATAGCGCGGGCATAAGCAGTTCTCAAACGACCATTCGCAGCCCTGGGCGTCGCGCCACAGGGTCATGCCGCTGTCGGCCAGTCTTTGCCTGCAGGCGGAGGTATCATGCACTTCGCTTTCCTTGCCGTAAAGCCAGCAGGTGCCCAGATCCACGCCGTTAAAATCAACGCTGATGAAGCCGTCGGGCGCCGGTGTGCCGGCCGGGGCAAACATACCAATGCAGTAAGCAAACGGCATCCCTTTCCCGCGCCGCTCAAGGCCGACATAGCCTCCTCCGTTTTCCCAAAGGGAAAGCATCTCGCCGCAGCCGCCCATGGCCCTTTCCAGCAGGTCAAACCAGCCGTTTTGCCACCATTCGTCCCAATGCCCGGCATCATCGTACCGCTTGCCGATGAACCGCAGGGCAGGAATGCGCTCACGAAACACCTTCACGATTTCAGCCATCCAGCACGCCGCCTCCCCTCCATCTTCACTGGAAGCGGATATTGCGGACATGCTCGTTGACCTTGACATAGGGGTTAAGCATGGAGGTCAGCCGCACACCGTCCACCACCACGTTGTCAAAGGTGATGTCGCTGAACAGCTTGTCCTCGGCCCAGCCGCGGATCAGAATCTCATTGGCGATGGAAGACTTGTTGCTGCTTTCGCAGGTGATGTTGCGAAGGGTGATGTTCTCCGCCCCGCCGGGAAACTCCTGATTGCCCTGAATGGTGCCGAACCAGAAGCTGTCCTTGAAGTTGAAGCACACCAGCCGCTGGCAGTTGTTCACCCGAATGTCCTCCCAGAGGATGTTGCGGATGTCCGTGCCGTGCAGGGTGACGATGGACATCACCGCCCGCTCGTCCAGGCGCTCGTGGTTGTCGCGGTCGTCGTAGGAGTAGAGCACGTCGATGTCGCGGAAGGTGATGTTGTCGTAGTACGCCGCCATGCTTTCCTCACCGATGACCATGGCGTTGTTGCAGTCGTTCCACAGCTGGGTGGCGGAAACGTGGATGTCCTCGTTGGGGGGCGCGTCCTTGGGCTTGGCGGCATCGGCCAGGCCCTTGATGGTCACGCAGTCATCACAGGAGCGCAGGAAGGAATTGGTCACCCGGACGCGCTGGCTGTTGGTAATGTCGAGGGCGTCGGTGCTGGCGTACTGGGGCGAAAACACCTTGTAGTTGTCAATGGTCACGTCGGAGGAAAAGTACACATGGGTCGTCCAGTTCTGCGGGCGGTGGGAGCAGACGATCACGTCCCGGAGAATGACGTTCCTGGCATGGTTGAGGGTAACGACGATGTTGCCGTATTCCGGGTTGACGGCGCTTTTCTTGTCCATCATGATGACGCCGCCGCCCTCGATGATGACGTTGCTGGCGTTGTACACCACCACAGGGGCGTTCAGCACCGCGCCGGGGGCCACAACGAGCGTCATGCCCGTGCCCAGCACAACCTCCTGGTCGCTCAGGTCATGATAGCCGGGGCCGAAGTAGCGCACACCGAAGGCGTCCTTCTTCTTCTCCAGTTCCGGGTCGATGGGGCTGGTGAAGAGGTGCAGGGCGTAGGCCTGATAATCGCCGTCAAAGACGAAGGACAGCTTCTCCCCCGGCTCGGTGAGCGTCAGGGTGATCTCCCCGTCCTCCACGGCGACGGCGCGCTCCGGCTTTTTCGGAAGCACCTCCACCTCCTGGAAGGGGAAGTCGGGCCTGACCTTCACTTCCACCGCCGTATCCGGGGTGAAGTGGAAGTAGGCGAAGCTGACCTCGTAGAACTCCATGTTGTAATCCGAATAGACGCCTACCTCCTGGCCGTCCGCCGTGACCTGGAACATCGCCTGCTCCGTGGGCGTTCCCGCCGGCACGGGATAAGCCAGCACCTCCGCCGAGGCCGTCCCCATGGGAATCAGCAGCAGCAACAGCAGCATCAGCCATTTCTTCATTTGTCCGTCCCCTTCTCCAGCGGCCGCTGGAAGCTCTGCGCGTATTCCCTGGGCGTGATGCCGTAGGCCATGCGGAAGCGCTTGGTGAAATAGGCGTGGCTGGAAAAGCCCGTCCGCTCCGCCACGGTATTGATGGGGCAGCTCTGGCTGGCGAGGATCTCCCGGGCCTTTTCCAGGCGGAACTTCAGCAGATAATCCGACGGCGATATTTTGTAATACCGCATAAACAGCTTGTACAGATAGCTGCGGGTGATGTTCAGGCCCCGGCAGATCTCCTGCACGCCGAAGTCATGGGCATAGTTCTCCCGGATCATGGCCGTGGCGAGATTCACCAGCTCCGAGGAGACGTTGGTAGCCCGCTCCTTTTTGCCGTAGTCGTCCACCAGTCTGGCCAGGAAAAAGTGCAGATAGCCCAGCGCCATCAATTCGCCCTGCTCCGTCATCCGCGAGGCCTGCTCATAGACCTTGCCCAGCAGATCGTTCAGCCCGGCGAGATCGCTCACATGGAAAACGCTGGTCTCAGGCAGGCTGGTCAGGTTGAGGGCGATCACCGCGCGGGTGCCCATGAAGCCGAGCCAGCGGTACTCCCAGGGCTCGTGCTCGTCAGCGGTATACTTGACCTCCTGATCCGGCGCGATATAGAAGCCGTCGCCTGCCTGAAGAGTATACTGCCGTCCGCCCACCTCCAGCGTTCCCTTGCCGGAAAAGATGACGTGGACGATGTGAAAGCCCTTGCGGCCCATCCAGTAGTGGTTGGGGTCGCAGTTCTCGTAGCCGCATTCCATCAGCGCCAGATCGACGCCGTGCTCGCTGTACTGAAAATAGTTGAGGAATGTATCGTTGTTCTCAAAGCCCGCGCCGATGCGGGACTGAACAATCTGAATCATGCGAGCCTTTCTCCCGCGCGCCGGAGAATCACCGACAGCCCGGCGCGCGGGGGCGGCGCATTACTCCGCGCCGCTTTGTTCCTTCACCTGCCACAGTTCGTCAAAGGACGCCTGACAGGACGCCTTCATGGTCTCCACAAAGGTACGGGGGCTGATGCCGTCCTTGATGCCCCAGTCGTTCCACAGCACGCTGTCGCGGAAGTAGGTGGACGCCTCGCCCATGATGGTCACAGTGCGGCCCTCGATCATGGCGATCGTTTCAAGGGACTCATCGTCAAAGACGTAGTTTTCGTAGCCGCTGGTCACGTCATGGGGAATCTGCCAGTCATACTCGGCGTTCAGCTCCATGATGATGGCGGCGATGGCCTCCTTGTCCTCCACCATGGGCTGCATGAACATGCCGCTGGGCTGGGACTGGGCGTTGACATAATCCTCGGCGGAGGGGCCCTTGGGAATCAGCAGGATGCCGATCTCATCGTCCTCCAGATCCTCAAAGTAATCCATCATGTTCCAGGCGGCCACAGAGTAGAAGGCCGTCTTGCCCATGCGCCACATGCCCTCCCAGCTGCCCCAGGCGTTGGAGCCCATGTAGCAGACCTGATCGGTCCAGAACAGATCATAGCAGAACTGAATGGCCTCGATGACCCGGGGATCGTCCAGGTTATAGGTGTAGTGGAAGTTTTCATCCACCACCACGGGACACGCGCCGTTGGCGTACACAAACGCCTCGGGGCAGGTGGGGCAGGTGCCGTAGGAGCCAAAGCCGTACACGTCCACCGCGCCGTCGTTGTCCGTATCCTTGGTACACTTGATGGCCAGCTCCCGCAGCTTCTCCCAGGTCCACTCGCCGTTGCGCTGCAGGTCGTAGAGGTACTCGTCGGTGATGCCGTTCTCGGCGCAGACGCGCTTGTTGAACAGAATCACATGGCCCAGGGCGTCGCCCCAGCTGGTGATGCCGTAGTGCTTGCCGTTCATCATCCACTCGTCGTTGGTGGTCTGATTCCAAACCTCGGCGTCAAAATCAAAGTAGTCATCCAGGGGCGCGACCAGCCCGTTATCCACCCACTTGGGCACCAGCTGCTGGAAGGGCGCCCAGAACACGTCGGCAATCTTCTCGCCGCTGGTGGCCTGCACGTTGATGACGGAGAGGTAGGAGTGCCAGTCCCCCGTGGACTCAAACTGCAGCTTGCAGTTGTATTTCTCGTTGATGTGCTCAATCAGCGCCATTTCCTCCAGGTAGGTGGGACTGGTCTCCTTGGGGGCCTGATCGTACCAATGGGCGATGGTGACCACGCGGCCGCCCAGGTCGTAGGTCTTTTCCTCAGCGAAAGCCGAAGCGGTCATGCACAGCAGCAGCGCCATGAGCAGCGCCAGCACACGGACGGTTGTTTTCTTCATGACGGCGGTTCCTCCTTCATAATGGTCGCGGGCACACAAGGCCGTCGCGCCTTACTCCTGGGGCAGATCGCCCACCCGGGCGATGCTGAGGTAGAACCAGGGATCGTCCCAGCCGCCGTTGGCCTTGGTATCCGTCACCAGCCAGATTTCATCCCCAGCCTTGAGCGCCACGCCGGGATAGTCGATCTCGGTCTGAGGAATTCGACGTCCCTCGCCCTCCCAGGTATCCGCGCAGAACATCCGCTCGCCCTTGATGAACATGCTCATGTACACGCCGTCGCTCACGGCGATATAGCCGCCGTTGGCCTCATGGTAGGCTTCCTCCGCGTAGCCCGCGGAGCTGCCGCCGGAGTAGCTGCCCGTCACGTCGTACACGCCGTCCTGCTCGCAGACCCACTTGACAGCCGCGCTGAAGCCGGTATCGCCGGTGAGGAAGCCGTCCTTGCGGATGTTGAACCAGTCCGCGTGGAAGGCGATGGCCTTGTCCGGCTGCGCGGGATCGAAGCCCATGATTTCCACAACCTCATCGGGCTTCCACATGCCGGTCTCGGTCTGCGCGCACTCCTTGAAGGTGGACAGGTCGATAGCCTCTCCGGCATTGGTCTGGGTGGAATACATCATGTACCAGCTCTGCTGACCCATGGTCTTGAGCTTCGCCCGGCTCTTGTTGGAAGCGCCGCCGTAGATGTAGAGCAGATCCGCGGGCTCCTCCTCGGCCAGCGCTACCAGGGGCAGCAGCATCGTCAACGCCATCGACAGCACCAGGATACCTGCCAGGATATTCTTCATGTTTCATGTCCTCCTTGTCAAAATGTGTACGTTTTTCGGGTTTTCCCCTTCCTTTATGTAGAATTATAACAACACTTCAACCATTTTATCAATTCCGAAATGATGCAAAGAATATCATCCATGTTTCCTGTATGATGACACTTTTTAGCAGTGGAGGAGAGCGCCTTTGAGGGCGGCTTATCAGGCGCAAACCTATTCAATGATTTAAGGTTTGGGAATCGACCGTCAGGATCGCTTCGCTCCCTGCCCACTTCCACTTATCGCTTCGCGAGGGGAACGTTGGGGGCCTTGCCCCCATCCCCCTGCCCGAGGGTCATCAGCCCTCAGACTCCCTTTTTCGCTGCGCGATCATTTACATGCCCGTCAGACCCGTGCGCTCAATGCCCTGCACGAAGAATCGCTGCGCCACAAGGAACAGCACGATCAGCGGCACGATAATCAGCAGCGCCCCGGCGTTGGTCAGCATGGAAAGGCGCACCGTGTCGATCACCGAGCCGCCGCCCTCCGCCCGGGAAATCTGGAAGGCCAGGTTGTTCAGCAGCGTGGAGAACAGCGGCATGCTGGGCATGTAGGTGCTGGCGGTGTACAGGTCGTTCCAGCACCACACGAAGGACAGCACAGACACCGTCACCATCGCCGGGCCTGCGTTGGGCAGCATGATCTGCCAAAAGATACGGCCCACGCCCGCGCCGTCCACCCAGGCGGCTTCCTCCAGCTCGCCGGGCAACCGGGCCAGGAACTGCTGCAAAACGTAGATGAACAGGCCATTCTTCGCCGCCTGACAGCCCAAGGACATGAGCATCAGCGGCCAGGGCGTGCCGATGAGGGACTGCGGGGTCACGCCGAAAAACGACAGCAGCCCGAAGCCATCAAAGTAACGGTACTGCATGTAGGTGGTGACCATGTACGTCTGCTGAGGCACGCACAGGGTAAGTATCACCAGGAAGAACAGCGCCCTGCGCCCCCTGAAGCGGAAGCGCGCGAAGCCGTAGGCGGCCAGGGTACAGGAGGCCACCTGCGCCAGCGTCGCCCCCAGGCTGACGCCGAGGGTCGTGAAGAAATACTTCCAATAATCAATCAGGCTGAGCACCTCACGGAAGTTATCAGACGTGGGCTGGCGGGGCACCCACTTCACCGTCATGTCGTACATGTCCGACGGGCTCATCAGCGCCACGGAGACCTTCACCAGCAGCGGGTAGAGAATCACATGCCCGATGCCGACGATGATGCCCAGCCGGAAGAGCCGGTAAAGCCAGCCGCCAGCCTTCAGCCAGTGCCCGCCCTTGGCGCCCTGCCGCTTAGTTCTCATACTTTTTCACCACTTTCCGCATCATCAGCACCACAAGCCCCAGCAGCAGCAGGATCAGCACGGTGTAGATCCAGCTCATCGCCGCGGACAAGCCAAAGTTAAAGTTATTGAAGGCGGTATCCTCAATCATGGTCAGGGTGGTATTGTTCGCCCCTGTGAAGGAGTCGATGATCGTGAAGACCATGCAGGTGAGGATCATCGGGCAGGTCATGGGGAAGGTGATGCGCCAATAGCTCTCCCACGCGGACGCGCCCTCGATGGCCGCCACCTCGTACATGGCCGGGGGAATGGACTGCAGCGCCGCCAGGAAGATGAGAATCTGCACGCCGGACAGGATGATGATGTCATAGATCCGATCCGCCGCGCCAGCCAGATACTCGGCGATGGTCTGGGGCAGAACGCCGCTGCTGATGAGCCACTGGGCCAGGTTCACCGACTCGATGCCCGTCAGGGACTGGCTGGATTTGAAGTTGCCGGAGGCGCCCATCATGGACTGGAGCGCGTCCCCGGCGTCAAAGTTCATCAGCGCGGGGGCCGCCAGCACCAGCGGCAGGAAAAACAGTGTGCGCACCAGGAACCGGCCCTTGAAACGCTGGTTGAGCAGGCTGGCCGCGAAGAAGGAGAACACCGTAATCAGCGGCAGGTTCAGCAGCATGTTCAGCAGGGACTGCACGGCCTTTTCGCGGAAGGTGGTGTTGACCATCAGCGCCGTGTAGAAGTTGGACAGGCCCGAAAAGGTGGGGATCATGCCGTTTTCCGTCACCTGGACGCTGGAAAAGGCAAACTGAATCGACCGAAGCACCGGGATGCCGAACTGGAAGATCAGCCCGAAGCACAGCGGCAGCACGAACAGCCAGCCGTAGCGCGCCTTTTTCCGCGACAGGGTTATCATTTTTCTCTTCTTCACTTGCTCGCGCCCCCGATCACCGCAAAATCATAGGCAGGCACCTCCACGCCCGACACCACCGCGGGCGAGCCGCTGTAATTCACCGCGATGGACACGCCGCTCTGGTAGACGGTTACATAGACGTTTTCCGCCGCCTTCCAGTGGGCGGTCATGCTTTCGCCCGCCACCTGCCCCAGCGCGGAGGCCGCCCTTGCATAATCCTGTTTGACCGTCTCCGCCCAGTCGGCGCAGGCGCCCTTGTTGAGGTAGCCGTAGTCGGTTTCCTTGAGCAGCGCGGTGGTATTGGCGGTCAGGGTGAAATGGAGGCCCGCGCCGACCTCCACCGCCCGCAGGAAGGCCATGCGGTAGTCATCGGCGTAGTTGAGGGCGGGAGCCGCATAGCTGACGCTGCCGCGGATGACCGCCTGATAGAAGGGAACGCTTTCGTCCGTCACCCTGAAGCCGCTGTCCGAGCAGGGAATGTCGTACACGGCGTCCGCGTATGGGAGGGCGTAGGCGTTGGGGTTGGGCAGCGCCAGGAAGACCTCCCGCCCCAAGGCCTCCAGCGTGGCTTCCTGGGCCTTTTGCATGGCGTCCCGGTTCATGGGCCGCTTCACATAATAATCGGAATAAAGCTGGCTGCCGACGTCCGCGATGGCCGCCGATGTCAGCGCCGCGTCGCCCCTGCCGGCAAGCAGGCTTTCCGCCGAAGCCTGCCAGCGGGCGGCGTTGAGCTGATAGATCACCCGGCCGTCATAGCGGCGGTAGCGGTTGAGATAATCGTAATCGTAGCGCACCGCGATGTCCCGGCACAAATCCCGCGCGCAGTCCCGGGAGGTGGAAAAGCCGCCCTTGGCAAAGGCCGTAGCCAGGTAGGTCTCAGGCAGGAGATGCCAGCCGCGGCGCTCCGCCTCGTTCATCAGCCGCAGCAGGCCCTCCTTGCCGCCCAGCGCTTTTTCCGCGCTGACGCCGGTAAAGGCCCGCTGCTCCATGCCGCCGCTCATCCAGCCCTCCAGCAGGAGCCAGACCTCCGCGTCCTCCTCCGCCAGGGATGCTGTCAACCGCGATACGTCATCGTAGGCGGTCATGGCTTCCATGCTTTCCACCGGCAAGCCCGCCACCACCTTGGTGGTCGGCGCCGCGCCGATGTAGTCCAGCATCAGGGGATAGCCCGTCGCCGCCTGCTCCCGCAGCGCGCCCTTTTCCATCAGGGAAGCTCTGTACACCCGCGCCATGCCCATATAGTCGGCGTCCCGGGGGGCAAGCAGGGTGTAGCGCAGGGTCACATCCTCCCGGTAGGGGGCGCTTTCAAAATAAATCTGCTGCGTATCCGACAGGGCCATGCGATCCACCGCCGTGGCCTGGAAGGACGCGTACACCGTGTTGTAGGAGTTGTGCATCCCCGCCACCCTGGCGTTGAGGCTGCACAGCGCCGCGCCTTCCTCCACCGTACACAGCAGGCCCGCCGCGCCGTTCTTGATGCCGAAGACCGGGAAGGAGGCCTTGCCCGTCATGACATACGCGCTTTCCGTATCGCTGACCGTATCGTCGCCGTAAATCCGCAGGGAGAAGGCGGTCTCGTTGGTCTTGCCGTTGTTGTAGTAGATCAGTGTGCCCGAGCCGTCGGGCAGGAGCATATAGCCCTGCTCCTGCTTGCCGCCCGCGCCGAAATACTCCAGCAGGCGGATGTCGTTGGGCGGGATTTTCGCGTCGTATTCCAGGGAGTCGCCCACCAGGGTAACGGCAAGGCCGTCCTCGGTCAGGCGGTATTTCAGGGTGAGGGCGAAGAACGCCCGGGAGGACGCCTCCACCTGCACCTGGTTTTGCTGGTTGTCAAAGTCCAGGTCGTCCCAGGTATAGCCGCACTGATCCAGATAGCCCTTGATCTTCTTCAGGATGCGGGCGGAGTCCTTGGTCAGGTAATAGGTATCCTCGTTGACCACGTTGGGGTACTTGACCTTCAGCTTGTCAATGTACGACTGATCCTGCCCCGCGACGCTGGCCAGCCGGTAATTCTTCAGCAGATCCTCCTGATCCTTTTCCGGCAGCGCCGAGATGAACCGCTCCATGCGGGACTTGCTGATCTGCTGAGGAACGTCCGCCAGGGTAACCACCGTCTTGCCCAGACGATAGCTCACCAGCAGCGCGCCGTCTTTGATCTCCCACTTCATGCCGTCGTAGGCGATGGCATCGTTGTAGCTGTCCATCTGGCCGAAGGCGCCCTTGGTGTCGTAATAGGTGACAGTCACCTGGGCGCCCAGGCGCAGCCGGGTGGTGCCCTCCACCATGGTTTCCTGCGCCCTGTCCTGGGGATTGGAATACCAAATGTGCCCGGTGGCGCGGTCCAGCAGGGCCGTCTCCGCCGTCGCCTGGTTGAAATACAGCACGGCCCTGTCGTTTTCCAGCGCGGGCTCGAAGCCCTCGGCCAGCTGGGTGTCATAGCCGTCCAGGTCAATCCGCTCCCGCGTGGGCAGCGGGCCGGAGGAACGGTTCAGCCCGTCGGCAGACTGGACGCCGCCCTGGGGCCTGAGATTCAGTTCCCGCGCGTCCACATGGAACACCGCGGCGCTGAAGGTCATCGACAGCGCAAGCATCAGCGCCACGGCGATGACGCAGGTCAGCAGCCGCTTATGATATGCTTTCATGCAAAGCCTCCTTTCCCCGTCATACCCGGAAGACGATTTCCTTGTAGACCTGGCTGATGAAGCCCGCGACCTCAAACAGCAGATTGCAGAAAAGATACGCCAGGAACACGATCACCGCCATGGCCACAACGGTCACAATGGCCGCGCCCACCGTGCGGCCCATGGTGAAGCCGTGGGCCTGCATGTTCCCCGCCAGCAGCAGGAAGACCGTGTAAACCAGCAGCCCGCCGGAGATGACGGAGTAAACGCTCGCCTCGTCCAGGGTGAGGAGGTTGGAGAGCACGATCAGCACGATCTGGCCCAGGATCATGGGCATGAGGGCGTAGCACACCGCCTGGTAGATGTCCCGCATCCTCCCCTCGCCCTCCATCAGGGTGGTGATGCACCAGTTAGCCAGCACGAACAGCGCCACCGGCAGGCACACCGTCATCAGCATCATCAGGGGATTCTGATCCGCCGAGCCGCCGAACAGATACCCCGACAGTGTGCCGCGCAGCAGGGAGGACGCGATGTACAGCATCAGCAGCACCGTGGCCCCGGCCATGGTTCCCTGCTTTTCCGCCTTCAGCTCATAAAAGCCCTTGAAGGGATGCAGCATGCAGAAGAAGGCGAAGTCCACGCTCTGCACAATTCTGTCCGCCTGCCTGCCCCAGGCGCTCCTGGGCTCCCATGGCTGACGTTCCTTGGGCCCCCGCCCCCGCTTCGCCCGGATGCCGCGCACGATGGGCCGCGCCGCCGCCAGCACCAGCAGCGCCGCCAGCACCATGAAGATGGCGGAGAAGTGCTCGTCGAAGACCTCCCGGCGGTACTGCTCCAGGGCGCGGCTGTAATAGGTACGGTTAGCCGCCAGGCGGAAGGACAGCATGGCGTCATGGTATTGGCCCTCGCGCATCTGGGCCTTGCCGATGCCCAGGTAGGCCAGCTCGCTGTTGGTATTGTAGCGGAAGGCCTCCATGAAGTTCATGCGGCTGCTTTCATAATCGCCGTTGTCATAATCCATCATGCCCTGGATGAGGCATCTGCCGTAGGCCGTGGGCTGGAAGACAGTGATCTGCCCGGCGGAGGAGTCCGCCACATAGAGGGTAAAGCCGTCGTTGTCAATGGCGGAGGGCACGGTGACGTTGCCCTTCTGGCTGCCCGCGCCGCCAAAGGCGAAGAGCATCTCGCCCTCGTCGTCGTACAGATAGATCTTGCTTCGGCGCTGATCCACGCAGGCAAACAGCCCGCCGGGAAGGCAGCACACATCCCCCAGCACCGACGCGCCCACGCTGCGGCCCACAAACAGGTTGCCCAGGTCGCCCACCAGACGCTGGCCGGAATTGTTCATCAGCACGTCGTTGCCGCCGGGGTTCAGGCGCTGCACCGAGTTGGCCATGGCGCTCTGCTCCGCCTGGGAGGTGGCGTAGATGAAGCCCTCCGCATCCAAATCCAGATTGATATAGGTCACGGGCAGAAAGGAGGACATGCTCTTGAGCTGCTCCCGGGTGGAAAGCATCCGCCAGAACAGATCCCACAGGGAGGGCCGCACCGGGATGGTGCCGGAATAGCCCTGGAAGGCCCCCGACTGGTCGATGGTCACCAGGCCCTCATAGATGCCCTCGCACACGATGCTGATCTCGCCCTGCTCCGTTACCACGACCTTCTGGGGCTTGAAATCCACCCCCTGGGAGAACTGGGGCGAGTCGGGCTTGCCCCACACCGCCAGCGTCTCCCCTCCCCGGGTCAGCTTGACCACCCGGCGGTTGCCGGTATCCGCCACATAAACCGCGTCATCCGCCACATAGACGCCCTGAGGGGAGGAAAACGCCACGCCCCCCGCCTCGGTGAAGGCCTGGGCCCGGGTCATGCCGATGTCGGTTTTGACGATGCGGTGGTTGTCCGTGTCCGCCAGGTAGATTTCACCGTGCCCGGCGTCCACAAACAGGTCGGACAGGGTCTTGAAGGGCGTCAGGCCCATGCTTTCCGCCCGAACCACCCGCACCGGAACATAGGCCGCCGCCGAGGCCAGCTCGCTGTTGTCCTCATAGGAATAATTGTAGGTTTCGTAGGCGCCGCTGTGCTCCTGCACCGCGCGGGCGGACGGCGTGAGCAGCATCAGGACGGCAGCCGCCGCCAGGAATCGCTTGATTCTCCGCATGGGCCTTCCCTCCTTAATCCTTCATGCCCGAGGAATTCATGGTCTCGATGATCCGGCTCTGGGAGCAAATGAAGGTAATCACCGGCACGGACAGCATAATCAGCGAAACGGCCGCCGACACGCCCGTGCGGGCAATGCCGCCGGAGAGGATCTGGCTCAAGGCCTGGGGCATGGTCTTGAGCTCCTCGGAATAGGTGTAGGGGGAAATGGTGTTCCACAGCGACTGAATCATCAGGATAATCAGCGTCAGCCAGGCGGGCTTCACCATGGGCATGGCGATGGACGCCCAGATGCGCCACTCGCTGGCGCCGTCAATCCGCGCCGCCTCGATGACGGAGTTGGGCAGCGTCTCCATGAACTGCTTGATGAGGTACAGCCCCAGGGAATACTGGATGGCCGGCAGAAGCGTTGCCCAGAAGGTGTCCAGCAGGCCGATGTCGGAGATGATGATGTAGCTGGGAATCTGCGTCACCGCCGGGGAGAACATCAGCGACAGCACGATGGCGCTGAAGATCAGGTTGCGCCCGGGGAACTGGTGCCGCGCCAAGGGATACGCCGCCAGGGAGGCGAAAATCAGATGCAGCAGCGTACCCAGCGCCGTGAGGGACACCGTATTGACAGGTAGCGGGAGAAGGGTACCCAGGACTGGTTCATCAGCTTGGCCATGTCCCGGAAGTTATCCAGGGTAGGCTTGTTCACCAGCAGCTTGGGCGGGTAGATGAACAGCTCGTCCAGGGGCTTGAAGGCGTTGCTGACCACAAACACCAGCGGCAGCAGCATGAACGCGCCCAGCGCCAGCAGGAAGAACATCGTCACGATATTGCCCGCCCGGCTGCGGTTGATGCGCGCGGACGTGCGCTTGTGCGTCTTCTGTCTCATTAGCTGCCTACCTTTCTGAGCATCCTCTGTACCAGCTTGTTGCTGCCCACCATCAGGATAAACAGGATGACGGCCACGGCGGAGGCATAGCCCATCTCAAAGCGGGTATAGCCGTAGTCGGTGATGTGGTTGACAATGGTATGGGCGGCATAGTCCACCGAGGGCAGGCCCGCCAGCCTGGCGCTGACGTCGCCCGCGCCAAAGGCCGTGGTAATCTGCATCACCGCGCCGAACATCAGCTGCGGGCGCATGGAGGGCAGGGTGATGTACCACAGTTCCTGCCAGCGGTTGGTGATGCCGTCCACGCTGCCGGCCTCGTAGAGGGTTCTGTCCACATTTTGAAGGCCCGCGATGAAGGACAGGAACGAGGTGCCCAGGCTCAGCCACAGGGAGACGATGATGACCACCGAGAGGATGTAGCGCCCGTCCTCCAGCCAGAGGATGGGATCGTTGATGATGCCCAGGGTCGTCAGGATCGAATTGATATAGCCGTAGCTGTCGGAGGAGAACATGATCTGCCAGATCATGAACACCGCGCCGGAAATGGAGGGAGCGTAAAAGATCGTTGTCATCACCGCCCGGGGGAAGGGCTTGAAGTCGGTAATCATCCACGCCAGCAAAAAGCAGGCGGCATAGCTCACCGGGCCGGTAATCACGGCGATGACCATGGTGTTGCGCAGCGCCGTCAGGAAAACGTCATCGTGCAGGAACAGGCTTCTGTAATTGTCCAGGAAGGCGAAGCGGGGCGCCTCAAACAGGTTGAAGCTGGTGAAGCTCAGCCCGATGGAAATCAGCACCGGCGCAACGGTGAACAGGATAAACAGCGTCATGTAAGGCGCCAGCATCAGATAGGATACCTTGTTTTTCCTGATGTTTGTCCAGAGCGTATCCCTCGTCATCTTACCGTGCCTCCAATCCAAACTCCCGACGTTTGGCCGTGATCTCATCGTTGATGTTCTTCACATAATCCAGCAGCGTCTCCCCGGGGTCCTCATGATAGTTGATGACGCGGCGGAAGGCGTTATTCAGGTGGCGGGAGGTGAAGTAGCCGCCCGGCACCTCCGGGACGCCCCGCACGTTGACCCATTCCGCGTTGAGGACGCCAAGCTCCGCCGCCGACCAGGGCATGCTGGCGAAGGCCTCGACGTTGGCCGACGGATACCGGGCCGAGACGCCCAGCTGATTCTCAATATCCTTGCCGTACTGGGTCTGCACCTCCGCGCTGGTCCACCACTTCATGAACGCCCAGGCCGCGTCCTTGTCCTCGGCGCCGTCGAGCATCATGCAGCAGATGCCCGTGCCGGACACGCTGTGATCCACCCCGCCATCCTCCCGCACGGTTCCGGGCACGCGAACGAAATCCCACATGCCCCGGATTTCCGGCGCGGCCACCTGCAGCATATTATAGAAGGTAAAGTCCTCGATGACGATGGGCATCTCGCCGCTGCGGAAGCGCGTGAGGGCGTCGTACTTCACGGGAAGCTCGTAGTCGGCGTACAGGGACACCCACATGGAGAAGGCCTCCTTGGCCTCCAGGGAATCCAGGCCGCTGCGGGTGTTGCCGTCCAGATACATTTCGCCCCCCCGCTGATACAGGAGCATCGCCATGGAGGAAAGCGCGGTGTAGTTGCCGGCGATGCTGTTGGGAGGCTGAATGCCCACGGTCATGTTTTTGCGCTGAAGGCGACCCACCACATGGAACATGTCTTCCCAGGTGGCCGGCGCGGCCAGCCCCAGCTCCTCCAGCACATCCGTGCGGTAGAACATCACCGAGAAGGTCTGGGTTTCCGGCAGGGCGTACACGCCGCCCTCCAGCTCATAGGGCGTCATGGCGCTGGGGCGGAAGCGGGAGGCGACGGCCTCATAATCCGCGAATTGGGTCAGGTCGTAGGCCGCGTTGCGCACCGCGTAGTTCACAGGCTCGGAATTGCCCAGCTGCAGCACCACGTCGGGGCCCTGGCCGGAGGCGGTGGCGTTCATCAGCTGCCCCTGCACCAGCTTGAGGTTGACGGTGATGTTGCTTTGGGGCGTGAAGGAATTGTCGATGAGCTGCTTGATGATATTGGCCTGATCCCGGCCCGCGGAGACCCACACCTCCACCGCGCGCTTCTCCTGGCTGTCGTCCAGCGCGCCGATCACGGCGTAGTCCACCACAAAGGAGGAATGGAACAGCCCCATCTCATGCGCCAGCTGCGCGCCCAGGCCCGCTTCCGCCTGAGGCAGCGCGGGAGCTTCCCCGCCCAGGATATAAATCTTGTCAATCTCCAGGGGCAGCTGCTTCATCTGCACCAGCCACGCGCCCAGGGAGCCCACGTTGTCCTTGTACGTCTTCAGCCGCTTCTGAACGGTCTCGGGCTTTTCCACAAAGTCCTCAAGCTGCAGCCTCATGGTCTGCAAGATGCCGTTCATGCTGCCCCGGCCGCCGGTCATCTCCACCAGCATGTCATCGCAGCGGGCCAGCGCCTCGGCCTGCCGGGCAAAGATGTCGAACACCTCGGGGATGTTCACATCCAGCTGATAGTCCCGGTAGGTATCCGGCGAGGTTCCGGTCATCATCACGACCTTGCGGTAGGCCGCGTTCAGCTGGTAAACCGCCTCGTCCGCCAGGGATACGATCTCCGACAGCTTGCCGATGGTCGCCTCCATGCGCAGGGTGTGGCGGCCCGCCGTCAGGTAAAGGTCGTAGGGCAGCTGGATCAGCTGCCAGTTCATGTCGTAGTTGACGCGCACATCCGCCATTTCAGCGTAGGGCAGCTCGCCGTCTACATACACCTTCCTTGTGGTGAACGAGCCGCTGAGCACATCCTGCCTGCCCCGGAAGGCCAGGCGATACAGGCCGTCGGCCGGAACGTCAAATTCCCACTCAATCCACTGGCCCTGGGCGCTCCAGCTGCTCCCGCCGATGGTGTTCAGCCGCGTCTGCATGGTGCTGTATGGCGTGGTCAGCGGCGAGGAACGGTCAGTGCGGCCGTAAAGCACGGTATCGGACTTCCGGGCGGCCTGCTCCGCCTCCAGGGTCAGAACGTCAAAGGGCGCGGCCTGATAGCCCGCGGCCTGGTAGGCCTCCACCACCTGGGCATAGGCGGCAGGCTCGCGCGTGTTGAGGAACGCCGCCTCCGCCACGGCGAGGGTTTCCCGGCGGGCCGTCAGCGTCAGGGTGTGCTCGCCCTCGGACAGATAGAACAGATACGGCGCGTCATAGGCCCCGGTATGATCCTCCACCAGCGCTTCCACCCAGGCGGGAGCCTCATGCTGGCCGGGGATGATGTCGTTTCCGGCGGCGTCGCGCAGGGAGCCGGGGGCGGCGTCATCCTCCCAGACGCGGTAGAGCGTGTTGTACCGCGCCTCGGTAAAGGGCGATTCCCCGTCGATGAGCAGGGCGTACTCGATATTCAGGCCCCGGGCCTCCACGGGATAATAGCTCAGCCGCAGCTGATACAGCCCGGCCTGGGCGCAGGTGAAGGCATACACGATGCTTTCCTCCTCCCGCGCCACACAGGCTTCCCGGCCCGCCACAAGGGTCGTCTCCCCCTGGGGCATGGCCCGGATCACCGCGTCCGGGCGGGCCGTCCCCGGCCTTTGCGCCGAATATTCCACATAGCGAACACGCTGACTGCCGCCGTCCTCAGCCCACGCGCCTCCGACCATCAGCAGCGCCATCAGCGCCATCAGTCCGACCAGCCATCTTTTCATCCGCACGTTTCCTCACTCCCGGCATTCGTACAATTGATTCGCGATACCCCGCTGCTTCGGCAGCCGATATTTTGGCTCTCTTTCGCTTCTCATCGTCTTTCTCATGTCAAAACAGGGAAGAAATACACCAAATTTCTTTTCAAGTATATCAGTATAGCTATTTTACGGCAACCAGGAAATGATGTAATTTCTATAACAATTGATTCCTTATCATGTGCGTTCAGGCAAAGCTTACCAGCCCCGGGCGCCCTCCCGCAGGAACGCCGGAATGGCGTTCAGGGGCGCGGAAACCGTCACATGCCGCACGCCGTCAAACCAGCCGCCGGTAAAGGCGTGACGCCACCTGGACCCCCTTGGCACACAGACCATCCGCGCCCGGAGAACAGGGGCCAGCACGGGGCCGCCAGCACATCCGGGCCGAAGCAATTTTATCCTCCATTTCCCAGCAAGGCTGATCCTGCGGAAGTTCGCGGAACAGCGGCCGCATCACCGGGCAGAAGGCGCCCCAGGCAAATCCCCCGGCCAGTAGCGCCCGGAAGTCCTGGGCCTCCGGGGCCCCGCAAAGCCGCTGATGCCGACGGTTCGCCAGGGAATGCTCGCCATGCCCTTGTTCCGTCCGTCCCTCACCTGCCGGCGATGTCTCCCGACCATACCTGCGCCCCAGGATGACAAGCCCCGTATCGCCGCTTTCCCGGCGGCCCTCATAAAACCCCGGGAGAACAGCGGCAGACAGATATTGCCCGCCCTCAGCCGGGCTTGCGCCGCCGTTTTCGCCGCAGCATATGCTTCCGTCAGGATTTCGGCATGGCGCTCTGGGCGTACCGCGCCAGCTTCCGTGCGCGACGGCAGCTGGGAGACGCTGTCGAATTTTACATTTTCGTCCCCTGCTGTTCCCTTGACAGCGCCGCCCCGCCGCGTCATAATCATGGTGAGGTGAGTATGATGACGGAATTTCGCAACGCCACCGGCGCGGACGCCGGACTAATCAGCCATCTGTACGCCACCAGCTGGCGCAAGGCTTACCGCGGCATCATCCCGCCGGATTATCTGGAACGGCTGCCGGATGATTATTGGGTTCCCTCCGTCCGCACCTGGCTGGACAGCGGCCGCTTTTCCGGCCTTATGATGTGGCGGGACGGCCATCCCGTGGGCTGCGCCATCTATGGCCGGGGCCGGGATGACCGCTATACCGGCTGGGGCGAGGTGGTGTCCCTGTATCTGCTGCCGGACTGTACCCGTCAGGGGCTTGGCAGCGCGCTGCTGGCGGAGGCTCTGCGCCAGATGCGGGCGGACGGCTTCACCCGCTTCTACCTGTGGTGCCTTCAGAACAACACTGCGGCAGACGCCTTCTACCGCAGCCAGGGCTTCAAGCCCACCTCGGAGCAGGCGGAAGACCAGATCGGCGGGGAAGCGCTGGTCGAGCGCCGCTATGTCCGCGTGGAGGCATAAGCGCCGCGCCGCCTGATAAGGAGCTGAAACGATGGCCGGAACCCTGGGTTTTTCGTATGTCGGTCTTGTTTTTCTCGTGATGCTGTTTGTTCCCAACCTGCTATGGGCAAGGAGCAAGCCGCAAGGCTACTCCCCGGCGGAAGAAAGCAGGGCACTGCGGCTGTGCGAGCGAACTGGCGAGGCGCTGACCTGCGCCTGCGCGCTGATTTTTTCCGATTTCAACCTCCGTCCATGGAGCCCCTGGTGCTGGTGGCTTGCCGCCGCCTTCGCGCTGATGGCGCTGTACGATATGTGGTGGGTGCGGTATTTCCGAAGCAGCCGGACATTGTCGGACTTTTACAGCAGCTTCTTCGGCGTACCGCTCGCCGGAGCGACCCTGCCTGTCCTGGCTTTTTTTCTGCTGGGCGTCTACGGCAGGGTAGCGCTGATGCTGGCAGCGGCCCTGCTCCTTGGCATCGGACATATCGGCATCCACCATCAGCATCAGAAAAAGCTCGTCCGATAGGTACGGCAAAAGCCCCATTCACCCGGCACAGCGGATGAATGGGGCTTGTTCTATGCGCCGCTTCGGGCGCTATCGTTAGTCGGCCAGAATCTTCGTCCAGTCCTGGGCTTCGCCCTGACCATAGCCCTGGGGATAGACCCCCGGTGTGCGCAGGACATAGCCCAGATCGGCATTATAGTTGCTGCGGTCGCTGCTGACGCCCACCGGGTCGGAGGTTACGGTCACATCCTCCGTCTCCGGCAGCACGGAGCCGATCCCCGGCACATCGCCGCGCTGGCGGGTGGGCTTGACCGTCTCGGGGGCCGTGGCCCGAATCGCGTAGTCCGCGGGGTACAATTCATCAAACAGGTAGAAGCCGTACTGATCGGTGACGGTCTGCGCCACCACCTGGCCGTCCCGCAAAAGCTCCAGCTGAACCCCGGGGATGCCGCCCTCCTCCGTCTCCTGAAGGCCGTTGCCGTTCTCATCCAGCCATACCAGATCGCCCAGCCGTCCGGGCAGCACGCTGCCCACGTCCAGGGACAGCTGATCCTGGCCCATCCTGACCGTGACGGTATCGCTGGAGCCGCCGCGGCCCGCGCACCAGGTCATGATGCTGGTATGCTTTTTCAAGCGGCTGTCCCCCGGCTCCACCACCACCTGGCCCTCGGGCAGAAGAACGGCGATACCATAGTCGCCAGGCAGCAGTCCGTCGAAGCGGTAGCCGCCCGCCTCATCCGTCTGCACCTGCTGAAGCGCCGTGCCCCCGGCGTCCATCAGCGTCATGGCCGCGCCGGGAAGGGGCTGCACCGTGCCGCCGCGGTCGACCCAAACCTGGCCGCCCAGGCTGGTATAGCGCACGATGCCCAGGCTCAGGCCATCGACGGCGCTGCCTTCAGCCGCCCGCACATCCCGCATGACCAGGGCATTCCCTTCCTGCCGGAAGGTGCTGTCGCCCGTCATGGCCGGGATGGTCTGCGCATCCAGCTCATAGCGCAGGGTATAGCTGCCCGGAATCAGGCCGTCGGCGGCGAACACGCCCTGGCTGTCGGTGGACAGGACGGCGAAAATCTCCTCCGTGGCCTGGTCGATCACCGTTACCCGCATACCCGCAGGGGTCTGCTCGTCTCCGCCGCGGCGACCGTCGTTGTTTTCATCCAGCCAAAGCACACCGGCAAGGCTCGCGGGGACAACGCAGCCCAGCTGCTGCTCCTGGTACATATCGCCCATGCCGATGGTCAGGCTGACGCGCTGGCTGGCTTCCCCCGCCCGCACGGGCAGGGTCGCGAGAGCCGTGCGGGACAGCACACGGCCGTCGGGGCAGGCCACATGAAGCTCATAGGTATCCGGCCGGAGGCCTGTCAGGCTGAAGGCGCCGTCCGCCCCGGTGGTCACGGTCACAGGCTCCAGATCGGCGCGGCTGGGCGTCAGGGTCAGGGTGAGACCCGCAAGCAGGCCCTCGCCCTCCTCCATAATGCCGGAGCCGTTGTGATCCTCAAAGGCATGGCCCGACACGCTGCCCAAGGTCAGCCCGCCGCACAGGGGGGCCTCCACCTCCCCGCCCACCGTGAAATCAAACCAGGCTGTGGCGGCGGCCCCGTCCTCGCCCGCGATGGCGCTGCCGCCGTCGGTCTTCCTCGCGAAGACGCCCCGCTCGGGCAGCTCATAGCGCAGATAGTACCGTCCGGGCATCACCGCGTCAAAGCGGAACAGCCCGTCCTCTCCGATCGTGGCGGCGAACCACTCGCCGCTGTCATCCATCAGGCGCACCACCGTGCCGACCAAGCCGCCCTCGCCCTCGTCCATCAGGCCATTATCGTTGCGGTCGGCAAACACGCGTCCCTGAACCACGCCGGGACGGATCATGCCGATGTCCAGGTCTTCCCGGCTCTCGCCTAGGGCCAGCTCGAAGACCGCCGTCTCACCCGCGCCCTCGCCCATGTTCACAGCCGCGTTGCCCTCCCCTAACTTGGTGAAGGCATACCCGCGCTTGGCGTTCAGCGCGACGGCATAGCTGCCGGGCGCGACGTTCGTGAAGCTGTACGCGCCCTTGGCATTGGTGCGGCAGCGGGCGATTTCGCTGCCCGAGGCATCCCGCAGGATCACCGTCAGGCCGGAAACCACCTCCTCGCCATCATCCCTGGAGGCGGAAAAGTTATCGTCCAGGTAGCACACGCCGCCGATGGTCCCAGGCAGGAGGCCGCCCACCACCATACTCTTGCGCTCGCCCGTGCCCAGCTCAATCTGATCCACGGTGTTTTCCCTGCGGCCCTCCCGGGGCTTGAAGCGGTTGCCCGCCGGGCCGTCAGCAACCAGGGTGAAGGCCGCGCCCTCCGGCAGCACCGCCCGCAACGAATAGCTGTTGGCCCGCAGGCCGTCAAACAGCATCAGACCGTTTTCATCGGATTCCCGGGTCGCCACCAGCGTGCCGTTCTGCTTGGACAGCTCGCCCCGCACCCCGGCCAGAGGCAGCTCGCCCTCATCGTACAGGCCGTTGTAATTGGCGTCCAGGAAGCAGCGCACCTCCAGCGCGGACGCCTGCACCAGGCCGATGTTCTGCTCGTCAAGCGCCGTACCGGCCTTGATGTCCACCAGCTTGGTTCCCTTGCGGCTGCCCTCGGCGGTGATGATGGAGCGCTTATCCCCGCCCTTCTTGGCGTACCGGGTGAAGGCCAAGCCCTCCGGAGCCGTAGCGCGGATGTTGTATTCCCCCGCTTCCACCGCGCCGAAGATATAACGGCCGTCCTCCCCCGTCACCAGGGAATAGCGGGTATCGCCGCCGCGCACCACCAGGTCGATGACCACGCCGGCCTGGCCGGGCTCGTCATCCTGCCGCACGCCGTCGCCGTTCACATCCAGCCAGACATAGCCGCTCACCACGGCCATGCTGGCGACGCCAACCCCGGCCTGCGCCTCCATGCCGGAAACAATCTCGATGGGCTCGCTGTCCTGAACGGGCTCCGCGCTCTCCCGCAGCATGCTGGCGTTCAGACGCCCGGCCTCGCCAAAGGCGGCATAGCCATAGCCCGTGGGCAGCGACACCCGCAGGCTGTACTGACCCGGAGCCAGGCCCTCCAGCACAGCCTGTCCGTTTTTGCCCGTGACGGCGCTGGCCGCCGCCCGACCATCAGCGCTCCCTACGGGAATGGCGCTGACCGTGATATTCGCCACAGGACGCTCATATTCGCCCTGACGGCCATTGTTGTTGCTGTCCAGGAAGGCGTTGACGCGGATGCTGCCAGGCTGGGCCGCCGTCACGCGGAGGCCCGAGACCTCCTCTCCGGCGCGCAGCTCGATGCTCTGGTCGGGGGCCATCATGCCTGTCGCGGTCTGCAGGCGCAGCGTGTACAGGCCCGCCGCAAGCTCCCCGAAGCGCCATTGTCCGTCCTCGCCCACGGCAAACCGCCGCTCCTGCCCTTGGGCATCCGTCAGAAGCGCCACCGCCCCTGCCAGGGCACGGCCCGCGTCATCCACGGCCTCGCCGCTCACGCTGGCCATGGGGGCGGGGCTGATGGCGGGCAGCACCGCCGTCTCACCTTCCTCCACCAGCGCCTCCAGGGAAGCGGTCACGCCCTCGTCGTCCGCCTCGAACTGCCAGCCCTCGCCCACATACTCTCCCTTGGGCAGGCGGACGCTCACGCGATAGCTGCCGGGCAGCAGCGCATCCAGGCGGTAGGCGCCGTCCGCCGAAGCCGTCGCCATGCCGGAGGGCCCCTCCGCCGTCAGCGACGCGCCGGTCAGCCTCATTGTCTCGCCCGACAGGCTTCCCAGCCGCGCCAGGGTGAGGGCAAAGTGCTGATCCCTCCCCTCCTCAACGCTGGCTACCCACGTCACCTGGCCCTTCATCGCCGCGGCGCTGTCATTGAGGCTCAGGAGCGCCCAGCCAGCCGGGATTTCCGCCGTCATCACATAATCGCCGGGCTCCAGCTCTATCCTTTCAAGGCTGCCGTCCGCAGGGATCTCGCCCCGCGCCAGCGTCACGCCGTCCCGAGAGACGGCATAGGGCACCGCGCCGTTGGCGGACAGCGCCACGCCGCCCTTGGGCGACATCTCCGCGGCGGCCGCCGTCGGTTCATCGGAGGGCGCGGACGTCGGCGCGATGGTCGCCGTGGACGCCGGAGCGGCAGGCTCGGGGGACGCCGTGGGCTGCGCCGCCAAGGCATAGGCCTCGTCCACCGCCACAATCTGCTCCGGCCGGCCGCGATAGGCCTCGATGGTCAGCACGAAGTCCGGCCAGAGCTTTGCGCCCTGCGGCGCGCCGACCTGACGGATCAGGTACGCGCCGCTCGGCGTCGCATCGGAGGCGTAGGCCCCCGTCTCGTCCGTGACAAAGGCGACTTCTTCCCCGTCGGGGGTGGTCATGACAAACTCGCACACGCCCGCCGTCTGCAGGGTGAAAAGGCCCGCGTCGGCATACAGCATCACGGGGGCGTTGTTGGCCCGGCCCTGGGTGATGGAAACGCTGTAACCGGCCGTTTGAATCAGATAGCCCTGGGGCATACTGTCCGCCACGGGCACAAGCGTCACGTTGCCGCTGCCGGGCAGGGACAGCGACGCGCCGCCGCCCGCCTCCAGGACGCCTACCTCACGCCCGTCCTGCTGGACGATAAAGCTGCCCGTCAGCGCCACGGACTGCCACGCGCCCCCGGGAACCGCCGTCAGCCCCGCCAGGGTGATGGAGAGCGTGGTTCCCTCCGCCACGGCCCCGCAGACCGCAGCCAGCGCCAGCGCCGTTACAAGCGCCCAGGCCAGGATGATTTTCTTCAGCTTGCTCATAAGCGTCCTCCGCGTCTGTCGGGCCCAAAGCCCGAGCTTTGCCATTTTTACGCATATCATGTATATGGTAAATCAACCGTCCGCGCTTGTCAACGTTTCCGGGCAAGATTTACATCCAAAACGTCCCTCCCAGGCAAAAAACGCAAATTTTCCCGCGCTTTCCGCCTCCCGCGCTTGACTTGCCCTGCCCCCGTGATATAATAGATAAAAGAAGGGTGTCCGCACCCCTGTGAAAGGAAAGATGACGATGTTCCATATTGGCGAAGACCGGGTGGCGCTGGTGACGGATACCTCCTGCGACCTCAGCGAGGAGCAGCTGCGGCAATATGACATCCGCACGGTGTCCCTGCGCGTTGCCACCAGCCAGGGCGAATTCCGGGACAGGCTGGAAATCGGCCAGGAGGAGCTTTACGAGCTGCTGAAAAAGGAGCTGCCCAAGACCTCCCTGCCCCTGCCGGAGGATGTTGCCGCCCTGTACCGCGGCCTGCGGGAGGAGGGCTGCACCCGCATCCTGCACCTGACCCTCAGCGCCAGCCTGTCCGGCACCTACAACATGGTTCGGCTGATGGCGGAGGACTGCGCCCCCATGCGGATTGACGTGGTGGACACCAAGACCCTCTCCTGCGGGCTGGGCCTTTTGGTGCTGGAGGCCGCCGAGGCCCTGGAGGCCGGCAGCCCCGTGGAGGATGTCATTGCCCGGGTGGAGCGTCTGCGCAAAACGCAGCTGGGCGCCTTTGTCATCCGCACACTGGAATTTCTGCGCAAGGGCGGGCGCATCGGCCTGGTGGAAGGCGTGGTGGGCTCCCTGCTGCAGATCAAGCCTGTGATCTATGTCAACAGCGACGGCGTCTACAACACCCTGGTGAAGGCCCGGGGGGTCTCCAACGCCCTCAACGCCATGACGGAGGAATTCGTCCGGCGCTTTGAGGGGCGGAAGGTACGCATCGCCATCGTCCATGGCGCGGCCTACGATGAAGCGGTCAAGCTGCGGGAGCGCTTCCTGGAAAAGCTGGACGTGGTATCCTCCTTCATCAGCCCGGTGAGCCCCGCCCTGGCCATCCACACCGGCCCCGGCCTGCTGGGCGCCATCGTGCAGTACGCGGACTGATTGTCGATTTGTTTTGCTAACAACTTATGCCTTTTAAAGAACCGACTTCGGTCGGTTTTTTGTTTGCGGCGCTTTCCGTCGGGGTCAAATACCACCTTATCCTGAAAAACAAAAAGAGGTCTTCATACAAGCTTCCTTATGGTCAATCGCCGCAAGACCGCATTGTCGCCCGTCAAAAATGCTAATGACGCTATCCGCATCAAAAAGCGAAGCCGACCGCCATGGAGCACGGCGGTTTGGTGGGAAAATCCGGTTTGGACGAAATCAGGATGCAATGAATGCAATCAATTTCCAATGTTCAATGGATTCATAGGCTGATGTACTTACAATGCAAAACAGCGCATGGCGGGGAGATCGCTTTTCTCCGCGCCATGCGCTGTTTGATTCCGTTTTGGTTCGTTTGTATGGCCCTCACCTGAAGATCAAGCAGGGCGCCGCTCATTCCTCCGGGTGCTCGCCGTCATCTTCCTCAGGCTCGTCAGCCTTTTCGGGAATCTTGCTGACCAGCGCCAGCTCCACGCGGTGATCCACAATCCGTTCCACCTGCACATGGAGTCCGGCCACCTCTACCTCCGGGGTGCTGCCGTCCTGGGGAATGAGGGTGAACTGGCTGAACACCAGCCCGCCCAGGGTGTCGTATTCCTCATCCAGCGGCAGCTCGATGTCCAGGGCTTCCGCCACATCCTCCAGTGCCGCCGCGCCGGAAATCCGCCAGGTATCGCTGTCCACCCGCGTGATGTCCGCCTCCGCCTGGGGGTCATACTCATCGTAGATGTTGCCGACGATCTCTTCCAGCAGATCCTCCATGGTCACAATGCCGCTCATGCCGCCGTATTCGTCCACCACGATGGCCATGTGAATCTTCTTCAGCTGCATATCCCGGAACAAGGCGTCCGCCTGAACGGTCTCGGGTACGAAATAAGCGTCCCGCAGCAGCTCCCGCATGGTTTTGGGAGCGTCGGACTGCTCGTTGAGCAGGAAGGAGCGCGCGTTCAGGGTGCCGATGATGTCATCCATGTCCTTATCGTAGACCGGGAAGCGGCTCAGGCCCGTTTCGCGGATGGCCTGGATCACCGTCTCCTTGTCGGCATCCACCTGCAAGCTGGTCACGCTGGTGCGGTGCGTCATCACGTCCTCCGCCGAGCGATTGTTGAACTCGAAGATGTTCTCAATCATTTCCTTCTCGGCTTCCTCAATGGCCCCTGTCTCGCCGCCCATGTCCACCATCATGCGGATTTCTTCCTCGGTGACCTCCTCCGTTTCGGCGTGGGGGTCAATGCCGATCAGCCGCAGAATGCCGTTGGTGGACACCGACAGCAGCCACACCACCGGCTTGAACAGCGTGGAGCAGACCATCAGCACCCGGCAGGCCATCCGGGCCATCCGCTCGGGCTGCTGCATGGCGATGCGCTTGGGCACCAGCTCGCCCAGCACCAGGGTGAAGTAGGACAGGATGAGGGTAATCAGCACCACGCAGATGCTGTTGAGCACGCCGGGATCAATGGCGACTCCCGCGGCGATGAAGGCTCCCGCCAGCCTGGACGCGAACCGATCCGCCGCGAAGGCGCTGCCCAGGAAGCCTGCCAGGGTGATGCACACCTGGATGGTGGACAGGAACTTGTTGGGCGTTTCGGACAGCCTGAGCAGCTGCGCCGCCACCTTGTCGCCCTCCTCGGCGTCGTGGTGGAGCTTCGCGTCATTGAGGGATAGGACGGCCACCTCCGTGGCGGCAAACCATCCGTTGATGAGGATCAGTACCAGCTGAAGCAGTAGCGGGCCACCCCATGGGTCGGCAGACACAAAAATCACTCCTTATCTCTTGCACCGCTTGAAAATGGGTGCTATTTTGATTATAGCACATCGCGGGGGAAATGTGAAGGTTTGGCGGAAAAAAGGTCGTCAGGCTTCATCCCAATGAATTGTTTACAGAAATTTCCTTGACAATCAAATGGAAATACCTTATGATGTTGGCAGGGACACCGTTCTTATAGAAGGCTCTCAGTTTATATCCTTTTGGAATAACCGTGCGACCGATGACATGAAATCAATAGCAAGGATGTGATACCCTTGTCCGATGCCTGATCGGCGTATTGAATCGTTAAAGAAAAATGAACTACTCGTTCCAAGAGGTTCATGGCTTTTATCTTGGCCATCTCCTTCCTGGTTAGCTTTTATGGTGTTGCATTCGCCATAGAAATGCTCTGCGCTAATGCGGCCTGTTCCACTCGTCCCAATCCTGTTAAACATTATCTCGCTGGTGGTGCTGCGCGCGGCGCCGGCGTTCAGAACTGCCCGGTAACACGAGGATGCAAAGTATTCTTTTATGAAACGGATGTTAACTATCATTGTAGCGTATGCCACGATGGATTCTTTGAAAAAGTAAGAACCTGGCATAGACATATCATTCAGAACCTAACTGCGAAATATATGCCACAAAAACGATTATGAATCAATAATTCATTTGGAAATTGCACCAATAACCATCAAGGAGCCCCCCATGAAAAAACGCCTGTTCGTTCTGCTTCTGTGCGCCGCCTTTCTCCTTACCCAAACGGGCCTCGCGGCCCCCGTCAATCTGCCTGTCATTCAGAGCAGCACCGGTTTTCGCGAGGTCATCCAGTCCATGGCCTGGGTTCAGGGAGCGCTTTACGGGCTGTCTGGTCAGAGTCTGTTCTACGCTATCCAGGGCGAACAGTATCAGCAGCTGGAAATCGTGTACGACCGCCATCTGCCCATGCCTTCGGTGGACCCTCGCGGCAGCTCTCCTGAATATGTCAAGGAAACCTTCGAAGGTATCCAGACGCTTCTTTCAGACGGTGAACGGCTGTATGGCCTTAGCGCTGCCGGCAGCGGCGCGCTGTACGCGCTTCATCCCCGGGGCGACACCTGTGAGGCCACATAAACCGTCGCCCTGGATTGGAGCGGAATCATTCACGACATCAATCAGGATAGCTGCCGTTGTCTCGGCGCCGTGCTGGATGGCGACACCCTTTACCTGGCCCTGGAGCACCCCATTTCCACAGAGGAAGGCCAGCGCGACGTGTCCCGGCTGTATGCCTTCTCCATGCTGGACGGCAGCTGTCAGCTGCTTTGCGACGGCATTGTTTCCATTGCCCCCGGGCCGTCCGGCCAGCTGTTCTGTACCCAGGAGATCAAAGCCCAGCAGGAGTACGCGCTGGTTTTCTACCATTTGGCCACAGGGGAGATCACCACCGCCTATGAAAAGCTGCCCTTCGCCTTCTCCCGTTACAGCGCCATCGGCTATGACCCCACCACCCGAACGGCCTATCTGCCCACGGCTGACGGCGTGATCGCCTCCGTGGACGGCGGCGCCTGGAAGCTGGTTTACCCCATTGCGCTGGAAAGCTACAGCGGCTTCCGCCTGGCCCTTGCCCCGGGCCGGGCGCTGGCGCTGGCCGACCTCGGCGTATATGTCCGCGACCTGAACGATACCGCGCCGCTGATCCCCGATCTGACCATCCTGGGCAGCGATGAAGACAGCTATCAGAAAAGCGTCAAAGCCCTTCACCCTGAGCGCCACATCCGGCACACCGTCTCCTATGGCGACATCGCCCAGCGCTTCAGCCAGGACATGATTAACCGCGATCCCTCCGTTGACATCTATGAGCTGCCCCTGGGCCCCGCCTTCACCCGGCTGATGGCCCGAGGCTTCTACACGCCCCTGGACAGCGAGGCGCTGTCTCGCTTCCGTGACGCCCTGTATGATGGCTGGAAGCCCTATCTGCTGGACAGCCAGGGCCAGCTGGCAGCGTTTCCTAAGGAGATCCGCCAGAGCGGTCTGGGCATCAGCCGACATGCCGCTTCCCTGCTGGGCATTGAGCTGAACAACGGCGTGATGACCTATGACCAGCTGCTGGGGGCACTCGATCGCTATATGCAGGAAGGCGATGCCCACGGCCTGCATCTGATTCATTTCCGATACAGCGGCGATCTGCGCACCATGCTGTTAGGCGAAATCCTGGGCAGCTTCGCCGCGCTGTACCAGCGCCAGCCGCAGGAAGCCATGGCCTTCTCCGAGGAGCTGATCGCCCGGATGGAAAGGGCGGACAGCATGCTCAGCGCCATCCCGACCCATGAGCGCCGCTACAATCCCTACGGCACAAGCTCCATCGGCAACCAGCTGGTGCTCAACCCCGAGCCGGAATACCTGCTGGCGGACACGACTTCGCTGGCGCCCGGCTTCCAGGCCTTCGACAACGGCAGGGCCGGGTACTGCCTGCTGGATTACATTCCCCTGCGCCTCACCCTCACCAAGGAGAGCGAGCCGCTGCTGCCCGCCGCCGCCACGGTGTTCGTCATCAACCCCTACAGCCAGCGCAAGGCGGAGGCCATGGCCTATCTGGCCGAATATCAGCAGTGCAAGCAGGCCAATTTTCCACAGCAGGGCAATATCCGCACCGCCGCGTTCTTCCGGGGCTTTGAACAGCAGCCCAGCGAGGTATGCCGGATTCATCTGTTGCAGCTGGAAGGCAAGATGAACATCGCTCGCCGCCGCTATGAGGGGCTGCCCGAATACGCCGACACCC
The DNA here is from genome assembly GCA_947565865.1 of uncultured Clostridia bacterium. Taxonomy (GTDB): domain Bacteria; phylum Bacillota; class Clostridia; order Christensenellales; family Aristaeellaceae; genus UBA11524. The sequence goes on from CANOHT010000017.1 coordinate 54,395, forward strand.
TTCAGGAGGAGCTGGACGCGCTGCAGCGGCAGATCGACAGCCTTGAGCCCTTTGTCTGGCAGACCACCCCAGAGGCGGTTGAGCACTATGAGGCGGCGCTGCCGCTGATGATCTTTGAGGACGAAAGCGCCCTCTACGACGCCGTTGACACAGCCTGGCGGGCCTGCGTCAACCGCAAGGCCTCCGTCCGCGAGGCACTGGAATCCATGCTCCATGTGCTGCGGCAAATGGAATTGGAGGACATGTGAGGCGCTGCCTGCCGTGGCTTCGGGAAGGCCCTTCTTGCTGAAGGCGTAAAAACAAGGGCGCGCGGCATGGAACCACGCGCCCCGCAGCCTGTCAAAAGAGCCTCGAACGGCGCCGGGGTACCGCTGACTTGTGATGGAAATGAGGCGTACCCCTTCAGGATGTTACAGCGCGGAGAGCCTCTGTATGGCGCTTTCCGCGCGCTTCGTCAGAAAAGCTTCCCTGCGCGGCCAAGGCCGTTCGGCCCGAGAGAACGCGCTCATCCTTGGAAAAGCGGCATGCAGCACCCTGCACAAAGGGCGCGCGGTTTCAAACCGCGCGCCCTTCGCTTGTGGTCTAAAGACATTTCCCTTGGCCCAGTTTTGCTTACTGCGCCATCATCAGGCTCAAAACGCTCTCGGGGAGGCTCTGCACCAGGGCAATCGCCTGGTTCATGGCCGTCTGAGCGATCTCCGCGCCCAGGGCGTTCAGCTCCTCGTCGGACAGCTGGGCGAGATGGATGGCGTCCTCGGTCACGATGGAGGCCTTGGCTTCCGCCGTGCGGTCGACGTCCACCATCACCGTCACCAGCGGCAGCTGGTTGCCCATCATATCCACGCCAAGCTCGCACACCACCTTGTCGGCAGAGCCGTCCGTGGCGGAGGACGCGGCGTAGCTGCCCAGCAGCCCCACGGTGGCGCCCTGCTCCGTCACGCCCAGGTTCACCGTACCGGTGCGCACGGTCTCCTGCTCATTCACCGTGGTCGCGTTGGCAATGGACAGGGCGATCACCGTACCGTCCGCATCCATGGTCAGGCTGAAATCGGTGGCCTCCTTCGACCCGACGACCTTTACCTCAACATTCATATCATCCGCCGCCATGGTCACGGTGATGTCCACGTTCTCATTATCAAAGACGCCGCCAGCCGTCAGCTCCATCGCGTCCGCCAGGTTGGCGTTCAGGGTAATCATACCAGCGTCGCCCGCGTCCAGCACAGCCAGGTCAAAGGCCAGCAGCTGCTCGCCGTCAACAGTCATAGGCATGGAGAACTGATGGTTGACGCCGTTCTCGTCGGTCAGCCGCTTGTAGCTGGCGGCAACCTTCACCGTCTCATCCTCGTCGGCAATCTCCACGGGCATATCGGCGCATACCACGTCGCCCGCGTCGTTCAAATAAACGGTCACGGTGGCATCCTTCATGTTGACGGTGGCGGTCTTCACATCCTCCACCATGGCGTCAAGCAGCTGCGCGCCGCTCATGCCCGCGCCGGCCAGCGTCGTATCCAGATAGGCCATAACCGCGTCGCTGGAGCGCATGACCTGGGCCATCGCCTGGTACACCGCGGCAATGTCCTCGCTGGTCAGCACCATGGTCATCACCTGGCTGGCGGCGTCGCAGCCCTCGGGCTGCTCCTTGACCTCCGCCACCTCGGCCTTCTCCGCGGCAGGCATGGCCGCCTCAATTACAGGCGTCCAGTCCAGGGCCAGGATGTCGGCCTCCGTCAGTTCCGGCGCGACGCTCCGGCTCAGGCCGCCGGCCATGGCAGCCGCCAGCTCGGCCTTCATCTGCTGAACGTCTTCCTCCGCCAGGCCGCCAGCCGTCGCGAGCAGGTCGATGAGCCGACCCAGCAGGGGCTCCCATTCCTCCGCGCTCACCGCCAGCACCTTGTCGCCCAGGAAATTGCTCTTCAAATAAAGGGTATCATCCTTGGCCGCGGCATCAAAGGACGCCGCCTCCGTGCCGTTCAGCAGCAGCGCCACGCCGCCCTGACGGCCTTCCGCGTCTTTGTAACCCGTAACGCCCAGGGCGTTGACCATATCACGGTAGATGCTCCCGACCTCGTCGCCCAGCAGCGACGCCAGCGCCTCCGAGGGCGAAAGCGTCACCGTCACGTTGGTCGCCGCCAGGCTCATGACCGGCAGCGCCAGCATCAGGAGCGTTAGAAGCAAAGCGGTTATTTTTCTCATAGGTTCATCCTCCTCTTGGAATTGATGCCGAGCCTTGCGCAGCAGCATCTTCACAACGATTATTATAGCTGAAATAGATGATTTTGTCATCCCATTATGCTTAATTGATACATTTTTTCTCCCCAGCAATGCTTGGAAGCCGCTCCAAATGTCGCCAAAGCCGGCAGCCCCCTCCCCCTTCGCGTCACCAGGCGGCACGATAGCTTATGATGAAGAAAAAATATTTTTTCAATGGCGGGAACATTTCGCGCCGTTCATCGTCTGATAGGATGAAACCAACACACAGGAGGTACCACCATGAACAAGATTTTTGCCTTACTGCTCACCGCCGCCTTCGCGCTGACCGGCGCCGGGGCCCTCCCCTCTGACGCCGAAGCGCCCACGGCAGACCTTGTGGACATCAGCGGCGTTGTCACCCTGCTCACCGAGGACGCTCTGCTCATTACCACCGACGACGGTCAGCAGGTGCAGGCGAACCTGGACGGCGACACCCTGATGGAAATCAGCATTCCCGGTCAGGACGGCCTTGCCGTGGGCGATTATGTCTATGTCATCTATGACGGCATCATGACCCGCTCCCTGCCCGGCCAGATCTATGCCCAGACCGTTCGCGCCACCGCCTTTGACGGCGTGGTGAGCGATGTTCAGAAGGACAGCTTCTCCCTCACCCGGGATGACGGCGAGCTGATCATCGTCAACGCCACGGAAGCCCTGATGGCCGATGTTGCCGACGGCACGCGACTGCGGGTGTACTTCAGCGGCGCCATGACCATGTCCCTGCCCGCCCAGATCGGCGCGGCGTATATCGTCAAGCTGCCGTAAGGCGCTTCGCGGAAGGGGAAACTTGCCTCTTCCGCGATATTTTCTGCGGACTCGCCTGCCGGACGGGGAAGACGCTCGGCCAGTGAGGCTGTGGCAGAAAGACTTCCAAAGCACAAAATCAAACCAGACGTGAGCTGTTCATCATGCGCACGTCTGGTTTATTTTTGCCCTTGAATCCGCTCTCCTCCGCTGTGTCAAGACGATGATTCGCCGCGGCGCAGGCCTCGGAATGAGATCGGGCCGTTGGCAGTCCGCGCCGTCGATGCAGCGTGGGAGCGGCTGCCTGACATGCACTTGCCGAATGCTGGAATCCCTTCCATTTCGGCTGTCACATGAACGGGGGCTTCCCGCTACTCTCCTTTGTTGAGTCAGATATCATGATATAAATGCAATTACCATCAATGTACATAACAAGGAAACAGCCATGGATAATGTTATCGCGAAGCCGATAGCCCCAACGCTTAATAAACACGCTTTCTGATGAGGCGACTACCTAAACGGCTCAACAATTCATTCGTAATGGTATTGCATTGTTCCGCAAGGTCATAAGCGGTTATTTCACATTCCCCGGACTGTCCAATAAGCACGGCAATATCCCCGCTTTTCACGCCCGGTATTTCTGTAATATCCACCAGCATCTGATCCATACAGATCCGTCCAACGATCTCCGCCTTACTGCCATTGATCAAGACATAGCCGTGCCCGCAGGATAAAGCACGCGGTATACCATCCGCATAACCGATGGACAAAACGGCGATTTTCCGACTGCTTGCAGCCTTATACTGTAATCCATACCCGGCGGCTTCGCCCGCATGTAGATCCTTTGTAAGCACAACGCGAGCCTTTACAGACAAAACCGGATGCAGCGTAAATGGACAGCTTTCCAAATTGGCACGACTGCTCAAAACGCCATAGAGCGCAATGCCGATACGCATGAGATCTCCTGAAAAATCGGGGCAGTTCACAAGGCCGCAACTTGCCAATATATGTTTTTTGCCGCAGGAATAGCCGCGTGCGTTTAATTCGGCGACCGCACTATAGAATGCCTCTGCCTGCGCTGCGGTAAACTTTACGTCAGCCGCCGTTTTTGAGTCCGCGCAGCACAAATGCGTAAAAATGCCGTCGATGATGAGATTGCTACATTTGAAAACAGCACAGATCTCATCGATCTTTTCAGCATGTATGCCCAATCTTCGCATCCCTGTATCAATCTTTAAGTGGACTCTGACTTTCTTTCCATTGCTATTCAGCCGCCGTGCATAGGATAAATCAATAACTGCCTGCGTAAGGCGGTATTTGGGCAGCATGAAGAATTGCTGTGGGGGCGTATAGCCCAAAACCAAAATTTCGCCTTTTATACCGCCTTGACGCAATTCCTTTCCTTCATCTGCTGTAGCCACACAAAATGACGTAATACCCAGTCTGTTCAGCTCCTTCGCAATCAATACCGCGCCATGACCATACGCATTTGCTTTCACTACGGGCATGAGTCGGCATTGCTTCGGGGCTGCGTTCTGCAGGGCGGCGATATTCTTGCGCAAGTTATCCATGTTCAGCTCGATCCATGCGCGCCCTGTAACGCAGGGGCGTTCTCGCGTATTCCGCAATGCGTCTCATCTCTTTTCTATCGTTATTCCGGCAGCAGGAATGATGATACTTCCGTCTGGCACATCGGAACGGATAATTGCTCCTGCGCCGATTTTCACATCATTGCCAACTCTAATATCGCCTACCAGAATTGCGCCGGCTCCTATCAAACATCGATCACCGATCTGTGGGGCGAAACGTCCAATTTCGCCGATCGTGACGTTCTGATAAATGCAGCAGTCGCACCCGATGCGTGCGAATCGTGAAATAAAAACGCCATGTAACCCATGCGGTAATCTTGGGCGTCCATGAAATACCGTTTCTATACCGATATATCCTCCATGCCTGTGCGCAATACGGCTGATAAGTAATGTTTGAATGTTGCGTATCCATTTTTGCCTTGTACGGCTTCGCCATGTAAACAGCTTCCAGAAAAGTGCAAGATTATCACCTCGTGAATAATTCACGATTTCTTGACGCCATTGTATCATGTTGACCCCTTCTCATCCTTTCCGATGAGTGCTTAAAGCAAGCTCAATAATTTTAGTAATGAGTTCACTCATATCCCATCCTGCCGTGCGCATCATGCTGGGATAGCGACTATGCGAGGTGAAGCCGGGAAGGGTGTTGACTTCATTAAACACAATTTCCTTATCAGGCGTATAGAACAGGTCAACTCGCGCCAAGCCCCTGCAATCCAGCTCACGGTAAATCCGCATCGCGGTATCCTTGATCCGAGACCTATCGTCTGGAGGTATTCGCGCGGGCACATGAATGGCTGATGATTTGAGCGTATATTTTTCCTCGAAATCGAAAAATCCCTCTGTCAGCTCGATCTCATCTACCTCGCCAGTCGTCAGCACATCGTTGCCAAGCACTGCGCAGCCCACTTCAATGCCGGAGATTGCTTCCTCCAGCACAACCGTGTTGTCGAACATGAATGCACGTTCCATGGCCGGTATGAGCTCCCTGCTCTGGGCCACTCGCGTGATTCCCAAGGATGAACCGGCTCTGACCGGCTTTACAAATAATGGATACCCCAATGCGGCTGCTTCATCCAAAATGTCTGCTTCCAAGTACGGTTTCTCATAAACGAGAGAGCACGGCGTGCGGATACCTGCTGCTTTAACCAGCCTGTGCGCTCGAACCTTATCCATACAAAGCGCAGAGGACAGCACCCCGCAGCCAACGATCGGAATACCGGCCAGTTCGAACATTCCCTGTACCGTTCCATCTTCGCCGTTGGCGCCATGAAGGATCGGAAATACCGCGTCAACGGAAAGCTCACACAGACCGTCGTCACGAAGCAGGAGAAGTGATGCACGGCCTCGGTTCGGCAAAAATGCTATGGGCGTACAGTAGGCCTTGTTCAACCATTGATCCTCTTGGATATCCTGCAGCGTACCCTCGTAGAGATACCAGTCTCCTCCTCGCGAAATACCGATCTTCATTGTTTCATATTTCACCTGGTCGATGTGCTCCAGGACAGAGGCTGCCGATTGCAGAGAAACGCCGTATTCAGGCGAACAGCCGCCGAAAAGGATGGCGATACGTTTTCTTTTACCCATGGGAGTCCTCCTGTTCTGTGACGATCCAATCCTCAGGAATCGGATAGTTGATTCGGCATCGATTGCGGTAGAGTGTTCGTTTATTCAAGGGGGCTTTCCCGCTCTGATCCAGAAACGTTTGCACCACATCCACCTCTTCAAATACTCCGCCTTGTTCGCGACGGTAAACGAGGTTTTCATTGCTGACGGCAATCGCCGTTGGAAGCTTGTCACGACAGCGAATACTGCCTGTAACCTCGGTTTCACTGAACGAAAAGTCCAATTGAAACGTATACGCAGTGTCATTGCGGGCTTTTAAGTCCAGCCATCCCTCATATACGGTGGCGTCAACACCCATCGGCGCATCGCTCTGTGGTTCAGGAAAGCCCTTTTGCGCATGACCATGCCGCTCAAGGATGGTTAAATGGGTGTGTAAAAATAGCCAAAAGAGCAGATTGCTTAGCTGGCAGAGACCGCCGCCATACAGCGGTTTCAACCGACCGTCCGACTCCATGAGCGCGTCTTTATACGGAACCCGCTTGTCCGCCCAGCGAACAAGATGCCAGAAGGAAAATGTCTCTCCCGGACGAATCAGTACACGCGAAAGCTCTTGGGCTGCCAGCTTGATATTGAAAACCTTGTTTTCCTGATAGATCATATCAAAGCCCGTATCAGGATTGTACATGGGGCATGTGGAAGCATAAACGATATGGGGAAGCGTATCTTTCTCCCTTGTTTCCGCGTACCGATTGCCATCCATGCGCATGCCGAGATAAAAGCAGAAAAGCCGTTGCTTTTTCCGCATGCTCAGCAGGCCCGGGAATACCTGAGTAAGTCGTTTCCTTGGCAAGGCGCATCCTCCTTACGGATTCATTTCATTTACATACTCCTCCAGGCATAAGCCGCGATCATAGATTTCTCTTGCCGCTTCCATGCCAACATAACGGAAATGCCATCGTTCGTGCTGCGCTCCAGTAATATCTGTCTTGCCTTCTGGATATCTCAGTATGAATCCATACCGATAGCTGTTCTCGGCAAGCCATGGGTATACATCCCAAATCATGCCGTTGATGTCTACGGCCAGTCCAGTTTGGTGCTCGCTTGTTCCCGGTATGGAAACCCATTGCTGCGCACGCGCAGTCGCGTCCTCACGAGAATACCCTCCAGCGACATATTCACTGATTTTCTCATCATAAAGCTGCTGCTGTTTCTCCTGCGTTCGATAGCCGGATACGACGATGGGCCCCACGCCTGCTTCCGTTGCGGCATCCAGCATTTCGATGAGTGGTTCGTAAATTCGACTGTCCACCTGAACGCCGCCCGGCGCATCCACCAGCACAACTTCATAGTCCTCCGGCAGCGGATTCCAGCGATTGACCAGAAGTAGCTTCCATTCGTCTTCTGATGTGTCCTGCGCATTCTCCCAATACACGCCTACAGCTTCCACTGTTCCGCTTATGATGGTTTCATCGGGCGTCACTGCCGCTTCGGGCAATGCGGTGTTTGCAGTCTGCCACGCAATGTCCGGCGCTGCAAAAGCGTTGTTCTGAATCTCCGTCGTTGGATAAGCAGCAGCGTTTTCTTGAGAAAAAGCGTTCCTTTTTATCATGCCATGCACCACCATCGCGAAAACGATCACGAGAAAAATGGTCATACATGTAAAAATCAGGCTGATTGCACGGTTTCTTCTGCGCCGGATATTGCGCCTTCGTTTCAAATTTCGTGTATTCATTATCCATACGTCCTCCTGTTTTAAAATAAAAAGCAACCCTGCTCGCTAATGAGTATAGCAAACAGGGCTGCGTAGAATTTTAAGTATCAATTGTTGAATTCTTAGGAAAAACCTAATTTCTGGCGCTTTTTCCCTTAGGAATTACACTTTGGTAGCATAATGGTAAGGGTGATAGCGCTATTTTCGCTCTCCGCATAGACGCTGCCTCCGTGTAGCGCCATGATCTCCTTTGCAATCGCCAGTCCCAGGCCTGTGCCGCCCGTATCAGAATTGCGGGCCTCATCCAAACGATAGAACTTATCAAATAAAGACGATAGTTGGTCGGCAGGAATGTCATCTCCCTGATTTTTAAAAGATATGATCTGCTGTGTCTCGGTTTCCCTTGCAGAAATCACAATATCGGTTTGAGGATAGCCATAGGAGGCCGCGTTTTTCAAAATGTTGCTGAACACTCGCGCCAGCTTATCGGGATCGGCATACAGAATCATCTCTTCGTCAACATTCAGTTTAATGGTGTTGCCGTGCAGCGAAAGGACAGGATATAATTCATCCGTCAGCTGCACCAGCATATAGTACAAATCAATAGGCTTTTTCGACAGCTTAATCTGCTGCGCATTATACCGCGTGATTTCGAAAAATTCATTGATCATTTCCTGCAGATGGCAAGCCTTTTTCAGCGCGATCTGCACGTTTTTTTCTGTAACTACTAATTTTCTTATTTTTTCTGAAG